>JAUNLK010000006.1 GCA_030535395.1 Tissierellia bacterium
GAACTTCTTCCACCTGGGGAATTTCCTCCTCTTGGAGCTCCTCGCCCCCTTCTCCCTGGGCTCTTCCCTTATCTTTGAATTTCTTAATCCATTTGAACATAATGCTGTACCTCCTCTAATTCCATTGACAGCACGGTAGAGACGCCCTTCTCCTCCATGGTCACCCCAAAGAGTCGCTGACACAGGGCCATGGAGGACTTTCGGTGGGTGATCATGATGAACTGAATATCCTCCAATTGCTCCACATAGAGGGAGTAGCGGCGAATATTCTCTTCATCCAGTGCGGCGTCCATCTCATCCAGTACGCAGAAGGGGGACCTTCTCACTTCCAAGAGGGCAAACAAGAGGGCCACGGCCGTCATGGCCCGCTCTCCTCCCGAGAGGAGGCTCAGGGCCTGGAGCCGCTTTCCCGGGGGCTGTGCCTCTATAAAAATACCCGTTTCCAGGGGGTCTCCCTCCTGGTCCCAGCGAAGATAGGCCTTCCCCCCAGAAAATAGTCGCTTGAAGCTCCCCTGAAAGGCCCTGTGGATCTCGTCCATCTTCTCCACAAATTGCTTGCGCATCTGTCCCTCCAGGGAGGCGATGACTCGGGTGAGTTTCTCCTTGGCCAGATTGAGATCTCGAATTTGGCTGCCTAAAAATTCATAGCGCTCCAAGACCTCATCAAATTGCTCAATGGACTGGTAGTTCACCGGGCCCAGGGCCAAAAGTTCCCCCTCCCCCTCCTTGAGCTTTCGCTGAATGGCGGTGAGGGACTCCTCGGGGAAGGGGTCCTCCCCCTCCATGGGATTGGAGGCCAGGCGCTCCTGAAGGCCCTCCGCCCGCTCGGTCACTTTTTCCAAATTGGTCTCCACTTGGGCCCTGTCCTTGCTCAGGCGGACCAGGGCCTCCTCCAATTCCTCCCGCCGCTCATGGTACTGGCTCCGCTCCCTCCGGGCCCGCTCCCACTGCTCATTGAGGAGGAGCTGTTCCTCCTCCCAGCCCTTCAGTGCCTCTTCCAGCTGGACCAGGGCCCTCTGATTTTCCAGGGTCTTCTCTTCCCCGGCCTCAAGGTTCCGGCTCAGCTGATGGATTCGCTCCTCCAAGTCCTGGCGCTGCTCTTTGAGAAAGCGCAGGCGACTTCGGTTCTGCTCCAGGGAGCTCTTCCAGCCGCTGACCTGGAGGCTCCATTCTTTGCCCTCCTCCAGGGCCTCTTCCACCCGGGCTTCCAAGAGACTCAGATCCTGGGAGCTCCGGGCCACTTCCTGAATTTCCAGGGCCTGGAGGGCGGCAGTTCGCTCCGCCACTTCCCCCTCGGCCTCTCTAATGGCCTCACTCTCCCCCTCGATCTCCCGCTGAAACTGCTCCATTCTCATGGAAAGTTCCCCGCTGGCCTGATTTTGGTGGACCAGTCGCTGCTCCAGCTCTCTCTTTTTGCTCCGGAGCCCTTCCAAATTTTGGGCCCTCTCCGCTGCCCCCTCATGGAGGACCTGGGCCCTTTCCGCCAGTTCTTGATACTGGGTGCGCTGTTTTTCAAAATTTTCCTTCACATGGGCCCACTGATCCTCCAGGGCCTGGAGGGTCTTCTTACGATTGAACAGATCCGTCACATCGTACTTTTGACGGCCTCCGGTGACGGCACCCCCCGTTTGGAAGATGTCTCCCTCCAGGGTCACCACCCGGAACTTTCCCTTTAGGCTCTTACTCAATTGCAGGCCCAGGGTGGCGTCTTTGGCGATGAGGGTCCGGGCCAGGAGTTGGTCCACCACCGGCTGAAACTGGGGCTGATGGCGGACGCAGTGGGAGGCCACCTCATGGGGGAGGCCACTTTTGTCCAAAATTTCCTGGGCCCAGGGATCCAGTCCCCGTCCCCGAATATTGCCAATGGGCAGCAGAGTCACCCTCCCCGCCCTGAGTTTCGCCATATCCGCCAGCATGGCCTTCAGGTGGCGGTCACTTTTAATGACGATATTTTGGGCCGCGCCCCCCAGGGCAGTGGCAATGGCCGTTTCAAAGCCCGGCTCAATTTCCAAAATCTCCGCCACAGTGCCGTAGATCTCCCCCTGGTAGTCTTTGCCTCGGGAGGATTCCAAAAAGGCCCGGACCCCACTGCTGTAGCCCTCGTGGCGGAGGACCAGGCGCCGGGTGAGATTTCTCTCATTCTCCACTTCCTGGAGTTTTTTCTCCGTGGCCCTTCCCTCTGCCGCCAGAGCAGTCAGTTGTTCATTGGCCCCTTTCAGCTCACGGCTGAGGTCCTCCTCCTCCCGGAGCTTCCGTTCCATTTCCCCCTGAAGCTGGAGGAGTTCTCCCTTGGTCTTTTCCCTGTACTCCAGAGACTCCTTGGACTGCTCCTGAAGGCTGTGGTATCTGCGCTTGAGCTCTTCCGTGCGGTTTTTCCGCTCAGTGAGGAGGAGACCCAGGGCGTCCAGGCGGGCCCGGTGCTCCTCCTGGCCGCGGGCCCTTTTTCTGAGCTCCTCTTCCTCCTCCTGGGACTCACTCCTGGCCCTCTCCAGGGCTCCCTTGGCCGCCAGATAGCCCTCCCTGGCTCTCTTCTCCTCGGCCTCTGCCTCCCTGAGGGAGACCACCAATTCCTCTAGGGCCTCGCGAATCTCCGTCCGCTCGTGGAGGTGCTGGGCAAGTTTTGCCTCCAGGGCGCTGCGCTCCCTTTGGATTCTAGGCGCCTCCCTCTGCCAGTCCGCTTCCTCTCTGCGGTACTGCTCCAACTTAGCGCTCCACTGCTCCTTCTTCCGGACCCGGGCAAGTTCCCCCTCCCGGCTGGAGGCCTCTCCCTCCTCCAGGGCCAGGAGTTTCCCCTTGACCTCCTCCCGGAGACTGCGGACCTCTCCCTCCTCTTCCATCAACTCTTCCAGTCGCTTTCGAAGGCTGGAGGCCTCCCTCCGGTCCCTCTCGTAGGCCTCCCGGTATTTTTTTCGCTCCTTGGCGTGAATACTGGAGCCGTAGGCGGAGATCTGCCGGTTGAGTTCCTGGGCCCTGATCGCCAGGGTCCGCTCCCCCTCCAGTTGCTCCTTCTGATGGGACACCTCCACATAGATGTCCTCCACGCGGTCCAAGTTCTCCACAGTGCCCTGGAGATTTCTCAGGGACTGGTCCCGCTGCTCCTTGAATTTGGAGATCCCCGCGGCCTCCTCGAAGATCTTTCTCCGGTCCTGGGGCTTGTTGCTCAATATTTGATCAATTTGCCCCTGGCCAATGAAGGAGTAGCCATTTTTTCCAATACCGGTGTCCAAAAAGAGATCGTGGATGTCCTTGAGGCGCACCCTCTGCTTGTTGATGGAGTAGACGCTCTCCCCGGATCGAAACAATTTTCGCCCCACGGAGATCTCCTTGTAGGGGAGGGGCAGATAGCCGTCCTCATTGTCAAAGAGGAGGCGCACCTCGGCATAGCCCAGGGAGTTTCTCGACTCCGTGCCGCTGAAAATCACATCCTCCATCTTGGAGCCCCTGAGCTGCTTGGGGCTGCTCTCCCCCAAAACCCAGAGGATCCCATCGATGATATTGCTCTTGCCGCTGCCATTGGGGCCCACGATTCCCGTGATCCCCTGGGAAAAGTTGATGGTGGTACGGCGGGCAAAGCTCTTAAAGCCGTAGAGCTCCATTTCTTTTAAGTACATAGATCTCCCTTTCCCTCCTTCAAAACTTCCCTTGCACCCTGTAAGGCCTCCCCGTAGATCCCCCTGAGGGGACCCTCTCCGTATTGAAACTTCAGTTTTCTCTTCGTGGCGGCCTCCAATTTTTTTCGGCCCATGGCACCGGGGCCCACCAGCAGATTGATGGATCGGGCCTCTCCCACCGCCCCCAAAAGATGATTCAGATCCTCACCGGCGATAAATTTCTCGTAGCAGAGCTGATGCTCCGCCAGCTCCCGAAGCTGGGGGTGAAAGGGCCCTCTGGCCCCCTCCTGGGGCGGCAGGGCCACCCTGATTACGGGAATGCCCTCCCGGTCATAGACTTTCAGAAGTGCCGCCAGCCAGTCCACGGCCTCCACCAAACTCAGTGGGCTGTAGGCCCCCCGGTCATAGTCCTCCGCCAGGGGGGTGTTGGGAAAGACCTGAGTGGGATAGATCCGCACAAAGTCCGGTCTCTGGTCAATCATCCAGCGGGCCGTTTTAAGGCACTTTTTCAAACTGTCCTGGGGGAGACCCATCATCTGCTGGAGGCCCAGCTTCATCCCCACTTTCCGGACCAAGTGACAGGCCTCCTCCATAACGGGAAGGGGGATGGAGCGATTTGCCCTTGAAAGAACCTCGGCATCGGTGGACTGAATCCCAAACTCAATGGTGGCCACCCCCCGCTCCTTAAGGAAGTTCAGGAGCTCCTCATCCACGGCATCGGGCCGAGTGGAGATGCGAATCTTTTGGCTGTAGGCCCCCGCCACCTGAAGATAGGCCTCCATGGCAGCAGGAGGCAGGAGGGTGAAGGTGCCCCCGTAGAAGGCAATCTCCAACTCCCCCTCCCGGGCCCCCGCTCGGGGCAGGGCCTCTTCAATGAGGGCCCCCACTTCCCCGGGACTCAGGGGGGAGGCGCCGGTGATGGTGAATTGATCGCAGTAACTGCAGCGATGGGGACAGCCCACCATGGGCAAAAATATGGGGATGATGTGATTTTTTGCCAAGGGCCACCTCCTCTCAGAATTTACAAAAAGAAGAGGACAGCTCACAGAACTGCCCTCGAAAGGATCACTTTTTCCACATTATTGATTCAAATATGGAGGGCCCCAACTCGG
The DNA here is from genome assembly GCA_030535395.1 of Tissierellia bacterium. Taxonomy (GTDB): domain Bacteria; phylum Bacillota; class Clostridia; order Tissierellales; family Peptoniphilaceae; genus JAUNLK01. Next base: position 4,724 of record JAUNLK010000006.1, read on the forward strand.
GGATGGGGATGGATCAGTCTTCCAGGGACTCCATTAAATCCAGCACGTCCCCAATGGTTTGAATATTGGTCAATTGCTCCTCTTCCAGTTCAATGCCAAATTCCTCCTCGAGACTCATGACCAGTTCCACCAACTCTATGGAATCCGCATTCATATCATCTACAAAATGGGTGTCGGGCCCCAATTGATTTACTTCCAAATTAAATTGCTCGGCAATCAATGCCAGTACTCTTTCCTTCATAGTTGCTCATCCTCCATCGATGGGATCACATTCCCCTCAATTATCCGTACCATTTCCTCTGCAGCACTGAATATGGCCTTGCCATTGGAGGAGCCATGGGCTTTGATCACCGGTTTTTTCAGACCCAATAGCATGACGCCACCTTGATTGGAGGCATCCAGAGGGGAGAGGGCCCTCTTCATCACCAGAGCAAATTTTTGCATTTCCTCCACCGACAGACCAGATTCCTTCAGACTGCGTTCCAATAAATGATATAGGAAGCCGGCCGTTCCTTCAACGGTTTTTAGGAGGATATTTCCAGGAAAACCATCGGTCACCAGAATATCACATTCCCCCAGGAAGATGTCCCGGGCCTCCACATTGCCGTGGAAGGGGAGGGAGGATTCCTTGAGGAGCTGATAGGTCTCCTGGCTCCTCCGGTCCCCCTTGCCCTCTTCCGCCCCCACATTGAGCAGCCCCACCTTGAGCTCCTCCGGATCCTTGTCCAGGACCACCTTGGCATAGCTGTGGGCCATTTTGGCAAAGTCCAGGAGCATTTCGGGGGTGGTGTCCATATTGGCGCCGGCATCCAGGAGGATGGTGGAACCCCTCCCGTGGGGAATGATCACGGGAAGACAGGGACGGACCTGCTTGTGGATCCTCCCCAAAATGAAAATTCCCCCGGCAAGGAGGGCCCCGGTGCTCCCGGCGCTGATCATGCCATCCACGGCCCCCTCCTTGAGGGCCTTCATCCCCAGGACAATGGAGCTGTCCTTTTTCCGGCGAATGGCCATGGCGGGCTCTTCAGTATTTTCAATGACACTGCCCGTGACCAGATAGTCCGGAGCCTCCTCAGAAGTCAAAAGCTCCCTCTGAGATTCAGAACCGGCAAAAACCGGAGTAATCCCCAGCTCCTCCTTGGCACGACGAGCCCCCTCCAGGAGCGCCTCAGGAGCATGGTCGCCCCCCTGCAAATCAAATAAAATCTTCATCCACATGTCCTTTCTAAAACCGACGCCAAACCATTGATCAAATATCACTCCTTCAATTTTACCCCATAATGACAACGGGACAAGACCCTTCTCCTTGGGGAAGTTCAAATCCTCGGTGCCAGGGCCAAGGAGAGTTTGGGAGGAGCACAAAAAAAGGCCAGATTGCAAAATTGCAATCTGGCCTTTTGTTTTTTGGTGCCGAAGGCGGGACTTGAACCCGCACGGTGTCGCCACCGCTGGATTTTGAGTCCAGTACGTCTGCCAATTCCATCACTTCGGCGAATACTAGGATAGTATACCAAAGTGTGAAGGAGTTGTAAAGCTCAACCTAAGGCGATGTCTAAAATGATCATCAATGTAAAGCCCAGGCCAAAGGTCAGCACGCCGATATTGGAGTGCTCTCCGGAGTTCATCTCGGGGATGAGTTCCTCCACCACCACATAGACCATGGCCCCGGCGGCGAAGGACAGGAGATAGGGCATCAGGGGCACAATTCTCGTGGCAAAGAGTATGGTCAGTATGCTGCTCAAAGGCTCCACTGCCCCGGAGAGGGTGCCGTAGAGAAAGGCCTTCTCTTTTTTCATGCCCTCGCCGTGGAGGGGCATGGAGATAATGGCCCCCTCGGGAAAGTTTTGGATGGCGATTCCCAGGGCCAGGGCGAAGCTCGCTCCGGCGGCCACTCCCGTCTCGCCGTAGAGCCAGGCGGCAATGGACACCCCCACGGCCAGGCCCTCGGGAATATTGTGGAGGGCCACCGCCAAGACCAGCATGGTGCTCTTCCCCAGGCCCACCTTGGGCCCCTCCACCACCTCAGTTTCCATGTGCTGGTGGGGGATGATGTGGTCCAGGAGGAGGAGAAAGAAGGTCCCCAGCCAAAAGCCCAGGACCGCGGGGAAGAAGCTCCACCGCCCCATCTCCCCGGACATGGAGAGGGAGGGGAGGATGAGAGACCAGATGGAGGCCGCCATCATCACGCCCCCGGCAAAGCCCGTGAGTCCCCGGCGAAGTTTGTCGTTTAGCTCCCCCTTCATGAGAAATACCATGGCGGAGCCAGCGGTGGTGCCCACAAAGGGTAGTATCAGTTCTTGTATTGCCTTTACATTCATCCTCTTGTTTCCTCTTTACACATTTCCTATTGATCTATGGAGTCGTTCTTTCTGAGGATGGAGGAAATCTTGGTCTGGAGGAGGTCAATGGCCACTCGATTGCTTCCACCTTCAGGGACTATGATGTCGGCATAGCGCTTGGAGGGCTCCACAAATTGCAGGTGGGCGGGGCGCACGGTGGTCATGTACTGGTCGATGACGGAGTCCAGGCTCCTCCCCCGCTCCTCCATGTCCCGGCGAATCCTCCGGAGGATCCGCACGTCGGCATCGGTGTCCACGAAGATTTTTATATCCAGGAGATTGCGAATCTCCTCATCCACCAAAATCAGTATGCCCTCGAAGAGGATGATCTCCCGGGGCTCCACGTGGACCAAGTCCTCCTTGCGATTGTGGAGGGTGAAGTCGTACTCGGGCATCTCAATGGCGTGTCCCCTCTTGAGCTCCTTGATGTGCTCTGTGAGGAGACCCCGGTCGAAGGCAAAGGGGTGGTCGTAATTGGTCTTGACCCGCTTTTCATAGCTGAGGTGGCTCTGATCTTTGTAGTAATTGTCCTGCTTTAAAATCATGGCCCGCTGGGGCTGGATGAAATTTAAAATTTCCCGGGTGACGGTGCTCTTGCCGGATCCACTGCCTCCGGCAATGCCGATGATGATGGGCTTCATTCTTCCACCTCGATTTCCCTTCTCAGAAAGTCATTGGCCATTACAGGCTGGTCCACGGGAATGGTGAAGTGCTGCTGGACTCTGTTGGCCACCTCCATCACTTCCCCGTTCTCATCCCTCATGTCCCGGATTTTTTGGGTGAAAAAGTCCCTGCCCGGTCCCATGATCTCCACCACATCCCCGGTGAAGAGCCGGTTTCGCTGCTCAATGGTGGCCCGCTGGGTCTTAGGGTCGTAGTCCAGAACCCGGCCCACAAAGTCGAAGCTCCGCTTGTAGGTCCCCTCGCCGTAGACCTCGCCCCCCTTGGCATCTCCGTAGTAGAAGCCCGTGGTGAAGTCCCGGTGGGAGACCTTCTCCAGTTCCAGGGCGTATTTTTCCGGGGTCTTGAAGTTCTCCGGCTGAGCGTAGTAGGCGTCGATGGCCCCACGATAGGCCCCGATGACGGTGGCCAGATAGTACTCGCTCTTCACCCGGCCCTCGATTTTCAGGCTGGAGACTCCGGATTCAATGAGGGGGGCAATGTGGCCAATCATATTGAGGTCCTTGGAGTTCATAATGAAGGTGCCCTCCCCGTCCTCCACAATGGGATAGTACTCCCCGGGGCGGTGCTCCTCCACCAAATGGTACTTCCAGCGGCAGGCCTGGGCGCAGTCCCCCTGATTGGCATCCCGGCCACTCATATAGTTGGAGAGGAGGCAGCGGCCGGAGTAGCTGATGCACATGGCCCCGTGAACGAAGACCTCCAGCTCCAGGCTGCCCCCCAGCTCTCGGTGGATCTTGGCAATCTCATCCAGGCTGAGCTCCCGGGCCAGAACCGCCCGCTCGGCCCCCAGGTCCCGCCAAAATTTCAGGGCCCCGGCATTGGTGAGGCTCCCTTGGGTGCTCATGTGGATGGGAATCTTGCTGTGCTCCTTGACCACGGTGAAGATCCCCGGGTCCGTGACAATGGCCCCATCCACATTTATGGAGTCCAAGTAGCGGACATAGTCCTCCAGGCCCACCATGTCCTCATCGTGGGGCACGATGTTCAGGGTGACATAGACCTTGCGGCCCCGCTCATGGGCGTAGTTCACCCCCTCCTCCATGTCCTCCGGGGAGAAGTTCTTGGAGGCCTTTCTCAGGCCAAAGGCGGAGCCCCCCAGGTAGACGGCATCGGCCCCGTAGTCAATGGCCACCTTGAGCTTGGACAGATCCCCCGCCGGTGCTAAAAGTTCAACCTTCTTCATGGCTGCTTCCTCTCTCTAAAGTATTCTTCCTGATGAGCAATAGTCCATCCCCAATGGGCAGCACAGTGGCGTGGACGTCCTCCCGGGCCAAAATTTGGGGGAGGAATTTTCTCAGCCGCTTCACAATGGTGATCTTCCGGTGCTCAAAAAATCTCTTGGATGCAATCATCCCGTGGTAGAGGACATTGTCCACCACCATCCAGCCCTCCTCCGAGAGGAGGGGCAGGGCAGCTGCCACATAGTTTGGGATCTGGGCCTTGGCCGCATCCACAAAAATGAGATCGTAGGGCCCCTCTGCCTCCTTGAGATACTGGGCGGCATCGCCGATGTGGAGGTGGATTTTGTCCTCCAAGTGGTGATTTTGAATATTGGTTCTGGCAAAAATGGCCATTTCCGGCTGGATCTCCACGGTGTCGATCTGAGACTCCGGAGCGGCCCGGTGAAATACCAGGGCAGAGTAGCCCATGGCCGTCCCCAGTTCCAGTATCCTCTTGGGTCTGATGCTGGGCAGGAGGAATCGGAAAAAGGACTCCGTCTCCGGCTTCAAAATGGGAAAATCCTCCCCCTCCCCAAAGGCCCGAAGCTCCTGAAGATCCTCATCCCCGGGAGGGCTGATCTCCCGGAGATAATTTTCTATATAGCTGTGAACGATGCGACTCATAAACTTCTCTCCGTAAAAAATGCCGGCTGAGCCGGCATTACACTTCCATAATTACGGGAAGAATCATGGGATTCCGCCGCATTTTCTTGGATATATGGCCCCTGAGATCGTCTCGAACCTGGGCCTTGATCCCCGACCAATCCTTGATCTTCTGACTCTTGCAGGTCTTCAGGGACTGGTGGACGGTGGTTCTAATTTCCTCCATGAGCTCCGTGGATTCACGGACATAGACAAAGCCCCTGGAGATGATGTCCGGTCCGCTGACCAGCTCCCCGGTCTTCCGGTTCATGGCCAGCACCACGATGATGAGGCCGTCCTCGGAGAGGTGCTTGCGGTCTCTCAGGACGATATTGCCCACATCTCCCACGCCGAGGCCGTCCACAAAGACCTCCCCAGCGGGGACGTCGGCCACCATCTTGGCCTCGTCCCGGCCCATTTCCAGGACATTGCCATTTTCCATGAGGAAGATATTTTTGGGATCTACCCCCAGGGACTGGGCCACTTCCTTGTGCTTTAAGAGCATTTTGATTTCCCCGTGAACGGGAATGAAGTACTTGGGCTTCAGGAGATTTAGAAGGAGTCTGTGCTCGTCGGAGTAGGCGTGTCCCGACACGTGAATTTCCGACAGGGACTCATAGATGACCTCTACGCCCTTTTCCAGGAGATTGTTGACCACGTGGTTTACCGCGGTCTCATTGCCGGGAATGGGATGGGCGGAGAGGATGATGACGTCGTTCTTTTGGAGCTTAATTCTCCGGTGCTCCCCAGTGGAGATCCGGGTCATGGCACTCATGGGCTCCCCTTGGGACCCCGTGGTAATGAAGACAATTTGATTGTCATTGTACTTGTCCATGTCCTTGATGTCCACAATGGTATTGGGCTTCACCTTGAGGTATCCCAGATCCCGGGCGATGCCCATGACATTGAGCATGCTCCGGCCGCTCAAAATCACCTTGCGATTGTAGCGCTCCGCTGCATTGATGATCTGCTGAATCCGATAGACATTACTGGCGAAGGTGGCAATGATGAGCCGCTTGTCCTTTAAGAGGGCAAACATCCGGTCGAAGGTCTTGCCCACCACCTTCTCACTGGGGGAGAAGCCCGGTCGGAGGACATTGGTGGACTCACTGAAAAGGGCCAGGACCCCCTTGCTGCCAATCTCGGCAATGCGGTTGAGGTCGATGGGCTCCCCGTGAATGGGGGTGAAGTCCACTTTGAAGTCCCCGGTGTGGAAGACGGTCCCCACGGGGGTGGTGATGGCCAGGGCAGAGGCATCGGGAATGGAGTGATTGACATTGATCCACTCCACTTCGAAGCGGCCCAATTTGATCCTCTCGCCGTGGCTGACGGTATGCATCTTGGTGCTTCTCAGGAGGCGGTGCTCCTTGAGTTTGTTTTCCAGGAGGGCCAGGGTGAGCTTGGTTCCGTAAATGGGAATGTTCACCTGCTTCAGCACATAGGGAATGGCCCCAATGTGGTCCTCGTGGCCGTGGGTGATGACTATGCCCCGAATGTGGTCCCGCTTTTGAATGAGATAGGAGATGTCGGGGATCACCACATCAATGCCGGGCAGATCCTCCTCGGGGAAGGTCATCCCACAGTCGATGATGATGATGTCGTTTTTGTACTCTAAAACGGTGAGGTTTTTTCCAACTTCCCTCATCCCCCCCAGGGGAATGATGCGAAGTTTGGGGGCACCGTTATTGCCCCTTCTGCGTCGTTCGGTCATTTTTGATCCTTTCATATTCTTGCCATCTTCCTATTTCTCCCGGTCCAAATAGGTCTGGAGAATATAGGTGGCTGCAATTTTATCAATGTATTTTTTTCTATGTTCCCTTCGAACCCCCTGCTCCATTAAAAGCATTTCTGAAGAGCGGGTGCTCAGGCGCTCGTCCTCATAGACAATCTCCAGGCCCAGTTCCATTAGGTATTTGGCAAAGTGCATGGTCTTGTCGGCCTGAGGGCCCAGGGTATTGTCCATATTTTTTGGCAGGCCCACGACGATTCTCTCCACTTGATAGTGCTCCACCCAGTGGAGGATGCGCTGGCCGTCCTTTTTCTTACTCTGTCTTTGGATGGTCTCCACCCCCTGGGCGATGATGCCCATGGGGTCGGAGACGGCTACGCCGATGGTCTTGTCACCGACATCCAGGCCCAATATTCTTCTTTTCAAGGCAGATCCAACTTTCGGTATCAGATAACTTTAATGCAAAATTCGGGGCAGACAGTGGCACAGTAGCCGCAGAGAATGCAGTTCTCATTGGGCGTAGCCCTGCCGTCCACCACCTCAATGGCATTTTGCTTGCAGCGCCTCTGACAGTTGCCGCAGCCCACACAGTAGTCGGCCACAATGAGTTTGCGCTCTTTCTTTGCAATTTTTTCCTCGGCAGCGGGGGCAACTTTCCCCTCTAAAAATCTCGAGGCATTGGCGTCCACTTCCTCCACCGACTGCATGCCCACGGCAGTGGAATCAATGAAGTCCAGATTCAGCACCCAATCCAGGGCCTCCTGGGCCCGGGAGATGAGATGTCCCCCGCCCAGGGCCTTCATGGAGTAGATGCCGATGCCCTGCTGGTGGCGCCTCTTTAAAATCTCAATCATATCTTCGAGGCTTCCGTCCTGAATGCCGATGCCGGCCATATTCAAAATGGGGTGGATGACCTCGATCTCTTCAAATAGCTGAGTAGCTGCAACGCACTGTACAAAGTGGGTGGAAATGCCCACAGCGCGAATATAGCCCTCTTCCTTTCGCTTCACCAGGGTCTTCAGTGCCTCCCGGTGACCTTTGAGGGTCAGCAAACTCTCCTGTTCGTGGAGCAGAAAAATATCGATGTAGTCCGTCCCCATTTCCTTCAACGCCTTGTTGAGGGATTCATCGGCGGTCTTTTCGTCGTAGCAGTAGGCCTTGGTGGCCACCACCATCTGATCCCGGTTCAGGGTTTTAAAGGCCTCCTTGAAAAAGGCATAGTTGTCGTATATTTCTGCCGTGTCAATAAAATTGATACCTCGACGATGGGCGTGAACAATGAGTTCTGCCCCCTTTGATAGAGGTAGATCTGCCTGGAACTTGGAGAGGGTGAGGCTGCCGAAGCAGAGCTTGGAAACCTCGATTCCCGTTTTCCCTAAAAACGCCATAGAGCTCTCTTTCTACATAAAAAAAGTGAGTGGACTCAAGAGCCCGACTCACTATCTTTCAAATAGTATTCAAGTAATTCGCGGAGTAATTCATCTCGTTCTTGCTGCTGGATGATTGATCTCGCGTTCTTATGGCTCGTGATATATGTGGGATCTCCAGATAAAATATAGCCAATAATTTGATCAATCGGGTTATAGCCCTTTTCCATCAGAGACTGGTATACGGTGAGTAAATCGGAGCGGATTTTCTCGCGATTGGGATTTTGTTTTTCAAAAATCTGCGTCTCAAATTCCTTATTGTCCATATTTGGTTCCTCCATAAGTCCCATTATAGCACAGTTTTAAGCCTTTGAAACCATTTTTTCAATATAGCCAGCTACCCCCTGAAGGGCCTCGTCCAAGCGGGAGGGATCCTTGGCGCCGGCTGTTGCCATATCGTCCTTGCCCCCTCCCCCGCCGCCGGCGGCCTTGGCCACTTCTCGAATGAGGGCCCCGGCCTTGACGCCGGAAGTGATGGCCTCCTTGGGGGATGCGGCCACCAATTGGATCTTTTCGCCATTGACGGTGGCGAGGACCACCACGGCTCTGTGCTCCTCCCTGAGGTTTTCAGCCATGGAGCGAAGGGCGTCCACATCCATGCCGGAGACTTTGGCGGTGAGATAGTTGATGCCGCAGATCTCTTGAACTTGATCTCCAAGTTCTCCAGCTTCCAGCTGGGCGAGCTTGGCCTTGGCCTGCTCCAGTTCCCGCTCCACTTCCTTTTGCCGCTCCAGGTGGCTCTGCACTTTTTCCACCAGGCTCACATTGGTGGCCTTGAGGAGCTCCTTGGCCTCTCCCTGCTCCTCCTCCAGGTCCCGGAGGTACTCATAGACCCCCAGGCCCGTGCGAACTTCCAGCCTCCGGGTGCCGGCGGCAATGCCACCTTCCGAGAGAATTTTCATCATGCCAATTTGGGCGGTATTGTCCACGTGGGTGCCGCCGCAGAGTTCCTTGGAGTAGTCCCCCATGGAGATCACCCGCACGTGGTCGCCGTATTTGTCCTCAAAGAGGCCCACGGCCCCAGCGGATTTGGCCTCCTCCAGGCTCATCTCCTCGGCCCTTACGGGGAGGGAGTGGTAGATCTGACGATTGACCTCCTCCTCCACTTGGGCGAGATCCTCCGGCGAGATGGCCTCGTAGTGGGTGATGTCAAAGCGCATGACATCGGGGCCCACATAGGAGCCCGCCTGCTGGACGTGCTCTCCCAGTTGATCCTTGAGGGCCCGGTGGAGGAGGTGGGTGACGGAGTGATTTCTCCGAATCCGCTCCCGCCTTGCCCCCTCCACTTCTGCGGTGACTGCCCCGGGGGCGGCCACTCCCGAGGTCACTTTCCCCAGGCCGTAGATGAGGCCAAATTTGTTCTTCTTGGTGTCGGTGATGTCCACGGTGAAGTTCTCTCCCCGAACTTCCCCGGTGTCCCCCACTTGGCCCCCGCCCTCTCCGTAGAAGGGAGTGGGCTCCAAAATTACGGTGACGGCCGCTCCCTCGGTGGCCTCGCTGACGGCCTCCCCTTCCACCAGAAGGTGGGTGAGCTCCACGTCCTCTTTCAAGGTGTCGTAGCCGTGGAAGGTGGAGGGAGGCAGCTCATCCAAAAGGCTCCCCCCGCCCTGGGAGGCCCAGCCAATATTGTCGGAGTCGTCCCGGGCGCTCCGAGCCCGCTCCCGCTGCTCCTTCATGTGGGCTTCAAAGCCCTCCAGGTCCACGGAGAAACCCTCGTCCTCCAGAATTTCCCGAGTGAGGTCCAGGGGGAAGCCGAAGGTGTCGTAGAGGGTGAAGGCATCGGCCCCGGGGAGAACCTGGAGCTTCTGGGCCCTGAGCTCCTCCATTTTTTCCTCCAGGCGCAAGAGACCCCCCTCCAGGGTCTTGTGGAAGCGCTCCTCCTCCCTCTGGAGGACATTGCGAATCATCTCGGCCTTGGTGTCCAGCTCGGTGTAGCGGACATTCCAGGAATTGATCACCTGGCTGGAGAGATCGTAGAGGAAGGCCCCTTCAATGCCCAGCATCTTCCCGTGACGGGCGGCCCGGCGAATGAGCCTTCTCAGGACATAGCCCCTGCCCTCATTGGTGGGCACAATGCCGTCGGAGATCATAAAGGTCATGGCCCGAATGTGGTCGGTGATGACCCGAACGGAGGTGTCCTTCTTCTCATCGCTGCCGTACTCATAGCCGGCCCTCTGGGTGATGGACTTTAAAATCTCCTGAATGGCGTCGATTTCAAAGATATTGTTGGTCTTTTGAAGGACGGTGGCCATACGCTCCAGGCCCATGCCGGTGTCGATATTGGGGTGATCCAGGGGGTGGTAGTTGCCCTCTTCATCCTTGTCGAATTGGGTGAATACCAGATTCCACACTTCGATGAAGCGGTCCCCCTCGTCCCCGGGCTTCTCGTTGGGATCCCCATTGGAGTAGGCCATCCCCCGGTCCACATAGATCTCGGAGCAGGGTCCAGAGGGCCCCACGGCGAGCTCCCAGAAATTGTCCTCCTTGCCCAGGCGAACAATGCGCTCCTCGGCCACCCCAATGTCGTGGTGCCAGATGTCGTGGGCCTCGTCGTCGTCCAAGTACACGGTGACCCAGAGGTCCTCCTCGGCAATTTCCAGCTCCTCAGTGAGAAACTCCCAGGCCCAAGCAATGGCCTCTTTCTTGAAATAGTCCCCGAAGGAAAAATTCCCCAGCATTTCAAAGAAGGTGGCGTGGCGGTCGGTCTTGCCCACATTTTCAATGTCTCCGGTGCGGATGCACTTCTGACAGGTGCTCACCCGCTTGGCCGGAGGCACTGCCTCTCCGGTGAAGTACTTCTTCATGGGCGCCATTCCCGCTCCTATGAGGAGTAGGGATTTGTCGTTCTGAGGAACCAGGGAAAAACTGGGCAGAACTCGATGGGCGCGCGCTTCAAAAAAATCCAGATACTTTTTCCGTATCTCGTGTAGTCCTAAGTATTTCATAGACTCCCCCCTCAATTACATCCATTGTAAAAAGTAGCAATTCTAAAGTCAATCTAAAAGGGGGCAGCTCACACACTGCCCCTCTGTCTACTGCATTTTCCGAATGGCCTCTTCCCTTTCCTTCCGCTGTGTAATTTTCATAATGATAAAATCCTTGATGATCAGGGCCACGGAGACCAGGGGCACGCTGATGATCATGCCAATGAATCCGTACATGCCGCCCCCCACCACAATACAGAGGAGGACCACAATGGGGTGGAGCCCCGTCCGATTGCCGATGATTCTCGGCGCCATGATGTTGTTTTCCGCCCACTGGAGGAAGACAAAGAGAATGGCCACAAAGATGGCCTTGACCTTGGAGTCAATGAGGGCGAAGAAAAAGGCGGGAATAAAGCCCAGGGTGGGCCCAATGTAGGGAATGATGTCGGCCACCATGGTGATCATGCCAATGACCACGGCAAATTCCACCCTCAAAATGAGGAGCATAATGGCAGTGGCCAGGCCCACAAAGAAGGCCAGGACCAGTTTTCCCTTGATAAAGGCCATGAGGGCCCGGTTGATCTCCCCGGCCAAATAGAGGAGGTCCGAGCGATAGTCCGAGGGAATGGCCTTGTAGATTCGCACCTTGATTCGATCCTTGTCCACGGTGAAGTAGTAGGTGAGGACTAAAATCAGAACGAAGCTCACCACTTTGCCCATGGCCGAGTACATCCCCGTCACCAGATCCCGTATCCTACTGGCAAATTGGGTTTCGAATTCCGTGAAGAATTTGTCCACCTGATCCTGGAAACTCATGATGATCCGGGCCGTATCGATATTGGTCTCCTTGCCAATGACCTCCGACTGCTTCCAGACCCAGGAATTGACCTGCTCTGTAATTTGAGGCAGGGCCTTAAAGAGATTTTGGATCTCCTCGATGCTCCTGGGGAGCACCACAATGAGGAGGATGACAAAGAAGAGGAGGAAGCTCACATAGACAATGAGGACCCCCAGGGGCCGCTGCAGACCCTTGGACTGAAGGCCCGAGACCACGGGATTGATGATATAGGCCATCACCGCTGAAATAATCAAAACGCCCAGGGTGTTGCCAATAATGGGAAAGTGGAGGAAGAGATATCGCAGGAGTAAAAAGCCCACGATGAATATCCCCAACTTGGTGAGTTTTCCCGTATTGATCTCGATTCTCAGGGACTTGCGGACATAGTTGTTGCCGATATTGATGAGATAGTAGATGGTCAGCAGCAAAAGGACGATGAACAGCACCGTGCGAATGGTGCTCAAGTAGTCCGGTGTAATGACCCTCTGCAGGGATTCCAGGGTCTCAGCGGGGATCATGGTGAACCGTCCATATCCGCCAGGGAGATGGAGGCCAGTACTTCGTCCACCTTGCACTGGATTTCATCCAAAATGGAGAAGGTGGAACAGTCGTCCCTCCGCTCACATCGCTCCTGGCTGCCCCCGTCACAGGTGAAGGAGAGTTCCCCCTCCAGGGCATCGATGATGGCCCCAATGGAGATCTCCTCCGGGGGCCGGGTGAGGACATAGCCCCCCTGGGCCCCCCGCAGGGAGCGCACCAATTGATGCTGCTTTAAGCGAGCGAAGAGCTGCTCCAAATAGGGCATGCTCAGATTTTCCTTTTCAGCGATGGAGGCGATGGACAGGGGGCCATTGCCGTAATGATTTGCAAGACAGTGCATGGCCATGAGGCCATAGCGCCCACGAGTAGAGAGCTTCATCCTTCCATTGCATCCTTTCTATCCAGGGATCAACCAACGACGATATTGATGATTTTCCCGGGAACCACAATTTCCTTTTTGACCACCTTGTCCTGGGTGTAGCGGGCGAAGTCCTCCGTGGCCCGGAGGGCCTCCAAAATTTCGTCCTTGCCGGCAGTTCGGGACAGGGTGATGCGGAAGCGGACCTTGCCATTGATTTGAACGGGCATTTCCACTTCATCGCTGATGGCCTTCTTGGGGTCGAAGACGGGCCACTGCTGCTGGTGGAGATAGCCGCCGAGATCTGCAATTTGCCAGAGCTCTTCCGTAATGTGGGGCGCCACGGGGTTTAGGAGAATGAGGAAAGTGGCCAGGTCCTTCTTGGTGATCTTTCCCTCTCTGTTGAAGGCATTGATGAGGGTCATGAGCTGGGCGATGGCCGTATTGGCCTTTAGGTGCTCGTAGTCGTGGCTCACTTTTTGGATGGTCTGGTGGATGAGCTGTTCCAAATTCTTGGAATAGCCCTCTCCCTCCACCAGGGCGTCCTGGAGGGCCCACACCCGTTCCAGGAAGCGGCGGCTCCCCTTGACCCCATCGTCGGACCACTTGACGGATTTTTCGAAGTCGCCAATGAACATCTCATAGGTCCTCAGGGTGTCGGCGCCGTAGTCCCGAACAATGTCGTCGGGATTGACCACATTGCCCCGGCTCTTGCTCATCTTTTCGCCGTTTTCCCCCAAAATCATGCCGTGGCTGGTCCTCTTCAGATAGGGCTCCTTGGTGTTGACCACGCCGATGTCGTAGAGGAATTTGTGCCAGAAGCGGCTGTAGAGGAGGTGAAGGGTGGTGTGCTCCATGCCCCCATTGTACCAATCCACGGGCATGAAGTAGTCCAGATTTTCCCTCCGGGCAATGCCGCCATCGTAGTTGGGATCGGTGTAGCGGAGATAGTACCAGCTGCTCCCCGCCCAGTTGGGCATGGTGTCGGTCTCCCGCTTGGCGGGGCCGCCGCACTTGGGACAGGTGGTGTTCACCCAGTCCTCCAGCTTGGCCAGGGGACTCATGCCATTGTCGGTGGGCTCGTAGTTTTCCACATCGGGGAGGGTGAGGGGCAGCTCCTTTTCATCCAGGGGCACCCAGCCACAGGATGCACAGTGGACCATGGGAATGGGCTCTCCCCAGTAGCGCTGTCTGGAGAAGACCCAGTCCCTGAGTTTGAAGTTCACCTGGCGCTGTCCGATGCCCTTCTCCTCCACCCACTGGAGCATGGCCTCTATGGCCTCGGGGACATTTTTGCCATTGAGGAAATCGGAATTGATGAGGATGCCCTCTCCGGTGTAGGCCCCCTCCTCCACATTGCCCCCATCAATGACGGGAATAATGGGGAGCTCAAAGGCCTTGGCAAACTCCCAGTCCCGCTGATCGTGACCGGGCACGGCCATAATGGCCCCGGTGCCATAGCTCATGAGGACATAGTCGGAAATCCAAATGGGCATGAGTTTTCCACTGGCGGGATTCACCCCGTAGAGTCCCTCCAGGGGCACCCCGGTCTTTTCCTTGGACATCTCCGTCCGCTCGAAGTCGCTCTTTAGGGTGACTTCCTTGAGATAGCCATCGATGTCGGCGGCATTTTTCAGCTCGTCCTTGTACTTGGCCACCAGGGGGTGCTCCGGGGCCACCACCATATAGGTGGAACCAAAGAGGGTGTCGGGGCGGGTGGTGAAGACCTCCAGCTCATCGGGCTTGCCCTCCACTTGGAAGCGAATCTTGGCCCCTTCACTCTTGCCGATCCAGTTTCGCTGCTGAATTTTCACCGGCTCAATGAAGTCCAGCTCATCCAAATCCTCCAGGAGGCGGTCGGCATACTCGGTGATTTTCAGCATCCACTGGCTCATCTTCCGGTGGATGACGGGAGTGCCGCAGCGCTCACATTTTCCCTGAACCACCTCTTCATTGGACAGGCCCACCTTGTCATTGGGACACCAGTTGATGGTGGCATCGGCCTTGTAGGCCAGACCCTTTTTGTAGAGCTGGAGGAAGATCCACTGGGTCCACTTGTAGTAGTCGGGATCGGTGGTATTGATCTCCCGGGACCAGTCAAAGGAAAAACCAATGCTCTTCAGCTGTTTTTTAAAGCGGGCGATGTTTTCCGCCGTGACCTTGGTGGGGTGGACCTTGTTTTTAATGGCGTAGTTTTCCGTGGGCATGCCAAAGGCGTCCCAGCCCATGGTGAAGAGAACACTCTCCCCTTCATAGCGTCTCTTTCTGGCGACGATGTCCAGGGCCGTATAGGGCCGGGGATGGCCCACGTGGAGGCCCTGACCCGAGGGATAGGGAAATTCCACCAGGGGGTAAAATTTCTTCTTGCCAGGAGTCAGTTCCGCCCTGTAGATCTCATGCTCGTCCCAAAAGTCCTGCCATTTCTTTTCGATGATATTGGGATTATATTCTCTCATTTTGGCTCCTTACCTTCTGATTATTAGCTTTCTCCCTTAGAACTGGGCATTGCCCACAGTTCTGGGGAAGGGAATGACGTCGCGGATATTGCTCATGCCGGTGACATACATGACGGCCCGCTCAAAGCCCAGGCCGTAGCCGGAGTGCACCACGCTGCCGAAGCGGCGCAGATCCAGATACCACTGGTACTCTTCCTTGTCCAGGCCCAGGGCATCCATTTTCCCTTCCAGAACTTCCAGCCGCTCTTCCCGCTGACTGCCCCCGATGATCTCCCCAATGCCGGGCACCAGGAGGTCGCAGGCGGCCACAGTCTTGCCGTCCTCGTTCTCCCTCATGTAGAAGGCCTTGATCTCCTTGGGATAGTCGGTGATGAAGACGGGCTTCTTGTAAATTTTTTCAGTGATGTAGCGCTCGTGCTCCGTCTGAAGGTCGATGCCCCACTCCACGGGGTACTGGAATTTTTCCCCGGACTCCTGGAGGAGCTCCACGGCCTTGGTGTAGCTGATCCTCTCGAAGTCGTTGTCCACCACATTGTGGAGGCGGTCCAGAAGCTCCTTGTCGATGAACTCGTTGAAAAATTCCATCTCATCGGGGGCGTGTTCCAGGACATAGCCAATGATGTACTTGAGCATCTCCTCGGCATTGTCCATATTGTCGGAGAGATCGGCAAAGGCCATCTCGGGCTCAATCATCCAAAATTCCGCGGCGTGGCGGGCGGTGTTGCTGTCCTCCGCCCGGAAAGTGGGTCCAAAGGTGTAGACATTTCTAAAGGCGTGGGCAAAGGCCTCCCCCTGGAGCTGGCCGGACACGGTGAGATTGGTGGCCTTGCCAAAGAAGTCCTGGCTGAAGTCCACGGCCCCGTCCTCCACGGGCACATTCATCAGATCCAAAGTGCTCACCCGGAACATCTCCCCCGCCCCCTCGGCATCGGAGCCTGTGATAATGGGGGTGTTCACATAGACGAAGCCCCGCTCTTGGAAGAACTGGTGGATGGCAAAGGCCAAAAGACTCCGGACCCTGAAGACCGCCTGGAAGGTATTGGTCCTGGGACGGAGGTGGGCCTTGGTTCTCAAGTATTCAAAAGTGTGGCGCTTTTTGGCAATGGGATAGTCGGTGCTGGAGGCAAAGAGGGGCTCAATTTTTGTGGCGTGGATTTCCACATCCTGTTTTGCCCCGGGGGATGCCACCAGAGTCCCCGTCACCCTCAGGGAACTGTAGAGGGGCAGATGGGAGACTTCGTCAAAATTTTCCAGATCAGGATTGTAAACCACTTGTATGGACTTGTAGCCGCTGCCGTCCCCCAATTGAATAAAAGCAAAATTCTTGGAAGCTCTGGATGTCTTAATCCAACCGTCCACTGTCACTTCCCGATCCACATGGGCACTGTAGTCCCCAAGTAATGTTCGAATCTCCAACTGTGTCCTCCTATAAAGTTTCCTCGGGCTCTCTTGCGCCCTGATATAAGCGGTCTAAATGCTCGCGAATCTTCCCCTCATGGCCGTGATGGGTGGGTTGGTAGTATCTCTTCTGGGGCACGTCCAGGGGCAGATAGCGCTGGGGGACAAATCCCCCGTAGCGGTGGGGATTTTTGTAGGGCTCCTTTCCCTCCAAGGGCTGCCTGGGGTCTCTCAGGGCAGAGGGAATTTCATTGCCCTTGTACTTCTTCACATCCTCCATGGCCAAGTTCAAGGCCTGATAGGAGCCATCGGACTTGGGGGCGGAGGCGAGATAGGTGGTGGCCTGAGCCAGGGGGATCCTCCCCTCGGGCATGCCCACAATGCGCAGGGCCTCAAAGGCGCTCACCGCCAGGGGAAGGGCGTGGGGATCGGCATTGGAGATGTCCTCCGAGGCCGAGATGATGAGTCTCCGGGCGATGTACTCGGGATCCTCCCCACTGGAGAGCATCTTGGCCAGATAGAAGATGGCCGCATCGGGATCCGATCCCCGAATGCTCTTGATAAAGGCGGAGATGGTGTCGTAGTGCTGATTGCCATCCCGGTCGTAGTGGAGGTGCCCCTCCAGCAGGGAGGAGTTCATGAGCTCGGGGGTGATGACCCCCTCCCCAAGGTCGTTTTTGGGCGCACTCTCCACCAAAATTTCCAGGGCATTGTAGAGGGCCCGGCCGTCCCCCTGGGCGCTCTTTAGAAGGGCCTCCCTACTTCCCCCTTTAAAGATGATTTTTCTGCCTCCATAGCCCAGCTCCTCATCCTCCAGGGCCCGCTGGAGGAGCTCCTCCAAGTCCCCCTGGGACAGGGCATAGAGGGGAATCACCTGCATCCTGGAGAGGAGGGCCTGATTCATGTAAAAATAGGGATTTTCCGTGGTGGCCCCAATGAGGACGATCTTCCCCTTCTCCAAATAGGGCAGGAGGACGTCCTGCTGGGATTTGGTAAAGCGGTGAATCTCATCCAAAAAGAGGACGCTCTGCTTCCCCGTGAGCTTCAAGAGCTCCTCGGCACCTCCGAGGACCTCCCTGAGTTCCTTGACATTGCTGGTCACTGCCGAGAGGCGGACAAATTCCCTGCCACTTTCCAGGGACAGGAGCTCCGCCAAAGTGGTCTTTCCAATTCCAGGGGGCCCGTAGAGGAGGATGGAAGGGAGAAAGCCCCCCTCCAGAATTCTGGAAAAGTACTTTCCCTCCCCAATGACATGGGACTGGCCCGCCATCTCCCCCAGGCTCTGAGGTCTAAGGCGCTCCGCCAAGGGAGCGGAGCGCCTGAGGTCCTTTTGAAGTTGGAAATCAAATAGATCCATTAGGATTCAATGACCTTTTCCACATACTCCGAAGTGTTCAGGGAGAGGACGGACACATAGTCCAGGTGGAATTTCAGTACATCCCCCACTTGATAGTCCTTTTCCCCGTCGGTGACATCCACAATGGTGTGGTCTGAGGACTGACCCAGCATTCTCAGGCCCTCATCGTGGGGCACCAAGTGCTCGATGTCCACGTCCTGCTTGCCCACGGCGATGATGGCCCGCTTGCGAACCCCTAGGTCGTCGAAGTGGGGCTTGCGGCCAAAGGCATCCCTGCCCAGGTCCTCGTGGGGAGGCACGGAGGGTTTTTCCTTGCACTCGATGATCTGCGCTTCCAGAGTCCACACGTCGGGGTGGAGGCCCTCCATGAGTTCCCCATAGGCGGACTCGGTGCCCAGAACCATCACCTCGCCCAGGCGAAGATTGTTGATTCCCGACAGGTCCTCCTTGCCCACCAGGTAGACACTGGAGGAGTTGCCCCCGGAGACCATTTCCACTTTGTAGCCGTAGCGCTCTTCAATGCCCTTGGCATAGGCCACCAGCTCATCCAGGATGTACTTCTTGGGAATGACCGCTCCGTAGCAAGTGAGATTGACCCCCACGCCATGGAGGGTGAGATTTTTGTACTCATTGAGAACCAGCTCCACGGCCTCGTAGAAGTGCTCCTCCTTGTAGAAGCCCTCTCTCAAATCCCCCAAGTCCACCATGAGGACCACCTTGTGGTTCTTTCCTGCCTTTTCAGCCGCTTCATTGAGGGCCTTCAGGGTGGCAATTTCACTGTTGAAGCTGATATCGGCGTATTTCACCACATCGTCCACCTCGGAGAGCATGGGGATGCGCATGAGGATCTTGGGCAGCTCAAATTCCTGGAGGCGGACCAGATTTTGAATTCTGGAGTCGGCCAGATAGTCCACCCCGCCCCGGACCACGGCGGCTGCCACTTCGGGATTGCCGCAGTAGACTTTGGTCACTGCTGCCAGGGTCTCAATGCCATTTTCTTGAAGCAAATTTTTCAAAGTGCGGGCATTTTCCTCCAGTTGTTTGGTGTTGATGGTCATCCGTGGATATCTCATATGCGATCCTCCTTGGCCCTCTTGAGGCCCTCCAATTCTTTCATGAAGCTTTCAACATCTCTAAACTGACGATAGACCGATGCAAAGCGAACATAGGCCACTTCGTCGATCTCCTTTAAGCGATGGATGATCATTTCCCCGATCTCCTCGCTCTTCACCTCCCGAACCATGCGGTTTTGAAGGCTGCGCTCTATATCATCCACCAGCTCGTCCAGCTGCTGTATACGGACGGGCCGTTTCTCCGTGCTCTTCATCAAGCCGGTCAGGATCTTGTTTCGGTCAAATACTTCCGCCGTTCCATTTTTCTTCCGAACCATGACGGGAACTTCCTCCACCCGTTCGTATGTGGTGAATCGCCTGTGACACTGGACACATTCTCTTCGCCGACGAATGGATGAGCCCTCTTCCGTTGGCCGGGAATCCACAACTTTGGACTCTTCACACCGACAGTAGGGACAGTGCATATCTCCTCCTAATAAAGAAACGTATCCCTGAGGATACGTTTCATCTCACCTACTTTTTCCGTAGAAAGGGAGGAATGTGCAGCTCGCCATCCCGGGCCTGGCGCTTGCGATCTTCCCCAGGAGCGGCGTTTTTCTCCCCAATCGTAGATTTCTTATCCTTAAATGATGGGCCTTTATCTTGGTATGCGTCAAATTCTGTGGCAATGACGGTAATTTTGACCATATCTTTCAGAGATTCATCAATGCCGGCACCAAAGATAATATTGGCATCCTCATCGACGGTGCTGCGGATGAGATCCGCTGCCTCATTCATCTCAAAGATTCCCAGGTCATTGCCCGCAGTGATATTGAGAAGAACGGATTTGGCCCCTTCGATGGAAGTTTCCAAGAGGGGGCTCTCCACGGCTGCTCGGGCGGCCATGGTGGCGCGGTCGTCGCCCTCGGCGTAGCCGATGCCCATGTGGGCAATGCCCTTGTCTTCCATAATGGTCTTGACGTCGGCAAAGTCCAGGTTGATGAGATTGGGCACGCTGATGAGATCAGAGATGCCCTGAATCCCCTGTTTCAAAATTTCGTCGGCCATTTCAAAGGCCTGTGCAAAGGTGGTTTTCTTGTCCGAAATATTGAAGAGGCGGTCGTTGGGGATGATGACCAGTGTGTCCACTTTGCCCTTCAATTGCTCGATGCCCTTTTCCGCTTGCTTCATGCGGCGAGCGCCCTCGAAGCTAAAGGGGCGGGTGACTACCCCCACAGTGAGGGCCCCCAAGTCCCGGGCAGTTTCTGCAATGACGGGGGCGGCCCCAGTTCCGGTGCCCCCACCCATACCGGCCGTGATGAAGACCATGTCTGCACCCTGGAGGGCGTCTCGAATTTCATCGACACTCTCTTCAGCGGATTGCTCGCCCACCTCAGGATTGGCGCCGGCGCCCAAACCACGGGTGACCTTTTCGCCAATCTGTATTTTCGTTTCGGTGAGGGAATTTTTCAAAGCTTGGCGGTCGGTGTTAATGGCGATAAATTCTACCCCCTGCACCCCAGCTTCAATCATGCGATTGACAGCGTTGTTGCCCCCACCGCCAACGCCTGCCACTTTGATTTTGGCAAATTCCTCTTGGTCCATATCAAATTCCAACATAAGCATCCTCCTATTGCCCCACGGCACGGTTTTTTCAGATCATATATACCTTTATTTTATTAAGAAAGCCCAGACAAGTCAAGAAAACAGGGATCTTTGTGGCTCAACTGTCCCCCTCATTCTCCTGAGGGGCCTCCTTTTGGGGGCTGTCCTCCCCCTTTTCCCCCTCACTGGGGAGATGGGCGCCCTGCTCCCCCTCTAAGAGGGCGGTCTCCTCCCCATTGCGCACGGCCACGGGGTGGTCGGTGATGTCCAGGAGGATGGTGTCGAACTTCTCATTGGAGCTCTCCAGCTTGGCCCGAATGGCCTCCAGCTGGGCGACCTTGTACTCCGCCTCCCGATAGGAGCGCACCAGGACCGTGCCGTCGTCCTTGGTCTTGATCTCCATGCCCTGGGGCAGGATGGTCACCGAGCGGACATCCTTGGCCACCTTGGACCTCATGAGGGTCTGGATGAAGTTGGCCTTTCCCTGATTTTCCGTATCCTGGAAGATGGGCAGGCCCAGGTGCTCCTTGGACACGGGGATCCCCATGAGCTGGGGCACATCGGGCTTGAAGTTCCGGGTCACTTCCAGGCCCTTGAAGTCTTCATCCACCAGGACATAGCCCCCATTGGTCTCCACCTGCATAAAGGGCTCTTTCTCTGTAATTTGCACCCAGAGGGTCCGGGGAAATTGGTACTTCAGTCGGCTCCTGTCCACATAGGGGATTTTCTCCAGTTCCCCCGAGATGGTCTTTCGGTTCATGAAAAGATAATTGGCCCCTCGAAGCTCATCGGTGACGGCCCGTACGGTGCTCTGAGGAATGCGCTGAAGTCCCGTAATGCGAATCTTATCCACGGTGAGGGCGTAGCTAAAACCAAAGGCCGCCCCCGCCAGCAGTAAAACGAGGACCATCAGGGCCAGGACTCTCCTGAAGAGGTATTTCTGCCGCCTCTTTTTCCGCCGCCGCTGCTGGGCCCCACTGGGCCTCCCATCCTGGGGCCTCTTTTGTCTTCTCTCCGTCATGATCCCACGACCCGGAGGATCTCTTCCACGATTTTTTCATCGGCCCGGGGATTGGCCATGGCCCTGGAGGCCTCTCCCATGGAAGCGGAGAGCTCTCGGTCTCCCAGAATTTTTTCCATTCCTGCATAGAGCTTCGCCCCGGTGAGTTCCTCCTCCTCTATGACCAGGGAGGCGGCGGCTCTTTCGTAGCTCTTGGCATTGTGCCACTGGTGATTGCCCGCGGTGTAGGCCTTGGGGATGAGGATGGAGGGCAGGCCCATGGCGCTGATCTCCGCCAGGGTCATGGCGCTGGAGGAGGCGATGACCAGGTGGCTCTTTTTCAAAAGTTCGGGGATTTCGTGGCTGTAGTTGAGTACCGTGTAGGCATTTTCGTCCCAGCCGCCAAACTTCTCGGCATCCGCCACAAATTTTTCGTAGTGATCCTTCCCGGTGATGTGGATCAGCTGAAAGGGGGGATGGGGGTGGTCCCTCATCATTTCCAGAACTGCCTCATTGGTGGATTCCTGGCCCCCGCTGCCCCCGAAACTCAGGACCAGCTGTTCCTCGCCAGAGGCCTGGGAGACGGCGTCCCGGAAGGCCCTGCGAATGGGGTTTCCGGTGAAAACTTTCTTCACTTCCCCGGGGAAGTACTCCTCCGCCTCGGGAAAGGAGAGGCAGATGCTCTGCACCCTCCGGCCCAAGAGGCGATTGGTCTTTCCGGGATAGGCATTTTGCTCCTGAATCATGGTGGGGATGCCACTCATCTGGGCCTTGAGGAGGATGGGGGCACAGACATAGCCCCCAGTGCCAAAGACCAGATGGGGCTTGAATCTTTTGATGATGCCACTGGCATCCTTGAGGCCCTTCATGAGCTCATAGAGACTCAAAAAGGAGTCCTTGTTGATTTTTTTCCGGGGGAGGCCCTTCACTCGAATGGTTGCGAAGTCAATCCCCTCTCGAGTCACCAGCTCCTCCTCCAGGGAGCCCTTCTTCCCCACATAGAGGATCTCCACATCTGGAACTGTGTTTTTCAATTCATCGATAATCGACAGGGCGGGGTAGATGTGCCCCCCGGTGCCCCCGCCGGAAAAAATTACTCTCATCTGTAGTCTCCTTCTCTGGATAATCGCAAAAGAACCCCGCTCATGGCCATGAGGAGGACCAGGGCCGTGCCCCCGTAGGAAATATAGGGGAGGGTGATCCCCGTCACCGGGAGGATGCCACTGGCCACGCCCATATTGAAAAATGCCTGAATGCCAATGGAACTGGTGATGCCCACGGCCAAATATCGATTGTAGGTCTCTTTTTGACGGAAGGCCACCCGAAAGCCCACCACCACCAGGAGGATGTAGAGGGTCAAAATGCCCACGACCCCCAAAAATCCAAACTCCTCGGCAATGACGGCAAATATAAAGTCATTGTAGGCCTCGGGCAAATTGTTGAGCTTTTGAGTGGAGGAAAAATAGCCCACCCCGCCCATTCTGCCCATGGCAATGGCAAAGAGGGAGTTGGCCAGCTGCCAGTCGGTATTGAGCAGATCGTCGAAGGGATCTTGAAAGCTGGTCATTCGCTTCACCCGATAGGGCATCAGAGCCACCATGGCCCCGCCCACCAGCAGTGATCCTATACCCATGGCCAAAAACTCCCAAAGGGCCATGCCGGCCAAAAAGTACATGCTCAAAAGGCCAAAGGCAATGACCACCGCCGAGGAAAAGTCCTCCTTGGCCACCAGGGCCGCGGAGATCCCTATGACCAGAGCCAGAGGCACAAAGCCCCGCTTCTGCCCCATCTTCCGGTAGCCAGTCAAAAGATCTGCCATGAAAAATAGGGAGGCGTATTTGAGAAAGTCGGCGGGCATAAACTGAAACTCCGTCCCCGGAATGACAATCCACCGAGTGGAGCCGTTGACGGCTCGGGCCAGGGGGCTAAAGAGGAGGAGGCAGAGAAATAGGGAGCCCAGCCAAAAGACCAGGGAGAACTTTCGGTAGAAATTCAGGGGCAGCACATAGCCCACCAGGGCGGCAAACAGGCCCAGTACCACAAAGGCCAAATGCCTTTTCAGATAGTGGTAGCCATCGCCATAGCCCTGACTACCCGCGGGCCATGAGGCTGAGGACACCATAAATATGCCCACCAAAAGCAGGAGGACCATGACCGCAAGTAGCAAAATATCTACGGATTTACCCCGTTTCATTCCAGATCTCCACTCCATTTCCCCTGGACAAATTCTTTGAACTCCCTGCCCCGCACTTCATAGTTGGGGAATTGGTCCCAGGAGGCGCAGGCCGGTGAGAGGAGAATGGCCTCCCCCTCCCTGCCCCGCTTCATGGCCTTTTCCGTGGCGGAAAATAGATCCTCCGCAGGGAAGATGTGTTTGATCCCCGCCTCCCGGGCCTCCCGCTCCATCTGCTCTTTCACGGCGCCATAGATGTAGGCGCCGGCAATGGATCCCCTGTATTTTTCGAAGAGTTGGGTGAAGCTGGAGCCCTTGTCGTAGCCCCCGCAGAGGAGGTGGACCGGCCCCTTCATGGAGGCCAGAGCCACGTCGGTGGAATCGGGATTGGTGCCCTTGGAGTCATTGTAGTAGCTGACCCCCCGGTGGGTACCCACATATTCAATGCGGTGCTCCACTCCCGGGAAATTTCTCAGGGTGTAGGCGATGGACTGGACAGAGAGGCCCATGAGGCGAGCTGCCAGGGCAGCTTGGAGGGCATTTTGCACATTGTGGGCCCCCACCATGAGGAGCTCATCCACGGCCAAAAGCTCCTCCTCGTTCCCCGCCACCTTGAGGCAGAGCTTGCCGTCCTTCACATAGGCCCCCCGCTCTCCCCGGGTGTTCAAGCTGGTGACATAGGCCTCTTCATGGGCCTCTCCAATGAGAGAGAGATAGCTGTCGTCGATATTTAAAATCAGGGCATCCCCACCCGTCTGATTGGCGAAGATTTTTTCCTTACTCTCCCTGTATGCCTCCAGGGTCTTGTGGTGGTCCAGATGGTCCGAGGTGATATTGGTGAGAACCGCCACTTGAGGGTGGAATTTTTCCGTGGTCTCCAGCTGGAAACTGGAACATTCAATGACCAAAATGTCCTCTGGCCGGGCGGATTTTGCCAGGGGAAGAATGCCAATGCCCACATTGCCCCCAATGTATGCCGGAAAACCACCGTCCTTGAGCATCTCATAGATGAGCCGGGTGGTGGTGGTCTTCCCATTGGTGCCCGTTATGGCGATGATGTGCTCTGACTCCGTGAGCTGATAGGCCAGCTCCACATCGGAGTAGATGGGCACAGAGCGCCCCATTAATTCCTGCACCAGCTGGTGGTCCATGGGGATCCCGGGGCTCTTTACCACAAAGTCCAGGGGCTGATTTTCGTCATAGGGGGGAAATTCCGAGAATTTCTCCACATTTTCCCGCCGGTCATCGTGGACATAGAGCTGATTTTCATCCTTCAATGCCTCAATGGCCGTCTGACCCGTCATACCTAGGCCCATGATTAATATATTTTTTCCTGAAATCATTGATTCACCACTTTACATTTCCATTTAAAAAATCAACCAAGCACTGATAAGGACCAACAGGATCTCCACAGCCACAAACAAAAGGACCACTTGGACCTCCCGCATCCCCTTCTGCTCGAAGTGATGGTGGAGGGGGCTCATGAGAAACACCCGCTTGCCCGTCCGCTTGAACACTGCCACTTGAATGATCACCGACAGGGCCTCCATAAAGTAGATGCCGCAGCAGAGGGGCAGGAGGAGGGGGAGATTGAGGAGCATGGCAATGGTCACCACGGCGCCCCCCAGGGCGAGGCTTCCGGTGTCCCCCATAAAGACCTTGGCGGGGTATTTGTTGTAGACCAAAAAGCCCAGCAGCCCCCCCACTAAGAGGATGCTGAATTTTGCAATGGCCGTCTCCGAACGTGCCATGGATACCACGGCAAAGAAGAGGAGGACCACTATGGTCACCGAAGTGGACAGTCCATCCAGGCCGTCGGTGAGATTGACGGAGTTGACCACCCCCACCACCACAAAGATGATGAAGGGGCTGTACCAGAGGCCAATATTTACCACCCGGCCCGTTCCGGGGATGATGAGTTCCGGGGTGATGGTATTGCTAAAGGCCATGAGGGCGTAGAGGACAATGGCAATGAGAATCTGCACCACAATCTTCTGCTTGGCAGTGAAGCCCAGATTCCGCTTGTTGATGACCTTGAGATAGTCGTCGAAGAAGCCCACGGCGGCAAAGCCAAAGGTCCCCACAAAGAGAATGAAGACCCGGTAGTCAAAATTTTGGGTGATGAGGGTGCCCAAAATCAGGGAGCCCAGAAAGATCAGCCCGCCAATGGTGGGGGTCCCCGCCTTCACCAAGTGGGTCTGGGGTCCATCCTCCCGTATACTCTGTCCCGCGTGTAAGCTCCTCAGCATGGGGATGATGATTTTTCCTAATATTAGACTCAATACAAGGCCAACCAAAAGTACATAGATCGGCTGATTGTTCAGCTCCGTCATGGGCAGTCTCCTTATTGATTATTTTCTCCGGCAGCATTGCCGCTGTTTGCCTTCCCATTGTCGTCGCCATCCTCCTGGATGGCCTCGGGGTCTCCCAGTTGTAGCTTCAGGACGGCATCGTCCTCAAAGGGCTCTCCCCCCCTGGGACTCTGCTGGATGACCACCCCTTCCCCTGTGATGTCAAAGGGAATGCCGGCCTCCTCCAGGAGGTCTGAGAGCTCCTCTCTGGTCTTCCCCATGAGATTGGGCGTCCTTGTGGCCCCCTCGTTGTTGGGGTCCACCTTGAGTTCCACCAGGGTATTCTGGGGCACTTCCACCCCGGGGCCCGGGGTTTGCTGGGTGATGATGCCGGTCTTGGACTGGGTGCTGGAGGCGGTGAATTGGAGCCCGGCCTCGGTGAGGACCCGGCCCGCATCTTCCAAGAGCATATTTTCCACATCGGGCACCAGAATCCTCCGGTCCCTCTGGGGCGTCTTCTCCTCAGTGGCTCCAATGCCCTCCGCCCCCAGGGCCGCCTCCAAGATGGTGGAAGTTATGGGCGCCGCCACATGGCCCCCGTAGATGTCCCCCTGGGGCTCTTCCACAATGACCAATACGGCGATTTTAGGATCCTCCAGGGGCGCCACGGATACGAAGGAGGAGATGTACTTGCCCTCTTCGTAGCCCCCCTTTTCCGACACCTTGTCGGCGGTACCGGACTTGCCCCCCACCCGGTATCCGGGAATGTGGGCCAGGGTGCCGGTGCCGTCGGTGACCACCATGCCCATGAGCTCTCTCATGGTGCGGGAGGTGTCGCTGGAGATCACCTGTCTTTTGATTTGAGGCTTCCGGGAATAGATGACTTCCCCCCCTGGAGTGGTGATGTCCGACACCACATAGGGCACCATGAGATTGCCCCCGTTGACCACCGAGGAGATGGCATTGATCATTTGGATGGGGGTCACGGCGATGCCGTGGCCATAGCTCATGGTGGCGAGATTTACATCGGAGATGTCCTCGGCACTCTTGGGAATGATGCCCCTTCCCTCCGAGGGAAGGTCGATTCCCGTGGGCTCACCGAAGCCAAAGCCCCGAATGTACTTCAAGAAATTTTCTTTTCCCAGCTCCCGGGCCATGTACACAAAGGTGGGATTGCAACTTTTCGCAAAGCCCATGTCCATGGTGATGTCCCCGTGGGGATTGGGGAGGCTGGAGCAGGTGATGGTGATCCCCTGAAGGTCCCGGATGTAGCCGGTGCAGTAGTAGTGCTTCTTGGGATCGGTGGTGTGCTCCTCCAAAGCCGCCGCTGCAGTGATGGTCTTGAAGGTACTCCCCGGCTCGTAGAGATCGGAGACGGTGAAGTTCCGCCAATTTTGATAGAGTCGCTCGGTCTTTTCCTTTTGGGAGAGGGACTCCCAGACCTGCTGCTGTTCCGGCAAAAGGGGCCTCTGGGGATCATTGGGATCGAACAGATCGGTGGTGGCCATGGCGAGAATGGCCCCGGTGTGGACATCCTGGGCCAGGACCGAGACCCTCCTGGCCTTGTTTTTCTCCTTCCCCGTGGCAATGGCCTCCTCCGCCACCCGCTGGATCTCCCGGTCCAGGGTGAGGTGGATGTCGGCCCCCTGGGTGCTTTGGATGCTGCCCCCCTGGCCGCCGGTGTAGACCAGGCGACTGCCCAGGGCCCCGGTGAGCTCCTCGTCGTAGCTCTTCTCCACGCCGTAGATGCCGTCGCCGTCCCTGGAGGTGAAGCCCAGGACGTGGGCGGCGGAGCTGTCAAAGGGATAGCTCCTGGAGTCCATTTCCTCCAGGCGGAGGCCCCGGATCCCCTGGGACTTCATGGCCAGGGCCTTGGTCCGCTCCACCTGAGTGGCCAAAACCTGGGTGCCCCCCTTGGCAATTTTCTCGTCAATCTCCCCCTGTTCCAGGCCCAGATAGTCCCCGGCACTCTTGTAGAGGACTTTTTTTTGAGCTTCCAGTTCCTCGCTCCGGGAAAATTCCGCCGTATCCAAGAGGACGGCGGATTTCGAGATGTTCATGACCAGTTTTTTTCCCCTGCGGTCCTTGATGATGCCCCGGCTCACCGGGAGCTTTTCCGTGTGGGACAAGTTTTCCAGGGCCCGCTTGGTGAGCCCATTGGCCGCCACCACTTGGAGCCAGAACATGCGGCCGCCCAATACGCAAAAAAGCAACACCAGGAAACTGAGCAAAAATCTTTGCCTTCGCGCCATACCTCTGCGGTGACGTAGCTGGCGCTTACCGGCGCCCCCTTTTCCTGGAGTTGCTAATTTTTTTGGATCTATTTGTCGACGTCCCTTCCCCACGGGAGCCTCCTAACTATTAACTATGGACGTAAAAATTGAAGAACGGAGATCACGGGGTTTGCGAAGACATTGTCACGGGCCACTTCCTCTTCCGTGGGGGCCACTTCTATGTATTCGATCTGATCTTCCCCGGGATATACCATCCCCAATTGAAAACGAGCTGTTTTTAAAATTTCATCTGAGGTGCGAATGTCCTCCACCTGGGCATAGAGACTGGAGCGAGTTTTTTCCATTTCCTCCAGGGCCCGCTCCTGGACGCCAATGGCCCGGTCGTAGGAGGCAACGCTATTGTGATAGTAGAGGGTGTAGGAAGCCACAACGAGGAGGACCAAAAGACTCCACGAATAGCAGAGGACGTTGAATCTAAAACGCCTTCTTTTGGCATGATTTCGGGATTTTAGGTGCTTTTTCCGTTCCATTATATCACTCCCGTTGGGTTTTTTCAGCCACGCGGAGTTTGGCTGAATGGGCTCTGCGGTTTTCCTTTAACTCCTCCTCGGAGGGAAGAATGGGCTTGCGGGTGATGATTTCAATCTCCCGGACTTTGTTACAGGTGCACACGGGCTGGCTGGGGGGGCAGATGCAATCGGCGTAGAGCTCCCGGAAGGCCTGCTTCACCCTCCGGTCCTCCAGGGAGTGGAAGGTGATGATGGCCAGCCGTCCCCCCGGCTTCAAGAGATCCACCGCCTTGGGGATCACCTCTTCCAGGACCTCCAATTCCCCATTGACCTCGATTCTCAGGGCCTGGAAGGTCTTTTTAGCGGGGTGGCCCCCCTTTCTCCGGGCGGCCTTGGGGATGGCCTGCTGGATCACCTCCACCAGGTCGAAGGTGGTCTCTATGGGGGCCACTGCCCTGCGCTCCACGATGAATTTGCTGATTCTCCGGGCCCAGCGCTCCTCCCCGTACTGGAGGAGGATTTTGGTGAGCTCGTCCTCGGAGTAGTTATTGACCAGATCCCGGGCGGTGGTGGGCTGACTCTGGTCCATTCGCATGTCCAGGGGGGCATTGTAGCGATAGCTGAAGCCCCGCTCTTCGTTGTCGAACTGGTAGCTGCTCACCCCAATGTCCAGGAGGATGCCGTCCACTGCAGGGTGGCCCCCCTCACGGACCAGGCGGTCCATCTCCCTGAAATTGCCGTGGATCAGCTGATAGCCATCTGAAATTTGGGAGAGTTTTTTCTCCGCAGCCTTCAGGGCCTCCTCATCCTGGTCGATGCCAATGAGCTTTCCGGTGGTGAGGGCCTTTAAAATGCCAGCACTGTGGCCGCCGCCGCCCAGAGTGCCATCCACATAGATCCCCTCTGGTTTGATATTCAACTTTTCCAGGACCTCACGGTAGAGGACCGGTCGATGTTCAAATTCCATACAGCACCTAGATTCCTAAATCCGCCAGCTTCTCAGCGATATTGTCGTAGGAGAGTTGCTCGTCGTTATTGTAGTTTTGCCACTGCTCTTCGGACCACAGCTCCAGCCGACTGCCCACGCCAATGATCATCACTTGCTTGGTGAGGCCGGCGTATTCCATGAGATTTTGGGGAATGCGAATCCGCCCCTGCTTGTCCACGGTGCCGGCATGAGCTCCACTGAAGAAGTAGCGTACGAAAGCGCGAGCGTCCCTGTGGGTGAGGGGCAGGGCCCTGAGTTTTTCCTCCATGACCCGCCACTCCCCCTGGGGAAATACGAAGATGGAGTGATCCAGGCCCTTGGTCATGACAAATTCCGGCAACAATCCCTCGCGAAATTGAGCCGGTACAATGAGTCTGCCCTTGATGTCCAGGGCATGCTTGACCTCGCCATAGAACATAGATCACTCCACTTTAAACCACTATCCCCCACTTCTCACCACTTTGTCTCTATTCTACACCATATCCCCCCCACATTCACCCATCTGAGGGGATCGCGGTAATTTTGTAGAATATACAAAAAGACGACCTCTTCCGCCATTTTCATGGTGGAAAAGATCGTCTTTAACGAGTTTATAGCGTTGTCAACTGTTCAAGCTTTACTTTCTTTTGGTGGATTTTTTCCGCCCCTTCTCCCCCACCGGGGTGGTGAGTTGGAAGGCCGTGGGGTGGCTCTGTTTCCGGAAGTGGAAGTGGATGAAAAGGGCCACCAAAAGGAGGATGAGGCTCAGGAGTTGGGCCGTTCGGAAGGGCCCCACATAGAGGCTATCCGTTCTGAGGCCCTCGATGAAAAAGCGCCCCGCGGAGTAGAGGGCCAGGTAAATGGCCGACATCTGTCCCGGGTACTTTCTCACCTTTCGCACATAGAGGAAGAGGAGGAGGAAGATCCCCACATCCAAGAGGGACTCATAGAGGAAAGTGGGGTGGACGGAGACGCCGTCCACGGTGATGGCCCAGGGAAGATCGGTGGGGCCCCCGTGGGCCTCCCCATTCATAAAATTCCCCCAGCGCCCAATGCCCTGGGCGAGAACCACCCCGGGGGCCACGGTGTCCAAAAGTTCCATAAAGGGGATCTGTTTTCTCTTGGTGAAGAAATAGGCCACCAGGGCCCCGGCAATGAGTCCCCCGTGAATGGCCAGGCCCCCATTGCGAATGGCCAAAATCTCCGAGGGGTGCTGAGCATAGTAGGACCACTCAAAGATCACATAGTAGATCCGGGCCCCCAGGATGCCCAAAATCATCCCCCAGAGGGCAAAGTCCATAATGGACTCCTCGGGAACCAGGGGATTTCTCCTTGCCAGATACTCCGCCACTCGAATGGCAAGGAGGGCCCCAATGGCAATGAAGATCCCGTACCAGCGAATTTCCAGGCCAAAGAGGGTGAAGGCGATGGGATTCAAGAGCGAACCTCCCCTGCACCCTCCATAATGGCCACGGACTTGGAGGCGCCGATTCTACTGGCACCAGCCTCAATCATGGCCTTGGCCGTGGCATAGTCCCGAATGCCTCCGGAGGCCTTGACCCCCATCTCGGGCCCCACGGTCTCTCTCATGAGGGCCACGGCCTCCACCGTCGCCCCGTGCTCGGAAAAGCCAGTGGAGGTCTTCACAAAGTCCGCCCCGGCCTCCTTTGCCAAAAGAGAGGCCCGGCGAATCTCCTCGTCGCTTAAAAAGCTGATTTCCAAAATCACTTTCAGAATTCGGTCCCCTGCCACTTCCTTGAGTTTTTTGATTTCGTTTCGAACCCTGTCGTTCCGGCCGGCCTGGAGATCCGCCACATTGAGGACCATGTCCAGCTCGTCGGCCCCGTTTTCAATGGCGTTTTTCGCCTCAAAGACCTTGACCTCGGTGGTGTTTTGGCCCAGGGGAAAGCCAATGACGGTGCAGACGAGGACTTCGCTGTCCGAGAGGGCCCCGTGGGCCTCTGCCACTCGGGAGGGCTCCACGCAGACGCTCTTGAAGCCATAGCTCCGGGCCTCTTCATAGAGCTGCTGGAGCTCCTCATCGGTGGCATTGGCTGCCAGGGCCGTGTGATCGATGTATTCATTGAGTTTCATAATTTCTCCTTTCTCCCTCGGGGGGCTTCACCTCTATTGATACCCCTCTTGACCACTTCCCCTTCCCTTGGGGAGAAAACCCAGGGCGGCAATGAGGCCGCAGGCCAGGGCGAAGGTGAGGGCAATTCTCAGGGCGAGGTCCGAAAAAAAGTTCTCCGGCAGCATTTGGATCATCAGATCGGTATTGGGGTCCATGAGCCAGAGGTCATTGGTGAAAAAGATGCGGTGGAAGGCAAAAAAGGCCCGGTGAAAATCCAGGGCCACGATAAAAAACAGCAGGAGGAGCAGCCCCAAAATGAGCCAGCTGCTCCTCCCCACCCCCCGGGCCAGGGTCCTTAGGCCTAAGCTGCTGATGCCATAGAAGCCCAGGAGCAGGACCACAAGGCCTGCCAGGGCCGCCACCTCCCTCATGAGGTGGAACAGACCGTAGACATCCAGCATGTGGGCCACTTCGTCCCCACTGAAGTAGGGGCTCAGCCTCCCCTCTTCTCCGTCCCAGAGGTATTTTCTCAAGTCCTGGGTGATGGTCTCCAGTTCCTCCAGGGACCTTCCCGTCACCCTGTCGATGGCATTGGCCTCCATTTTATAGTTGTAATAGGGTTGATGGAGGCTCCAGCCGTGGACGGCCGCCGTGAGGGCGAGCCACAGTAGGCCCAGGGCCAGGAGGAAGTACAGGGGGTATCTTCTCAATCCTCTTCCCCGTCCTCCCAGTTGTGATAGACCTCCTGGACGTCGTCATTGTCCTCCAAAAAGTCGATGAGTTTTTCCATCTTCTTTTTGTCCTCCTCGTCGGTGAGGGCCACGGTGGTCTGGGGCAGGTAGGTGATTTCGCTGGCGATGAAGGAGTATCCCTTTTCGTCCAGGGCCTTGCGCACCTTGTGATAGTCCTCGGGGGCCGTGAGAATCTCCACCACTTCCTCATCGGGGATCACGTCCTCTGCCCCTGCATCCAGGGCATCCATGAGGATCTCATCCACATCCATCCCCTCCTCCAGGGCAATGACCATCTGGCCCTTGTGGTCGAAGAGATAGGAGACGGAGCCGCTGTTGCCCATATTGCCGCCGTGCTTGTCGAAGGCGTGGCGGACATCGGGGGCGGTGCGATTGCGATTGTCGGTGAGGCACTTCACCATGACGGCAATGCCGCCGGGACCGTAGCCCTCGTAGGTGATCTCCTCAAATTGATCGCTACTTCCCTCTCCCGTGGATTTTTTTATGGCCCGCTCAATATTGTCATTGGGCATATTCTCCGCCTTGGCCTTGTCGATGGCGGCCTTGAGGGCGGCGTTGTAGTCGGGATCCGGTCCCCCCTCCCGGGCGGCCACGGAGATCATCCGGGCAATTTTAGTGAAGGCATTGGCCCTCTTTGCATCTTCTTTTCCCTTTTTATTCTTAATATTGTGCCACTTAGAGTGTCCTGCCATGTTTTTCTCCTTCTCTCAGCTGTATTGTTTTTTAGTGATTATCTTTCAAATTTTGGGGGCAGCACCCGCTTGTGCTGGCTGCTTTTGTGCATTCTATCGATGACATCGTAGTGCTGTCCCCGGGTGCCCCTTTGAATGGTCTCGTCCAATTCCCCGTAGCTGAAGCCCATGTCCAGCTCATCGGTCTGGCCCTCATAGAGGCCCGCCGAGGGCTTTTTGTCGATGACTTTCTCGGGAATTTCCAGCTCCCTGGCCAGTTCCACCACTTCCGACTTTACAAAATTTACCAGGGGCAACAGATCCACTGCCGAGTCCCCGAATTTGGTGAAGTAGCCCACATGGTACTCACTTGCATTGGAGGAGCCCGCCACTAAGTAGCCCCGGTCCTGACCGTAGTAGTAGAGGGTGGTCATTCGCAGTCTGGGTTTGATATTGGCCTTGGCCATGGGATTTTCGCTGTCAAAGGAGGCCTCCACCATAGCCTCATAGGCCTTGGTGAGGTCCACCTTCTCCACGGTGAGGTCCAGGGCCTCGGCCACCAGGCGGGCGTCGGCCTCGTCCTGGGGATGGGAGTCTATGGGCATGATGATGCCCAGGGCGTGGGGGCCAAAGGCCCTCTTGGCCAGGCCCGCAATGACGGCGGAGTCGATGCCCCCCGAGAGGCCAAAGACCAGGCCCTTGGCTCCCGCCTCCGCCACGCGGTCCTTCAACCACTGGACCAGTTGAGCTGCTGTTTCTTTCATATGGATACCTCCTCAAAGGCTTCAAGGATCATTGATCTATTATTTCCAGGCCCGGGACTGGTCGAAGACGCCGTGGTCCCGGAGGAGTTTTTCCCCCTCCTCCGCCAGAGTGAGCTCCTCACTTTGGAGAATTTTCACCGTTCCAGAGCTCATCTCCTGAAGCAGCGACCTGAGATCCCCCTCGTGCTCCTCCCGGACCAGGGTGGTGATGGTGACCTCCTCAGAATAGGCCACCTCCTCCAGGGGGAGGCCCCGCTCTGCAAACTGATACTCCAAGCTGCCGTAGAGGCCATAGTCCACCTGAAAGCGGAGGGCCCTGTAGGGGCGCATGGTCACCACCCGGGCCTTTTTCAGGGCCTCCCTTGCGGCTCCGCCGTAGTTTCGCACCAGGCCCCCGGTGCCCAGGAGGGTCCCCCCGAAGTAGCGGGTCACCATGCACAGCACATTGGTGAGCTCCCCGCCGTGGAGGACATCCAGTATGGGCAGCCCCGCCGTCCTCTGGGGCTCCTTGTCGTCGTCGTAGCGCTGGAGGAGCCGGTCTGCCCCCAGTACATAGGCATAGGCGATGTGGCGGGCCTCCCGGTGCTGGGCCCACTCCCGTTCCAAATGGGCCGCCACCTCTTCCTCCGATGTCACGGGGACAATGTGGCCGATGAATATGGACTTTTTTTCCTCCAAGCGGCTCTCGCCCTCCCGGTCAATGGTTCGATACATCATTTACCCGATACTCCCTATACTTTTCCAATGCCCAGCGGGACACCCTCCCGGAAAAAAATATTCCCTCACTGCGGTACTCCACCTCTGAGAGGGAATACAGGCGGTTCAGGGCGTAGTACACCTCCTGGGCGTCATAGGGAACCAAAAAAGTCCCCTCCACAAAGAAGGGCGCCAACAACTCCGAGAGGGCCCCATAAAATTCATCAAAATTTTCATCGTATTTTACCGATCCGTAGTGGGTGAGCTCCCTCCCCTTTTCCAGGGGCAGGGGGACCTGCTCCAATTGATCGGCCTTGTTCACCAAAAGCAGGGTGGGCTTGGCCACCGGGGAGATCTCCCTGAGGAGGGCCCGGGTGGTGTCGTAGGCCAGCTGGGCCCTCTTGGAGGAGCCGTCCAGTACGTGAATCCACACATCGGCATCGGCCACCTCCTCCATAGTGGAGGCGAAGGCCTTGATGAGCTGGGTGGGCAAATTGGAGATAAAGCCCACGGTGTCGGTGACATAGACCTTGTAGCCGCCGGGATAGTGAATGAGGCGGGTGTCCGGGTCCAGGGAGGCGAAGACCTGGTCCTCC
Source organism: Tissierellia bacterium (assembly GCA_030535395.1). Lineage (GTDB taxonomy): Bacteria > Bacillota > Clostridia > Tissierellales > Peptoniphilaceae > JAUNLK01. The sequence goes on from JAUNLK010000006.1 coordinate 40,020, forward strand.
ACATAGACGGCGCTCCCGCTGCTCTCTCCCTCTGAGAGCATGCGGTTCATCAGAGAGGACTTTCCCGAGTTGGTGTAGCCAATGAGGGCAATTTTGGGCAGGCCGTGACTGTCCCTGCCCTTCCGGGTGGTGTCCCGGACCTTTTCCATGGCCTTGAGCTTCTCCTCCACCCTGCGAATCTGCTGGTGGATGTGCCTGCGGTCCAGCTCCAGCTTCTGCTCCCCGGGGCCCCGACTGCCGATGCCCCCACTCTGACGGGAGAAGTTCTTGGCACCGATGAGGCGGTTTTTCCGGTAGATGAGCTGACCCAGGAGCACTTGAAGTTTCCCCGCTCTGCTCTTGGCCCTCAGGGCGAAGATGTCCAGCACCATCCCCGTTCGGTCCAGGACAAAGCAGTCGCAGGCATCGGAGATATTGCGCATTTGCATCCCCGAAAGTTCCTGATCCACCACCACCAGGTCCGCTTCCAAGTCCTCCACGGCCCGGGAGAGCTCTTCCAGCTTCCCCCGGCCCATGAGGGTGCCGGCGCTGTACTTGTGGACCTGCTGAGTCATGGTGGCCACCACTTCCGCCCCCGCCACCTCAATGAGCTCCACCAACTCCTTTAAGGATTCCTCCGAGAAGCTGGTATTGCCATCCCAGATGCCCACGGCAATGGCCCTCTGCTTGTGTTCCTTCGCTACCTCCACAAAAAACCCCCTTTGCTCCATTATGCACAATTCCCCCTAGTTTAGCAATATCAAGGACTTGCGTGTTATAATGCCCACAGAGGGGAGGATGCTATGAAATTGCAACCAAGGGCTCGAAAGACGTGGTGGAAAATAGGGGGACTCATTGTCCTCATCCTGGTGGTGATCCTGTGCTCCATGGCGGCGGCACTGGTGGTGGGCATCCTCCAGGATGCGCCTCCCGCACAGCTACATAATCTCAATGAGCAATTGGCCCAGACCTCCGCCCTCTACGATGGAGGGGGCAATTATCTGGAGTCCATCGACAATGGGGAGTACCGAGAGATCGTCCCCCTGTCCCAGGTGCCCCGGCATGTCCAGGAGGCCTTTCTCTCCATTGAGGACCGGGCCTTCTATGATCACGGGGGCCTGGACCTGAGGCAGATCTTCGCCAGTCTCAGGGCCAATCTCCAATCGGGAGAGGTGGTTCGCGGGGGGAGCACCATCTCCCAGCAGCTGGTGAAGAATATGTTTCTCACCTCCCAGCAGTCCCTGAGCCGGAAGCTCCAGGAGGCCTATCTCACCCTGGGCCTGGAGCAGAATCTCACCAAGGATGAAATCTTTGAGGCCTATCTCAATCGGGTGGACTTCGGCTTCGGCAGCTACGGCATTGAGGCCGCCGCCCAGGGCTATTTTTCCAAGAGCGTGGGGGAACTCACCGTGGAGGAGGGGGCCCTCTTGGCGGGGATTGTGAAGTCCACCGCCCAGTACCAGCCCATTAAGCGCATCCCCATCTCCGATCTTCCCGAGGACACGGAGCTACTGGACACCATGCAGGTGGGGGGCGTGGTCATGGGTCTGGTGGAAAATCCCAAGGCTTATGAGCGAAAGGACTTGGTGCTACATACCATGGTGCAGGGGGGCTATCTCACCGAGGAGGAGGCAAGGGAGGCCCAGATGCGGCCCATTGAGCTCCGCCCCCACATCCCTGAGCCCTCGGGCTACTCCACCTATGTCACCGACACTTTGAAGCAGGAGGCCATTTTGGCCCTGGAAACTGCAGGCTACAGCCCGGAGGATGCCGAGAGAACCGTCCTCAATGGGGGGCTCAAGATCCACTCCACCCTGGACGGAGCCCTTCAGCAGGATTTGGACCAGGTGTATCGCAACTACGCCCCCCTCCTTTTGGATCCCGCCCGGGGCAAGGGGGCCCAAATGGAGGACCTCCAATTGGATGAGGACGACAATCTCCTGGATCCCCAGGGCCGCCTCCTCTACTTCTCCTATGGCAACACCTATGATGAGGAGGGAAATCTCATCCTCCCCCCCGATGTCTACAGCGAAAATGCCCAGGGCATCATCCTCCCCGCGACTTATTTCGATGGCACCGCTCCCCTGAGCCTCAGGGATGCCTACACCATCAGCGGGGAGAATCACCTCATGGTCTTTTCCTTTGGGAATCTCCCCCTGGAGGAGCAGGAGTACCAACTGAGGGAGGAGGGAATCTTCTTCCCCCAAGAGACCCTGGAGGCCCATCCCGATCTCTTTAGCCGCCAGGACGGCCTCTTGGTCCTCTCCGCCAGCTATGGCAATCCTCCCGAGTTTCCCTCCCTCCAGCCCGCCTCCTCCTCCATCATCATCGATCACAAAACGGGGGGCGTCCTGGCCTTCACCGGGGGGATCGATGTGGACAATGCCGCCCGCCTCAGGCTCAATTATCTCCACTCCCTGAGACAGCCCGGAAATGCCCTGGCCCCCTTAAGCGTCTACTATCCCGCCCTGGCATCGGGCCAGACCCTCGCCAGTGCCTACGACGACAGCCCCCTCAATGTCCACGGGGAAATTTGGCCCAGTGGAACCTACTTTAGGGGCTACAGCCTCCTCTACACCGCCCTGGTGGAGTCACTGGATGCCGTCAGCGGCAAGATCCTGGAGGAGCTGGGCCTGGAGGCCAGTCTGGGGGAGCTGGAAAAATTTGGCATTGGCCAGGAGAGCCTGGTCACTTCCGGGGAGAACGAACAGCGCAATGACTACACCCTGGACGCCCTGGCAGGGGGGAATTTGGTCCGGGGCATCACCCTCCCCCAACTGGCCTACAGCTACAGCATCCTGGCCACCGATGGGGCCATTCCCCAGCTTCACTTCATCCAAAGAATCGAAGATCCCCAGGGGGAGATCCTCTACCAGGCCCCGGAGGAGGCCCGGGCTGTGGAGCTGGAAGAGGAGTCTTTGGCCCTCCTCCGCTACGCCCTTATGGACGGCAAATTCGCCGCCACCACCCCGGCCGACGACTTCTCGGTTCTGGGACAAAATAAATTCAACTCCGACTACTGGTCCATCTGTGCCAACGACGAGTTCACCGTGGCCAGCTGGATTGGCAACGACGCCCAGGGCCTTGCCATGGTGGAGGACGAGGGGGCGGTGTTGGACTTCTTCGCCTCCATCTACCGCCTCAGGGACAGCCAGGGGGAGATGGAGCTGCCCCAAAACTGGACCCAGGCCACCGTCAGCAGCAAGACCGGCCTGCTGGCCACTACGGCGGCCTACCGGAGCGGCACCGTCCTCACCCTCCCCTTTGTTCCCGGCACCGAACCCAAGGAGTACACGGAAAACTACGTCCGCAAGCTCATCTGCTCCACCTCCGGGGAGCTGGTCACCCAGTACTGTCCCGACGAGGAAGTGGTGAGCAGATACTTCTTCCAAAGGCCCGACGACTACGACCCCGAGGAGCACGGGGGCATTCGACCGGAGGACTATCTCTCCGGGCCCTGGCGGTACTGCAGTGTCCACACCAAGGAGTGGTATGAGGAGCAGCAGGAGCTGGAGGACGAGGACGATGACGATGACGACAGAGATAGAGAGGATGATGATTGATGAAAAAAATGAAAATCGCCCGCTGGTTGCTCTTTTCCAAGGGACTGAGAAAAGTGGCAAAAATGAAGCACAAAAAGAGGGTCCTCACCCTGCTGCTGGCCCTCTGGCGAATCTACAAGAGATAGAAATGCAAAAATCGGCGAGTTTCCTCGCCGATATTTTTGTGTCAGTGATCCTCCCCCACGGAGCTGTGGGCCTCCCGGTACTGGAGGAGGGCATTTTCCAATAGGCAGAGATTGGTAATGGCCCCCACTCCGCCGGGGACGGGGGTGACATGCTTCACCAGCTCCTCCACCGCCTCAGTGTCCACATCCCCCACCATCCCATCTTCCGTAAAGGAGATGCCGCAGTCGATAATGGCAAGCTCTGGGTGGGCAAAGGAGGGGCCAAACATGTGGCCCTTCCCCGTGCCGGTAATGAGGATGTCGGCGGAGGCCACCAGTTCCTCCAGGTTCTGGGTCCTGGAGTGGGCCACCGTCACCGTGGCATTCTCCCCCAGGAGCATCATGCTCAAGGGCTTGCCAATGACCATGGAGCGGTTGACCACCACCACGTGTTTTCCCTGGAGGCTCTGGAACATGTCCCGGGCAATGTAGCGGGCGGACTTGGCCGTGGCGGGCTCAATGGTGGAGGCCCCGGTAAAGACCTTCCACTGATTGGTGGCCGTGGCGCAGTCCGGATCCTTCATGGGATCGAGAAACTCATTGACCGCCGCCTCATCAAAGCCCCTGGGCAGGGGCTTAAAGAGGAGGACCCCCGCCACCTCATCCCGCCCATTGAGGGCGCCAATGGTCCCCTTCAGCTCTTCCAGGCCCACATCCTCTGGCAAGGCATTGACCTCAAAGGTCATGCCAATGGCCTCGGTGCTCTTTCTCAGGCCCCGCTCATAGGCCAGATCCTCCGGCCGCTCGCCCATCCGCACCACTGCCAGAGTCAGGGGCCGGTCCCGCTGAAGTTCCTCCACCTGTGCTGTCAACGACCCCTGAAGGGTCTTTTTTAAATCCCCAACTAAATATCTCATATTTCACCTCCATTTCAGTATATGGCCTTTTTCCCCTGGAGGCAACAAAAAGCCCCCATCGTGAAGATGGGGGCTCGCATTCACTAGTAGAGTACGCGGGTGCCATTTACATAGCGGTCGCTGTAGTAGCCTTCGGCCAGATTGCTCACCTTGACACCGGAGGAGGTGGAAGCGTGAATGAAATCGCCGTCGCCAATGTAGATGCCCACGTGGCTGACGCCACTGCCGGAGGTATTGAAGAAGACCAGGTCTCCCGCTTGCAGATCTTCCTTGGCCACTTGAGTGCCCGTGGTGGACTGAGCCTGGGAAGTCCGGGGAAGTTCATAGCCCAAACCATTGACATAGATGTCGTAGATGAAGCCACTGCAGTCGTAGCCATCGCGAGTGGTTCCACCCCATACATAGGGGATGCCCATGCGGTCATAGGCCTCGTTGAGGACATACTGTGCGTGCTCCCCATTGACCTTGGGAGCGGCGACTACGGGGGCTGCGGCCTTGTCCTTTGCGGGGGCCTGAACAGCAGCTTGAGCTTGGGTGGCCTCGGTCTTGAGGACCTTGGGGCCAAATTCGGTCAAATCCAAATACACGGGATCAACGGCGTAGAGGAATTCATCGTCCTTGATGATGACATACATGCCGTCTTGGAAATCCACGACTTTCACTTCGTCGTCCTTGGCCAGTTCATAGGGGCCATGCTCATTTTCCAAAAGTAGATCCACTGTAACTTTAGCGGGGGTGAAGAAATAACTGTCGATGGCTTCCACGGAGTCCAAAGTAACGGATCCATAGAGATCATCGTCGGTCCAAACTTCAATAGTGGAGGGCCAGGTCTTCTTCATGGTGAGCACCTCACCCAAGAAGAGATTGCGGACCACTTTTCCGTCCTTCTTCAGGGAAACATTCTTTGTAACCTTGTACTCCCTCTTGGGACCCTCTGTAACCAACACCTTTTCCTTGGGGACGGTCACTTTGGCTTCTCCCTTTTGAATGATGTAGCCCTTGTTGTTGGTGGCAATGATATTGGCCTTCTCTTCCACAGTGAAGGAAAGCTGCTTGCCACTGTAGAGGGTGGTGGTGTGATCTTGGACGAAAACCCCAGTATCACGGAGACCCACTACGGCAATGGCTGCCAGAGCACAGGCTTGCAAAGAAAGTTTTAACTTCTGGTTCATGAAAAAATTCTCTCCTTTTCGGCCACTGCAACAGCTCCAGCGGCTTCTATCCAAAAGAACGAAGAGTACTCATGCTTCGAACTTTGACGTTTCTTTAAGATCTTTTGAAATTATAGCATATATGGTTACAAAATGTAACTTAATCCCCGGCCTTTATTATTACTTTTTAGTTACACTATGGTGACAACAAAAAAAGACGACGGTAAACCGTCGTCTTTTTAACTGATCAGGTCACATCTCCAGGGGATGTTCTTCCTTCATAATTTCTTCCAATTTGCGGCAGGCCACCTGGTGATCCTTGGTGATCTCCCTGAGTTCCACCCGCTCCTTGAAGCAGCCTTCATCGGCATAGGGGCAGCGCTCTGCAAAGCGGCAGCCCGGACCCGGATCAATGGGGCTGGGCACTTCGCCCTGGAGCTCGATGATTTCCCGCTTTTTCTGAACTTCGGGATCGGCCACGGGGATGGCGCTCATGAGGGCCCTGGTGTAGGGGTGGAGGGGGTTCTCATAGAGTTCCTCCGAGGGGGCAACTTCCATGATGTGTCCCAGATACATGACCGCCACTCGGTCCGAAATATAGCGAACCATGGACAGGTCGTGGGCGATGAACAGGAGGGTCAGACCCAGGTCGGTCTGGAGCTCCTTCAAGAGATTCACCACTTGGGCCTGGATGGATACGTCCAAAGCCGAGATGGGCTCGTCACAGATGATGAACTTGGGGTCCACGGCCAGGGCCCGGGCAATCCCGATCCGCTGCCGCTGTCCACCGGAGAATTCGTGGGGGAAGCGCTGGGCGTGTTCCCCACTGAGGCCAACCACCTTGAGGAGTTGAATGACCTTCTCTTTTCTCTGCTTGGCATCGCCAATATTGTAGATGTCCAGAGGCTCCGAGATGATTTCCTGAACCGTCATCCGAGGGTCCAGGGAGGCATAGGGGTCCTGGAAGATCATTTGCATTTCCTGGCGGACCTGTTTCATCTGAGCGGGACTCAGCTTGCTGATGTCCTGGCCCTCGAAGAAGATGCTACCGTCGGTGGGCTCGTAGAGGCGCAACATGGTCCTTCCGGCGGTGGATTTTCCACAACCGGACTCCCCTACCAGGCCAAAGGTCTCTCCGGGATAGATTTCCAAATTGATTCCATCCACCGCTTGGAGATAACCCTTGCCAACCTTAAAGTATTTTTTTAGGTTCTCAACGCGTACCAGCGGTTCCATGCTATTTCCTCATTTCTACATAGGAGGGGTGATTCAACCAACAGCGTGAAGCGTGTCCGTTGCCGTGCTCCGAAAACTCGGGCAGATTGTCCTCACAAATTTTCATGGCTTTGTGACAACGATCAAAGAAGGCACAGCCCTGTGGTGGCTTAAACAGGTCGGGTGGGGTCCCCTCAATGGAGTGGAGCTCCTCGTTCCGGTCCATGGTCAGCTTGGGCACGGCGGCCAGGAGTTTTTGGGTGTAGGGATGCTTGGGATTTGCAAAGAGATCGCGAGCGTGGCCCTGCTCCACAATTTGGCCGGCATACATGACGATGACATCGTCGGCCATATCCGCCACGACCCCCAGGTCGTGGGTGATGAGGATGATGGCACTGCCAAAGTCATTCTGGAGCTTTTTCATCAGCTTGAGGATTTGAGCCTGTACCGTCACGTCCAGGGCGGTGGTGGGCTCGTCGGCGATGAGCAGAGGGGGCCGGGAGGCCATGGCCAGGGCGATCATTACCCGCTGTCTCATCCCCCCGGAAAACTCGTGGGGGTACTGCTTGAAGCGACGCTCCGCCTGGGGCACCGATACTTTTTTCAGCATCTCAATGGCCAGTTCCTTGGCGTCACTATTGGAGAGGTTTTGGTGCCTCCTCACCCCCTCCACAATTTGATCCCCCACCCTCATGGTGGGATTCAAACTGGTCATGGGGTCTTGGAAGACCATGGAAATCTTATTTCCACGGACATTCACCATTTCGGCCTCATTCTTCTTCAGGAGGTCCTCCCCTTCAAAGAAGATCTCCCCGTTTTTATACAGCGCCGGGGGCTTGGGCAAAAGCTGCATGATGGCATTTGCCGTTACGGACTTTCCGCAACCGGATTCCCCTACAATGGCCAGAGTCTTTCCCTTCTCCAGGGAGAAGCTCACGCCACGCACGGCCTCTACTTCACCGAAGAAAGTTTGGAAAGACACTTGTAAGTCGCGTACATCGAGTAGCTTGTCCATGATACCTACTTTCTAAGTCTCGGGTCGAGGGCATCTCGCAGCCCGTCCCCCAGTACGTTAAAGGAGAACATGATAATGGAGATCATCAGGGCTGGGAAGAAGATTTGATAGTACAAATTGACCCCTAAAACGGCCAAACCGTCGTTACTCAATACCCCCAGGGAAGGTTGAGGGGGCTGCAGACCCAAGCTCATAAAGCTCAGAGTTGCCTCGGAGAAGATGGCTCTGGGTACCGTGAGGGTGATATTGACGAGAATGGGACCCAAGGTATTGGGAATGATATGCTTCCGCAGCACATACATGGGGGAGGCCCCCAGGGACTTGGATGCGATGGCATATTCATTTTCTTTCAATTGGAGGACCTGACCCCGAACCATAATGGCCATGGGCACCCATCCGGTAATCGACATGGCCACCACCAGGGTGAGGAGGTCCGCCCCCTGCTCCGTTGAGAATGTTACGGAGATGAGGATGACGATGAGCATATAGGGAATGGCGTAGACCACTTCGGCGAAACGCATCATGATGGTGTCCACCCGGCGGGAGGCCATTCCGGCAATGCCCCCATAGGTGACCCCGATGATGAAGTCGAAGGCCGCTGCCAAAATACCAATGAGGAGGGAGTAGCGAATCCCGTAGCTGACCCGGGTGAAGAGGTCCCGGCCCAGTTCATCGGTACCAAACCAGTTGGCACTGCTGGGGGGCATATTGATCTTGGTGTAGTCCTGAGTTTGATAGTCGTAGCCTGAGAGCATGGGCCCTACAAAGGAGAGAATCAGCAAGAGCACAATGAAGGTGAGACCCAACATGGCCAGCTTGTTTTGGCGGAGGCGACGGAAGACGTCGGTCCAGTAGCCAATGGTGGGCCGGGTAATTTTCTCCTTGTCGGGATCGTGGGTCACGGGCTCAAAGGCCTTGGGATCAATCTGAGTGTCGTGATAGGAAATGGGCTTGGTGTTGTCCATTAGCTTTCACCTCCTGTGAGTTTGATCCTGGGGTCTACCATGACATAGAGCACATCCACGATGAGCAGCATGATAATGAGAATCAAAGAGTAGAAAATAGTCGTTCCCATAATCAGGGTGTAGTCCCGGTTGGTAATGGAAGTGATGAAGAAACTTCCCAGACCGGGAATCCCGAAGATTTTTTCGATGACGAAGGAACCGGTAAGTAGTCCGGAGAGGGTGGTCCCCATTTGGGAGACAATGGGAAGAATGGCATTGCGAACGGCGTGGTTCATAATGACTCTCATTTTTCCCAGGCCCTTGGAGCGAGCCGTGCGGATGTAGTCCTGCCCCAGTACTTCCAGCATGGAAGAACGCATCATACGTGCACTGGCTGCCATGGGCATGAGGGCCAAGGCCAGGGAGGGCAGTATGGTGTGGCGCCAGGTGCCCCAGCCCCCAATGGGGAAGAAATCAATGGGCTTGGCTACAAATTGGATCAGCAGAGTTGCAAAGATAAAGCTCGGTACCGAAATCCCTATAATGGCAATGATCATGGTGATGTAATCCGGTATTTTGTTCTGATACAGAGCTGCTATGGAACCCAGGGCCGGTCCAATGATCAGGGCAAAGACAAAGGCCTGCAGACCCATAATGGCAGAGACGGGTGCGCCGCGTCGAATCATGTCGTTTACGGTTTCCGTTTTGGACTTCATGGAAGCCCCCAGATCCCCTTGAATCACATTTTTGAGATAGATGACATACTGCTCCGAAAGGGGTTTGTCGAGACCGTATTTGGCTTGAAGTGCCTCATAGACATTTTGGGGCATACGTCCCTCCTTGGCGAAGGGGTTGCCAGGGATGGAGTGCATCATAAAGAATGTCACCGTTATGATCACCCACATGGTAATTACGGCAATTCCCAGTCGCCGTAGGACAAACTTAAACATTCGTAGTTCCTTTCTATATACGTTCAATCAGGAAAGGGTGAAATTACATGACAAAATGACAAAGAATCGATTTTCATCGATTCTTTGCCCATTTTATCATTGATCTGAACGTATGATTACTGTTGGTCCAGATTTGCGTAGGTGTATTCGGGCTCACTCAGAGGATTGTTGAATACGCCGCTAACATAGGGCTTTTCCATACGAGGAGCAGTGTAGAAGTACACGGGAACGATGGGAAGATCGTTCATGAGGATCTTCTCAGCTTCCTTCATACTGTCCATACGCACTTTTGCATCGTTGGTGGATGCTGCCGTCTTCATGAGGGTGTCGTACTCTTCGCTGTTGTAGGAGGAGTCGTTTTGAGGGTTGTCGGTCATGAAGAGGTCCATCATGGTGTTGGGATCCGCATAGTCACCGATCCAACCGGCACGGGCGATGTCGTAGTCTCCGGCATTCCGTTTATCCAAGAGGATCTGGAATTCCATATTCTCAAGGCCAATTTCAAAGCCGAGGTTTTGACGCCACATTTCTTGGACTGCTTGAGCAATCTTCTTGTGACCTTCGTCAGTGTTGTAGGAGAGAACAAAGTTGTTCATATCTGCAACGGTGAGACCCTCTTCAGCCAGACCCTCTTCGAGGAGCTTCTTGGCTTCTTCTACATCTTCCTTGATGAGATTGCCATTGGCAGTACGGAACTCGGCACCGGTGTCATCCAACAGTCCCGGGGGCACCATACCTTCGGCCACCTGTTGTCCACCCATGGTGATGTTTTCAACGATGGTCTTCCGGTCAATGGCCATGGAAAGTGCTTGGCGAACCTTCACATTGCTGAAGGGAGATTTAGCGGTATTCATTTCGAAGTAGTAGGTACCAACCTTGGGACCCATTTTCAGTTCAGGGTCTTCCCCTTGGATGGATTGAGCAACGACGGCAGTGGGAGGATTGGTGAGTACGTCAAACTCGTTCCCTTGATACTTGGTGTAAGCGGTGTTGGCATCTTCCAGAATGGTGAAGTCAATACCAGCGAGTTTTACATTCTCAGCATCCCAGTACTTGTCGTTTTTCACAAGAGAAATGTGGGTACCGTGGTCCCAGGCAGTGATGGTGAAGGGACCATTGGAGACGATGGGGGTGTTGGCGGGATCATTGGCCCACTCAGCATTGCCTTCTACAGAGGCTTGGTGTACGGGGTACAGGGTGTAGAAAGCGGACAGACCAGCAAAGTAGGGGGTCGGCGTTTTCAGCTGAACTTCCAGGGTCTTGTCGTCGATGGCCTTGTAGCCAACGTCTTCAATTGCCCCAGTGCCTGCGAGAGCTTCTTCAGCGCCAACTACATAGGTGGTCAGCTGGAAGGAGTACTCACTGGCGAGTTCAGGATCCAGTACGCGGTTCCAAGCGTATACGAAGTCATTGGCGGTAATGGGATCACCATTGGACCAAACAACATCGTCTTTGAGGTGGAAAGTCCAGGTGAGACCGTCCTCAGATACTTCATAGCTTTCGGCTACAGCAGGAACCAGTTCGTTGTCTGCGTTGTAACGCAAGAGACCTTCATACATGTGTTGAATGATGGCGGATTCGTGGGTCCCAGTTGCAAGTGCAGGGTCCAAGGATCCGGGTTCAGAACTGTGGTTTACACGGAGGACAGCACCATCAGCAGTCGCTACGTTCTCACCTTCTGCAGCAGCGTTTGTCCCGGCATTGTTTCCGGCTTCATTTCCTCCGGCATTGTTGGCGCCTCCGCCACAAGCTACCAGGAAGAGAGCAAAGCTCAGTACAAGAGCTAGGACAATTCCCTTTTTGTTTTTCATGATTTAGGATTCCCCTTTCCAATTGAATCAGTCACCGTTTTCAATGAAACGTCAACTGCATTCATTATATAGGAATTATAAGATTACGTAAAGCTTTTCGGAGATTTTGTGCCATTGTAAACTCATTCTTTACATTGCCGTTGGCCCCTCGTCCAGTATTGCCCCCATTCTCTCCTTTGCCTATAATAGAGATTGACTTGCAGATACAGGGAAAAAGGGAGGTGACGTATGGTACAGGAGCATGAATACGAGTATTCCTACGACTACGACCAGCTCCTCGAGGAGCTCAAAGATGTGATCTTTCGAGGGGATGAGGCCGGAGCTCGGAGGATTTTTGATGAGTATCACTCCGTGGATATCGACGAAGTCTTGGAGGATGTGGACCCGCCAGATCTAAAGTTCTTCCTCTTTATGCTGGACTTTGAGTCGGTGGCCAATCTCCTGGAGAATGCCGATGAGGACCTCCAGCTGGAGATGATTCGCTTTTACAGCGATCAGGAGCTCATCGAGATCTTTACTTATATGGTCAATGCCGATGTGGCGGACCTCTTGGGCTATGTGCCCACTCAGCGGAGAAAGTCCCTGCTGAATTTTATGAAGAAGAGCGACTCCAACACCCTCCAGATGATCCTCTCCTACGACGAGGACTCCGCCGGCGGGGTCATGACCACGGAGTTCATCTCCCTCAAGGAAAACCTCAATGTTCGGGAGGCCCTCCTGAAAATCAAGGACATTGCCCCCACCACCGAAATCATTGAGTCCATCTTTATCACCGACGACTATCACCGCCTCCAGGGGGTGGTGGACCTGAGGGAAATTTTGGTGGCCCCGGGCTACACCCCCCTGTCGGATCTCATTGAGGAGGTCCCCTTCTTCGTCTATGCCGATGAGGACCAGGAGGAGGCGGCCAATCTCATTTACAAATACGATTTGAAGTACCTCCCGGTGGTCAATAAGAACCGGGCCATTCTGGGGGTCATCACCTCGGAGGACATCATCGAGGTCATGGATCAGGAGTACAGCGAGGACATTCTGGCCATGAGCGGGGTCAGCAAGGACGAGGAGTATGACTCCAACTTCCTCGAGTCCCTCAAGAGCCGGATGCCTTGGCTGATTGTGAACCTCTTCACCGCCTTTTTGGCCTCCTTTGTGGTCTCCATGTTTGAGTCCACCATCTCCCAGGTGGTTGCCCTGGCCGCCGCCATGCCCATTGTCACGGGAATGGGGGGCAATGCGGGCAATCAGGCCCTCTCCGTGGTCCTCACCTCCATTGCCCGGGGGGAGATGACCCTGGTGGACGACTGGCCCCTCATTATCAAGGAGATTGTCCTGGGCATCTTCAATGGGGCCGTCATAGGCATCCTCACTGGGGCCATCCTCTTCTTCCGCTATCACAATATCTTCCTGGGTCTCATCATCTTTGCGGCCATGGTCCTCAATATGATCATTGCGGGCATTGCAGGCTTTCTCCTGCCCCTCCTCTTCGATCACTTCAAGGTGGACCCGGCCATCTCCTCCCCCATCTTCCTCACTACCTGCACGGATATCTTTGGCTTCTTCATTTTTCTGGGCCTGGCCTCCCTGCTCTTGGACAAATTGGTTTGAAGGTCCCCTGAGGGGCCTTTTTTATTGCCCGGGAAGCTTTAAACGGCCCACGGCCAAGAGGTTGTCCCGGTATTTCTCCAAAAAGTCCGGCGCTCCGGGAATGGTGCTGTTGATGGCCACTCCATTGTTGGTGGCGCTGGAGTGAATCATCTTTCCATCCCCCAGGTACATGGTCACGTGGCCGGGATAGTAGAGGAGGTCCCCGGGGAGCATCTCCTCCTCAGGCACTGGAACTATGGGATGGCCCTCCTTTATGACGGCATCCCGGTAGATGTAGATCCCCGCCATGGCGTAGCTGAGAAAGACCAGGCCCGAGCAGTCGATGCCCAGGGCGCTCTTGCCCCCCCAGCGGTACTGGGTGCCCAGGAATTTTCTCGCAACGCTCATAACCTCCTCCCGCCAGTTCTCCGAGAGCTGGGGCAAGGGGGTGAGATTTTCCCTCCGGGTGTAGCCCTCCCTGCCGTCCAAAAGCTGCACCCTACACCACAGGCCCTCCTCCAAAAGGGCGATGCGGCTGCCCATGGGGAGGGTGATGAGGTGGCTGTGCTCGTAGTCGGGCCCACTGAGGATGTCGGCGAAGGTACTCTGCACCAGCCTCATCTGTGCCATGGACCTCTCCCCATTTGTGGCAATAAAGTCCGAGGCCCTGCCATAGCCCTCATAGCCGTACTCGGTGCGAATCTTTAGAAACTCCCCCGACTCCTCCAGCACCTCTGCCCACTGGCCGTAGAGGATTTCATCCACCAAGACCCCCACCTCAGGCCCTCCGTAGAGGGGCACCACGGGGCCATTTACATGAACTTTTTTCTTCACTTCTCACCTCCAAGGGGCAACAAATCCGCCACTTCTCGGATGCCGATCCCCGGGCTGTCGTTGAGGACGATGTCCCCCTCCAGAAACTCCGGTCCCCCTACACTTCCCGCCACGGCGGTGAGATTGGGCCCGTCCAGGTCGATATAGCGGATGTTCTCCCGGGCCCCTGCCAGGTGGGCGGCTGCTGCCACGGAGATCTTGCTCTCCAGCATGCAGCCCATCATGCAGCTCACGCCATAGAGCTCCGCCAAATCCACCAGCTTCAGTGCCTCATGGATCCCCCCGGTCTTCATGAGTTTGATATTGATGATATCTGCAGCCTGAAGATCCAGTACCCTGTGGGCATCGGCCAGGGAAAATACCGCCTCATCGGCCATAATGGGATAGGGGCTGTGCTTTTTCACTTCCCGCAGACCCAAGAGATCGGCGTAGGCCACGGGCTGTTCCACCAGCTCCAGGGCAATGTCCCTTCGGTGGAGTTCATCCAAGACGGAGATGGCCTCCCGGACCCCCCAGCCCTGATTGGCATCCAGGCGAATCTTCACCTCCGGCCCCACGGCCCGGACGATCTCCTCCACCCGCTCAATGTCCTCACTTCCCCCCTGGCCCACTTTGATCTTCAGGTGCTCATAGCCCAGCTCCTTGGCTCGGAGGCTGTCTTTCACCATGGCGGAAACTTCCCCCACACTGATGGTGATATCGGTGGTGAGGTGTTTTTCACTCCCCCCCAGGAGCCGGTAGAGGGGCTGATTCATCTCCTGGGCGAAGAGATCGTAGAGGGCCATGTCCACCGCCGCCTTGGCACTGGTGTTGTGGACCATGGCCCCGTGGAGGATGCGCTGATTCTCCTCCATGGCCAAAGTGTCCCTGCCCACGAGGAGGGGGGCCATGCGCTCTTGAATGGCCGAGACAATGGAGGGGATGCTCTCCCCGGTGATGACTTCCGTGGGGGGCGCCTCCCCATAGCCCACGGCCCCCGTGTCGGTGGTGATTTTCACCACCACATCCTCCAGGGCCTCCACCCGCCTGAGGGCCGTTTGAAAAGGAGTCTTCAGGGGGAGCTTGAGCAAATAACACGCCACATGGGTAATGATCATGGTTCCTTCCTTTCAGAAAAAAAACCGCCGAAGCGGTTTTTTTATGATGCGCTCTATTGTTCCCTCTCAATATCTGCATAGTAGAATGCGGGATAGTTGATGGAGTTTTTGAACACGCCAGTGAGATAGGGCTTTTGCAAGTAGTCGGCCTGGAAGAAGTAGAAGGGAATGGTCACCTGATCTTCCATGAGAATGGCCTCGGCCTTGTGGAGGGACTCCATGCGGCCTTCCAGATCCGTGGAGGTCTTGGCATCGGCCACCAGGGCGTCAAACTCGGGATTGGAGTAGTTGAACACATTCTGGCCGGAACCGGTCATGTAGATGTCCAGCATGGACACGGGGTCGGCGTAGTCGGCCAACCAGCCCATGTAGAGAATGTCGTAGTCCTTATTGGCGCGCTTGTCCAGGAGGACCCTAAATTCCATATTTTCCATGCCCACTTCAATGCCCAGGTGCTGGCGCCACTGCTCCTGCACGAATTGGGCGATCTTCCGGTGGTTGTCACTGGTGTTGAAGGAAATGACCATGCCATTCATATCCTCGGGGGCCATGCCCTCCTCTGCCAGTCCCTCTTCAAAGAGGCGTTTGGCCTCCTCGGGATCGTAGTGGACGAAATTCTCCCGATTCTCGGAGAAGTCCTTGCCATTGGGTTCCATAAATCCGGGACCCACCATGCCCGTGGCCACGGCTTCACCGGTATTGACCACGCTGTTCATCAGGGTATCCCGGTCAATGGCCAGGGCCAGGGCCTTGCGGACCTTCACATTGTTCAGGGGCTTTCTGCCGTGGTTGAGCACATAGTTGTAGGTGCCGAGGTCGATGCCGTCCTTGAGGTCCTCGTCCCCCTTGGTGTTGAGTTCCGCCAGAATGGGTCCGGGAACGCTGTTCAAAAAGTCGTACTCGCCATTTTCATACTTCTGATAGGCGGTGTTTCCGTCCTCCAGAATATCCCAGTAGATTTTATCGATCTTCACCAGATCTGCGTCGTAAAATTCGGGGTTTTTCTCGATGATGATCTCGTCATTGTGGGCCCAGGATGTGATCTTGTAGGGGCCATTGGAAACGAGTTCGGTGTTGTTGGGATCGTCCGCCCAGTTGGGATTTTCAGAGACGATCTTTTCATTGACGGGATAGTAGGCGAAGCTGGTGACAATGCCGGGGAAGAAGGCAGCCGGTGCCTTGAGGGTCACTTCCAGGGTCTTGTCGTCCAGGGCCTTGATGCCCACATCTTCCATGGCACCGGTCCCCGCCAGGGCCTCCTCGGCTCCCAAGACATAGTCGGTGATGATGAAGGAATAGTCACTGGCCACTTCGGGATCCAGGTGGCGCTTCCAGGCATATTCGAAGTCCCCCGCCACTACGGGGTCCCCATTGCTCCACTTCATATCGTCCCTGAGGGTGAAGGTGTAGACCAGGCCGTCTTCAGAGACTTCCATGTTTTCTGCAGCGGCGGGAACCACTTCACTGTTTTCATCGTAGATCATCAGGGGCCAGAATGCGTGGGACAGAATCCAGAACTCGTTACTCCCCTGGGTGTAAACGGGGTCCAAACTGCCGGGCTCGTTGACATTGTTGGTGTACAGCACCTTTTCGGCTTCGGTGCCGCCTCCTCCCGTGCCACCAGTGCCTCCCCCACCACAGGCGGTGAGAAGCAAAACCAAGGCCAAAGCCAGCATTGCCAATTGACCTCTGTGCGCCTTCCCAAACCATTTTTTCATGGATGTACTCCTTTCACACCATCCCTTGGGACGGAGAGAATATTTTATTATATTTTACACCTTTAGTAGGCTAAAGACAATCTTAAAATATTAATTTTTTGAAATCTCTTACTTTTTTTGAACAATTCAAAAAAGCTCCCTCACAGAGAGGGAGCTCTTCGCTTCTATTCTTCCAAGCCCAAGATCCGGTCCAGTTCCTCAAGATCCAGGGCCTCTGCCACAATTTCCGCCAGCTTTTCGTACTGCTCTTCCTTGTAGGCCGCAAGGTCGAAGCTCGCCACTTGGGAGGGGTCCAGTCCCTTTTCCTCCATGAGATTGGCCAGGATTTGCTGGCTCACCCCTTCCCCGTCGAAGATGCCGTGGAGATAGCTGCCGTAGACTTTCCCCGAGGTGCCTCCGTCCCGGTGGCCGCCAATTTCCACCAGGGCCTGCTCCCCGCCTCCTTCCCGGAGCCAGTGGGTGCTCCCCATGTGGATCTCGTAGCCCTTAATGGCCATGCCCTCCATATTTCGGAAGAGGCCCTCTCCCAAAAGGAGTTTCCCGCCGGTCTGGGTGGTGGTCTTTTCTTTGGCGAAGACCGTCTCCATGGGGAGGAGGCCCAGGCCCTCCATGGACCCGCCGGCCTCCACCCCATGGGGGTCGGAGAGCTTCTGTCCCAGCATCTGATAGCCGCCGCAGATGCCCATGACATAGTGGTCCCTACTGAGGCCCATGATCTTCTGATCCAGCCCCGTTTCCCTGAGCCACTTTAAGTCGTCCATGGTGTTTTTGGTGCCGGGAATGATGAGCAGATCCGGCGTGCCCAGCTCCCTGGCCCGCTCCACATAGCGGACGTGGACCCCCTCGTAGAGGGAGAAGACGTGGAGGTCGGTGAAAT
Source organism: Tissierellia bacterium (assembly GCA_030535395.1). GTDB lineage: Bacteria > Bacillota > Clostridia > Tissierellales > Peptoniphilaceae > JAUNLK01. The sequence goes on from JAUNLK010000006.1 coordinate 57,779, forward strand.
TGGAGATGTGGGGCAGGCGAATGACGGCGATGTCCACCAGGCCCTGACGCTTCTCCTTTAGAGTGTCGGAGAGGGAGTCCTCATCGTCGAGATCCAGGTCGAAATAGGGCACCACGCCCAGCACCGGCCGCTCCATGATCTCCTCCAAAGTTTCCAGTCCCGGCTCCAGAATGGTGACATCCCCCCGGAATTTGTTAATGAGAACTCCCTTGAGGCGCTCCCGCTCCTCCTCATCAAAGAGAAGCATGGTCCCCGCCAGGGAGGCGAAGACGCCCCCCCGGTCGATATCTCCCACCAGGATGGCATCACTGTCAATGGCCTTGGCAAAGCCCATGTTCACAATGTCCACATCCTTGAGATTGATCTCCGACGGACTCCCCGCCCCCTCCAAAAATACGATGTCGTTTTTTTCCATGAGGCGCTCGAAGGCTTCCACCGCCAGGGGCAGGAGTTTTTCCTTTTCCCTGTAGTAGTCCTTGGCCGAGAGATTCTTGTAGACCTTGCCCCCCACAATGACCTGGGACTTCTGATCGGTGGTGGGTTTCAGGAGAATGGGGTTCATGTCCACTTCCGGGGCAATCCCCGCTGCCTCCGCCTGCATCACCTGGGCCCTGCCCATCTCCAGTCCATCCTCAGTGATGAAGCTGTTGAGGGCCATGTTCTGGGCCTTAAAGGGGGCCACCTTGTAGCCCCGATTGCGGTAGATTCGGCAGAGGGCCGCCACCAGTACGCTCTTTCCGGCATTGGAGGTGGTCCCCAGTACCATGAGTTTTTTTCCCTTACTCCCCTTCGTTGTCATGTTCTTCCTTCCATTCTTTCATCTTTTGAATCATTCGCTCCATTGCCTGGGGCGCGCTTGCCAAGTGGATGTGGGGATAGCCCATATAGCCGTGATGGGAGCCGTAGGCCGTTGTGCGGAGGGCCTCCCTCCCCGGCTTCTGGGCCTGAAAGTCCCCTCCCTCCAGTTCCGCCTTGGAATAGTGGAACTCATGGGCCCTGAGGCGCTCCCCCTCTCCCGCCAGGAGACTGTCCCTTTTTGCCGTGAGCTGGGTGTAGCCAAAATTCTGAAGCCTAGAGGTCATGGACACCTTTCCCGGCAACAGCCCCGCCAGGGGGTGAAACTCCTCCCCTTGAAAGCCCTCCAGGAGGGTCATAAAGCCCCCGCACTCCGCCAGGAGGATGCCCCCCTCTTCGTAAAAGGACCTGAGATCCCCAAAAAATTTCTCATTTTTCGTAAGCTCCTCCAAGTGAAGCTCGGGATAGCCGCCCCCGAGATAGACCCCCTGAACCCCGGAGGGGATGGTCTCCCCGGCCAGGGGGGAGAAGGGAATCAGCCGAACCCCTCGCTCCCGAAGGGCCTCCAAGCTGTCCTCGTAGTAGAAGGAGAAGGCCCGGTCCCGGGCAATGGCCATGGTCACTTCCTCATTGGCTACTTTTCCTTGAGGGGGTGTGTCCATAGCTTCCACTTCAGTCAGTTCCAGGAGGAGGTCCAAGTCCACATGCTCCTCCACGGCATCCCCCAGGAGTTTGATCCGCTCCCGGAGGTCCTGGATTTCCTCGGCGGTCTCCAGGCCCAGGTGCCGGGAGGAGATGGAGGCCCCCTCCACCCTGGGGAGAATTCCCAAAAGGGGCAGGCCCGTGTGCTCCTTTAAAATCTTCTCGTAGTAGCCCTTGAGCATGGGATTGCCCTGATTGATGAGGATGCCGATGATGCGGTTTTCCCTGAAATTCGCATAGCCCGAGACCAGAGCGGCCAGGGAGGCTCCCATGCCGGCGGCCTCCACCACCAAGAGGACCGGGGTCTCCGTCACCTGAGAGAGATCCCAGGCGCTGCCCTCGGATCCGGTGCCCATGCCGTCGTAGAAGCCCATGGCCCCCTCCAGTATGGCCACATCACAGCCGGCACTCCGCCGTGCCAGGGAGGAGCGCACATAGTCCCCTCCCATGAGAAAGAGGTCCAAATTGTAACTGGGGATCCCCAGGACCTTCCGGTGAAACATGGGGTCGATATAGTCGGGGCCCGATTTAAAGCCGCACAAATTAAGGCCCCGCCTCATGAGGGCATCCATCACTCCCATGGTGACGGTGGTCTTGCCCACATTGCTCCCCGTGGCGGAAATCATCAAACGGTGTCTTACTTCCAAGAGCTACTCCTCTCAAATACCAAGCGGTCCCCATCGGAAACGGCGATGACCCCCGCGGCCTCAAAGCCGCAGGATGCGATGACCCGCTGCATCTTCTCATTGTGTTCGTGGGTGTCGATGCGCACCGAGGGAAAGTTCAATCGAGCGCTCTCCACAATCAGGAGGGTCAAAAATTCCCGGCCAAAGCCCTGGCCCTTGTACTTCTCGGCCACGGCAAAGCGGTGGATGGTGGTGTAGGGGGCGGGGAGGCGGAACTTGCCCCGCCGGTCCCGGTAGGTCTCCTCCTCCCGCTGCTGGAGGACGCCCGTGGCCACAATCTCCCCCTGATAGCGGAGGACATACTGCTCCTGCCGCTCCAGATCCAGCTGGATCTGTCTAACTCCCGGGGCAGTTCGCTGCCACTGGTCCACCCCATCGGCCATGAGGGCCTCTGCGCCCTCCTGAAGGATTTTGTGGATGGCGGGCAGATCCTCCTCCCTCCCCCGCTCCAGGCTAAGGCCGTGGAGGAGATGGGGGACGGTGTAGGAAATCTTGGGATGGGCCCCCTGAAAGTTCACCCCCCAGGCAAAGATGTGGACCCCCGCCCGGGAAGCCTCCCTGAGGGCCTGGGCGAAATCGGGGTCCATGGCCTCATTGGGCATAAAGAGCCTCATCCCCTCCATTTGAAGGACGAAGACCACCCCGGCATAGGTCCCCTCCCGAGCCAGGGCCGTGAGTTCCCTGAGATGTCTCGCCCCCCGAGAGGTGGGGGCATCGGGAAAGGCGGCCAGTCCATCCTCTTCCAGAGTGACCCCCTTCACTTCGAGATAGCCCTGGCCCCCCTCCCCCTCAATGGCAAAGTCCAGGCGGCTCTTTCCCACAGTGACCTCGGGGCGAACCTTTCGCACTCTTCCAAAGCCCTCCAGCTCGACGTCAGCCTCCAGGACTTCCCCCACCAGCTTGTTGGGGGCCTGGGCGTCGATATTCACCAAGAGGCCATCCTTGTCCACGTGGATGAGGGTGTAGTCGGTCTTCCGCTGGGACTCAGGGTCCTTTTTGGAGAGAAACACCCGCCTTCCCGGGAGGAAGAGCTCCCGGCAGCGGCCCGTGTTGGGCACAAAGACCCGCTGGGCCTCCCCTTCCACCTCCACCTGGGCGATAAAGCGGTTCTCCCGGCGGATGAATGTCCCCTCCAGGACCCTGCTATACTTCACCGGAATCCTCCCGGGACTTCTTTCTATGGTGGATATAGTAGATGACGGCCCCCACCGCCACTGCGGCCACAAAAATGTACTTGTAGTAGTCGATATAGGTGAGGACGGTCTCCCAGTTCTCACCAAATTTCATCCCCAAATAGATGAGAATGGCATTCCACACGGCACTGCCCAGGGCGGTGAAGAGGGTGAATACCAAAAGATTCATGTGGACCATGCCCGCGGGAATGGAGATGAGGGAGCGAACAATGGGCATGCAGCGGCCAATGAGCACCAGGAGTTTTCCCTTGGACTCAAATTTCTGAACCACCATTTCAATGTCCTTGAGCTTAAAGCCCAGCTTGGCCATCCAGCCGTCCCGGGCCCAGCCGTAGATTCGCTGTTCATCCACCAGGCGGCCAATGCCATAGAGGACATAGGCCCCAATGAGGGAGCCCAGGGTGGCGGCAATGTAGGTGGCCACAAATGGGAGCCTGCCGCTGCCCACAAAGAAGCCGCCAAAGAGGAGAATCACCTCCGAGGGAATGGGGGGAAAGATATTCTCTATAAAGATGAGCCCAAAGACGGCAAGCACCCCGTAGGACTCAATAAATTGTGTCATCCATTGATTCATAGTGTCTCCTTTTCTTTTTCCTATTGTATCAAAGGCGCCCACATAAAAAAATCGCCGAGGGACCTCGGCGACAATTCTTAGAGAGACTATTGCTTTTCCAATTCCCTGCGCAAGAGTTCGTTGGCCATTTGGGGATTGGCCTTTCCCTTGGTGGCCTTCATCACCTGTCCCACCAAAAAGCCCAGGACTCGGTCCTTGCCGTTCTTCCACTGGGTCACACTCTCGGGGTTTTGGGCCACAATTTCCACCACCACTTTTTCAATGGCGCCGGTGTCGGAGACCTGCTCCAGGCCCTCTCTCTGGATGATTTCGGCGGGACTGCCCCCCTCCTCAAAGAGGATCCGGAGGACTTTCTTCCCGGCATTGTTGGAGATTTTCTTCTCGTCGATGGCCCTCAGGAGATAGGCCAAATCCTCGGCCCTGAGGCCAATGGTGATCTCCTCATCATCGGTGTCCACTCGGCGGAGGACTTCCCCGCTGATCCAATTGGCGAGGCTATTGTAGTCCTCATACTGGGCGGCCACTTCCTCAAAGAAGCGGGCGATCTCATCCCGCTCGGTGAGTACCCCGGCATCGTATGGAGAGAGGCCGTAGTCTCTTTGGAAGCGCTCCAGCTTCACATCGGGAAGTTCGTTCATGCCCTCCACCACCGACTGAATCATGGCCTCGTCCACAAAGACGGGACCCAGGTCCCCCTCGGGGGCGAAGCGATAGTCATTGGCGGTGTACTTGTAGCGCATGACCACCGTTTCATTGGCCACATCGTCCCAGCGGCGGGTGGTGCGGACTTCCTCCTCCCCCGCCTCCATGAGTTTCTGCTGGCGGGCCTCCTCAAACTCAATGGCCCGGACCACGGCCCGGAAGGAGTTTAGGTTTTTGATTTCGGCGATGCTGGACCGCTCCCCGGTCTGTTCATTTTTAAGGTTGATATTGACGTCGCAGCGGAGGGAGCCCTCGGCCATCTTCACATCACTTACCCCCAGAACTTTCAGGGTCTTCCGGAGCTTGTCCAGGAACTTCCTCGCCTCTTCGGCGGAGCTCATATCGGGCTGGGAGACAATTTCAATGAGGGGCACCCCGCAGCGATTGTAGTCCATGAGGGTGGTATTGGTCTCTTCGCTGTGGAGGCTCTTTCCCGTGTCCTCCTCCATTTGAAGTTGGGCAATGCGAATCTTCTTGGGCCCGGCCTCGGTGTCGATTTCCAAATAGCCGTCATTGGCAATGGGCTCGTGGTTTTGGGTGATCTGATAGCCCTTGGTGAGGTCGGGATAGAAGTAGTTCTTCCGCTGGAAGCGGCTCACCGGGTGGATGGTCATGTGGAAGGCCGTGGCGGCTTCAATGGCCTTGTGGACCACTTCCTCATTGAGGACGGGGAGGGCCCCGGGCATGCCCATGCACACGGGGCAGACCCGGGTGTTGGGCTCCCCGCCAAAGGAGTTTTCACAGCTGCAGAAGGCCTTGGTCTTGGTGGCCAGCTCCACGTGGATCTCCAAACCTACAATGGTCTTGTAACTCATAGCAATTCCTCCAATCCACGGGCCACAGAGAGTAGTTCGTGGTCCTTAAACCGCTGGCCCACCAGTTGAATCCCCATGGGGAGTGACTCCGTGGCATGGGGAATGGAAATGGCGCAAGTGCCCGCCAAATTCACCGGCACGGTAAAGGTGTCCCCCACATAGACGGTTACCGGGGAGAGTTCCTCCTCCGCCAGGAAGGGGAAATTGGGAGAGGTGGGAGAGAGGATCAAGTCGTAGTCTTCAAAGACCCGCTCCAGTTCCCCTTGGAGGCTGTGGCGCAGCTCCAGGGCCTTGACATAGTAGTCCTTGGCGTGATCCATACTCATGATGTGGGTGCCAATCATAATTCTCCGCTTCACCTCGTCGCCGAAGCCCTCGGCCCGGGAGTGGGCGTAGAGCTCCTCCAGGCTGTCCTGATGCTCCGAGCGGTGGCCAAAGCGCACTCCATCGAAGCGGCTCATATTGGGGGCCAGTTCCCCATTGACTATGATGTGGTACATGGCCACGGCCTTGTCCAAATAGTCGAAGGGCACCAGATCCACCGTAGCTCCCTGGGCGGTGAGCTTGTCCACCACTTCTTCAATGCCCTTTTTAATGGCAGCTTCCATTGGGAAAGTCTCGAAGAGCTGGGGAATGGCAATTTTGAGGCCAGATAGGGCTCTCTCCTCCAAGGGCCCCTGAAGGCCCTCATTGCCCACGGCAGTGGCATCCCGCTCATCGGCCCCTGCCAGGACCTTTAGGATGTAGTGGGCATCTGCCACATCCTGTGCCAGTACCCCCACTTGGTCGAAGGTGTTGGCCATGGAGTTGACCCCATAGCGGGAGATGGAACCAAAGGTGGGTTTCACCCCCACCACCCCGCAGAAGGCGGCGGGCTGACGCACCGAGCCCCCGGTGTCGGTGCCAATGGAGGCGGTGCAGAAGTGGGCCGCCACGGAAGCGGCGCTGCCCCCGCTGGAGCCCCCACTGACCCTCTGTGTATCCAAGGGATTGAAGGTGGTGCCGAAATAGCTGGTCCGGGTGCTGCCCCCCATGGCAAATTCATCCATATTCACCTTGCCGATGATGATGGCATCCTCCGCCAGGAGTTTTTCAATGATGGTGGCCTCATAGGGGGGCACAAAGTCCTCCAGCATCCGGGAGGCGCAGGTCATCTTCACGCCCTTTACGGCGATATTGTCCTTAATGGAGAGGACCACCCCCGCCAGGGCCCCCAGTTTCTCCGGGGACTTCTCTCTCTTTTGGTCCAAGAGGGCCGCCGCCTCTTTGGCCTCCTCGGCCATGAGGGTGATAAAGGCATTGATCTCTCCCTCCCTGGCGTCGATCTGTTTCAGATAGGCATCGACGATCTCCACCATGGAGACTTTTCCATCACAGTAGTCCCGGTGAAGTTCCAGTGCTTTTGCCTCTATAATTTCCATGAATTCCTCCTAGTCCACAAAGCGAATGATTTCAATGTAGCCGTATTTTTCCGTGGGGGCATTGGCCGTGGCCTCCTCCTGGCTCAGCCCCTCCACGGGAATGTCCTCGTGGAAGTGATTGTCCAGTTCATTGACGTGGAGGAGGGCCTCCTCCTGGGAGCTGACCTCCTGGAGGGAGTCCAATAAATCCATGGTCTCATTGAAATATCCCGCAAATTTTTCCAATTCTTCCTCTTCGAAGTGGATTTTTGCAATATTGGCGATGTGCTTGATCTGTTCTATCTTCATTCTGCTTCCTCCAGTAGCGCTTCTAGGTCTGATTCAGAGAGGATGGGGATGCCCAAGGCCTCCGCCTTGTCTCTCTTGCTGCCCCCCTTCTCCCCTGCCAATAGAAAGTCGGTATTTTTACTCACAGAGCCGGTGACTTTGGCACCGTGGGCCTGTAAGAGTTCTTGAAAATGGCTTCTGGACTGGGACAGGGTCCCCGTGATGACCACGGTCTTGCCCGCCAGTTGTTGGGATTTTTCCTCCCCTTTGATTTTCTTTCCCCGAACTCCGGCAGCCTCCAGCTCCTCCAGAGTGCTCAATATGTGGGGGTCGGTGAAAAAGGTGGCAATGGCCTGGGAGGTCTCCGGCCCAATGTCGTCCAGGGCCTCCAGTTCCTCCCTGGTTGCCCCCTTGAGCTCCTCCAAGCTGTCGAAGTGGAGGGCCAAGTCCCGGGCGGTCTTCTTTCCCACCTGGCCGATGCCCAGGCCGTAGATCAGCTGATCCAGGGGCCGCTCCTTGGACTGGTCGATGGCGGTGAGGAGATTTTCCGTTCGCTTCTGGCCGAAGCCCTCCAGCTCCAAAAGCTCCTGGGGATCGAGTTCGTAGAGATCCGCTATGGAGTGGAGGTGGCCCGCCGCCATGAGGCCGCCGATGGTCTTTTCCGAGAGGCCCCGAATGTCCATGGCGTCCCGGGAGGCATAGTGGTTGATTCTCGCAATGAGCTGGGGGGTGCAGGAGAGGGTGTTGGGACAGAAGGAGTGGACCCCCCGCTGTATGAGCTGTGTGCCGCAGCTGGGACAGTGCTCAATCATTTCGATTTCCCTGCCCAAATCGTCGGCCTTGCCCAAAATCTCGGGAATCACATCATTGGATCTTCTGAGAAATACCCTGCCCCCTATTTTTACACCTTTCCGCTGGATGTCGTCAAAATTATTGAGGGTGGCCCGGGCAATGGTCACCCCGCCAATGTCCACGGGCTCAAGGAGGGCCGTGGGGGTCACCTTCCCCGTTCGGCCCACATTCCAGGCCACATCCTTGAGGAGGGTGGTGGCCTCCTCGGCTTCGAATTTGTAGGCGATGGCCCAGCGGGGGGCCTTCACCGTGTAGCCCAGTTTCTCGCGATAGGGCAAATTGTTCACCTTCACCACCACGCCGTCAATCATCACATCCAGCTGGGGGCGAATTTTTTCGATCTCCAAAATCTCCTCCATCACCTCATCCAAGGTGGCGCAGATTTTGGAGTGGGGGTGGACGGGAAGCCCCAGAGCCCTCATATAGTCCTTTTCCTCCCCGTCGGTGGCAAATTCCTCGGGGCCGTCCAGAGTGGCATAGAAATAGCAGATGAGATTTCGCCGGGCCGTCTCCCGGGTGTCCAGATTTCTCAGGGCACCGGCGGCGCCATTTCTGGGATTTTTCAGGGGAATGGCCGCAGTTTCATTGTAAGTCTTGAGGGCGGAGTAGGGCATGAGGCCCTCCCCCTGAAAGACCCGGTGGCCCTCCCTCGGAATGTGGAGGGGCACCGTGCGGATGGTCCTCATTTGGGCGGTGATTTCCTCCCCCACGGTGCCATTGCCCCGGGTGACCCCTCGAGTGAGGAGGCCATCGTCGTAGATGGCCACCAGGGTGAGGCCATCGAATTTCAGCTCCACCATATAGCTGAGCTCCGAGGCCTCCTTCTCAGTGAGGCGGCCCCGCACCCTCTTGTCCCAGGCCCTGAGTTCGTCGAAGCTCTGGGCCTTGTCCAAGCTGTAGAGGGGCTTTTCGTGGGTGAATTTGACAAATTCCTCCAGGATCTCCCCGCCCACTCGCTGGGTGGGGGAATCGGGGAGGATGGTCCCCGTCTCCCTCTCCAGGGCCACCAGCTCGTCGTAGAGGGCATCGTACTCCCCGTCGCTGACCAGAGGATCGTCCAGGGTGTAGTAGGCCCGGGCCAACTCATTGAGCCGGTCCACCATCGCTCTCATATCCATGTCAGTCCCCCTTTTCTATGGGCGCCAGGGCCAAATTCAGATGCTTGAGGCCCTTTCCAGTGAAGGAGACCACCGCCTCCTCCTCCCCCTTCATCTGGACAATCATCCCCTGGCCCCACTTCCTGTGGATGATTTTGTCCCCCACGGCAAAGGAGAGGGGCGCCTTGGGGGCGGGCTCTTCCTGAACCTTGGGCTTGGCGTAGGCCCTGCCCTTGTAGAGGGGCTTTCGCTCCCTGAACTGGACCTCCTTGGGCTTCTCCTCCTTCACCACCTCAATGGCCCCCTCCAGTTCCCGGATGAAGCGACTGGGCAGGGCCACTTGGCTACTGCCGTAGAGGGTCCGGTGGCGGGCCGAGGTGAGGAAGAGCCGCTCCTCCGCCCGGGTAATGGCCACATACATGAGGCGGCGCTCCTCCTCGGCGTCCTCGTCCTCATCCAGGGAGCGGCCGCTGGGGAAGAGGCGCTCCTCCAGGCCCACCACAAAGACAATGGGAAATTCCAGACCCTTGGCACTGTGGACCGTCATCAGGGTCACGGCCCCACTCCCCTGATCCTCCTGGCTGCTCTCGGAGACCAGGCTCAGGGTTTGAAGGAAGTCGCTGAGAGAGCCCTCTGGATTTTCCGCCTCAAAGTCCGATGCCACAGAGACAAATTCCTCCAGGTTCTCCACTCGGCTCTGGGCCTCCAGAGAGCTGTCTTTTTGAAGGTCCTCCAAATAGCCACTCTCCTTTAAGGTTCGCTCCACCAATTCTCGGAGGGTGAGGGTCTCCTTTTTGGAGCGAAGGAGGAGGATGAGCTTCACAAATTCTCGAATCTTTTTGTGGGCCCGAATCCCCTCCTCCATGAGAAGTTCCTGGTCCTGGAGGAGCTCAAAGAGGCTGTGGCCCGTGTCCTCCGCCAGTTGGCTCAGCTGCTCCATGGTTTGGGCGCCAATGCCCCGCTTGGGCACATTGATAATCCGGGCCACACTGAGGGCATCGTCGGGATTTTCCAGCACCGTCAAATAGGCAATGAGATCCTTGATCTCCTTCCGCTCATAGAAGCGGAGGCCCCCCAACACCTGATAGGGAATCCCCTCCCTTACCAAGCGGTCCTCAAAGCCCCGGGACTGGGCATTGGTCCGGTAGAGAATGGCCATGTCCCCATAGGAGGTGCCCCGATAGTTGAGCTGCTGCATTTTTTGCACCACAAAGTACTCTTCGTCCTGATTGTGATTGAACTCCCGGTAGAGGACCTCCCTGCCCCCCTCCCGAGCGGTCCAGAGGCGCTTTTCGTGGCGGGACTTGTTGTTTTTGATGATCTGATTGGCGGCGGTGAGGATGGGCTGGGTGGAGCGGTAGTTCTGCTCCAATCGAATGACCTTGGCATCGGAAAAATCCCGCTCAAAATTGAGAATATTGCCAATGTCCGCCCCCCGCCAGCCATAGATGGACTGGTCATTGTCCCCCACTACGGTGAGATTGGGATGGGGACCGGTGAGGAGCTTCACCAAAAGGTACTGAATGTGATTGGTGTCCTGGTACTCGTCCACAAAGACATAGGCAAATTTATTCTGATAGTAGCGGCGCACGGCCTCGTGCTCCTCCAGGAGGCGAACGGTCTCCAAGAGGAGATCGTCAAAGTCCAGGGCCTTGTTGGCAGATTTGATCTCCTCATAGGCCTCGTAGAGGGAGAGAACCGTCTGATCGTAGTAGCTGCCGCTAATCGCCTTGGCCGCCTCCCGGACATCCAGGCCCCGGTTCTTCCACTGGGAAATGGTGGCCAGAATCCCCCGGGGATTGAAGGAATCGTCGCTGATATTCAGGGCCTTCATGGCATTTTTCATGAGGGTGCGCTGATCCTGACTGTCGTAGATGGTGAAGGAGGAGCCAAAGGCCGTCCGGGAGCCATTCTGCCTCAGCATCCGCACACACATGGAGTGGAAGGTGCTGATCCACATGTCTCGGGCAATGTCCCCCACATAGCCCATGACCCGCTCCTTCATCTCCCGAGCCGCCTTATTGGTGAAGGTAATGGCCAAAATGGCGCCGGGATCCACTGCCAAATCATCCATGAGATAGGCGATCTTCCCCGTGACCACCCGAGTCTTGCCACTCCCCGCCCCGGCAAGTACCAAAAGGGGCCCCTGAGTATACTCAATGGCGGCACGCTGTTGTTCATTAAAGGCAGATAAATCCATAGACACTCCTTCACAAATCCTCACACTTTACTGTCAAATTATAGCACATCGAAGGCCCACACCAAAAAGCAGCACACAAAAAAGCCGCCCAGGGGGCGGCTCAGTGTTAAGTGGTTATTATTCTTTGATTTCGGGGTTGTTGTTCAGTTGGACGAGAGTGCCATCGATAATCAGACCCACCAATTTATTATTGCCATCTTCATTCTCTACAAAAGCAGTGAAATCTTGGAATCTTTGTTCGAAATTTTGATCGCTCACAAAGGTGGCTTTAAAAGCAATGGGCTTTACAGCTTCTATCGTATAGTCACTAAAGTAGGACTTTTTCACCTCGCCAGTCCCTTTGTAGACTTGGACCTCACTATATTTTTCGAGAACCTTGGTGGCTACCCCATTTTTGGTATCCACTTCCAAGATAGAGTAATTCTCTTTTTTATTTTCTGCGATCATAGCATCGAGCTTGGATTTAATCTCTTCGAGGGTTGGATTTTTAGCGTCTTTGAAGATCCCTTCGCCTTTAAAAACATATTCTGTATCCTTGTCCAGTACCACTTCGGCTGTGGATTTCCCCAAGGCCAGGGTCGCTTTAATCTTATAGTTTTCCTCATTTCCAGAGGGTAGGACGACTTCATATCTAGTGACATAGCCCTGAACCGTGCCCTCTACTTCTACGACATTTTTGGTGATGTCCTTGAGATCTTTGTAGTGGAAGACCAGTTTCCAGTCGGGATCATTTTTAATTTCGTCCAAGACCCGCTTCAGCAGTTTTGCAGTATCTGCGTTTTTATCCATTGCCACGGTGTAGGTCTTTTCGCCAATGACCACTTCCGCCTCTGCATTGTTAAAGGAGCTGGTGATATTCTTCACTTTTCCAACTTCAACGAATTCCTTGGGATAGACATTGATCTCGGTGAGGACATCGTCTACAGCTTCAAATTCCACATAGTCGAATTTGTTGATGTCCTTGAGTTCAATTTCCTTGCCAAAGCGTTGGGCCTTCACATCCTTGCCCAGGGTGAGTTCCTTTTGAGCTTCCTTTTCAAAATCCTCGGCGTAGAAATCGACTTCGCCCTTGGTGATATAGTCAATGGTCAGCTTTTGAGCGTCCTTGTCCACGGCCCATACAAAGCCCTTGCCGGTGAGGGTTTCGGATTGGATGTCCACTTTGGTGGCCACGTATTGGGTGTTTTTGCTGCCATAGGCCTCTACCTTGATCTTCAGGCCGGGGGTGAGATCTTCCACCTTGAGGGTCTTTTCCCCGCGGGTGACGACGGTTCCGGCGTTGAGATTTACGGCTTGGGTCTCATCGTCCTTGTCGGTGAAGGTGAGGACTTTGTTGCCTTGAAGTTCCAGTACTTGGAGGACGGTACCTTCCATGGTGACGGTGTTCTTCTTCTGATCCAGGTACTCGTAGGCCTTGTCCAGAATCTTGGTGATCTCGTCCCGTTGGAGTTCCCGCTTGGGTTCGAAATTGCCGTCGCTACCGGTGTCAGACAGGATGCCGGCTTTTACCAGGCCGGAGAGGATGTCCAGGACATTGACATCTCCCACTTTGGGGTCATTTACTATGCCAATATCAGCCAGGTCCTTGTATTTGAGGACGCTGTGGTCCTTGTCGGGCTGGATGTCCAGTGCCCGAGCTACGTAGACGGCAATGGTCTGACGGTCGGGACGGGGAGCGTCCTGGGCGCCATTGTGTACCAGGCCCTCAAGGGATGCTTGTTTCAGATTGAGCTCGGTGAGATATCCCACATCCAGTGCCACGGAGATGTCGTCCCGGGCCCACTCGGGGACACCGTATTCATCGGCAATGTAGCCCTTAGTGGCAACAGCTGCCTTGGTTTGAGCGGTATTGTATCCACTGAAGCCCTGGAGCAAGCTCATGACTTCCAGGAAGGTCAGGGAGCCATCGGGGAGGAAAGTTCCATCGGGATAGCCCTTGACAATATTGAGATTGGTCAGCTTTTCAATGTGACTGTATGCCCAGTGGGTTGACGGTACGTCGGAAAAAGTAGCTGCGAGAGCCATTACAGGGCTCATGGCTACCGTTCCAGCCAAGACCAGAGCTGTGAGTCCATTTTTATTGATTTTTTTCATGTGTACCTCCTTTGGTTGCTTCACACTATGTCCCCATTATAACTTGAATCCCCTTGTACACACGTTACGTTTTCGTGTCATTCCAGTGAACTCCAGGAGATATGGCAGAGTAGCAAGCCTTTTCATTGATTTTTCCGTTGAGTAGAGTACAATTAAATGAAGGGTTTTGAATATGACAGTTGACATTTTTCGTTAAAATACACCATTAGAAAGCAGGGGTACCCGTGCACTTTTATGCATATGGAATCAATTATCAGCAGGCACCCATTGACCTGAGGGAACAGGTTCACTTCAAGGAGACTCAAATCATCGATGGCCTCAATGGCCTCTTGGATGGGGGTCTAAAGGAAGTGGTCATTTTGAGTACCTGCAATCGCTCGGAACTGTACCTCCTTGGGGATTTGCCCGATGCCCATCCATGGATCAACGACTACGTGGAGGGCTTTTTTCATGTTTCGGGGCTCCTCCCCTACAGCAGTTTCTATGAGGACGAGGAGGCCCTCCTCCATCTGTTCAAGGTGACCAGTGGCATGTCCTCCCTTTTGGTGGGGGAGGATCAGATCCTGGGCCAGGTGAAAGAGGCCTGGCAGACGGCCATGGATGTGGGCTCCTCGGGGAAGGTCCTCAACCGCTTTTTCCGGGAGGCCATTGCCGAGGCCAAGAGTGTGAAAACTCGGGGCCTCTCCTCCCATGTGCCCACTTCCCTCTCCTATGTGGGGGTCAAGGGGATCCACGATGAGCTCCCCCTGAAGGATGTCCCCGCCCTGGTCATTGGCATGGGGAAAATGGGGGCTCTGGCCATGGAGCACCTCCTGGAATTTGGGGCCAAGGTGAGCATCACCAATCGCACCCACTTGAATTCCCTGAAACGCCAGAGGGACTTTCCCCAGGTGGAGGTCCTCCCCTATGAGGAGCTTGCCCAGTACCTGGCCGACTTTCCCGTCATTGTCTCCGCCACCTCCAGCCCCCACCACACCGTGAGGGCTGAGGATCTGCCCCTGAGGGAGGAGGAGATCTATCTCTTGGACCTCTCCATGCCCCGGGACATGGACCCCGAGCTGGGGAAGAGGGAGCACGTTCACCTCTGGGACATCGACGCTCTGGAGGAGATCTCCCGGAAAAATTCCCGGAAAAAAGCCGAGACTCTGGAACAGTTTTTGCCGGAAATGGAGGAGAAGACCCGGGAGCTCATGTCCTGGTTTGCCCAGGCCGACCTCACCGAGGTCATGCAGACGGTCAACGACCATTGCGAGCAAGTGGCCCTGGACACCCTGGAATACATCTTCCGCAAAACGGAACTGAGCCACAGCCAAAAGATGAAAGTTTCCAAAATCGTCCACAGTGCTTTGAAAAAAGTGGCTCGAGAGCCCGTCCTCTACATCCTCAATGGCGATGAAAATCGGGAGGAGAAGAGGAGGGCCCTGAAACTCATAGGGGAGGCCTACGAACAATGAGATATCTGCCCCTCATGTGGGACACCCAGGGCACCCAGTTCCTCTTGGTGGGGGGTGGCCGGGTGGCCGCCCGAAAACTCACCACCCTCTTAAAGGGCGAGAGCAAGTTCACCGTCATTGCCAGGGAGTTTAGCCCCGAGCTGGATCAGCTCTACCGGGCCCACTCCGAGAGGATCCGGCTCATTCAACAGGACATCGATGAGGACTTTCCCTTTATTGGCTACGACTTTGTGGTTTTGGCCACGGATCAAGAGGAGCTTCAGGAGGGCCTCTTTCAGCGGGCCCGGAGGCAGAATATCCCCGTCCTCCGCTGTGACCACAGCCAGGACAGCACTTTTCTGCTGCCCCGAATCTCCAGCCACGGCGACCTCACCCTGGGCCTTTCCACTGGGGGGAAGAACCCCACCATCAGCAAAATCATCGGGGGGGAATTGGAGGAAAAACTCCGGGAGTACAGTCCCGAAAAATTGGAAATTTTAAATGATATCAGGGCCGCTTTGGTCCGCAAACAGAGCCCCCATGTGGGGGCCATCATTGAGAGCTTGTGGCAGGAAGAGGCCATCACCATAGAAGCATATTGGGAGGAATTGATTGAAGGTAAGAATCGGATCGAGAAAGAGCAAACTGGCCATGATTCAGGCGGAGTCCATTCAAAAGATCCTGACTGAGGCGGGCCATGAAACGGAAATCATTGGCCTGGACACCAAGGGGGACCAAATCCTGGACCGCCCCATTGACGCTTTGGGCAGCCGGGGGGTCTTCGTTCGGGAAGTGGAGCGGGCCCTTTTAAATGGGGAGATTGACCTGGCCGTCCACTCCCTAAAGGACCTCCCCTCCCAGCTGCCGGAGGGCCTCTCCCTGGCAAATCCCCCCAAGGCGATGCCCCCCGAGGATGTCTTTGTGGGAACGGAAGAGGTGGAGGGCCTCATGGACCTCATGTACCGCACCGTGGGCACCGGGAGCAATCGCCGGAAGGCCCAGCTCCGGGGCCTCTTTGCCTCGGGGATCGACATTGTGCCCATTCGGGGCAATATTGAAACCCGCATGGGCAAAATTGAGTCGGAGCAATTGGACGGGGTCATTCTCGCCCGGGCGGGGCTGATCCGAGGGGGCTATGAGGATCGGATTCAAATGGTGGTGGACCCCACCCACATGATCCCCTCCCCCTGTCAGGGAATTTTGGGCCTGGAGCACCGCACCGAGGACCGTCAGCTTGCCGAGCTCCTCAACGAATTGTCCGACCCCGAGGCCACGGAGCGCATGGAGATCGAGCGGACCTTCCAGAAAACTCTGGGGGCGGACTGCCAGAGCCCCATTGGCATCTACTGTGAATTTCAGGGAGAGGAGCTCACCCTCCACGGCTGCTACGCAGAAAATGTGGACCACCCCCTCACCTTTAAGCAGGTCCACGGCAAGCGGAGTGAGGGAATTTCCCTTGCAAGAGAATTAGCAGAGGAGCTCAGTCATGGCGAAAACTAAAGATACATCCCCCGTGATTTTGGCCGGGGCGGGGATTGGCAGCGAGAAGAATATCACCCTGGCGGTGCTAGAGGCCCTGAGGGGTGCCGATGCCATTGTCTATGACCGCCTCATCAATCCCCACATTCTGGACGATTTTCAAAACCGGGAGCTCATCTATGTGGGCAAGGCCGCCAGCCGCCACGCCATGAAGCAGGATGAGATCAATGCCACCCTGGTCCGCCTCCACCGGGAGGGGAAATCCGTGGTCCGCTTAAAGGGCGGCGACCCCTATGTCTTTGGCCGGGGCAGCGAGGAGGCCCTCTACTTAAAGGAACACGGGGTGCCCTTTGAAGTCCTCCCCGGCCTCACCAGCGGGGTGGCCGTGTTAAACACCGCGGGGATTCCCGCCACCCACCGAAATATGGCCACCAGTGTGAGCTTCATCACCGGCCATTTGGCGGAGGATGCCCAGGCCTCCTATGCCATCTACGGAAAACTCAAGGGCACCCTGGTCTTCTACATGGGCCTGGGCCGCCTGGGAGAAATTGCCCAGGGCCTCATGGAGGGAGGCATGGACCCCAAGACCCCCATTGCCGTCATCATGGACGGGGGCTGGAATTCCCAGCGCTCCATGGACGCCACCCTGGACACCGTGGTGGAGAAGATTGAGCCTTTGAACTTCTCCTCCCCCGCCCTCATTGTAGTGGGGGATGTGATTTCCCTGAGGGAGGAGCTGAATTTCTTCGAGAACCGGCCCCTCTTTGGCAAGACCATTGTCATCACCCGGCCCAGACACCAGGCCTCCCGCCTCCAAGAGCTCCTCTCCCAGGAGGGGGCCGAGGTGGTGAGCCTCCCCACCATTGCCATTGAGGCCGTGGGAGGAGAGGCCCTCAGAACTGCCATGGCAGATTTCAACTACAGCCACCTCCTCTTCACCTCCGTCAATGGGGTGGATCTCTTCTTCCGTGAATTTTTCAAGGAGCACGACATCAGGGAACTTGCAGGGGTGAAGATCTGCGTCATCGGCAAAAAGACCAAGGAGCGGGTGGAAAAACTCCACCTCCAGGTGGATGCCTATCCCGAGACCTATGTGGGGGAGGCCTTTGTGGAGGCCGTGGCGGCCACCATTGAAGAGGGATCGGAGGCCCGCCTCTTCTTCCCCCACGCCGAGGGCACCCGAAAGAAGCTCTTGGATGCCCTAAAACAGCTGGGGGATCTCACCCAAGTGGTGGTCTATCGCTCGGTGGCCCCCAGGGAGCCTGCGGCCCTTCCCCAAAACTTCGATGCCGCCGTCTTCACTTCCTCCTCCACCGTGAAGAATTTCATTGAGCTCTACGGCAGAGAGGCCCTGGAGGGAAGGGAAATCTTCAGTATTGGCAGCATCACCACCGACAGTCTGATCTCCCTGGGCTTTACGGAAGTCCACCAGTCCAAGGAGGCCACCATAGAATCCATTGTGGAAAAGATAAGGAGTACCCTATGAGAATGAGACGCGTCCGCAACAAAAAAATCCTCCGGGAGATGGTCCGGGAGAGTCGGCTCTCCGTGAAGGATTTCATCTATCCCCTCTTTGTGGTGGAGGGGGAGGATATCAAGAGGGAAATCCCCTCCCTCCCCGGGGTCTATCACTTCTCCGTGGACCGCTTGGAGGAGGAGATCCTGGAGCTGGTGGATTTGGGGATTCCCGCGGTGATTCTCTTTGGTCTGCCCCAGCACAAGGACGCCCACGGCTCCCAGGCCTATGCCGAGGACGGCATCATTCAAAGGGCCATCCGAAAAATCAAGGAGGTCTCCCGGGACATTTTGGTGGTCACCGATGTGTGCATGTGTGAGTACACCGACCACGGCCACTGCGGCATCCTCAACGAGGATGGCAATGTGGAAAATGACCTCACCGTCTCCTATTTGGAAAAGATCTCCCTCTCCCACGCCCGTGCCGGGGCCGACATCATTGCCCCATCGGATATGATGGACTTTCGGGTAAAGGGCATTCGCCGGGCCCTGGATGAGGGGGGCTTTGAGGATGTGCCCATTATGGCCTACAGCGCCAAATTCGCCTCCAGCTACTACGGCCCCTTCCGGGACGCCGCCGGGAGCGCCCCCTCCTTTGGGGACCGGAAAGCCTATCAGATGGACTTTCACAATAGCGATGAGGCCATGGTGGAGATTGAATTGGACCTCGATGAGGACGCCGACTTCGTCATTGTGAAGCCCGCCCTGGCCTATTTGGACATCCTCCAGCGGGCCAGTGAGACCTTCAACACCCGCTTTGTGGCCTACAATGTCAGCGGCGAATACGCCATGTTGAAGAACGCCGTGGACCAGGGCATTTTGGCCCCCGAGGTGATTTACGAGTCCCTCATTGCCATGAAGCGGGCCGGCGCCCAATTGATCATCAGCTATCACGCCAAGGAAGTGGCCCTGCAAATGAAGGAGGGGCGCCTGTGAATCTCTTTGAACGAGGAAAAGCCGTCATCCCCGGCGGGGTCAACTCTCCGGTGCGGGCCTTTGGGAGCGTCCACACCGATCCCATCTTCATCGACCACGCCAAGGGCCCCTATCTCTACAGCAATGAGGGCCAGCAGTACATCGACATGGTCAACTCCTGGGGCCCCATGATACTGGGCCACGGCCGGGAGGACCTCCTCTCCCTGGTCCCCCGCTACCTGGAGGAGGGAATGAGCTTCGGCCTCCCCACGGAAGTGGAAGTGGAAATGGCCGAATTTCTCACCGAGGCCATTGGCACCGATATGATTCGCATGGTCAACAGCGGCACCGAGGCCACCATGAGCGCCATTCGCCTGGCCCGGGGCTACACCCAGCGGAAGAAAATCATCAAGTTTGAGGGCTGCTATCACGGCCACTCCGATGGCCTCCTGGTCTCCTCGGGATCGGGGACCCTCACCTTCAAGCAGCCCACCTCCCTGGGGGTCCCGGAGGAGATCATCTCCCAGACTTTGGTGGCCCGCTACAATGATTTGGAGGATGTGCGCCGGCTCTTTGCCGAGCATCCCCAGGACATTGCCGCCGTCATTTTGGAGCCCATTGCAGGGAATATGGGGGTGGTCCCCGCGTCGGTGGAATTCATCCAGGGCCTGAGGGCCCTCACCCAAGAGGAGGGAGCCCTCCTCATCTTCGATGAGGTCATCACCGGCTTCCGCTGCCACTTTGGCTCCGTCAAGGAGGACTTTGGCGTGGAGCCCGATCTCTTCTGCTTCGGCAAAATCATCGGCGGTGGCCTCCCCGTGGGGGCCTTTGCCGGCAAGCGGGAAATCATGAGCCTCCTCTCCCCCCTGGGCGGGGTGTATCAGGCGGGGACCCTCTCGGGCAATCCCCTGGCCATGAAAATGGGCCTGGACGTCCTCCACATCTTAAAGGAACAGCCCGAGATCTACCGAGAACTCAATCGCAAGGCCGATGTGCTGGTGGAAGGATTCGAGGACAATATTAGGGCCACGGGCATTCCCGCCAAGGTGACCCGCTTCAAGACCATGGTCTGCCTATTCTTCGGAGAATTTGATGAGATCAAAAGCTACGACGATGTCCGCCAGGCGGACACGGAGCTCTTTGAAGCCTACTACCGTGAAATGCTAGGGGCCCACATTCTCCTGCCCCCCAGTCAGTTTGAGGCCCTCTTCCTCTCCCATGCCCACAGCGATGCCATTTTGGAATATGTCATAGAACAGAATAAAAAAGCCCTGGAAAAGATCCGGGCATAGAAAAAGCGGAGGTCCACCCTCCGCTTTTTTATGTGCTAAAGATACAGGTCCCGGCCGTACATCTCCTCGTAGCTCTGGCGGCCAACGACCTCCCGGGCCTCGCCGTCCTCCACAAAGACCACTCCGGGAATGGCCATGCCATTGTAATTGCTGGCCATGGAGTAGCCATAGGCCCCAGTGGAGGGCATCACCAGTAGGTCCCCACTTTCCGTGGGCGGGAGCTTTTGGGACTCTATGAGCCGGTCGCCGGATTCGCAGAGTTTTCCCACAATGGTGTATTCCTCCGTCCCCTCATCCAGGGGGCGCTGGGCATTGTAGGCCAGGTACTCCGCCCCGTAGAGGCTGGGGCGAATATTGTCGCTCATGCCTCCATCCACGGCAAGATAACTGGGATATCCCTCCAGCCTCTTGATGGTGCCCGCGGTGTAGAGGCTGTAACCGGCATCCCCCACAATGCTCCGTCCCGGCTCCAGGGCGAGAACCGGCACTTCCTCCCCGAAGATCTCGGATCGCTTCTCCACTATGGGATCCACAAAGTAGGAGAGGGGCTTTCGCTCCTCAGTGGTGTAGCGAATGCCAAAGCCTCCCCCCATATTCAGCTCCTCAATGGGGGCGCCGGTGATCTCCTCCACCAATTTAAAGAGGGGCCGGAGCTTCTCCATGGCCTCTAAATAGGGGGCCACCTCAAAGAGCTGGGAGCCAATGTGGCAGTGGAAGCCCTTAAAGTGGAGCCCCGGGGCAGCCACAGTGAGTTCCAGGGCCCGGGCCACCTCCCCCATGGCAAAGCCAAATTTTGAATTGAGCTTTGCCGTCTTGATCTTCTCGTGGGTGTGGGCATCCACCCCTGGAGTCACCCGGAAGAGGACCTCCACCTCCGTGTTCAGCTCCCGGCTGATGAGATCCAGGAGCATGAGCTCATCCATGCCGTCCACAATGATGGTCCCCACTCCGTAGCGGAGGGCGAAGACCAGTTCCTCAGTGGACTTGTTGTTGCCATTGAACTCAATCCGCTCCCCGGGGAATTTTTTTGCCATGGCCAGGTGGAGCTCCCCCCCACTGACCACATCCAGGTGAATGCCCCTGGGCGCCAAGAGATCCACCAGGGCCCCGCAGAGAAAGGCCTTGGCCGCATAGGCCGCCTTGGTCTTGGGATATTTACTCAAAAAGGAGTCCTGAACCTCCTGAAGATTCTCCTTGAGCCGCGCCACATCGTATACATACAGGGGACTCCCATATTCCTCCCTGAGCTTTTGCACCGAGACCCCGCCAATTTCAATGTCCTTGGAAAGTAATTTCATAAGCAACCTCCATTTTGCCCATTGTACCACAGGCTTTTCCCCGAAAAAACGGGCAAAAAAAGGCCCCCACCTTGAGGTGAGGACCCTGGAAGTGGAGCTTAACGCTCCCCTCTCAATTTGTCCAGAATCATTCTCTGTTCCACTTGAGCCACCCGGCGACGAGTGTAGTCCACGGTGTCGGGGTTCACCGACATGGAGGTGATGCCACATTCCACCAGGAATTCGGCAAACTCGGGGTATTGGCTGGGTCCTTGACCGCAGATGGAGCAGGTGATGCCGTGCTTGTGGGCGGCATCCACGAGAATCTTAATGGCATTTTTCACAGCGGTGTTCCGCTCATCGAAGTAGCCCATATTGTTGAGGATGCCACTGTCGCGGTCGGCCCCCATGACCAATTGGGTGAGGTCGTTGGAACCAATGGAGAAGCCGTCCACCATTTGCGCAAATTCCTCAGCTTGGAAGACCACAGAGGGAACCTCTGCCATGATCCAAATCTTGAATTCCTTGGAGCGCTCCAGGCCCTCGTCGGCCATAATGTCCATGACCACTTTCAGCTCCTCGGGGGTGCGGACGAAGGGCAGCATGGCCACAATATTGGTCAGGCCGAATTCCTCTCTGGCCTTGAGCATGGCCTTACACTCCAGACGGAAGCCCTCTTCGTAGTCGGGGGAGATGTAGCGGCTCACTCCACGCCATCCAATCATGGGGTTGGCCTCGGTGGGTTCCACTTCCTCGCCGCCCTTGAGGCCGCGGAATTCGTTGGTTCTAAAGTCACTCATGCGAACCACTACGGGACGGGGGTAGATGGCACTGGCCACTTCGCTGATCCCCTCAGCCAGGCGATCGATCATCATGTCCCCTTGGCCGGTCTTGGCAAGATACATGGGGTGAGCGCCGATTTTGTTGGTGAAAATGAACTCGGTGCGCATGAGTCCAATGCCGTCGAAGGGCAGATCCTTGTACTTTTCAATGAGGGCAGGTTCACCCAAGTTCATGTAGATCTTGGTGCCAGTGACGGGAGCCACCAGTTTTTGGAGCTCGGTGAGGTCCACGCCTACGCCGCCACCCTCTTTCTTCTCTTCCTTCTTGACCTTGTCCTTGAGGACTTCGCCCTTGTAGACGACCCCACGGGTGGCATCCACAGTGACCATTTGCCCATCTTCCAGGACCTTGGTGGCATCATTGGACCCTACGATACAGGGAATCCCCAGCTCACGGGAGACAATGGCCGCGTGGCAGGTCCGTCCGCCGTCGTCGGTGACTACTGCAGCAGCTTTTCTCATGGCGGGCACCATGTCGGGATTGGTCATTTCCGTAACCAGAATGTCCCCGTCCTTAATGAGATTGATTTCGCTGACATCGTGAATCTTCTTTACTTTACCGTGTCCAATACCGGGGGAAGCCGCGAGACCGCGAACCAGGGGAATGAGTTGTTCTTCTTGTTGGGCCACTTCAGCCTCCTCTTCTTTTTCTTCAAGGGTCAAGGTGGTAATGGGACGGGACTGGAGGATGTAGAGATGCTTGGTCTCCCGATCCAGGCCCCACTCGATGTCCTGTACGCTGCCGTATTTTTCTTCGATGGTCAGACCCGCTTCAATGAGATTGTGGAGCTCGTCCTCGGTGAGGCACTCCTTGGTCACAAATTCTTCGCCCAAAACATCGGCCACATCTTCCTCGTGGGTGCCGATGCCGGAGTCATTTTGGACCACCATCTTCTTTTTGTTGGCAATGTGTCTTTCCAGAACTTCCTTGGTCTTCTTGTCGATGATGTACTCGTCGGGGGAAACCAAACCGGAAACCACGGCTTCACCCAGGCCATAGCTGGCATTGATCATCATTTCATCGGTGTTATTGGCAATGGGATTGGCGGTGAACATGACCCCACTCTTCTCAGAGAAGACCATCTTTTGAACCACCACCGCCAGGGAGACGTCGAAGTGATTGTAGTTTTGCTTTTCCCGGTAGTAAATGGCTCTGGGGGTCCAGAGGCTGGCCCAGCACTTGCGAACGTGCTCCACCAGAGCTTCCTCTCCTGCAATGTGCAGATAAGTATCCTGTTGACCAGCGAAGGATGCATCGGGCAGGTCCTCTGCAGTGGCGGAAGAACGCACGGCCACTTGGGGATTCTCAATGCCAATCTCTTCACTGAGTTTGCGATATGCCTTTCGAATTTCCTCTTCCAGTTGGGAAATAATTGCTCCGCCAGAAATATTGGCACGAATATCGTTGCTGGCTGCGGTGAGTTGATCCACATCATCCACATCCAGACCATCCATCAGATAGCGAACTTTCTCATCCAAATTCGCACCGTCGATGAAGGCATCGTAACCCTCGGCGGTGACGCAAAATCCTGGGGGTACATCCAGACCAAAGTTGGTCATTTCGCCCAAATTGGCGCCCTTGCCCCCGACAATGCCCACGTCGGACTTATAGATCTCTTGGAAAAAACGAATAAATTTAAATTCTGACATATCTGCCCTCCTCACGGGATATATTATAGCACATTTGCCATTGTGTTGTACTATTTATTCTCAGTTTCCCCTATTTTTCACTTTCCCAGTACTCCTTGCTCAAATCCCCAATGGATTTTGTGGAGACATTTTCCGGGGCGATGTCCAGGGCGGTGAGGAGTTGCTCCAGTTTTCCCTCCTCCGTCACCTCGATTTCCATATAGGGATGGGGATAGGTCTCTTCATCCCAGGTGTCGAAGTCGAAGGTGGAGCCATCCAGGCTGTATTTTTCCCGGTGCTTGGTGCCCCGGCTCACCTCTTCAATGCCCATGAATTTGAGAATTTCCAGGAGGGCCTGAGGGTCCTCCACCAGGGTGGTGTACTCCATATTGTTCTTGCTCTCGGTGGTCTTTTCCTTGGCTTTAAAGGTAAATTCGTACTTGGTCTTTCCCTTTTTTTCGGCAATGCGGAGGCGGAGATAGCCCAGGGCATCGTCCACGGGGTTTTGGATATTTTGGAGGCGAATATTGATCTGCTCCTCCACTCCCTCCTCCTGAGCCCCCAGGGCCAGAACTTTTTTCTTCAGCTCAGTGACATCTTCATTTAAAATTTTGACTTCCATTTCTCTTTCCATTTAGTCCTCCTTAATCAGGGCGGGCCGGAAATGAAGGTAGTCCGCCGCCACACATTGAAATTCTATGCCCAAAACGGTCCCCTCCTGGATGTACTTGTGGCCGCTGCCGTGGAGGTGGCCGTAGATACAGCGACTCACCCCCTGCTCGTAGAGATAGTAGACGAAGTCGTTGGCATCTCCCGTGCTGTGGAAGGGGGGATAGTGAATCATGGCGATGATTTCCTCGGGCTTGGGCTCCCCCAGGCTCTGATAGGACAGGTCCAGCCGCCCCAATTCCCTGCTGTAGATCTTGGCATCCTGCTCCGTGGCCTGGGGACCGTCGATGTCGGACCAGCCCCGGGTGCCAATGATCCCCACTCCCTCCACCACGGCGGAGGAATTGTGGAGGAAGGTGATGGAGGAGAGGTTTAAGTCCTCCAATTTCTTCAAACTGCTCCACCAGTAGTCGTGATTGCCCTTGCTGATGATCTTCTTGCCCGGGAGGGCGTCGATCCGCCTCAGATCCTCTTCGGCATCACTGAGCTTGAGGCCCCAGGAGATGTCCCCCACAATGAGCACCGTGTCCTCCTCCCGGACCACGGAGCGCCACTGCTGGAAAATGCGTTCTTCATGATCTACCCATGCTTTGCCAAAGACATCCATGGGTTTTTCTTTTGTATGATCCAAATGGAGATCACCGATCCCGTAGATCAACCGAGGCTCCCTTCTAGCGTACAAAGTTACAGTTGTGCAAATTAAGTGGTCTCCAGGAGAATGATTTGGCGGCCGGCCTCTGCCAGAAGCTCCTTCACCTCTTCCTTCCGCTGGCTGTCGAAGTAGGCCAGGGGATCGTCCATGAGGGCGGGAATCTCCCCCCGCCCCACCAGATCCATCATGGCGAGCTTCAGGCAGATGGCCATGAGCTCTTGAGTGCTGCGGCTCAGCTGCATCAAGCGGAGGATGCTCCCCTCTCGGTCCACATAGAAGCCCTGGGCCTCGTCGTAGCCCAGGCGATGATAGGGGCTGTCCTCGCCTCCGGTGGCCCGCCGGAAGTAGTTGAAGCTCTCCCGGAGGAGCTGGGCCTCCACCTGGGCCCCCTCCGACAGCTTGAGCTCCTCAAAGATCCCCCGGACATCCTGGAGAATTTTCTGCTCCTGGCGGAGCTTTTCCCGCTGGTCTTCCTCCCTCTGGATCTCCTCTTCCAGGGCCACCACCTGGGCCCGGCTGTCCTCCATTTGGTGGAGGAGGGCCTGGGCTCTCCCCAGATCGTATTCCCCCTTCCGGAGTTCCTCGCTGCGTCGCATCTCCTCCCGGTCCACATAGCCCCCTTCCACCAGGCCCTGAAACTGGAGGAGGGAGGAGTGAAGGGCCTCCATGGAGAGGGGCCGCTTCAGAAGGGCCTCCCCCCTCTGGCGGAGGACCTCCTTCTGCCGGTAGAGCTCGTCCCGCTCCTGAAAGGCCCGGTGATAGCGGGCAAGGGCCCTCTTGCCGAAGACTCGCCCCAAGAGGCGGGTGAAGAAGAAGCCGCCCCCCACCGCCGAGATGGAAATGGGCAGAAGGATGAGCTGCACCTGAGCCCCCTCCACGGCAAAAAAGAGGCCGGCCCCCAATCCCAATAGGCTGAGGAGAAGCCAGCCCAGCAGTGCCCAACTGGAAGTGTAGCGGCGCCCCTGGGCTCTCTGCTCCAATTTTTGAATGAGCTCATCGCTCATGGCCAGCTCCCCGTCCTTTTTCTGCACCTCCCCAATGAGCTCCCGGAGGTCCTTAGGCTCTGGAAGTTCCGGCGCCTCCTCCCGTTGGGCGAGGAGTTTCTCCCGCTGGGCCCTGAGGCCCTCATAGGAGGTCTTGGCAGCCCCATAGCCCTGAATCTTGGGCCGCTCCCGGGCCAGGAGCTGATACTTCTCCTTCAAACTCAGGGAGATTCTGCCCAGCTGGGAGGTCTTTCGCCCCTCGGTGCCAATCTCCCTGAGGCGCTCCTCCACCCGGGCCATGGCCCCCTCCAGGGAGTACTGAGTGGATCCCGTGTGGAGGAAGTTTTGAGCCTCCTCAAAGACCTCCCGGGGGTCCTGGGCCTCCATGTGGAGGAAAAATTCCTCAAACTGCCGCCGGGTGAGGCCAAAGAAGTAGACCCCCGGCTGGGGCACCCGGGAGTAACGGGTGAAGGAGGGGTCCTCAAAGCTGCGCCCCGTGTCCAGCCGCTCCACCAAAACCTCCTCGGAGCCCTTTAAAAAGACCCGGTGAATGCGATAGCCCACCCCGTCCTGGACCAGGGTGAGGGCCCCCTGGAAGCGACTCTGCCCCACGGGCTTCAAGCGGTCATAGAGCTCCGATGGAAGGACCCGGTGGAGGCTGTCCTTGGAAAGGCCGTAGAGAATGACGAAGATGGTCCACAAGAGGGTGGACTTCCCCCACTCATTGGGGGCCTGGATCTCATTGTAGCCTTCGTGAAAGGTGATGACATTGCGCTCAAAGGGGCCCACCGCCTCCAGTTCCACTTTCTCAATCATCCCTGCCTCCCATCAGTGCCGAAAGCCCCACGTCCATGAGCTGCTCCAGATACTCCTCGGAGCCCTCCATGGCCCGGACCTTGCGAATAAAGGCCCCCACCACATCGTCCCTGTGGCGACCATAGAGCTCCCGGTAGTTGAAGCGGCTCTTGGGGAGAAATTTCACCCGGCTGTCGGGGAAATTCCCCTGAATGAGGGAGCGAAGATAGTCCGAGGGGACGCCGTCGTAGTGGATATCGTAGAGGAGGTGGGGGCTTTGCTCCAACTCCTCCAGTTCCTCCGGGCTGTGGAGGCTCACCCGCTCCACCTGTAAGCTGCTCCGGGAAATTCTCCGGGTGGTGATGGCCCCCTCTCCCTCCCCCAGGATGTAGCCGAAGTCCCCCACTTCATCGAAGCTCAAAATTTCCGGAGTGCCGCACATCACCACATGGCTCTGTAGCTCCTCCCCTTTGTGGATGTGGCCCAGGGCAATGTAGTCGAAGACCCCGGAAAAAGTGGCGGGGTCCAGGGGGAAGTAGCCCCGGCCCCCCCAGGTGCCGTGGTGGAGGAGGATCTTGGTGTAGCCCTCCAAAAAGACCGAGGGATCAATGAGCTTTTCCTTGCCATAACTGTGGCGACTCCAGCTCTCCCCAAAAATCATCACCCTCCTGCCGTGGTCCACATAGACGGAGCTCTGGGGCCCAAAGAGGTGCACCTTCCCCTTGATGGCCTCCAGGGTATCAAAGAGGCCATAGTCGTGATTGCCCAAGAGGAGAAAGACCTTCACGGGCAGGCGATTGAGCCTTTCCATGACCTCCACCACCTCCCGGTGGCTGATTTTCTGCTCCTCAAAAATATCCCCCACCAAAAAGAGATAGTCCACCCCATGGGCCACGGCGGCGGAGGAGATATCCTCCAAAGCTTGAAAACGAAGACGGCGGTACCTACTCCTCCGCTGAGGATCCTCCGACGGGAAGGAATTGCCCAGGTGTAGGTCCGCCGTGTGGAGAAATTTCATGTCTCACTTAATGAGGGCCTGGATGGCTTTGAACTCCGGGGTTCCCGCCTTCCCATTGAAGTCGAAGAGGATGGACTCCGTGGATCGAACCACCGCCCCCATGTCCCTCATTTCATTGAGGGCGTGGACCTTGTTTTCCATTTTTCGAGAGGCAACGGCATCGTGGACCACATAGACCTCATAGCCCTCCTGGAGGAGGTCCCGGGTGCTGAGGAGGACGCAGATGTGGGCCTCTTCCCCGGAGAGAATGATCTGCTTGGGAGCCACTTCCTTGAGATGGGCGGCAATCTCCTCATCCAGCATAATGGAAAAGGCCTTTTTGTCCATCTCCACTCCAGAGGGACGGAGGGGGCGAATCTCCGGGTCAAAGGGCCCCAGCCCCTTGGCATACTGGGTGGTGAAGAGGGTGGGAATGTCCATGATCTCCGCAGTTTGAGCCAAAATTTTGGCATTCTTCCGCAGTTCCTGACCGCCGTCCATGACCTGGGTCAGGGAATCCTGAATGTCGATGAATAAAAAGAGGGCGCCCTCTCGCTGCAATTTGTGCTTCATTTTACCTCCATTTCTTGAACTTCAATTCGGCTCATGAGCCCCTTGATCTCGGCAAAATCCGCCACTTTGGTGGCCCCCGTGGCCATGGAAAGCTTCAAAAGCTGCTCCCCGCCATAGTTCCGCTCCATGCCACAGGCCAGGCCAATTAACAGGCCCCCGTGGGAGAGGGAGAGCTCCTCACTGTCTTCGAAGAAGCCGTAGAGAACTTTCTCGGGAGTGAAGAGGAGCACGCCCTTTTTGGAACCGGTCACCAAAACCAGGGGAATGTGGCTCATTTGCTCCCGGACAAAGGCGCCGATCTCGCCAATGAGGGTCATTTCCTTGCCACTGAGCTTCTTTAAATCCTCCCGGGAGATGACCAGGCCATAGGCCGCCAAATTGGAGAGCTTGGGAAATTCTCCCTCCCGGTATTTCACAAAGATGGGGGTCTTCTCCCGCTTGGCAAATTGAATGAGCCCTCCCGTGAGATCCTCGTCGTCCTCCAGCTCATTGGGAACGGCCACCACCACTTGCCCCTCCTGGACCGCCTCCAAATAGTCCTGGAAAAATTCACTGATGTCCTCTCCAGTGACTCGAGGGGAGGGGGTGTGGACGGTGGTCAACTTGCTCCCCTCCTCCAGGACAATGGACTCCCGGGTGTTGTCCCGGAGCCGGTGAAATTTCACCGTCATGGGAATCTGACGCAACAGCTCGTGATAGAGGACCCCGGAGGAGCCCCCCAGTAGGGTCACATAGGTCACCTTGGCATCCATGGCCACGGCAAGCTCCGCCATAAAGCCGCCCCTGCCCCCAGGTGCCAGGTCCAATTCCCGGGCCACGGAGTCCCTCCCCTTGGGAAAGGACTCCCCAATCAACTTTCGCCGCAATCTGGGATTGGGATCTGCCAGTACTAGCATTAGAGGGCCTCCTCAAATCTCTGGGTCACGGCCCCTTCAATGAGGCCCAGTTTCTCCTCTGCCACGGCTTCATCCCCGTCCACGGTGTAGATGTAGAGCTTGATCTTGGGCTCCGTCCCCGAGGGCCTGATGGTGAAGCGGGAGCCATCCTCCAGGTGAAACTCAATGACATTGCTCTTGCCAATGGCCCCCTGGCCCTCCAGGTAGTCCACCACCCGTTCCACGGCCAAATCCCCCACAGTGGTGAAGGGTGCCTGGCGAACGTGGTCCATAATCCGGGCAATCTGAGCCTGACCCTCCTGGCCCTCCTTGACCACGGAGAGGAGGCGCTCCTTGTAATAGCCGTACTTTTCGTAGATCCCACGGAGGACCTCGTAGAGGCTCTGGCCCCGCTTCTTGTAGTAGGCGGCCATCTCTACAATCATCATGGTGCTCACCACGGCGTCCTTGTCCCGCACGTGGTCCCCATAGGTGTAGCCAATGGACTCCTCGTAGCCAAAGAGGAAAGTGTGGGCCCCCGTCACATCCCACTCATTGGCCAGACCACAGATATTCTTAAAGCCGGTGAGGGTATTGAACATGGGAATGTCGTATTCCCGGGCGATGGCCGTGCCCAGCTCCCCGGTGACAATGCTCTTAACCATGGCGGCATTTTCCGGAAGATCTCCCTTTTCCCCCCGGACCTCGAGGATGTAGTGGATGAGGAGGGCCCCAATCTGATTGCCATTGTAGGCATAGAAATTCCCCTCATCATCCGGAGACATCATGGCCACCCGGTCACTGTCCGGGTCCGTGGCCACCAAAAGATCCGCCCCTAAATTCTTTCCATACTCCACGGCCAGGGCAAAGGCCTTGGGATCCTCGGGATTGGGATAACCCACCGTGGTGAAATCGGGATCGGGGAGCTCCTGCTCCTCCACCACGTGGACATTTTGAAATCCTCGAGCCTTCAAAACCTTGCGAACGGGCAAATTCCCCGTGCCATTGAGGGGAGTGTAGACGATGTTCAAATCCTTGTCCACATCGTCGGAGGCACTCATGGCCAGAGTGGCCTCATAGTAGGCCCGGTCCACATCCTCCCCCATCACTTCGATGAGGCCCGCTTTGAGATAGCCGTGGAAGTCCCCATCCACCAGTTCATAGCCCAGTTTATCAATTTCACGGGAGATCTTCTGGGCAATGTCGTCCCTTATCTGAGAGCCCTCCTCCCAGTAGACCTTGTAGCCATTGTACTGCTTGGGATTGTGGGAGGCGGTAATCACAATGCCACTGATGGCCCCCTTGTAGCGCACGGCGAAGGAGAGCATGGGGGTGGGGCGAATGTCATCAAAGACATAGACCTTGATCCCATTGGAGGCCAAAATCCCCGCAGCCACCTCCATAAATTCCCGGCTCTGATGGCGAACATCCCAGGCGATGACCACCCCACGGGCCTTGGCCTCTGCTCCGCGCCTGGCAATGGTATTGGCCAAGCCCTGGGTGGCCCGGGCAATGACCCTGGCATTCATACGATTGGTCCCCACGCCCAGCTCCCCCCGGAGCCCAGCAGTGCCAAAGGAGAGCTCCTGATAAAAAGCGTCCTCCAACTTTTGGCCAGAGAGAGCGGAAAGGGCCTCCCGCTCCTCCTCCTTCAAATTGGGAAGATTTTTCCACTCCTCATAAAATTTTTCTACCGTCATACTAAGCCCCTTTCGAAATACTGGCAAAGGCACCGGAGGTGGCCTTGAGCACATCCTGGGGATCCAGCCCCACCTGAAGGCCGCGCTTCCCCCCACTGACATAGATGTAATTCAAATCCTCTGCGGATTCATCGAGATATGTTGGAAACAACTTCTTCATGGCAAAGGGACTGCAGCCCCCGTGGACATAGCCCGTCAGGGGCAACAGATCCCTCTGAGGGAGCATCTCCAGCTTCTTGACCCCCACCACCTGAGCGGCAGCCTTGAGATCCAGAGTTCGAGCCACGGGAATCACAAAGACAAAGTGCTCCCCGCGACCAGCCACCGTCACCAAAGTCTTGTACACCGAGGCCACATCCAAATTATTTTTATGAGCCACATCCACCCCGGTCATATCCTCCTCCGGCTCAAAGGAAACGACTTCATAGGAAATTTTTTGTTGATCCAACAAGCGCATGGCATTGGTTTTCTTCACAGAAACCTCCATCAATATTATAACACGAGAACAAATGAACCAAAAAAAGGTACTATCTTATATATACTCGAAAAAAGGCCCCCTTAACCTAATTCTCCCGGGGAAAAACCCCATCCCATCCCATACATACAGGCCAGAAAACCAAACACTAGACCCTTGGAGAACCACAACAAAATTCAAAATCCACTTCCCACTGCAAACCTTGCCCCTACTCTCCCATCTTCCCCGCCCCACTTTCCCTCCAACAAAAAAACACCCCACAGGGTGTTTTGGATCAGTATTCAGTTCAGTTATTTCGTTTTCTTGCGAGTTCCAACTTAGTAGGGGCTTTCTATAAAAACATAACCGGTACGTCTAAAATTTTCCAGAGCTTCACGATAGGTGATCCCGTTGTGGTCATCTACCTCATCTAACGGTACATCTTCAGCTTCGTCACCGCTATTCATCCATCCACAGTTGCAGATATCATAAGAATCCACGGTATCGCCACAAACTGGGCAAGCGATATGACCGTTTTTATAATAAATATTTCCATACTCGGAGACAAGTTTCCCCTCAGCTAAAAACTCTTCCAGAGTCTTTCCCCCATACAATTTTGGATTAAAGTCTTCTGGCTTGAACTTAGGTCTGACAAAACCCTCGGTAGATTTTTTCATGGGTGTACCTCCTCTGCTCCCATTAGCTTTTCCCTTCCGCTGAGCTTCAATCCCTTTCTGTTAACCCATTATATCAATCTCTTACAACTGAAGCGTTATAATAAACGGACACCATGTTAGATCGTACAAAAAAACAGGCAACAAAAAATCGCCACTGGACAGATCATTCTTGACCGTGTCTCTGTGACGATGTTTTGGCGTGCTGTAAAGGATTCGAACCCTCGACCTTCTGGTCCGTAGCCAGACGCTCTATCCAGCTGAGCTAACAGCACATTGGAGCGGAAAACGAGATTCGAACTCGCGACCCTCGCCTTGGCAAGGCGATGCTCTACCACTGAGCCATTTCCGCAGGTGGTGGAGGAGAGTGGATTCGAACCACTGAAAGCTGAGCTAACGGATTTACAGTCCGTCCCCTTTGGCCAACTCGGGAACTCCTCCATATTTAATTTGAGAATGGTGGCGACCTGGATCGGGTTCGAAACGAAAATACAGGCAACAAAAAATCGCCACTGGACAGATCATTCTTGACCGTGTCTCTGTGAC
>JAUNLK010000007.1 GCA_030535395.1 Tissierellia bacterium
TTTCTTTTCGAAACAGCTTATTTAGTATATATCGCCGGAAGCTCGGTGTCAAGAACTTTTTTTGAAATTTCAAAAGTTTTTCTTGGCCCCTCTCTCGAGGCGACTTTACTAGTATATGGCCGAGGACTTCATTTGTCAAGGGGATATTCCCTGAAATCATTTCATCCTTGGCCCAACATTGAGCTTTTATTCCTTCAATGTTGCCTTTTTATTGTACCTAGGGGGCTTTACATTGTCAATATCTTCGTACGAAAAAAGACGAGGTTTTTAACCTCGTCCTTACATTCTTTCTCTGAATGATGTGTGCCTCTTACTTGGGCTTGTTTTGGGGCCCTTTCCTATTGAAAGTGGGCCATAAATGCTCTCTTTCTGGCACTGCCTCCCCGGAGGATGCGGTAGAGTTGTCCCCGGAGGATCATGTACCAGCCTGTGAAAAGGAGGGAGAGGATCTGCCGGAGGATGAATACCGGGTCCCAGGATCCGCCGATTCTGATGACGGTAAAGCCGCTCATCTGATTGACGATGTCGCTGCCCAGGATGCCCCCAATCATCCCCTGGGGGGTGAGGAGGAGGCTCTGGAGTCCGAGATAGATCAGCAGGGGCAGGAGCCAGTGGAAGAAATTTCTCTTCCAAAAGTCCAGGACATGTTTCAGCCCCTCCACCCCCCGCTGCTGGTCCAGATAGATGGCCTCGGGGAGGGGATTCAGGAGGAAGAAGAGGGCGAAGAAGATATTGCCATAGCTTCCGCCAATGCCCGTGATGAGTCTTGCAATCATGAGGATGAAGTAGATGCCGTAGACGGCGGAGAGGTATTTCAGGCTCTCTCTGCTGGGCACCAGTTTGGGTTTGCCCCGGTTCAGTACTCCCTCATAGATGCTCATGCCGTAGGCCACAATGGCCGCATAGCCCAGGGCCACAATGAAGCCCACAATGGCCCCCATAAAGATCAACCGGGAGACCAGGAGATTGAAGAGGTAGAAGACCAGGGAGAGGCCCAGGGAAATGAGCAGGCTCCAGGGTGCCGTCTGGAGGGTTTCCCGGGTTTTTTTCTCCCCCAGGGCATAGACTTGGATCAGGTCCTTCATGGAATGTCCTCACATTTTTTCCGGTGCGCCGATGCCCAACAGGCTCAGGCCCACTTTGATGAGGGTCTTCACCCCATAGGAGAGGAAGAGGCGGGTATTGGTGGCCTCGGCATCCTCGGTGATGATGGGGGTGCTATTGTAGTATTTATTGAAGAGTTTTGCCGTCTCCACAATGTAGCGGGTGATGAAATAGGGCTCGTTTTTCTCGTGAGCGTCCACCACCACTTGGTGGAAACCGTAGAGCTGGGCCAGAATTTCGTGGGCCAGGGCCTGGTCCAGCTCCTCAATTTTAATGGGGCCATCCACCTGGAAGTTTCCCTTTTCCAGGAGGGAGGCGATTCGGGCGTGGGTGTACTGAACATAGGGGCCCGTTTCCCCGTCGAAGGAGAGGGTGCGGTCCCAGTCGAAGACATAGTCCTTGATCCTTTGATTGAAGAGCTCTTGGAATTTCACCGCACCGATGCCCACCGTTTGCGCCAGTGCCCTGCGATTTTCCACGGCCTTGCCGGTCTCCTCTTCCCGCTGAATGAGGATCTCCTCCACTTTGTCCGTGGCTCTTTTCAGGACGTCCTCCAAGTAGACCACTTTCCCCCTTCGGGTGGAGAGGGTGCCGTCCTTGAGGCTCACCATGCCAAAGGAGACGTGCTCGCAGTCCTTCACCCACTCGTGGCCCATTTTGTCCAGAATGGCGAAGAGCTGCTGGAAGTGGAGATTCTGCTGACTGGCCACCACATAGACGGACTTGTAGAAGTCGTAGGTCTTTTTCCGGTAGAGGGCGGTGGCAATGTCCCGGGTGAGGTAGATGGTGGAGCCGTCGCTTTTGATGATGATGGCGGGGGGCAGTTTGTACTCGTCGAGATTGACGATTTGAGCGCCCTTGCTCTCCACCAGTATGCCCTTTTCCTTCATTTCTTCCACGGCCTCGGGCATGAGGTCGGTGTAGAAGCTCTCCCCCCGGTAGGAGTCGAACTCGATGTCCAGAAGTTCATAGACCCGCTTGAATTCCTTGAGGCTCACATCTCTGAACCACTGCCAGAGGGCCACGGCCTCCTCATCCTGCTCCTCCAGGCGCTTGAACCAGTTTCTGGATTCGTCCAGAAGCTCGGGATTTTCCTCCGCTTCCTTGTTGATCCGCACATAGAGTTTCACCAGTTCGGGAATGGGATTTTTTTCAATGACTTCAGGGTCTCCCCATTTGAGATAGGCGTTGATCATCATGCCAAATTGGGTGCCATAGTCTCCCAGGTGATTGATGCTCACGGTGTTGTAGCCCAGATAGTCGTAGATTCTCTTTAAGCTGTCGCCGATGACGGTGGTGCGGATGTGGCCAATGTGGAAGGGCTTGGCAATATTGGGGCTGGAGTACTCCATGACCACTTGGCGGTTCTGCCCCACATCCACTTTTCCAAAGTCCTCCCCCCGGCGCCTCAAATCTTCCAGGACTTCCCTGGCCAGGTGGTCCTTGTCGATGAAGAAGTTGAGATAGGGGCCCTGCACTCTGATCTCCTCAATGGCAGGGACCTCCCCCAATTGCTCCTTTAGCTCCGCGGCAATTTGATTGGGGCTCTTGCGAAATACCTTGGCCAGAGTGAAGGTGGGAAAGGCGTAGTCTCCCATTTCCCTCTGGGGCGGAATCTCCAACATTTCGCCAATGGTATCAGCGTCCAGGGCCTCAATGGCTCCATCCAGGCTGCTTACAATCCCCTCTTTATAATCGAACATAATTCCTCCTACTTTAGATGGGCCACAGTGACGCCTGTGCCCCCCTCCTCCGGTTGCGGGACTTCCTGACTCTTCACCGCAGGGTGTTTTTTGAGATAATCCTTCACTTTTCTGCCCAGGGCGCCAGTGCCCTTTCCGTGAATAATTCTAAGGTACTGGACATTACTCAAGAAGGCATCGTCGATGCTCTTGTCCAGTATGGGCAGGGCATCCTCGAAGGTCTTGCCCCTGATGTCCACTTCCGTCTTGGCGTTTTGCACCTTGTCCTTCATGACCTTCCGGGCGCTCCCCCTGTTTTTGGGGGTCTTCTTCTCGGGCTTTCTGAGAATGAGGGCCTTTCGGGGGACGGTGAGTTTCATCAGTCCCGCCTGTATGAGGACATTGCCCTTGTTGTCCTCCGGCTCCAGGACCGTGGCCTCCACGCCCAGGGATTCCGCGAAGACGCTGTCTCCCGGTTTCACCTTTTGAGCGGGATTGGAGGCCTTTTCGATGACAATGCCCCGGTCCTTCGCCCGAAGATGCTTCAGGTCCTCCCGAAGGAGGTCCTGGGCCCCCTGTATGGTGCGGGCCTCGTCCTTCTCTAAAAATTCTTTTAAATCTTTAATTTCAGAAACGGCCAGATCCACATCTTCCTTGGCCCTCTGTACCATTTCCTTGGCCTCTTTCCGGGCCTCCTCCAGGATTTTCTCCCGCTGATTTTTCAGGGCTCGGTTCTCCCCCTCCAGCCTTCGCCAGCGGATCTTGAGATCCCGCTCCTGAACTTCCAGCGCTTCCCGCTGCTCCTCATACTGGGCCCGCTCTTTTTCCAGGCGGCCCAGGACGTCCTCAAAGACAATATCCTCCCGCTCCAGACGGCGGTGGGCCTCCTCCAGGACATCTCTCCCCAGGCCCAGTCTCCGGGCAATTTCGAAGGCATTGCTCTTTCCGGGAACCCCCAGAATGAGGCGGTAGGTGGGGACCAGCCGCTCCAGGTCAAATTCCATGGAGCCATTCTCCACCCCCTCTCGGGTGAGGGCGTAGAGTTTCAGGGGATTGTAGTGGGTGGTGGCCATGAGGTGAATCCCCCGGTCCCTCAAGTACTCGATGATGGCAATGGCCAGGGCCGCCCCCTCGGTGGGGTCGGTGCCGGCGCCCAGCTCGTCGAAGAGGACCAGGCCGTGGTAGTCCACATCCTCCAAAATTTGTATGATGTGGCCCATGTGGGCGCTGAAGGTGGAGAGGGACTGCTCAATGGACTGCTCATCGCCGATGTCTGCGTAGACTCCGGAGTAGATCCCCAGCTCGCTCCCCTCCTCGGCGGGAATGTGGAGGCCGTACTGGTGCATGAGAACCATGAGGCCGAAGGTCTTTAAGGTCACCGTCTTCCCCCCGGTGTTGGGCCCGGTGATGATGAGCTGATTGAAATCTCCCCCCAGGGTGACACTGAGGGGCACCACGGTCTTTTGATCCAGGAGGGGGTGCTTGGCCCCGTGGAGCTCGCTGTATCGCTCTTCATTGAGTTTGGGGCGAATGGCCTTGGTGTCAATGGCCAGGCGGCCCTTGGCCAGGGTGAGGTCCAATTGGCGGTAGAGGACTTCATTCTCCTTGAACTCCTCGGGGTACTGGCCAATCCACTCACTGAGTTCCTTTAAGATTCTCCGAATCTCCTCCCGCTCCTGGAGCTCCAGCTCCCGAAGTTCGTTGTTGTTTTCCACCACGGCCATGGGCTCAATGTAGACGGTCTGCCCCGTCTGACTCATATCGTGGACCAGCCCGGGAACCTTACTTTTGGCATCCTTCCGCACGGGGATGACATAGCGGCCCCCCCGCATGGTCACCAGGGCATCCTGCAGGTGGCCCTGCTCCTCGGTCTGGGAGAGGATGGCCTGGAGGGTGCCCCGGAGCTGATCCTTCTTGCCGGCGATTTTTTTCCGAATGCGGAAGAGCTCGTCGCTGGCGTGATCGTAGAGGGTGGAGTCGCTCTCAATGGTCCTTTCGATCTTTCGCTCCAGGGCCCCGTCGGTCCAGAGGCCCTCAGAGATCCCCACGAAGTAGGGAAACAACTCTTCATCCCGCTCTTGGATAAATTCCTTGAGGAGTCGCACCCCCCGGAGGCCATCGCCAATATTCAAGATCTGATGAATTTCCAAAACCCCGCCCCGCTGGGCATAGCCCGCGGACTGGGCCATGGGGGTGGCGCCAAAGAGGGGCACATTGGGGGCCACGGAGAGGAGGCGCACCGCCTCCTCCGTCTCCTCCTGGGCCCTGAAAATCTCCCGGGCGTCGGTGAGAAATTCCAGTTCCTCCACCCCACTCCGTCCCAAAGACGAGGCGCAGCGATCCTTCAGCTGTTCCAGTATGCGGTCGAATTCCAGAATTGATTCAATACTTCGTCTGCTCGATGCCAACAAATCCTCCTTATTCTTCTCGGACGATGATCCCCCGGCGGTAGTGGCCCTTGGTGTAGGTTCTATTGAAGATTTCCCGGGAGATCTCCTCCCCTTGGATGAACTGTCGTCCGGCTCTGATGATGTCCCTTCCATCTTCCCCCTCCAAGAGGGCCACGCGAATGACCCTGGGGTGAAGGGCCCGAAGGGAGCGCTCCTCCTTTAGAAGGAGGGTGGGCCTGTCGTTGTAGACCTCCGTTTGGTCGCAGTAGCGATAGAGGGGAAAGATGGATCCCCGCTGATCCTTGAGGCCAAAGCCCTTGCGATAGCCGCAGTGGTCGCAGTTTCGATCACTGCCACAGCCCTTTTTCAAACTCAAGGGGCAGTGCTTCATAATCATATTTCGATTGTGCCCGTAGACGGTGATTTCCCCCACGGAGCCAAAGGTATCGGCCAATTTTTTCAGCTGCTCGCTGTTGAGCTCCAGGGAGAGCTCCACCTCATCCCCTCGGTCCTTGGCCAGTTGTACGGACTCTCGATTGAAGAGATTGAGCCCCGGCCCCCAAATGAGCCTCTCCCCTTTGAGCTGATGAATCTGACCCAGGGAGGCCCCGCGGTACCCATCATATCCCAGGGACTTGGCCTCTTCCAGGGAAAAATCCGGCTGAAAGGGGAGGCTCAGGTAGATGGACAGGCCCCTCTCGTGGACATAGTCCACCGCCACCTGACTGGGCCGGGCGTACCAGTCCACCCGGTCAATGAGCTCCATGGGGAGTTTCTCCAAATCCTCCTGGCTCCGGACCTCCACGGCCAGGAGGGTCTTACCCCCTGGGGCGAAGTCGTAGCCTGAGAAGGAGTAGTCCCTCCCGGGGCCCCTCTCAGGGTGGAGGCTCCGGTGAACTTGTTCCAGGGCCTCCCTGCGGAGGCCATTGATGAGGGAGATGGGGAGAAAGGCCTCGGGATCCAAGTCCAGGGCCACTTCCTCCAGGAAGAAGGGGCTGTCCCCAAATTTTTCCAGATTGCTCCGAATCCGCTGGGGATCCGGGCCCCGCTTCTGGGCCCGCTCCACGGGGGTCTCACTCTCCACCCGGACATCTGCCAGGGTGAAGACGGCAGGGGCCCCCACCCGGGCCCGGAAGGAGCCCCTCAGGGGAATCCGTCCCCGGAGCTCATCCTCGTCCACGGCCATCCGCTCCTCCAGCTCCTTGGAGACCAACCGGCGAATGGGTCCCGCCACAGCCCGCTCTCCCACGGAGAATTTTCGGTTTTTCCCCGGGGCCAGATCCCGGTCCAGGGTGAAATTGATGGGGCCCCTCTTTCCAGAGACGGAGAGGAGGTCCCCCTCATGGAGGGCCTCTGTGATCTCCCCCTGGGCCAGGCGGCCATCGGAGTCTTGGAGCTTGCCCACTTCCACCCCAATGTGATTGGGCTGGGCCTTTTGGATGTAGCTTTCCCCGAAGGCGCCGAAGGCCAGTCCCTCGGTGGTGGTGCGATTGAAGGCCTGGGCCATGTCTTGGGGCCGGGTCTTCTTTCCGTCCAGGGCGTTTCGGTAGTTTTGGGTGATGGCCGCCACATAGGTGGGGCTCTTCATTCGCCCCTCCAATTTAAAGCTGTCCACGCCAGCGGCCTTCAGTTCATCCACCCGGTGGATGAGATTGAGGTCCCGGGGGCTGATGAGATATCCCCGGGGATAGACCACTTCCCCCCTGTCGTTGACAATTTCGTAGGACTTCCGGCAGCTCTGGGCGCAGTTG
Organism: Tissierellia bacterium; assembly: GCA_030535395.1. Taxonomy (GTDB): domain Bacteria; phylum Bacillota; class Clostridia; order Tissierellales; family Peptoniphilaceae; genus JAUNLK01. The sequence goes on from JAUNLK010000007.1 coordinate 6,928, forward strand.
CCCCGATTGCCACTTCGGCCCCCCAGGATGGAACTGAAGAGGCACTGGCCGCTGACGCTGACACAGAGGGCCCCGTGGCTGAAGGCCTCCAGGGCCAGTTGGGTCTGATCCTTGATCTTTCTCATGGTCTCCAGGGGAGTTTCCCTGCCCACCACCACACGGGAAAAGCCCATCTTCTCTAGGAAGAGGGCTCCTTCAAAAGTATTTACGCTCATTTGGGTGGAGGCGTGGAGTTCAAACTCCGGCAGGGCCTCGCGAATCACCTGGGCGAGACCCAGGTCCTGGAGGATGAGGGCATCCACCCCCAAATGATAGAGGCTCCGGGCATAGTCCAGGGCCTCGGGAAGTTCCTCATCCCCAATGAGGATGTTGAAGGTGACGAAGATCTTCTTTCCCATGGCATGTGCCAGAACCAGGGCCTCCTCCAGCTCCTCCAACGAGAAGTTCTTGGCGTGGGCCCGGGCGCTGAATTTTCGCCCCCCCAGATAGATGGCATCGGCCCCATTGGCTAGGGCGGCCTTCAGGGCCTCCATGCTCCCGGCGGGAGCCAGTAGTTCAGGACTCATGGCCCTGATTCTTTCTGAGGACGGAGATTTCCTTTTTCAGATCCACAATGGTCATATTCCGCTGGTAGTTCTGCTCCTCCAGCTCCCGCAATTTCTCGTCCCGGAGGCTCTGCTCCTCCTGCAGCTCCTTGGAAGTTTCGGTCATGGATTTCAGTTCCCGCTTCACTTCCTCCAGATCTCCCTTCAGCTGGGAGAGTTCCTCCTCCCGCTGATGTTTGCCCTCTTTGAGCTGATCCCGCTCCTCTTCCAGGACCTTGGAGATGCGCTCCAATTCCTCCAGGCGCTCCACCGTTTGGCGGGCCTTTTCCACATCGGCCACATTGTCTGCGATTTCCGCTTCCTGGGCGCTGCGCTGTTTTTGTTCGTCCAGAATATTTAAGGCCGTCAAGAGGGCCACTTGAATGTCGGACAACTGCCGGTAGTTCTGCTCTATGAGCTGGAGCTTTTCATTGAGTTCCGTGGCAAGGGAGGCCACATAGTCCTCATCGTCGCTGCCCACCACATAAAAGGTCATGCCGTAGAGCTGAACTTTTACCTTTTTAGACATATTTCCTCCTTCCCGCTAACGAAGGGTCGCCCCCAATTGCTTTTCAGCGTCCTCTAAAATGCCCTGAACCAGGGGTTGAATCTCCTCGTCCTTTAAGGTTCTCACGGGGCTGCGGAAGAGGAGGCTCACGGTGACACTCTTCTTGCCCTCTGCCACCCCCGTGCCGGAGTAGACATCCACCACTTTGGCCTCGGCCAAAAGTTCGTCCCCTCGGGAGCGGATGACACTTTCGATTTCCGCCGCAGGCACTTTCAGGTCCACCACCAACGCCAGGTCCCGCTCCATTCCCGGGAATCTGGGAATGGGGCTGTAGGTGATGCTGCTGTCGTAGTGGTTGACAATGGCGGTGAAGTCCAGCTCACAGAGATAGGCCCGCTCTTTGAAGCCGTATTTTTCCAAGAGGGCCGGGTGGAGCTCCCCAAAGTAGCCCAGATGCTCTCCATTGTAGGAGACATCGGCCGCCCGGTACTTGTGGAAGAAGGGCAGGCTGTCGTGGGCCCTGTAGCTGAGGCCCTCGATTCCCAGAACTTTCAGGGTCTTTTCCAAGAGATCCTTGAGATAGTAGAAGTCCTCGGGACCGTAGTAGCCCACGGCCAGTTTTTTGTACTCCCGGGGGAGGCCCTCGTCGTCGGTCTCCTTGGAGAAGACATTGCCGAATTCAAAGCCGTAGGCGGAGGGATTTTTCACATTGATATTCTTCACCAGAATGTCGAAGAGATTGGGCAGCAGGGTGGTGCGCATCACCGAGTATTCCTCGCCCAGGGGATTGATGAGGGTGACGGCATCCCTCAGGGGGTGATCCTTGGGGATTCCCAGGCGGTCAAAGGCCCCGGGGCCCATAAAGGAGTAGGTCATGAACTCATCGAAGCCGGCCCCCAGGAGGATCTCCTTGGCCCGCTGCTCCACTTTCCGGTACTTGGGCTTGCCCCCCCGGGTGAGCTCCCCGGAGAGGGGCTGGGGCTCGATGTTTTGGAAGCCGTAGACCCGGCCCACCTCCTCGGCCAGATCCTGCCAGATGGTGAGGTCCCGGCGGAAAGTGGGAATGGTGCAGTGGAGCTCATCCCCATTTCGCTCCACGGCAACGTGGAGGAGGGTCAGATAGCGCTCCATGGCCTCGGGGGCAATCTCCGTGCCCAACAGGCCATTGATCTGGCTCACGGTGGCATCCACCGTCCAGGGCTCCTCCACCTTGGGATAGACGTCCATGGCCCCCTTGGCCACCTTGGCTGCTCCAATGGCCACGGCCAGTTCACAGACTCGGTCCACGGCCTTTTGGGGAATATCGGCACTGAGGCCCCGCTCGAACCTACTGGAGGCCTCGGTGCGAAGGCCCAGGCGCTTGGAGGTCTTGCGAATGTGGCCGTCGTCAAAGGCGGCCCCCTCCAAGAGGACGGTCCTTGTATTGGAGGTGATTTCACTGTCCAGGCCCCCCATGACCCCGGCAAGACCTATGGGTCCAGCCCCGTCACAGATGAGGAGATCGTCGGTGGTGAGCTTTCGCTCCACGCCGTCCAGGGTGGTGAGGGTCTCCCCCTCCCGGGCCTCTCGAACCAAGATCCGCTCCTCTGCCAGGGTGCTGAGATCGTAGGCGTGGAGGGGCTGGCCGTACTCCAGCATGGCGTAGTTGGTCAGGTCCACAATATTGTTGATGGGGCGAATCCCCGCCCCCATGAGGTCGTTTTGGAGCCACTGGGGCGAGGGCTCAATGACCACATCGGTGAGAAGGCGGCTGTAGAATCTCCGGGCGTGGGGGCTCTCCAGGGCAATGCCCGCCACCACATCCTCCATTGCCGTGTCGCTGTTTTCGGTGACGTGAATCTCCGGGAGGACCACGGGGCGGTCCAGGGCCGCTGCAGCCTCAATGGCCATCCCCGCCACACTGAGGCAGTCAGGGCGATTGGGGGTGATTTCAAATTCAATGACTTCCTGATCCAGTTCCAGGACTTCCCGGATGGGGGTACCGGGCTCGTGGGCCTCGGGGAGAATGTGAATGCCGTCCCGGGACTCCTTGGGAATCACGCTGAGGTCAAAGCCCAGTTCCTCCAAAGAGCACATCATTCCCTGGCTCTCCACGCCACGGAGCTCGGAGGTCTTAATGATCACATCTCCGGCCAGGTGGGCCCCGTCCAGGGCCACGGGGACATAGGCCCCCTCAAAGACATTGGTGGCGCCGGTGGCAATTTGCACCTGCTTTTCCCCCACGTCAATTTGGCAGACCACCAGGCGGTCGGCATTGGGGTGGGGCTCCACGGAGAGGATTTTTCCCACCACCACGCCCTCCGCGTACTGATCCCGGGAGATGATGGACTCCACGTGATTGCCGGTATTGGTGATGAGATCGGAGAATTCCTTAATGGGTACATCTATTTCAATGAATTTTTCCAGCCAAGCTTTAGGTAAGAACATAGCAACTCCTTAGAACTGTCTCAGGAAACGGGCGTCGTTTTCGAACATCAGACGAATGTTTTTGATTCCGTACTTCACCATGGCGATGCGGTCGATGCCCATGCCAAAGGCAAAACCGGAGTAGACCTCGGGGTCAATGCCGCAGTTTCTGAGGACATTGGGGTGGACCACCCCGGCTCCCAAAAGCTCCATGCTCCAGCCGGTGAAATTACAGGTGGCACAGCCCTCTCCCCCGCAGACGGGGCAGGTGACGTCGATTTCAGTGGAGGGCTCCGTAAAGGGGAAGTAGTGGGGGCGGTAGCGGATCTCCAAGTCCTCGCCGAAGAATTCTTTAATGAAGATATTGAGGCTGCCAATGAGATTGGCCAGGGTGATGCCCTTGCCCACCACCAGTCCTTCAAATTGATGGAACATGGGAGAGTGGGTGTCGTCCACCTCGTCGTAGCGGAAGACCCGCCCACTGGAGACGATTCTCAAGGGGGCCCCGTACTCCTTCATGGCCCGAATTTGCATGGTGGAGGTGTGGGTCCTCAATAGATGCTCCGGAGAGATGTAAAAAGTGTCGGTGAGGTCCCGGGTGGGGTGATTGGCCGGGGAATTTAAGTGGTCGAAATTGTTGGCCACGGTGTCGATCTCGGGGCCGTCCACCACCTGAAAGCCCATTTCCACAAAGAGATCCTCCAGCTCCTCCTTGGTTTGGAGGAGGGGATGACGGTGACCGGTGCGAATGATGTCCCTACTGAGGGTGACATCTAAGTACTCCCCCTCCATCTTCTCGTCCATGCCCTTGGCCTTGAGGGCCTCCTGCTTTTCGGTGAGGAGCTTTTCGAGCTCTTCCCGAATGGCATTGCTCATGGCACCCATGAGGGGCCGCTCCTCCTTGGAGAGTTTTCCCATCCCCCGAAGGATGGCCGTCATCTCTCCCTTTTTTCCGAAATACTTCACTCGAATACTTTCCAGCTTCTCCAGTGCCCCTGCCCCTTCAATCTCCCTAGTGGCCTCTGCTTTGAGGGCTTCCAAACGCTCCTTCATGTTTCCTCCTAAACTCAGTTCCGTCTACGCTGTATTCCATGCGGGAAAACCGCAGATTGTCCCTATTCTGTGAATACCTTATTTTATCATGACTACAGGGCCCTTTCAATTTTTCCCAGAGATCCCATTTTTCCCATTGCCTAATTGTTAGCCCTGTGTTAAGATAGTTGAGCATTGGAAATTCGGTGGCATAGCCAAGTGGTAAGGCGCGGGTCTGCAACACCCTTATCCCCAGTTCAAATCTGGGTGTCACCTCCAAAACGAGGCAATGTCTGTTTCAGGCATTGCCTTTTTTCTTGGCCCTCACTCTGGGCACAAAAAAAGAGAAACGCCGGAGCGCTTCTCTCAAATTTGGAGCGGAAAACGAGATTCGAACTCGCGACCCTCGCCTTGGCAAGGCGATGCTCTACCACTGAGCCATTTCCGCAGGAACATTTAGTATTTTACCATGGCTTTACAATTTTGACAACACTTTTTTATGAAGGGAAGATGATTTAATTGAGAAAATTAATCGGCAATCTGGATGAGGCCATGGAATGGCTCTATGACCGGGGATCCACGGGGATCACCACGGAGGAGTTTTCCCTGAAGAGCATGAACCATCTCCTCGCTGCCCTGGACAATCCCCAAAATGCCACTCCCGCCTTCCACGTGGCGGGGACCAATGGCAAGGGCTCCACCAGTCACTTCCTCCACTCCGTCCTCAGCCGCCGCCACAGGGTGGGGCTGTTCATCTCCCCCTTTATGGATTCCATACTGGAGTCCATCTCCATTAATGGCGTGTCCATCTCCCGGGAGGATTTTCTGAACTATCTCAATGAGCTCATTCCCATCATTGAGGCCCAGGACCGAGAGGGCTATCACTGCACCTACTTCGAGGTCCTCACCACCATTATGTTTCTCTACTTCCGGGATGAAATGGTGGACTTCGCCGTCCTGGAGGTGGGCCTGGGGGGCATTTTGGACTCCACCAATGTCATTGAAAAGCCCCTGGCCTCTCTCATCACCACCATCTCCCTGGACCACACCCAAATTTTAGGGGACAGCTTGGGGGAAATCGCCTCTGCCAAGGGGGGCATCATCAAGGAGGGCCGTCCAGTCTATGTCTATCCCCAGGAGCCGGAGGCGGAGGAAGTCCTCCGGGCCGTGGCGGAGGAGAAACACAGCCCCTACTCTACCTTCTCCCCCCGGGAAGTTCAGGTGAAAGAGATCTCCCTGGGCAAGACGGTCTTCGATTTTCGGGGCTACCAAGATGTGAGCCTGAGCCTCACTGGGGCCCATCAGGCGAAAAATGCTGCCCTGGCCCTCATGGTGCTGGAGGATTTCAGGGAGGAGCTCTCCCTCAGCCGGGAGGACATCTACCAGGGCCTCCGTAAGAGCAGCAATCCCGGGCGAATGGAGGTCCTCCAGGAGGAGCCTCTGGTTTTGGTGGACGGCAGCCACAATCCCCAGTCCATTGTGGCCATGAAGGAGACCCTCCGGGGAATCCCCCACGGAAAGATCATCCTGGGCTTCAGCCTCCTCAGGGACAAGGACGCCGCCGCCATCCTGAGAGAGCTCTCCGGCCTCACCGACACCGTGGTCCTCACCCCCATCAACTACCCGGGGAGGGCCTATGGGCTTGATGAGCTAAGGGAGCTGGCCCAGGGCCACTTTTCCACCATCTACGGGGAGGAGGACCTTCAAAGGGCCTATGAGCGCTCCCTCTCCCTGGCGGCACCTGGGGATGTGGTCCTCTGGTGCGGCTCCCTGTACTTGGTTCGGGACCTCCTCCACCTCAAGAAAAAATAATGGCATGGAAAAAGCACTCCCCCGTTCATGGGGGAGTGCTTTTTTGGTGTGCAAGATTATTTGTCATTAGCCCTGGCTGGCAATGCGGTGGATCTCCTCCAGTTCCGCCTCATCCAGGTGATAGCTGCTATTGCAGAAGTGGCAGTGGACTTCCGCCCCGTGGTCCTCATCGATGATGGTGCGAATCTCATCGGGGTGAAGGGCGGAGAGGGAGTCCATGACCTTCTCCTTGGAGCACTCACAGACGAAGTAGACATCGGATTCCTCCAGGATGTCCCACTCCACTTCGGGAAGCACGGCTTCCAAGAGCTCCCGGGGACCGTAGCCCTCTTCCAGAAGCTCGGTAATGGAGTGAACCTTGCCCAGGTGTCCCTCAATTTTCTTCAAAAACTCCTCATCGCAGCCGGGGAGGACCTCAATGATGAAGCCCCCGGCATTGCGGACGGAGGTGTCGGTGTCCACCAAAACCCCCAGGCCCACGGCCGAGGGAATCTGCTCGGACTGGAGGAGATAGTGGGCCACATCCTCCCCAATTTCTCCACTCACCAGTTCCACTTTTCCCACATAGGGCTCCCGGACCCCCAGGTCCATGACCACGGAGAGGGTGCCCTCATTGCCCACGAGACCCCCCACGTCCAGGTGTCCGTCGGATTTTGGGGGAAGATCCGCCTCGGGATGGGCCACATAGCCCTTAATGAAGCCATTGTTTCTCCCGGTGACTAAGATCTGTCCCACGGGACCATTGCCCTTGATATTGAGACTCAAAGACTCCCCCTCCCCCTTGAGTTTGCTCCTCAAAAGGAGACCCGCAGTGAGGGCCCGGCCCAAGGCCGCCGTGGCCGTGGGGCTGGTCTGATGGGTGATGCGCGCAGTTTCCACGGTGTCGGTGGAGCGCACTACGCTGGCGCGAATATTTCTGCCCCGGTCCATAGCCCGGAGTAAGTGATCCTTCATATTACTTCCTTTCTGCTATGAACACCCACTTGTCCCTTCCCTCCCCTCCGGGAGCCAGGGTGTAGCCATCGGTGATGGCCAGGAGCCGAAAGCCCGTTTTGTCCAAGAGCCCCTTGAGGCTCTCTAGGGAACGGGCATACTCCCTGTGTTCCTCCTGATAGCGGGTGTAGGTGTCCTCCTCTACTTGTAAAAATATATTCAGGTCGTAGATGTGGACGCCCCCCTGGGGATCAAATTCATTCTCCCAGGTGAGGAGATAGTCCTCCCCCTGGCGCACTTCCGTGTGGCCGTCCAATTGTCCCTGAAAATACTCTGCCGTATTGTAGTCGAAGACAAACAGACCCCCCTCCTTTAAGTGGCGGTGGACCCTCTCAAAGGAATTGAGGATCTGCTCATCAGTTTCCAGATAATTGTACCCATCACAGAGGCATGTAATCAGGTGGAAGTCGTGGGAGAAGTGGAAGCTGCTCAGGTCCATTTGATAGAGCTTCACCCGGGGATTTCGGTAGAGGCGCTGATAGGCGAGAGCCAGCATGGCCTCGGAGCGGTCGAAGCCCTCCACTCTGCCCAGGCTGCTGAGGTGCTGGCTGAGCTTGCCGGTGCCCATGGCCATTTCCAGAATCTCCAGCTCCCCGCTGAGCTCGCTGTAGCTTTTCAGGACTTCCCTTAAGAAGGCAAAGACCTGGGGATAGTTGTAGTTGTCCATGACCTCATCGTAGATTTGAGCGAAGGGACCGTAGATTTCAGACACCCAGTACCTCCAATAGTTCGGTGAAGACCTCCCCCGCCTTTCTCTGAATCTTCACCTTGCTGATCATGTCGTAGGGGGTGTCGTCCATATTGATAATGAGAAGATTTGGCACATAGCGAGGGAGATAGGCCACGGGCATCACCTGAAGGGAGGAGCCCACCACCAAGAGGGTGTCGGCCCGCTCCACCGCCGCCATGGCCCGGTCAAAGGCCGGGGGCATGGCATCGCCAAAGAGAACCACATCGGTCCTGAGAGTGCCCCCGCACTGGGGACAGCGGGGGGGAATCTCCCCCTGCTGCACCTTCTCGTCCATTACCTGAAAGTCCCCGGTGAAGGAGCAGGACTGGCAGTGAATGGTGGCGGCGTCCCCGTGGACGGCCAGGACGTCCTTGGTCCCCGCCTTCTCGTGGAGGTGGTCAATATTTTGGGTGATGACCTCGTGTACCAGCCCCGCCTCCTGGAGGCGGACAATGGCCTCGTGGGCCCTGTTGGGCTCCTTCCCCTCCAGGTCCTTGAAAATTTGATAGCCCTCTTTGTAGAAGCGCTGGGGGTCGCCGTCCTGGACCGAGGCGGAGAGGGCATCGGAGGCCAGGACATTGCCATAGTAGCCGGAAGTGGAGCGGAAGTCAGGGATGCCGGATTCAGTGGAGATCCCCGCTCCAGTGAGGACCACTGTGTACTTTGCCTTTTTGAGATATTGCGCTAAATCTTGTACCGAATCCATAATTCCTCCTTAAAACGATTGGGGCAGAGTCACCCGAAAGTACATACTCACAATGATAAACAGCCAAAAAAGATCTTGGGGGGAGAGTTTCCGCAAGTGGACCCGGGGCCTTCTCACAAGCCTCAGGGAGTAGCGGCTCAAAAGATAGAGGCCCAGGGCAGTGAGCAGGACCAATAGCAAAATCATGGCCCGCTCCAGCCCCCCCAGGGCCTGAACGAAGACTTGGCGCTCCAACAGCACCCGGGCCTCGGGGGTGTAGAAGTGGAGAAAGATGATCCCCAGGCTATTGTAAAAAAAGTGCCCCGCCACCACCAGGGGATAGGAGCCCCCGTAGAGATAGATCTGGGAGAGGACCACCCCCAGAATGAAGGGGGCCAGGACATTGTGGAGATCAAAGTGAAAGAGGGAGAAGATCACTCCAGAGAGGAGGACGCAGAGGCCCAGCCCATAGGAGCGGAGAAAACGCAGTAAAATATCCCGGAAGAAAAACTCCTCCGTCACTGCGGGAAAGAGGCCCAGGAGGAGAATTTTAAAGGGAAGGCTGTATCCCCCCTGGAGGAGGCCCTCCCCCCGGTACATCTCGGGGAGAAAGTCCCCCACCAGCTCCAGGTACAGGCCATTTAAAAGGGTGCAGAGGGGAAAGAGCCACAGAATGAGCAGGCCCACCTCCACCCAGGTCCGCCCCTTCACCGGCTTTGTCGCCAGTTTGAAGCCCCACTTCCGGTGGAGATAGACTGCCGGGGCAAAGATCATGAGCCCGTCCCCCACCAGTACCCCCAAAATGGGATGGAGCCCCCCAAAGAAGCCCCCCACCCCCAGGTACAGGGCCATCCAAATGGCCAGGGTAAAAAAGGGGGAGATTTTAGTCTTCATCTACATAGGTGTAAATGTAGGGCACATTCCGGTAGTGGGACTCATAGTCCAGGCCAAAGCCCACAATGAACACATCTTCAATGGTGAAGGCGGCGTAGTCGGCGTGAAAATCCACCTCCCTCCGAGAGGGCTTGTCCAAGAGGACCACGGAGGTGACACTGGCAGGCCCCATGGACTTCATATACTCCACCACCGATTCCATGGTCCTGCCGGAATCCACAATGTCGTCGATGATGAGGACGTGGCGGTCCTTCACCTGGGCCCTGAGATTGCCGAAGATTTTCACATTCCCGGTGCTCACCTCCTGGTGCTCGTAGCTGGAGGTGGTGAGAAAGTCGATCTCCATGCGGGTCTTCATCTCCCGGACCAAGTCCGCGGCAAATACAAAGCCTCCCCGAAGGAGGGGCACCACCAAGAGGTCCACCCCCTGGAATCTCTCGTCCAGTTCCCCGGCCAGTTCCACTACTCTCTTTTCAATTTCTTTCCGCTCAATGAGTATTTTTTCCGTTTTAGCCATAGCTACCTCCCTAAGTATCTTTCCCTTCATTATATCAAAGGGAGAAAAAATTTTTCATCCCCCTCCCCCCTTGGGAAGAGAAAGTGGAAAAATTTCACCCCTGGTTCCTTCGGGCAACAAAAAAGGGCCCAAGGGCCCCTTTCTCTTCCATATAAGTACGCAATTTAGAGCTCACCGGTGAGGGTTCTGGAGGAGATCCAGCCGTCCCCAATATAGCACCAGACCCGCTCGCCGTCGGCGACGGCATCGCTCACATAGACCACATAGCCCTTGTAGGCGATATAGGCCACCCCATAGTCCAAGCCCGGCCCATAGCGGACATTGGCCTCGGAAACTTGGACCACCTGAGTGGTGTCGATGAAGTCCCAGGGGGTGTAGCGGGGAGTGTTCTTCTTCTGAGCCTCCTTCTCCGCCTTCTTCCGGGCCTCCTGAGCCTTGTTAAGCTCGGCCTCGGCATCGGCCTTGGTGGCCTCGGCGGCAGCCAGCTGCTCGTCCAATTCCCTCTGCTTTTCATCCAGGGCCTGGTTCTTCTGCCGGGCGATCTCCTCAAAGGAATTGTCCTTGAGGCCCCGGAGGACATCACTGTCACTGTAGATGGCCAGAAACTCCTTGGTGGCATCGTAGACCTTCAAGTACTCCCCGTCCACATAGAGTTGCTGGAGATCATTGACTTCCAGGTCGTGGATCTGACGGAGATAGTTCTGGGCACTTTCGTAGTTTTTGCTGTCCTGGGGCACCCGGGACAGGTACTTGGCCCCCTCCAGGAGTTTGCCCTCTTCGTAGGCCTGAATGCCCTGGCGGTAATTGCCGTCAGTCATATCGGCCGGCTGCTCCTCTACAGTGGCCACGGTGTTTTCCCCGCCGCCCCCCTTGCCCCTGCCCTTGGGAAGGAAGATTTGGGCGCCCAAAAATGCCAGGGCCAAAAGGAGGACCACTGAGGCCCCAATGAGGAGGGGGATTTTGACCTTGTCGGCGGTGGACTTGGATTCCCTTTGAAATTCATTCCCTCGCTGCTCCCCCATCCACTGACCGCTGTAGTCATTGGGATTTATGGGAGCGGTATCGTCCGCTGCCCTTTGCCGTGAAGCGTGGGGATCCGGGGAGGGGCCACCGCTGCCCATGGCCTGGGCCCCGCCATTTTGATCTGGGGAAAGGATCGTTCCACAGGATTCACAAAATTTCGCCTCGTCAGAGTTTTTGCTACCACAGTTAGGACAAAACAAAATCATCCCTCCAATCTTGGCATTGATATACTTAAAAAAATTATATCATTCTAAATTGTTAAAAACAATCTTTTTTTCACCAATCCTTCACAGTGGTGGGACTCCGGAGTCAAGAATTCAAAGCCCTTTCTCCCGCCGATTTGACAAATAAAAATCTATGGTAAGGATTTCCCATTTTGTTTTTTAAAAGGAGTTTTTTTGTTGTATAATGTAGGTGCACTTTTAAAACAAGGTTGGAAAAGCTCAATTCCAGGAGGACAGTATGTACAAACACACAACCAATGAAGTCGTCATGATTAGACCGGTAGCCTTTGCTTTCAATGCTGAAACTGCAGTGAACAACGCCTACCAAAATAACGATGATACCGATCCTAAAATCATTCAAGAAAAGGCCCTGGCAGAATTTGACGGCCTGGTAGCCAAGCTTGAAGAGAGAGGAGTCAAGGTCAATGTCCTGGAGGACACGCCGACCCCCGCCACTCCTGATAGCATTTTCCCCAACAACTGGTTCTCCACCCACGAGGGGGGCCTCATGGTGGTCTACCCCATGTTTGCCGACAACCGTCAGGAAGAAATTTATAAATTTAGAAACACCGTGGAAGACATCGCCGAAAAGAAGGCCGGTGAACACGACTTCACCATTATCGACTACAGCCGCAACAAAGCCAGAGATCTCATCCTAGAGGGCACCGGCTCTCTGGTCATCGACCGGAAAAACAGAGTGGCCTACTGCTCCCTCTCCCCCCGGGCCGATGAGCGCCTCTTTGAAAAATGGTGCAAGGAAACCGACCACAAGCCCTGCGCCTTCGTCTCCTATCAGGACGACACCGTCATCTACCACACCAATATCCTCATGGGCATTGGCACCGACTTCGCCCTCATTGGCCTGGACCAAATTCGGGAGGAAGATCGGGAGCGGGTTCGCAAGAGCCTGGAGGACGGCGGCAACGAAATCATCGAGCTCACTGCCGATCAACTGAAGGCCGGCGCCGGCAACTGCATCGAACTCACTGGCTCCGACGGGAAGAACTTCCTGGTCATGAGCACCCAGGCCTATGAATCCCTCAGGGACGATCAAGTGGCAGCCATTGAAAAGCACCTCCCCATCGTTCACTCCGACATCCGGACCATCGAATTCTACGGGGGCGGCTCCGCTCGCTGCACCATTGCTGAAATTTTCTAAATCCGTGGCTGGAGCACAGCCCCATGGCATATAGAATCCAAAAACTGCGGGAAGCTGCCCGCAGTTTTTTTGTGCCCTCCGAGAGGGAAAGCCGGTACGACAGGTGGAAAGGGGAATTTTTTTAAGAAAACCTTTTCTTTCTCCCTCCCCTCTCTTCCTCTCCGGGCGGATTTTTTAGGGCTTTTCCAAGTCCACAGTGGCCCCTTCCTCCCTTCAGGGGCCGTTAAATTTCCTGAACTTTCTCAATTTAGTTCTTTAAAAGGCTGGAATTTTAAAATCCAAACATTTTTCATCTCAAAAATCTTTAGTTTTCCCCTTTAAAAAGGTAAAGTTTTGGCAAAGATTCCACCGTCCCCCTCCCTCTCTCACACAATTTTCACTATTCCCAAAAATCCCAGAGTTCTGTGTTTAATATACACTTTTAGTGACTTATGTGGTAGAATTAGTTATGCGAAGGTTTTCATCGCTGGGGCGGGCTCAAGATTCCTTGAACTTCCGCCCCAAGGGAGATTTCCCCGGCTGTCCAAAGGATGCTAGACCGGTCCAGGCCTTGGGCAGCCCCGGGGGCGATCTCTTTAGCCATTGTTTGCGTCTGTGGATCCACCCCCGGGGTGGTTTTGTGGGCGATTAACTCAGGAGGAAAATTTATGAGCCGTATTATTCAAGCTATGGTCGATTTATCTGGTATTTTCTGGGGATGGCCACTGTTAATTATCCTGGTTGGTGGAGGGATCTACCTGACGGTTAAACTGGGATTCTTCCAAATTCGCTATTTCCCCTACATTATGAAAAACACCTTTGGTAATATGTTCAAAAAGTCGGAGGGGGAAGGTACGGTATCCGCCTATCAAGCTGCCACCACCGCTCTGGCTTCCAGTATTGGGGCTTCCAATATCGTTGGGGTGCCCGTAGCCATTGCCATGGGTGGTCCCGGCGCCATCTTCTGGATGTGGATGACCGCCATTGTAGGTATGGGCACCAAATTCGTGGAAATTGCCCTGGGGATCAAGTACCGTGAAGTCAACGAAAAAGGGGAATATGTTGGCGGCGCCATGTACTACTTAAAGAACTCCAAGCTCCCCTTCTTGGGACCCCTGTTCGCCTTCTTCCTTATGATTGAAATTGCCCCCTCCATTTCCACCCAAACCCTCACCTATATTCAAAATGCTGAGCACTTGGGCATCAATAAATACCTGGCCCTTGGGGTCTTTTTAGTCATCGTGGCCCTGGTGGTCTTCGGCGGGATCAAATCCATTGCCAATGTAACCGACAAGCTCGTTCCCATTATGGCCGTCGTTTACCTCATTGGTGGACTCATTGTTATTTTTGCCAATATTGGACAGCTCCCCGCTGCCTTCGGCTCCATTTTCAAGAATGCCTTCACCCCCACCGCTGCCGTAGGTGGTTTCTCCGGTGCCGCCGTCATGGCCGGTATCCGCAACGGTTTGGCCAGAGGGGCCTACTCCAACGAAGCCGGTATGGGTACTTCCCCCACCGGTCACAGTGCCGCCACTGTTGAGATTCCCGCACAACAGGGGATCTGGGCCGTCTTTGAAATCTTTGTAGATACCATTCTCGTTTGTACCGTAACCGCTCTGGTGATTTTGGTTTCCAATGTTTGGACGGAAATCCCCTCTGAGGCTGCAGCTACCATGCCCGCCGTTGCCTTTGGCAATGTCGTTGGACAAAACTTCGGTGGCGCTCTGGTGGCCATTGCCCTGATGCTCTTCGTACTTTCCACCGTCATCGTCATCATCTACTTCGGTGAGAAACAAGCGGAATTCCTCTTTGGCACCAAGGCCTCCATTGTGGCCCGTGGCATCTATGTTCTCTTCATCATCCTGGGCGTGGTCCTCAACCTGAGCACCCTCTACTCCCTCCTGGACTTCATGCTGGCCCTGGTCATCATTCCCAATATGATCGGTATCATCATGATGGCAGACGAGGCCGTGGAACTGAAGGATCAGCTCTTCAAGGATCCCAAGTACTATCCCAACGCCAAAAAATAAGGCGGTACACTGGATGGACCTGGACCCATCTTGGGAGGCTGAGCTGGGGCAGTTTCTCTCAGCAGCTGCCTCGAAGGAACTTCACATTGTTTGAATTGAAAATGGCTTCAGAGCTTAAGGCTCTGAAGCCATTTTTGTTTCCTACTCACGGATGGGCCCAACGATTTTTACATTTAAAAGTGGCAGAGAGCTTTTGAAACGCTCTGCCACTTCTATGGGTCCAAAAAAACGAGGGCGCCTCTATTTTCAAATTACCACATGGGATTTTGGGGATAGGGGCCGGGGCCATAGCCGGGATTTTGGCGGGGTGGATTGGCCTCGCTGCTCTGTTTTTTCCGCTTCTGCTCCTCGAAGTCCTTCTTGGTCATGACGTCCACCACTTCCAAGTTGAGCTCCACCAAATTGAGTCCCGTCATCAATTGGAGCTGATCGGAGGCGTATTTTCTCAGCTCATTGAAGATGCGGGGGGCCGATTGGCCAAATTCCAGGAGCATCTTCACATTTAAGATCACATCCCGATCGGAGACGGTGGCATCCACTCCCTTGGTCTCATCGCCACCGCCGAAGTTGAAGCTCTCCTGGAGGCCGCTGATGATGCCCCCCTTGAGGTCCAGTACCCCCTGAATGTCCCGGGCGGCCAGGGCCACAATCTTTTCCACTACGGAGTCGTTGAAGGTGAGGCTGTCCCGATAGCCCTCCCCTCCGTCCACATCCTGGGGATGGGTGGCGTCGCTGTTTTTCTCGGCATAGACATCGTCCTTCAAGTATTCAGCATCTCCGGGTTTTGCCTTGGCTTCGGGTTGCAGGGAGTCTGGTTTGTTTTCTTCCACGGGATCTACATATTGATTGTCGTTGTATTTTTTATCTTCCATGATCTACGCTCCTTTAACCTAAATTTTGTAAAAATCGCAATACCCTGGGATTTCGGTCTAAAAATCCACCGATGAGATAGCCGATAAAGACCAGGACCGACAGTAGGAGGGTCTGGAAAAATCCCAAAGCTAGAATGAGGATCCCCAGAATGAGGCCCAGGGCCATGGACAGCAGGGTCCGGGGGTAGCGCCACAGGGTGTAGCACACTCTGGGGTGGTCCATGAGGCCCCTCTTGGGGGAAAAGTGCTGGGGCCGGGGGCCCTGTAATTGGCCCAGTTCAAAATCGCCAATATATACAAAGTCACTGCGGCCGTTCTCTTTGGTGTATAGCCTCATGACCCACCTCCCTCCCCTGAACTCTCATGGTGCTGGGGCTGATCTTCCTGAATCACTTTCACCGTGACTTCCTGGACTTCCAGGCCCACAAAGTGCTCCAGATCCCCCTTGAGCTGCTGTTGAATTTTCTCTGCAGTTTCCGCCAATGGGCTCCCGGGCTTCAGTTGAACCTCCGCCTGAGCGTCAATGCGGGGGGGATCCCCCCGGAGAATTCGCACATCGGCAGTGGACCGGAGCACCTGAGGGCAGCGGTCCAGGGCGTACTTGGCCACTCGGTCCATGGAGGCCTCAGTGAGGAGGACCTCCCCCTGGGGGTACTCCAGACTCAGGCTGTTCTCCCTCTTTTTGGAAAAGAGGGCCCTTAATATGAGAAACAGACCGTAGAAGACCAGGATGGCAAAGAGGGCCGAGATGCCGTAAAAGGCCCACTCCTCGTGGAGCCGGGGGCCAATGGCCCTCTGGGCCCCTCCCAGGCCCAAGAGTTTTCCGTAGGCGCTCAAGAAGAATACGGTGGCAAACACCAGTAGGATCAGACCAATGAGAAAATCCATGATCTTTTTTCCCATTCTCATGT
Organism: Tissierellia bacterium; assembly: GCA_030535395.1. Taxonomy (GTDB): domain Bacteria; phylum Bacillota; class Clostridia; order Tissierellales; family Peptoniphilaceae; genus JAUNLK01. The sequence continues at coordinate 23,287 of JAUNLK010000007.1, forward strand.
ATTCCTCCCCTCTGTACAGTTGAATATATACCGGTTTACAATATTTTCTTACCCAAAGAAAAGCTCCTAAACACGGAAAATGGCCATTTCTTCCGGAAAAATCTCCAAAAAAAAGAGGAAGGGGCATCCCTTCCTCTCGCCTGTTGATTAAATTTTTGCCTGAAGCTCCCCTTGGCGCTCCTGGAGTTTTTCCACCATTTCTCGGTATTTTTCCACTTTGTCCCGCTCGGCCTGCACCACTTCGGCCTTGGCCTTGCTGACGAAGTTTTCATTGGAGAGTTTCCGCTGGGCCCGCTGGAGCTCGTCCTGGGCCTTTTCCAGTTCCCGGGCCACTCGCTCCAGTTCCTTGGCGTAGTCCACCAGGTCCTTCATGGGGAGGAGGAGTTCGGCGCCGTCCAGTACTACAGTGAGGGCGTCCTCGTCCAATTCCCCTTCCAGGGCCTCCACCTGGGTGATATTGGCCAGGGTCTTGAAGTGGCGCCCCTCATTTTGGATGAGGGCCACCCGCTCATCACTGCCCCGTACATAGAGGGGGCTCTTTCTAAAGGGCTCGATGTCCATTTCCGCCTTGGCATTGCGAAGGGCCCGAATGGCCTCCTGAACATAGGCGATGTCGGCCATTTCCTTGGTCCCCTCCCAGGGTCCCAACTGGGGCCATTGAGCCACAATGAGGTCCTCCTTGCGGCCGGGGAGATAGCTCCAAATTTCCTCGGTGATAAAGGGCATAAAGGGGTGGAGGAGTTTCAAAATGTCCTCCAGGACATAGATGAGGACGGCATAGACCTCCTCCCGGTCCTGGGTGTCCTCCCCGTAGAGGCGGGGCTTCACCATTTCAATGTACCAGTCGCAGAAGTCCTCCCAGATGAAGTCGTGGATGGTGTCGGCGGCAAAGCCAAATTCAAAGGCCTCCAGCTTTTCCGTCACCGTGGTAATGGTGCGGTTGAGCTTGGCCAGAATCCACTTGTCCTCGCTGATGAGTCTCGCGGGGTCGATGGTGGCATTTTGGAAGTCCTCGGGGAGATTCATGAGGACAAAGCGGGCGGCATTCCAGAGCTTGTTGCAGAAATTCCGATTGCTCTCCACTTTCTTCATAATAAAGCGCTGGTCCCCCCCGGGGGCAGTCCCCGTGCAGAGGGTGAAGCGGAGGGCGTCGGTGCCGTACTCGTCGATGACGTCCAGGGGGTCGATGCCATTGCCCAGGGACTTACTCATCTTCCGGCCCTCCTCGTCCCGCACCAGACCCGTGAGGTAGACGTGGTCGAAGGGGAGCTTTCCCGTCTGCTCCAGGGCGCTGAAGACCATGCGAATCACCCAGAAGAAGATGATGTCGTAGCCGGTGATGAGGACATCGGTGGGATAGAAGTACTCATAGTCCGCCGTCTCCTTGGGCCAGCCCAGGACCGAGAAGGGCCACAGGGCCGAGGAGAACCAGGTGTCCAGGGTGTCGGGGTCCCGGTGGACCTTGGAGGAGCCGCAGGCGGTACACTCATGGATCTCCTCCTTGGAGACCATCACTTCCCCGCAGTCGTCACAGTAGTAGACGGGGAGCTGGTGGCCCCACCAGAGCTGCCGGGAGATGGTCCAGTCCCGGATATTTTCCAGCCAGTGGCTGTAGATTTTGCCGAAGCGATCGGGGATGATATTGAGATCCCCGTCGGTGTAGGCCTTGAGGGCGGGCTCCGCCAGAGATTTCATCTCCACAAACCACTGCTTGGAGAGGAGGGGCTCGATGACGGTCTTACAGCGCTCACAGTGACCAATGGCATTGTGGTGGCTCTCTTCCTTGACGAAGAAGCCCCCCTCGGTGAAGTCCTGGATAATGGCCTTCCGGGCATCGTAGCGGTCGAGACCTGCGTACTTGCCGGCCTCGTCGTTTAAAGTGGCCGTTTCATCCATAATGATTCTGTGGCCCAAATTGTGGCGGGCCCCCACCTCAAAGTCGTTGGGATCGTGGGAGGGGGTGATCTTCACGGCACCAGTGCCAAACTCCCGGTCCACATATTCATCGGCCACAATGGGAATGAGGCGGTCCAAAATGGGGAGGCGGACCATCTTTCCCACCAGGTGCTGATAGCGCTCGTCCTCGGGGTGTACGGCCACGGCCATATCCCCGGGGATGGTCTCGGGGCGGGTGGTGGAAATTTCAATGAAGCTGTCCTCCCCCTCCACGGGATAGCGGAAGGTCCAAATTTTGCCGTCCTGCTCCTCGTGTTCCACTTCGGCATCGGAGAGGGCCGTCTTGTCGTGGGGACACCAGTTGATGATTCTGTGGCCCCGGTAGATGAGGCCCTTTTCGTAGAGGCGCACAAAGACCTCCAGCACGGCATCGGAGAGGTCCTCGTCCAGGGTGAAGCGCTCCCGGTCCCAGTCACAGGAGACCCCCAGCTTCTTCAGCTGATTTTTAATATTGCCGCCGTACTCCTCGGTCCAGGCCCAGGCCTCCTCCAGGAATTTCTCCCGGCCCAATTCCTCCTTGGTGATCCCTCGCTGGGCCAGTCGCTCCACCACTTTCACCTCGGTGGAGATGGAGGCGTGGTCGGTGCCGGGGACCCAGAGGGCAGCGTAGCCCGCCATTCGCTTGTAGCGAATGAGGATGTCCTGGAGGGTGTTGTTCATGGCGTGACCCATGTGGAGATTCCCCGTCACATTGGGTGGGGGCATGACAATGGTGAAGGGCTTCTTCGCGGGATCGATCTCGGGGTGGAAGGCGCCGGATGCCATCCAGTGACTGTAGAGTCGCTCCTCAAAGTCCTTGGGTTCGTAGACTTTTTTCATTCTTTCCATAATCTCCTCTTTCCTCCTGATTCTGGGCAATGCCCTAAAAATAAAAAATCCCGCCCCATAAAGGACGAGATTTTCGCGGTACCACCTTTTTTCCGCGGAAAACCCGCGGCACTTTGACAGATAACGGCTGCTACCGTAGCAATGCTAAACTGGAGGGCAACCCGTCCCTCCCGCCACAGGTGCTCACAGCGCCCCACCCTCTCTGAAGTGGCCTTTGGAAGAACTCCTCCCTCGTTCCGTTTTATGCTTTTTTATTATTATAAAGGGGCCTGGGCCCCACGTCAAACCCCAGTGGCGGAACCACTCCAGGGGCGTGCCTAGTATCTGCCCACAAAGCCCACTTTCCGGTAGACCTTCCTGAGGGTCTTCCGGGCCAGGGCCGAGGCCCGCTGGGCGCCGTCCTTGTAGATGGCCTCCAGTGCCTCCTTGTCCTGGCGGAGCTCATGGAAGCGCTCCTGAATGGGACTGAGCTCTGCGATGATGGACTCGGCCACTTCCTCCTTGAGGGCGGCGTAATTTTTCCCTTCAAAGTGCTGGAGGGCCTCCTGGGCGGTGATCTTTTCGAAGGCGGCGTAGATGTCCAAAAGATTCTTCACTCCGGGCTGCTCGTCGCTGTAGCGAATGACCCCCTCGGAGTCGGTGACCGCCCGGGAGATCTTCCGGCGAATGGTGTCGGCATCGTCCAGAATGAGGATGAAGCCATTGGCATTGTCGTCGGACTTGCTCATCTTCTTGCTGGGCTCCTGGAGGCTCATGACCCGGGCCCCCACCTTGGGTGCCATGATGTCCGGCAGGGTGAAGGTCTCGGAGTAGTGGCTGTTGAAGCGCTGAGCGATGTCTCGAGTGAGCTCAATGTGCTGGCGCTGGTCCTCTCCCACGGGGACCAGGGAGGCCTGATAGAGGAGGATGTCCGCTGCCATGAGAACGGGGTAGTTGAGGAGCCCCGCCAGGACCTCCTTCTGCTTTTGGGCCTTATCCTTGTACTGGGTCATGCGATTGAGCTGTCCCACCCCCACCATGGTGTTTAAAATCCAGCCCAGCTCCACATGCTCCGGCACATGGGACTGAATGTAGATGATGGACTTCTCGGGATCCAGCCCACAGGCGAGATACAGGGCCAAGAGGTCCAGGGTGTTCTTTCTCAGGGTGGCGGGCACCTGGGGCACGGTGATGGCGTGCATGTCCACGATGCAGTAGAGGCAGTTGTACTCCTCCTGGAGCTCGGCAAAATTGGACAGGGCCCCGATGTAGTTGCCAATGGTCAGAGAGCCGGAGGGCTGAATACCTGAGTATACGATTTTCTTATCCATACTTCCTTCTTTCGAGAGATTCACAGAGTGGCAGTTCACTTTCTTTTTCTTTGGTCGTGGGCCTTTTTCCGCTCCAAGAGGGCCGTGAGGCGCTGGCGGACCTCCTCCTGGACCTCTTCCAAATTGATCCTAGTGAGCTTGCGGTCCTTGAGGATGAACTTACCGTCGCAGAGGACGTGGCGGACATCCTCGCTACTGGCGGAGTAGACCAGAGCGGAGATGAGATTGTTTCTGGGGGTGAAATTGAGGCTTGTGAGGTCGAAGAAGGCCAGATCCGCCTTCTTGCCCACTTCAATGCTCCCCAGCTCCTCTTCCTGGCCCATGGCCTTGGCCCCATTGATGGTGGCCATTCTCAGGACCTCGGCGGCGGGCACGGCCTCGGGGTCCAGGGTCAGGGCCTTGTTGACGATTCCCGCCAGGTGCATCTCCTCTAAAATATTTTGATTGTTGTTGCTGCTGTCCCCATCGGTGCCCAGGGCAATGGTGAGGCCCTTTTCCAGCATTTTGACAATGGGGGTGAAGCCACTGGCGAGTTTTAAATTGCTGGTGGGATTGTAGACGGGGAAGAATTTCTCGGGATCCACCCGGTCCATCTCCTCCTCCGTCATATAGACGCAGTGGGCGGCAATGGTGTGCACCTCATCGTAGCCCAGGTCCATATAGTAGTTCACCGGAGTCACCCCGTGCTCCTTGAGGCAGTCGTTCACTTCCACCTGGGTCTCGGAGGCGTGGGTGTGGACGATGCCGTCCATCTCCTTGGTCATCTCCAGGACCTGCTTCAGATAGTCCTTGCTATTGGTGTAGATGGCGTGGGGGGCGGGGACCACCTTCACTCTGCCATCGGCGGCATTGTGGTAGTTCTCGTAGAGCTCCCGCACTTCCTTGAGCTTGGCTTCTCCGTCCCCGGTGATGTCGGTGAGGCCCCGAGTGGCCAGCAGCCGCATGCCAATTTCATCGGCCCCCTGGGCCACCCGGTCCATTTCGTAGTACATATCATTGACCAGAGTGGTACCGCTCTTAATGGCCTCGGCCATGGACAGGAGGCTGCTCCAATAGATGTCCTCGGGGGTCAAGTGGGCCTCCAGGGGCCAAATGGCCTCGTTGAGCCACACCTGGAGGTTCATATCGTCGGCCAAATTTCTAAAGTAGCTCATTCCCAAATGGCTGTGGGCATTGATAAAGCCGGGCACCAACAACAGATCCGAGTACTCCGTCTGAGCATTTGAATCTTGGGTGGGCTCAATGGCGGTGATTCGCTCCCCCTCCACAGTGAGGTCCACATGGGAGATGACCTCTCCTTGGATTACATCGATGTATTGGGTATTGATAAATTTCATACTTGCCTCCTAATCTCGCTAACCATTGTACCAAAAATCCCCGGGTAACGGTAGAAAATGAGGGAATTTAGGGACATTTGCCCCCCGCCGCCCTTTACTTTCCCCCTGGCATTTGCTATACTATTTAGCGGTTCTAAATTATCGCGGCAAATTTAATTTAGAGGTGAAGTACATTGGCAAGAATGATGGGACCCCGCTTTAAACAGGCGCGCAGACTGGGTCTAAATGTAGTAGGACATCCGAAGGCCATGAATCGTGCCGGTCGCGGTACTGCCCGTTCCGATCGTAAAATGACGGAATACGGTAAGCAGCTTTTGGAAAAACAACGTTTGAGAGCATATTACGGAGTCATGGAGAAGCAATTCGTCCGCCTGGTGGAAGAAGCCTCCAAGAGTGACGAGCAAACCGGTCCCGCACTGGTAAAACTCTTGGAATGCCGTCTGGACAATCTGGTGTATCGTCTGGGCTTTGCACAATCCATCCGTCAAGCACGTCAAATGGTTACCCACGGCCACATGCTGGTCAATGGCCAAAAAGTAGACATCCCCTCCTACCGCTGTGCAGTGGGCGATGAAATTGCTTTGGCCCCCCGTGGTCGCAAAGTGGACATGTTTAAGGAAAACTTCCAAAACAACTTTGTCACCTCCTATCCCTATCTGACCAAGGATGAGGAGTTCAAGGGTAAACTGGTGTCTGAGCCCAATCGTGAAGACATCCCCATTGAAATTGAAGATCAACTGATCGTAGAATTCTACTCCGGGAAATAAGCTCTTGGAAGGACTGAGCGTGGCTCAGTCCTTTTTTCTTATCTGGACATTGGGGGCCCTCCGGGGCAATTTGCCCGAGCTTTGTCCCGTGCTTGTGCTATAATTTAGTTATCTAGGAGGAATTCATGTTTCAGTTTACCTTGCACAATCAAGATTTTCATCACATACATTTCATCGGCATTGGCGGCATCTCCATGAGTGGACTGGCGGAGCTCATGCACTCCGAGGGCTACACCATCTCCGGCAGCGATGCCAAGGAGTCGTCCATCACCAAGCACCTCATGGATTTGGGGATCAAAGTGAGCTATGGCCACAGCGAAGGGAACATTCAGGGGGCGGACCTGGTGGTCTACACCGATGCCATCTCCATGAACAATCCCGAGTTTCAGGCGGCCCTCCGCTCCAAGGTGGATTTGGTGGACCGGGCCTCCTTCCTGGGGGCCATTATGAGAAATTACCGCACCTCCATTGCCGTCTCGGGCACCCACGGCAAGACCACCACCACCAGTATGATCGCCACGGCCATGAAGGACCACCCGGCCAGGCCCACCATCATGCTGGGGGGCATCCTGGGGGACCTCAAGGGGAACATTCAAGTGGGAGAGGACGAGTACTTTCTCACCGAGGCCTGTGAGTACCGGGCCAATGTGCTGAAGTACTTCCCCACCACCGCCATCATCCTCAATATCGACGAGGACCATCTGGACTTTTTCGACAATATCGAACACATTCTCCAGACCTTTGAGGGCTATGTGGTGAATCTTGGCGAGGAGGGCATTCTCATCCTCAACAAGGACGATGCCAATACCATGACCATGGCAGCAAAGGCCAAGGCGAGAATTGTCACCGTCTCCCAAAATGGAGAGGCCGACTACGAGGCCAGAGAGGTCACCGTCTCGGACAGCGGGCTGCCCTCCTATGAACTCTGGATTCGAGGGGAAAAGCACGGGCAGGTTCAGCTGGGGGTCATGGGCCTTCACAATGTGTCCAACTCCCTGGCCGCCATCGCCTCCATGGTGGAAAATGGCGTCCCCGTGGACCAGGCCGTCTCCGGGGTCCAGCGGTATCACGGAGTGGGCCGGAGACTGGAGTACAAGGGAAATCTGTCGGGGATCACCATCTACGACGACTACGCCCATCACCCCACGGAGATCCAGACCAGCCTCAATGCCCTGAGATCTGTGACGAAAAACCGCCTCATCACCATCTTCCAGCCCCACACCTACACCCGGACCAAGCTCCTCTTGGACAGCTTTGCCACCTCCTTTGGCATTGCCGATCTCACCATCATCACCGACATCTACGCCGCCCGGGAAAAGGACTACGGCGACATCCACAGCAAGACCCTGGTGGACGCCATCCGCCAACAGGGGGACACCGCCTGCTATATGTCGGGCTTTGAAGAGGTAAAAGAATTCATCCTAAAACACGGACAGCCCGGAGACCTGGTGGTCACCATGGGCGCGGGAGATGTCTACCAAATCGGAGAAATGCTCCTAAAAACTGAATCCGAAGCCTCCGCTTGAGGGAGGACTCAGAACCCCACAGTGCCCTGTGGGGTTTTTTTGTGCCTTCCGGGGTTTTTGAAAAGCAGCTGAGCCCTGCCAGGGCCGGGCCCAAACAAATATCCACGGTGGAATATCCGTATCCCAGGCCCCACCTCTCCCGTCCAGAGGCACTTTCCAAACTTTTCCGTGAAAAGTAAAATTCTATATTCTCCGCCTGGGGATGTGCAAATATCCCGGACGGATCTTTTTATGCCTTGAATTTACAATCCAAGTGCAAACAAACTTGTACCCCCTTACCCCCATAAAATGTAATTTTCAAAAAACAATTGAGGAGGGCACTAGTCTACGCCAGTGAAGTCACGAAATTTCAGCATTAAAGATCCAGTGGCCAAAGAGTTGTACACTGTGATGATCCGGTTGAGCTTTACCTGTGATGGAATCCGTCAAGGGCCCCTCCCGAATTTTCCACAAAAAAAGATCCCCCAGATATCCGGAGGATCTCCCTTGTGCTTTACTTGTGTCGCTCATAGGGCAGACCATTGGCCTTGGGGCCCCGGGCCTCGCCCACGAAGAGGATCATGGCTGCCATGGTGATGATGTAGGGCAGCATATTGAGGAGATTGGGGTTTACGGAGATCCCCGTGGAGCCCAGGAAGACCACCAGACCCTCCGCCGCCCCGAAGAGGAGGCAGGCCAGGAGGGTGGTGTGGGGCTTCCAGCCCCCGAAGATCACGGCGGCCAGGGCGATGTAGCCCTGTCCACTGACCAGGGTCTCCCGGAAGTTGGCCACCACGGCCAGGGAGAGGCTGGCGCCCCCCAGTCCGGCGAAGAAGCCCGAGGCCAGGACCCCGATGTATTTGATCTTGTAGACGTCGATCCCCAGAGTTTCCGCCGCCTGGGGGTGTTCCCCCACCGCCCGAATTCTCAGGCCCAGCTTGGTCCGGTAGAGGACGAAGAAGACCACCGGCACAATGAGCAGGGCAATGTACACGGTGACATACTGATTGAAGATGATGGCAGGCACCGAGCCCGACTCAAAGAGTCCCCCCAGGACCCGGGGAAGTTTGTTTTGGAAGGGAATGGGCTCCGTCATGGCCGCCCCGTCAAAGAAGATCCGGGCCAGGAAGATGGCCAGCCCCGGACCCAGGAGATTGATGGCGGTACCACTGACCACGTGGTCGGCGCCAAAGTGGATGGTGGCCACGCCGTGGAGGAGGGAGATGGCCATGCCCCCCAGTCCCCCGCACAAAAAGGCCAGCCAGGGATTGCCCGTGTAGAAGCCCACGGTGGCCCCGATGAGGGCCCCGATGGTCATCATTCCCTCCAGGCCGATATTGACCACGCCGGTGTTCTCACTGAGGACGCCCCCCATGGCGGTGAAAATCAAAGGCGCCGCATAGAGGAGGGTGATCCCCAAAATGGAAGCAATGCTGAAAATAAGATTATTCACTCTTGTCCCCCTTCCCTTGAGCGGAGGTCTGGCCCCCGCCTGCCGTGGCAGCGGCAGCTTTGCCCTTTCTCCGGCTCCGGAAAAACTCCATGAGCTTGGGCATGGCAATGAACAGCACGATGATCCCAATGATGATATTGATGATCTCACTGGGGGTGTTGAGCCGGGAGTTGAGTTTCCCCCCGCCGTAGGTGAGGGCGGCGAAGAGGATGCCCGCGGGAATGGTGGCAATGGGATGATTGCCGGCGATGAGGCTCACCGCAATCCCGTTGAAGCCATAGCCCTGTTGGGCCGCCAATATGCCGATATTCTCCGAGACCCCCAGGACGCTGACCCCACCGGCCAGGCCGCAGATGGCCCCGGAAATGGCCATACTCAAAATGGTGTTTTTCTTGATATTGATGCCGCCGTACTCTGCCGCCAGGGGATTGAAGCCCACGGCCTTGAGCTCATAGCCCAGGGTGGTGCGATAGAGGATGAACCACACCACAATGGCTGCGATGACAGCAATGAGGATCCCCCAGTGGACCGGGGGGCTCAGTAGCTCCTTGGCCAGGGCATTTTCCCGGAGGAAGGCCCGGCCCGCCTCGGAGGTCTTCCACTGACCCAGGATGCGAATGGAAGCGGACTGAGCAATGTTGAAGGAATTGTTGCTGTCGGGCTTTCTGAGAAATGCCTTGGTGAGCATGTAGTTGCTGAAGTAGAAGCCAATCCAGTTCATCATAATGGAGCTGATGACCTCATTGACCCCCCTAGCCGCCTTGGCGAGACCCACAATGGCCCCCCAGAGGGCGCCTCCCAAAAAGCCAAAGAGGAGGGCCACCAGGGCGTGAATCACTGGAGGCAGGGGCACGGCCACCCCAACAATGGTGGCGCAGAGGGCCCCCACGATGAACTGACCCTCGGCCCCGATATTGAAGACCCCCGCATTGAAGGCGAAGGCCACCCCGAGGCCGGTGAGGATGATGGGCACCGCCTCCACCAGGGTCCAGGAAATGTATTTGGGACGGCCAAAGGCCCCCAGAATGAGCTCCTTATAGGCCTCCAGGGGATTGATGCCAATGGCCAGGAGGATCACCGCCCCCACCACCAGGCCCAAGAGGATGGAGACCAGGGTGTAGAGAAATCTATTTTTTTTCATAGTCGGTGCCTCCTGCCATGTAATAGCCCACTTCTGAAGCATCGGTCTTACTTGCATCCAGGGTCTTGGTGATTTTTCCCTCGAAGATGACGCAAATTCGGTCCGAAAGATCCAAAATCTCATCCAATTCAAAGCTCACCAAGAGCACTGCCTTCCCTCGATCCCGCTGTTCCACCAGGAAGGAGTGAATGTACTCAATGGCTCCCACGTCCAGCCCTCGGGTGGGCTGAGCCGCAATGAGGACATCGGGGTCATCGGCAATTTCCCGGGCCAAAATGACCTTCTGCTGATTGCCCCCGGAGAGGTCCTGGGCCCTTTGGTGGGTATTTCTGGGCCTTATGTCGTATTGCTCCATGAGCTCTTCAGCGTGACCGTGGATGGATTTGGCCTGTAAAATTCCGCTGCTACAGTAGGGTTCCTTTTTAAAGTCCTCCAAGATCAAGTTTTCCGCCACACTGAAGGGCCCCACCAGCCCCCGCTTCTGCCGGTCCTCGGGAATATTGTTGAGACCGGCGTTTCGAATGGCCTTGGGGCTCTTGCCCGTAATGTCCTGGCCCCCCAGGGTCACTTTCCCCGAGACCACGGGCCTGAGGCCGGTGAGGGCCTCCAGTAGCTCCGTCTGACCATTGCCATCCACTCCGGCAATGCCCAGAATTTCCCCCTGATGGAGGGAGAGGGACAGGCCCTTCACCCGCTCAATGCCCCTGAGGTCGTGGACCACCAATTGGTCAATGCGCAGGGCCTCAGCGCCTAAATTTGCGGGCTTTTTCTCCACATTAAAGGAGACGGAGCGGCCCACCATCATCTCCGCCAGTTCCTCCTGGGTGACATCGGCCACATTTACGGTGTCGATCTTCTTGCCCCGGCGAATGATGGTGCAGCGATCGGCCACGGCCTTGATCTCGTCCAATTTGTGGGTGATGATGAGGATGGTCTTCCCCTCCTGGGCCAGCTGTCTCAAAATGGCCATGAGTTCTTCGATCTCCTGGGGGGTGAGGACCGCCGTGGGCTCATCGAAGATTAAAATTTCCGCATTCCGGTAGAGGGCCTTGAGAATTTCAATTCGCTGCTGCATTCCCACGGAAATGTCCTGTACCTTGTCGTCGGGATTGATTCTGAGGCCGTAGTGCTCGGAAAGTTCCACCACCCGGTCCCGGGCAATCTTCCGGTCCAGGACCACCCCACGGGTGGGCTCCTCCCCCAGAATGATATTTTCCACTACCGTAAAGGGTTCAATGAGCATAAAGTGCTGGTGCACCATCCCCAGGCCCTTGGCAATGGCATCCCTGGGTCCCTGAAAGTGAACCTCCTCCCCCCGGATCTTCACCGTCCCCTCAGTGGGGGCCAAGAGTCCGTAGAGGACATTCATCAGGGTGCTCTTCCCCGCACCATTTTCTCCAAGTAGTGCGTGGATTTCTCCGCTGTATATCGTCAAATCAATGGCGTCATTGGCCGTAAAATCACCAAACCGCTTGGTAACGCCTTCCATGACTACGGCTGGTGTACGTTCAACTCCCATGAGCTCCTCCTTTTGTGTATATTATACCTGAAAGAATGGATGGGGGGGATACCAACTCAGGGCAAAAAAAATCCACCGGATAACGGTGGACTTTTTTGATCCTTGCTTATTCGGTAACGGGTGTGAACTGCTCGTAGTCGGCGGCAGAAGCAGGTACTACGATGGTTCCGTCAATGATCTTTTCCTTGAGAGGTTGAACCTTTTCCAGGATTTCGGGCTTCACGTTCTTGTCACTGGTGGGTGCGATGTCCACAGTGTCCCCATCCTTCAAGCCGTAGACGATGGTTTCTCCACCGGGGAAGGCTTCGCCATTTGCCAGGCTCTCAATGATATTGTAGACGGCACTGTCGGCGCGCTTCATGGCAGAAGTGAGTACATTGTCGGGTGCCAGGCTGTTTTGGTCGCGGTCCACACCAATGGCCCACTTGCCCAGTTCCTTGGCAGCTTCGATGACGCCGTCACCGGCTCCGCCGGAAGCGTGGAAGACCACGTCGGCACCTTGTTGGTACATATTGGTGGCAATGGATTTGCCCTTGGCAGCGTCGGTGAAGTTCCCTACATACTGGCTGATTACTTTGATTTCCTTGCCCAGTTCAGCGGCAGCTTGATCCACACCGGCCTTGTAACCGTACTCGAAGGTTTCGATGAGGGTGGATTGTTGTCCCCCTACAAAGCCCACGGTGTCGGTTTCGGTGGTGAGACCGGCAATGTAGCCCACCAGGAAGGAAGGCTCTTCTTGCTTAAAGAGGATCCCGGTGATGTTGTCGGGGCCGTCCTCATAGGCATAGTCCACGATGACATATTGGGTGTCGGGATTCATTTCAGCAGCTTCCAACATGGCATCCCCCAGGTTGAAGCCCGCTGCTACGATGATTTCATTGCCATCGTCCAGGAGGGTCTCCAGATTGGGTGCATAGTCGTTGGATTGATTGGACTCTTGGTAGCTGGGTTCGATACCGAAGTCGGTGGCAGCCAGTTGCAGGCCTTCCCAAACCCCTTGGTTAAAGGATTGGTCGTTGATGCCACCCTCGTCAGTTACAAAACCAATTTTCTTACCAGCGATTTCTCCGCCACCTTGGGTTTCCTCTGCCGTGTTTTCCGTGTTGGCGGTGTTGTTTGCGGTTTCATTGTTTGCAGGCGCACCCTGTCCACAAGCGACTAGGGTCAAGCTCAGTACGAGCATCAGCGCAATGAGAATAGATTTTCTTTTCATAATTCCCCCTTCGGCCCCATTATACCTTGATGTGATAGCCCTTGCAACGTTTACATCTACCTTTTTTAATATGGATTTTACAAGACCACCTCCTCCCCTTTACAAAAAAAGGAGACCCAAATTGGGTCTCTCAATTATAAGGGCGATGCCATGAGTCCGGCGGGAACCACAAAAATGAGCACGCTGATGATGAGGCTCAAAAGGGCGATGCCCAGTCCCTGACGGAAGTCCTTGCCCTCCAGCCGGAGCTGCTCCCGTCCCATGAGCTTGTAGAGGACGTGGGCCAGCAGGGCCAGTAGGGGAATGATGATGAGGGATGCCAAGTGGGACATGCCCATGCCCAGGGCGAAGGGCATGGTGTAGGCCCCCAGGACCATTCCCACCAAAATCAATATGCGGAAGTTTTTTCCCAGGAAGATGCCGGCCACGGCCATGACCACGGCCAGGACAAAGAGGGCTATGGATACCTTGTCCATGAGCTGCACCCTTGCAAGCAGAGGCTCGTTCACCAGCTCCAGGACATTGGAATACATCCCCGACTGATTATGAGTGCTGGTGAAGGGCTGAATGGTGGGATTATCCACCCCCACGGAGTCGGTGAAGCCCGAAACTCTGGAGTTGGTGACAAAGACCGCCACATCGGCCAGGGGCTCCCCTATGCCGTAGTGGAGTTTTCTAGGGGCGGCGTAAATGGTGAAGTCGTACTCCCCCACATCCTCCGTGAGGGGCAGACGCATTTCCGATTTGGGAAGGAAGGCAAAGTTCTCGTTCTTGGCCACAATGTCCTTCACCGTGAGATTTTCCTTCACAGCGGTATTGATCTGATCGTAGTCCCCCTTTAAGGTGGCATTGCTCCTGGAGGGCGTGACCCCCTCGGGGAAGTAAATATTGCGCACAGGGGTGCCTAAAATTCGCACATCGGAGGGATCCCCTTCATAGCTGAAGTGGATGTCGTACTTGTAGAGATAATTGCTGCCATGGGCCTCATTGCTTCGTTTTACCGTGAGATTGTTCACTTTCACGGGCTCATCAAAGATCAGGCCATCGAAAGCCGTGTTTTCTCCAAAGGTGGATGGATAGAGATACTGGGCCCCATACTGACTGGTGAGGGTGAGCAGGAAGATGATCACGAAAAATCCCAGCAGAATCCCCAATCCCTGTAATTGTTTATTCATGCGAACCTCCCAATGGTATCCGTTGTAACTGGTATTTTATCACAGCTTGGGGATTTCGTCTGAAAATATTGAAGAAACGTTGTCAAAACATGGGATTTCCCCTGTTTTTCTCCCCCTCTCAGTCCTCTGAATGGCTTTCCTCCCCCAGTCCCGTGGAATGTCCGCAGTTGTTGCAGAATTTACTCTGCTCCCCCAGCTCATGTCCACAATTGCCACAGTAGCGCTTCTTTTTCTTCCCTTTGGCGAGAAAGAAGATCAGCACAGCTGCCCCCACGGCGAGGATCAGGGGGAGGATGAGGAGGAGGAGTTTTTTACTAATGGAGCCACTTTCCCCTTTTTTCCCAGGCTGACTCTCCTCCACTGGCAATTCCTCCCGGGGGGCAGCGGGCTCTTCGCCGGGGACCTCCGCCACCTCCTCAAAGAGTTGGGGGTACTTCTCCCGGGCCTCCTCCATGCCGCCCCCACTGAGCCTTGCCACGGGCACAATTTTTCCTCCGTCCCCCCGGGTGAATAGCACCTGGGCGGTTTTGTCCTCCGACCAAATGGCATCGGTGTAGGGCACCCCCACCCGCAAGAGTCCCCGGAGGTTGGCAGTGGCCACCTCCCCGTCCACTTGGAAATCCTCCATGGTCATGCTCAGCACTTCATACACCTGGTCCTCGTAGCCACTCAAGGTGGCGGTAAAGCCCTCACGGGTGTCCACCACCATGCCCCCCTCTCCCTTGTAGGTCCCCGAGGGGAGGGGCAGGTGGTAGATCCTCTCATAGAGCTCCTCCAGGGCCCCCCTGTTTCCCGTGTAGGGGCCCTCCTCCACCACCATGGGAACCATGGAGGGGATTCCATCTTTACTGAGGGCCAATGTCTCGGGCAGCACCAGGGGATTTTCCCCGATGCCGTAAATGGCGGAGATGAGATAGGGGAGCTGCGCGCCGTCCAGCTGGTCCACATAGAGGAGGGGGAAGGCGGCGTAGAGGACCTGATCCTTCTCCTCCACGCTGCCAAAGTATTGGAGGATCTGGGAATTTTCATTGTTTTCCCTGAGCCGGTCCACTGCCAGATTCCCCCAGCCACTGAACATGAGCTCGTAGAGGAGCTGTTCATCCACATAGCCACTGACAAATTCATCGGCAGTGACGGACCAAAGGGGGCTCGCCAGATCCGCCGAGGGGCTGATGGCACTCACTTCCTCGGCGGAGTCCCCCGTGATTTGGAAGTAGTACTCGTTTTTCTCATTCTCCCCGCCGGCAAAGTTGTTGCGCTCCGTGATGACCACATAGTTGCTCCCGGAGTCCTCATAGAAGTCCACATCCAAGTAGGAGCGGAAGTAATTGAGATACAGGCCGTGCTCAAAGTACAGGATCTCCTGGGGATTTTTGGGGTCCTGGGCCGAGTAGATCCTCGTCCACAGATTTTCATAGCCGTCCTTGTAGATGAGGACGCCAAAGGGATGTTTGGGATTGCCATAGCTTGCCAGCAGCTCAAAGCCGCCGCCCACATCGGTGGGGTCCTCCCCATCAGAGCCGCCAAAGATCTGAAAATACCCCTCCTCCTCATCGTATATGTAGGGTTCCATCAATTCATAAAAGAGCCCCAGGCCCCCGAAGTACTCCTCTGTGGCATCATTGTAAGCCAGAGAGGTGCCCGAAAGGGCGAGGAGCAGGGCCAGTAGGATCAGCAATTTTTTCATATTGTCCTCCAATATTCACCAATATTCTTTGGGGGCCTGGGGAGCTCTGGGGCGGCTCCGGGGAATATTTCTATTTTCTATTTTATCTAAAACTCCCCCGCTTTTCGCCCCTGGAGGGAGATTTGTCTTTAAAAAACAAGTGGCCCACAAAAAAAGAGCTCCGGATCTACCGGAGCCCTGAAAAATTACATTTAGTTTTTTACCTCGCAGGCTTTGAAATCGTAGAGTTCCCGGGCATCTTCCAGGCTCTTGTGATCGAAGACCAGACCCTTGAGGGCGTTCATCTTGGAGAGATTCCCCGTGAGTACTCCCCCGGTGATGACCCCATCGGTGAGGTAGATCCGGTGTTTTTCCCCGGTCTCTTCGTTGTCGTAGCCATAGGCCTCTTGGAAATTGGACACATCCCCGGCGCTGAAGATTTGGAGATTCTTCATTTTCAGGCGGGTGAAGAGCTTGGGCACCTCATAGGTGGCGGATTTGTCCCCTGCCATTTGGGCGCCCACTACCTTGCCCATTTCCATGGCGGCGGTCCAGAGCCCCATGGTTTGGCCATTGATTTGGGCCACGTCCCCGGCGGCATAGACTCCGGGCACATTGGTCTCCAAGTGCTCATTGACCACAATGCCCCGCTCCACCTTCAGGGGGCTGTCCTTCACCAGATCCAAGGTGGGGCGAACTCCGGCGGAAATCAGCACGGCATCCACCTCCATGGTGCTGCCATCGGCAAAGGTGATCCCCGTCACCTTCTCGTCCCCGTCAATGGATGCGGTTTGAATGCCCACGTGGACGTCGAAGCCCATGTCGTGGAGCTTTTCGTTGCACTCCAGGCCCATTTCCCGGTCCAGCTGACGGCCCAGGACATAGTCGAAGCTCTCCACAATGCACACGTCCTTGTCCAGGGCCTTGAGGGAGTTGGCCGCCTCAATGCCCAACACCCCGCCGCCAATGACGGCCACCCGATTCGCGTGTTCCAAGTACTGACGGATCTCCAGCAAATCGTCGTAGCTTCTCAGGGCAAAGACCCCCTCCTTGTCGGCGCCCTCAATGGGGGGAATGAAGGAGTGGGCCCCTGTGGCCAATAGCAGGGACTCGAAGTGGATGAGCTCCCCGGTACTCAGGTGAATGGTGCGCTCCTCAAAATCCAGGGCGTCCACCAGGGCATCGGTCTTCAGTTCAATGCCCTCTTTTTCATACCAATCCTCAGCCACCAAATAGCGATTGTCCGTTTCGGGAGCACCCAAGGTCTCTGTAAGGGAGATCCGATAGTAGGGGCGCTCGTGTTCCCTTCCCAGGATCACAATGGACCCCTCCCCGTCGTGCTTTCTGATCTCCTTAGCAGCCGTGTGTCCGGCAACTCCACTACCAATGATTGCGTATTTTACTTCCACAATGTCCTCCTAGACTGGTCTCAGCGGGCAGTTACCTCTGTCCAAATTCGATCGTATATTTCTACGTAGGGCCCCAAATCGCGATACACTTCCAGAGGTGGGAGGGTATTTAGATCCGGATAGGCCACCGGATCCTCTCGAAGCTCCTCAGGCAGGAGGGCAACCGCCTCGGGAATGGGGGAGGAATAGCCCACATTATACTCAGCATTGATGGCGGCCACATCGGGCCTGGACATGTAGTTGATAAAACGCATGGCATCCTCGGGATTTTGGGCATTCTTGGGTATTACAAAACTATCATACCACAGATTGGTCCCTTCCTCGGGGATGACATAGCTGAGATCTTCATTTTCTTCCATCATCATGGCCGCATCCCCGGAGTACATCACCGAGAGGGCGGCGTCCCCCTGGCTCATGACATCCCGGCCCTCGTCGGCCAAATAGGCGTAGACCAAAGGCTTTTGGGCCACCAGGGCCTCCTTGGCCTCCATGAGCTCATCCTCACTGTGGGAGTTCATGGAGTAGCCCAGCATGCTCAGGGCCACGGCTATGGAGTCCCGCTGGGAATTGTACATGATGATTTCGTTTTTGTACTTGCTGTCCCAGAGGCTCTTCCAGGAGGTGATGGGCTCATCCACCAGTTTTTCATTGACCACAATCCCCAGGGTGCCCCAGTAGTAGGGCACGGAGTACACATTGCCAGGATCGTAGTCCTTGTCCAGAAGCTCCGGAGAAATCTTGGAAAAATTGGGGATGAGGTCGAAATTCAGAGGCTGGAGCATCTCCTCCCGAATCATTCGCTCAATCATATACTCACTGGGCACCAGGACATCGTAGGGGTCCTGGCCGCTTTTCACTTTCACATACATGTCCTCATTGGAGGCGAAGGTGTCGTAGATGACCTTGATCCCCGTCTCCTCTTCGAAGTTTTCAATGGTTTCGTAGTCCACATAGTCCCCCCAGTTGTAAATGTGGAGGACCCTGGAGCCACTTCCCTCCTCCTGAGGGCCGCAGCCGGTGAGGACCAAGAGGGCGAGGAGGAGGAATACATAAATTCTTTTCATACTACACCTCAATATCCACTAGGTCGATGTCCTTCCGGTTGAGGAGCAAAAGGAGAATCAACACGGAGAGGAACATTATGGTGGACAGGGCATTCATGGAGGGATTGATCCCCGTCTTGGCCATGGAGTAGAGGGCAATGGACAGATTGCTCACCCCCTGGCCGGTGGTGAAAAAGCTGATGACAAAGTCGTCAATGGAGAGGGTGAAGGCGATGAGGGCCCCACTGAAGATTCCGGCCCTCAGCTGGGGCAGCACCACCTGGACGAGGGCCTGGAAGGGGGTGGCCCCCAGGTCGTAGGCCGCCTCCACCGTATTGGGATTCATCTGATTGAGCTTGGGCAGCACCGAGAGAATCACATAGGGCATGCAGAAGGCAATGTGGGCGAGAATCATGGTAAAGAGCCCCTGCTGTATCCTCAAAAAGCCAAAGAGGCTCATGAGGGCCACGGCGGTGACAATGTCGGGGTTTAAAACCGGCAGATAGTTCACATTCAAGAGGATCTTCTGGGAGCGCCGCCGCAGGTGGTGAATGCCAATGGCGGAGATGGTCCCCAAAATGGTGGCCACCACCGTGGCCACCAGGGCCACAATCACCGTGTGGTAGAAGGCCTGGAGGATGATGGGGTCCTCAAAGAGATCCGTGTACCAGTGGGTGGTGAAGCCCGCCCAGACCCCCCGCAGTTTCGTGTCATTGAAGGAAAACACAATGAGAACAAAAATGGGGAGATAGAGGAAGAGGAGAATCAGGTAGAGATAGATTCTCCGGGACAATTTAAGCATTTTCCCCTCCTTGCACTTCTTCCAAACCCGCCTTGCGAATGGCAAAGAGGGAGAGGAACATAATCACCATGAGCACGGCCGAAATGGCGGAGCCAAAGGGCCAGTTCCCCGTAAAGCGGAACTGCTGCTCAATGAGATTGCCGATGAGATAGTATTTGTTGCCCCCCAGCAGACTGGAGATGACAAAGGTGGAGAGGGCGGGAATGAAGCACATGAGCACCCCGCTGCTCACTCCAGGGAGGGACAGGGGCAGCACCACCCGGGTGAAGACCTGCCGGGGGGTGGCCCCCAGGTCCTTGGCCGCCTCCAAATAGCTCTTGTCCATTTTGCTGAGGACGGTGAAAATGGGCAGCACCATAAAGGGGAGGAAATTGTAGATCATCCCCATGAGAATGGCCCCCTGATTGTACATCATGTCAAAGGGTCCCAGGCCAATGAAGCTAAAGAGGCGGTTGAGGACCCCATTGCGGCCCAAGAGGGTGATCCAGGCATAGGTCCTCAGTAGAAAATTCATCCACATGGGAATGAGAAAGAGGAGAATCCAAATGCCACTCTTCTTGGAATCCATTTGAGAGAGAAAATACGCCACGGGATAGCCCACCAGCAGACAGACGGCGGTGGACACCAGAGCCAGGAGAATGCTCCTCAGGAGAATCCTCAGGTAGAGGGGCTCAAAAAAGCGAATGAAGTGCTCCGGGGAAAAGGAGTAGCCCTCCAGCCCCATGGCCACATTGCCATTGAAGGCCGTAATGAGGACCAAAATCAGGGGCAGCACCACAAAGAGCACGCTCCAGAGGACAAAGGGAATGGAGTATTTTTTCAATCTTCAGCCTCCTTTCGGTGCATGACGTGAATATTGTCGGGGAGGATGTCAATGGAGACCGTCTCCCCCACTTCCTGGGCCATGGTGGACTGGACGATCCAGGAGATCCCTTGCACCTTCACCAGCATCTCATAGTGGACCCCCTTAAAGACCAGGCTCTCCACCACGCCAGTGAGGGCCCCCTCCCGCTCCTTGGACAGGACAATGTCCTCGGGGCGCAGGACCACGTGAACGGGCTCATTGGGAAGGAAGCCCTTGTCCACACAGTTGAAGTCCCTGCCTGCAAAGTGGACCAAAAAGTCCTCTTTCATCACCCCATCCAGGACATTGCTCTCACCGATAAATTTGGCCACAAAGGGATTGATGGGCTCATTGTAGATGTCGATGGGGCCGCCAATTTGCTGGATTTCCCCGGCATTCATCACCACAATGGTGTCGCTCATGGTGAGGGCCTCCTCCTGGTCGTGGGTGACATAGATGAAGGTGATCCCCACGGCCTCCTGAATCCGCTTGAGCTCAAACTGCATCTGCTGGCGGAGCTTCAGGTCCAGGGCCCCCAGGGGCTCATCCAAAAGGAGGACCTCCGGCTCATTGACCAGGGCCCGGGCAATGGCAATCCGCTGCTGCTGGCCCCCGGAGAGGGAGGAAATGCTCCGCTTTTCAATGCCCGGGAGATTCACCAGCTCCAAAATTTCAGAGACCTTTCGGTAGCGCTCCTTCTCGGGGACCTTCTTGATCTTCAGGCCAAAGGCAATATTGTCCCGCACATTGAGGTGGGGAAAGAGGGCGTAGTTTTGGAAGACGGTGTTGATATTGCGCTCATAGCTCTTCTTCTCGTTGAGCTTCTTGCCCTTAAAGAGGACCTCCCCGGAGTCCTGCTCCTCAAAGCCCGCAATAATTCTCAAAGTGGTGGTCTTGCCACAGCCACTGGGCCCCAAAAGGGTCACAAATTCACCGTCCCGAATGGAGAGATCAATCCCCTTCAGCACCTCATTTTCCCCAAAAGACTTCCGTACATTTTTCAGCTCAATCATCTGTGCCATAGTCACCTCCTAAAAATTTGGCGGGCTCAAAACCCACAGTATCTCCGCTCTCTGACTGGTGTGATTGAAAAACACCTGCTCCACATCGCCAAAGGAGACCACAGTGTCCCCCTTTTTGAGATGGGTCTCCTCCTCCCCCAAGCGCACCGTGGGCCTCCCCTTGAGGACCAGGGCAAAGCTCTCCCCCTCAAAGGGGGGCACCACCCGAGTGGAGCCCCCGGGAGAGAGACTCCAGAGGGTGGGCTCCATGACATTCTTCTGGGCATTGGGGACGATGTACTGGATCTGATAGCCCAGCTCCTCATTTTCCGACTCAAAGAAGTCCTGGGGATGGAAGACCCGCTGCTCCTCGGCCCGCTGGGAGAAAAAATCCTCCGCAGTGGTGCCCAAGGCCTCCAAGAGATCCAGGAAAGTATTGAGGGAGGGAGTGGTGAGATCCCGCTCCAACTGAGAGAGAAAGCCCTTGGAGAGCTCCGAGCGCTCCGCCAGCTCCTGCAGGGTCAAATTCTGCCTCTTCCGCAGATTCTTCAGCTTCTTTCCAATTTCCATGGCGCCCTCCCTTCTCACTGAGTAGCAGTATAGTAAACTTTTCGTTTCCTTTATAAAACCTAAGTTATTATACGGAGAAAAGCCCCTTCCGTCAAGGGGCAATTCACAGCAGGCAAAAAAACCCACAAAAAAAGAGGGGTCGACCCCCAAAAGCCAATACCAAAACAGCCGAAAACCCAATCCAATCCCCAAACAAAAAACACAGGACGAAAAACCAATGGCTGAAAGTGTACGCTCATTCCCAAACGAAAACTTCAGGGCCAAAACCCAGTCTAGGAAAATCCCTTCCAAAAACAAACTTCAGAGTCAAAAAACTGCCCTGGAAAATCCCTCCCAAAAACAAACTTCAGGGCCAAGAAACCGCCCTGGAAAATCCCTCTCGAAAACAAACTTCAGGGTCAAAAACCTGCCCAGGGCTGTGCTCTCATTCCCGGGGAGTTTTCTCGCCATAAAAAAAGAGGGGCCGAGCCCCTCCCCAAAATCACCCGTCCCACTGAAAGCAGCGAAAATTTTTAGCTTCCAAACCCATGGGAAAAAATCAAGAACCCTCCACTTCTCCCAGAAGAAGCCCCGTGGAAACTGGCACACCGCGGCATTTTCACAAACAAAAAAGGCCCCCAAAAGCTGGATCTCACGGTCCAACTTTTGGGGGTCCTTGCCTGTGCTTTCATCTGGGCTTTATCTCTTACCAGCCGCCTCCTGCGCCGCCGCCGCCGCTGGAGCCGCCGCCGCCGAAGTTTCCGCCGCCTCCGCCGCCGCCGAAGCCGCCGCTCCAGTAATCGTCGTCGTCGTCATCATCACTGAAGGTGAAGGTGGAGAGGGTGGACCAGGGAACCAGGCCCTTTTCCTTAAGTGTCAGTAGGATGAAGAAGGCGCCGAGGACGACGATACCGAAGATGATGCTGTCTCCCTCCTCTTCCCCGTCCCCTTCCAGCATGACCGCCTCTTCCTGGCGATCGGCACTGTCCACGGAGATGTCGTACTCCTCTTCGATTAGATCTATGGTGCGCTGGAAGGCGTAGAGGATGCCCCCCTCCATGTCTCCCTCTTTGAAGTACTCCTTCATGCCATTGAGGATTTTATTGGCCACCATATCGGGAATGGGACCCTCCAGGCCATAGCCCACTTCCATGCGGTACTCTCGCTCCTCCATGGTCACCAAGAGGAGGATGCCATTGTCCTTGTCCCTGTCGCCGATGCCCCAGTCCTGGAAGATGCGCACGGCAGCTTCTGCAGTGGTCATATTTTCCGGGAGGCGAGGGAGGGTGAGGACCACCACCTGGGCCCCCACCTGTCGGGAGAGTTCCTCCCCCGTGCTGACGATGATCTCTTCGGTCTCGGGACTCAACAAATTTGCCTGATCGTTGACGTAAAATTCCCTGGTGGGGGCCACCAGGTCCCCCGCCGCCCAGACCCCTGCTGGGATCAACAGCAGGAGGCTGAGGAGGAGTAGGATTCTCTTTCCCTTCATGGGATCACCTTTTTCCCTTCATGAATCCACTAGAACTGTACTTTGGGGACTTCCTCCACTCCGGGATCGGCTTCAAAGTAGGAGCGCTCGTGGAAACCCAGGATGCCCGCAGCCAAATTGGTGGGGAAGCGGCTCACTGCCAGATTGAAATTGGTCACGGCCTCATTGTAGCGCTGGCGCTCCACCGCCAGGCGATTCTCCGTGCCGGCCAGTTCCGCCTGGAGATTTTGGAAGTTCTCGTTGGCCTTGAGGTCGGGATAGGCCTCCACCACCACATTGATGCCTCTGAGGGCCTCGTTCATCTGGGCATTGGCCTCAGACATTTCCTCCGGAGTCTGGGCCTGCTGAATGCCGGATCTCGCTTCGGTGATCTTGGTAAAGACCTCCTCCTCGTGCTGGGCATAGCCCTTGACGGTTTCCACCAAATTGGGGATGAGGTCGGCCCGGCGCTGCATGGCATTTTCCACTTGGGCCCAGGCTCCATCGGTCTGACGGTCCAGGGTGTTCAAACGATTGTAGGTGGAGCCGAAAATGGCCCCAATAATCACGAGTACAATGATTACCGGTAAAAATTTTTTCATAGTTCCTCCTTAAAAGTGACTTTGTGGACCTTTACCGTCTCCAAAGCAGCTTCCACCAGCCCGTCAATGTCCAGGGCCTCCTCGCTCCTTCTCATGTCCTCCTCCGTGGGCCGGAGGCTGGGGTGGTCGGGCAAAAATACCGTACAGCAATCCTCATAGGGGAGGATGGAGGTCTCGTAAGTTCCAATGCGATGGGCCCATTGTATAATATCTATCTTATCCATACCCACTAATGGACGAAACACAACCTGTTCCGCCACATTGTTCATCACGGTGATGCCGTCGATGGTCTGGGAGGCCACCTGGCCCAAGTTTTCCCCCGTAATGACGGACTTGTAGCCGTGCTCCTTGGCCAGACGATTGGCAATGCGCATCATAAAGCGGCGGGAGAGGACGGTCATCTCCTCCGGGGGGCAGCTGCGATTGAGCTCCTTTTGAATGGGGAGGATGTTCACCGAGTAGACCTTGGCCTTGATGAGATAGCGGGAGAGAATTCTGGCCAGGGCCAGGACTTTCTCCTCCGCCCGCTGACTGGTGAAGGGATAGGAGTGGAAGTGGAGGAAGTCCACCTGAACCCCCCGCTTGGCCATGAGAAAGCCCGCCACCGGGGAGTCGATGCCCCCCGAGAGCATGAGGAGCCCCTTGCCATTGGTCCCCAGGGGGAGGCCCCCAAAGGTGGGGCGCTTGTCGTAGTAGAGGTGGAGCTCCTCCTTGACATCCACGTGGAGGAAGAGCTGGGGCTGGTGGACATCCACCTGAAGCTGGGGGTATGCGGCCAAAATCACCCCGCCCAGATGGGCATTGAGGGCCTGGGAGTCCATGGGATAGGCCTTGTTGTTCCGCTTGGTGACCACCTTGAAGGTCCGGTACTCGGGATGGGCCTCTAGGACTTTCCCCACATAGGCCCTCACCTCATCGTCTATGGTGTCAGGGTCCAGGGCCACCACATCGGTGGGAGTGATGTAGACGATGCCAAAGACATGGCTCAGGCGCTGATAGAGCTCCTCCTCGTCCTCTGGCCGCACCTCAATGTCAATTTTCCCCGCATTGCGGTGGATCTCCCCCACGGGCAAATCCTCAGTGAGGGCCTTGATGTGATTTAAAATTCGCTGGATGAAGTAGCGGCGGTTTTTCCCCTTTAATACCACTTCCCCCAAACTCAGGCTCAATACTCTCTTGGCTTCCCTTTCTGCCACTTGAATTCACTCCTTATCTTCTCCGTAGGATTCCACGAAGGCTCTCCACTCCCCGGTGGAGGGCCTCCGAAAATCTGTCCAATTCTTCCCCTGTGGTCTCCCGGCTCATGCAAATGCGAATGGTCCCCTGGGCCTCATTTTCACTGAGGCCAAGGGCCTCCAGAACGGGGTTTTTCCCCCTGCGGTGGCTGGAACAGGCACTGGAGGTGGAAATGTAGATCCCCTCCTCCTCCAAAATGTGGAGGAGGACCTCCCCCCGGGTGTCGGCCAGGGAGATATTTAAAATATAGGGACTGGCGGGCTCCTGGGAGTTGATCCTCACATCCTCAATGTCCGAGATGAGATTCAAAAGCCTTGCCTTCTTTTCCCGGGCCTCCTCCAGCTGAAGGCCCTCTTTCTTCATGAGGTCCACCACGGCCCCCAGGCCGTAGATTCCAGGGATGTTCTCCGTGCCGCTGCGGACGCCCCCCTCCTGGCCCCCGCCGTAGACCAGAGGCTCCAGGAGGAGGCCCTTTTTGAGAAAGAGGCCCCCCACGCCCTTGGGCCCGTGGAATTTGTGGCCGCTGAAGGAATAGCTGTCCACGTCCAGGGCCCTTAAATTCACCGGGAGCTTCCCAAAGGCCTGGACCCCATCCACGTGGATTCGCACCTTGGGGTGTTTTTTCCGGATCTCGGGGATCCACTCCTCCAGGGGGTGGGTGGTTCCCAGCTCATTTTGCACGTGAAAGAGGCTGATGAGGGCGGTGTCCTCTCGAATGGCCCCTAAAAGCTCCTCCTTGGAGATGTGGCCCGAGGCATCGGGGGAAAGAACCGTGAGCTCCACCTCCATGTGCTTCAAAACCTCCAGTATGGAGGAGTGCTCCAGGGCCGTGGTGATGACGTGGCTGCCCACATGGCGGTTCTTCTCCACCAGTCGCAGGAGGGCGGTGTTGTTGGATTCCGTGCCCCCGGAGGTGAAGATCAGATCGTAGCCCTTTCCCCCGGCAAAGTCCAGGATGGACTTTCGAATCTGCTCTTTTTTCTTCTCGGTCTCCACCCCCAATTGGTGGAGACTGGAGGGATTGGCAAAATTTTCCGTGAGGGCCAGGGTCATGGCCTCCAAAACTTCCGGCCTGGGCCTGGTGGTGGCGCAATTGTCCAAATAAATCAAAGGAAACTCCTTTTCTGCTATACTCAAATTATTCATAAACTCTAGGGAGGTGCCCGTGACTGAAAATCTACTCCAACTCTATACCAATGGCTTTGGGCCCAAGGCCCGAGTCTTCGCCTTTGGCCTGGCTCGTCCCGGGGGCATCCTCACGGGCTGGGAGGATCCCCAGGACCCACTGGAGGACTATCTCCGCCCCCTGGAGGAGGCCCTGGAGAAATTGGAGGGCCCCA
This sequence comes from Tissierellia bacterium, assembly GCA_030535395.1. Taxonomy (GTDB): domain Bacteria; phylum Bacillota; class Clostridia; order Tissierellales; family Peptoniphilaceae; genus JAUNLK01. Next base: position 49,454 of record JAUNLK010000007.1, read on the forward strand.
TATGGGGCTACAATGACGCCTTTGCCCTGAAAAAGGCCAGGCCCCTCCTGGGTGACGTGCAGACCCGGGACATCTACCGGGCCCTGAAAAAAATCACCGGAGCCGATCCCCTCCCCAGCTATGCCCTCCGGGCCTTCACCCGAGAGGAGCCCACAAGCCACCGGGAGCTCTATAAAATTTGGCGGGAGGCCCCGGAGGAGTTGGGCCCCGCCATTGAAAAAAATCTCAGGGCCCACGGGGATGCCCACAGGGCCCTCCTCCAGTACCGGGAGGCCATGAGTGCCCCCGGCTTCGAAGTTTCGGAAACCGCGAGAAGGGGCCAGCTCCTCACACTCTCCGGTCATTATACTATGAATCTCCCCTATTTTTACGACGACGGCAGCTTTCAGCTGGAGGCCCGGGAGGGGAATTTTCAGCTGAGCCTCCGGGGGGAGGAACTCCCCTACCGTCCGGGGGAACCCATCTTCGTGGTGGAAAACAGCCTGGCAGTGGAGGACCGGCCCCCCATGGCCATGCCGGAGTCCTTCCTCCTCTTGGAGGAGGAGGGAAAGCTCCGCTGGGAACTCATTGGGAGGATCCTGAGGGCCCTGGTGGCCCACTTGGGATAAAAGCCATCTTCTAAAATGAAGATCCAAAACAAACCACCCAGAAACCCGGCCCCGGGAGGGACTTCCCCGATCCATGGTGGCCCATGTGGGATAAAAGCCATCTTCTAAAATGAAGATCCAAAACAAACCACCCAGAAACGCGGCCCGGGAGAGACTTCCCCGGGCTTTTCTCGGTCCATCCCAGGGCCACCCACGGGGGCACTCTCCCATGGATGCCACTGGGAGGGACTTCCTGGGCCCTTTTCTCGGTCCATCCCAGGGCCACCCAGGGGGGAACTCTTCCATGGATGCCACTGGGGGACTTCCCCGGGCCCTTTCTCAGCCCATCCCATGGTCACCCACGGGGGCACTCTTCCATGGATGCCACTGGGGGAAAAATTTTCTTCTCAAGAGGCGTTTTCCCGGCTTTCAAAATTTTCCCGATGTTTTCATGCGGGATTCGCGCGGGATTTTTGCGGGTTTTGTGTCCAAATTGGGTCAAAAACCGGCAAAATCTGGCCCCACCGACAAAAGGCGGGCACCAAAAAACGGCTAAATTCCAACATTTGTTGGACTTAGCCGTTTTTTCGTTGGCAGGAGTAGTAGGATTTGAACCCACGGCATTTGGTTTTGGAGACCAACGTTCTACCACTGAACTATACTCCTAAGGGCTTATAACATGTAAATTGTATCACGCCCTGGCCCCCTTTGCAAGGGACTTTTTCACGAGCCTTACATTGCTTACAGGGGCTTCACAAAGATTACGACTACATCTATAAGCCGTGTTCTGTATTCGTTAACTATCTATCTGGGACCACTGTTGCCAGGGGCCTCTAGCGACCTACCTCTAGGGAGTGACGAGCAGCCACTCTTTGTTCCATTGCGGTCTTGCTCCAGATGGGGTTTACATAGCCACATGGTCTCCCATGTGCTGGTGAGCTCTTACCTCGCCTTTCCATCCTTACCGTTGCCGGCGGTATATTTCTGTTGCACTAGCCTTAGGGTCGCCCCCACCGGACGTTATCCGGCATCCTGCTCTGTGGAGCACGGACTTTCCTCGCATACGCGCAGTTAACCGATGTAGTCGTTTCAATATTATAGCAAGTCTTGGCCCTAGACTTCAAGGGAGAATTCATTCTCCCCCACCACCCTCACTTCCATACAGGGGTCCAGGGGCCTGAGCTCTCTGGCAATGGCATCCAGGACCGGGGCCTCGGAGCCGTAGTGGCCAATGTCCCAGAGCTCAATGTCCGCCTCCAGGGCCCCCTGGGCGTCGTGGTGCTTCACATCCCCGGTGATGTAGAGATCCGCCCCCTGGGCCGCTGCCAGGGAAATGTAGTCGGCCCCGGAGCCCCCCATAAAGGCGACGGTCTTCACCTCCTGGGCCCGGCTGCCATAGGCCCGCCAGTCCTTTACGCCCATGGAGGCCACCGCCGCCTTGAGCTCCTCCCGGCTGAGGCTGGTCTCCCCCACGATGCCCATTTCCTCCTCTGCACTGAGGGGACGGACTTTCTTCAGCCCCAGGGGGTGAATCCACTGATCATTTACGCCCCCCTTGGCCTTGTCCAGGGAGGTGTGGGCGGAGTAGACACTCACCTCCCGGCGGATCAAGTCCCCAATCATGGATCCCTTTATGGTGGACATGTCCAGGGACTTCAGGGAACCAAAAAACAAGGGGTGATGGGTCACAATCATGGCGTGTCGGGCCTGGGCGGCCTCATAGACCACCTTGGGGGTGACATCCATGGCCACCACCACCGTCTCCACGGGCCCATCGGGAAAGTAGAGCTGCAGCCCCGAATTGTCCCAATCCTCCTGGCGATCTTCCGGGGCCCAGACCCTCATCTTCTCAACAATGTCTTCCACTCTCATCATAAAGCATCTCCCATTTTTTCAGATTTTCCCTGACCCGCGCCATGGCATCCCCCTCGGCGGCGGGATGCTCCTCTAAAATCTGCCGGTAGCGGTTCCGCTCCAACTGGCAGTAGCCCCGAAAGTCGGGGAACATGAAAAAATCCTCCCAGCTCAGGGTGTTCTGCCCCCCATGAGTCAGGAGGATGAGGGGGTAGTATTTTCCCCCGTCCTCCACAAAATCCAGCCCCAAAATTTCGTAGGCTTGGCTGGAAATGTAGTTCAATAGTGCCTCGTAGCCCTGCATGGGCTGGAGGAGGATGTAGGTCTGACTTTTCACCAACTCCATGGCATCTTCCAAGAGGGACTTAAGGAGGAGGCCCCCCATCCCCGCCAGGATGATCCCCTGGCTCTCCCCCTCATCCAGGACCGAGAGGCCGTCGCCCAGGCGAATCTCCCAGCGGCCGCGGAAGTCCTCCCCCAGGCCGTGGAGGCGGCCCTCCGCCTTTTTCAAACTGGGGAGGGAGATATCCGTGGCAATGACCTTCCGGGCCTTGTTTGTGAGGAGGAGCTCCTCCGCCAAAAGGCCGTGGTCGGTGCCCACATCGGCCACGGTGTCCACCGGGGGCACCAGGTGGCCAATGGCCCGAAGCCTCCTGGAGAGACTCATTCCAAAAAGTCCTTGAGCTTTTTGGAGCGACTGGGGTGGCGGAGCTTTCTCAGGGCCTTGGCCTCGATTTGGCGAATCCGCTCCCGGGTCACTTCAAACTCCCGGCCCACTTCCTCCAAGGTGCGGGCCCTGCCGTCCTCCAGGCCAAATCTCAGAATGAGGACCTGCTTTTCCCGCTCGGTGAGGGTGGTGAGGACGGTCTCCAGCTGCTCCTTGAGGAGGGTGAAGGTGGCCGCCTCTTGGGGGGACTGAATTTCATCGTCGGGGATGAAGTCGCCCAAGTGGCTGTCCTCCTCCTCCCCAATGGGGGTCTCCAAGCTCACGGGGTCCTGGGCGATTTTTTGAATCTCCCGGACCTTCTCCACGGTGATATTCATCTCCCGGGCCACTTCCTCGGGCTGGGGATCCCGGCCCAATTCCTGAACCAGCTGACGCTGCACCCGGGTGAGTTTGTTGATGGTCTCCACCATGTGGACGGGTATGCGAATGGTCCGGGCCTGGTCGGCAATGGCCCGGGTGATGGCCTGGCGAATCCACCAGGTGGCATAGGTGGAGAATTTAAAGCCCTTGGTGTAGTCGAATTTGTCCACGGCCTTCATGAGGCCCAAGTTCCCCTCCTGAATGAGGTCCAAGAAGCTCATATTCCGGCCCACATAGCGCTTGGCAATGCTCACCACCAAGCGGAGATTGGCCTCCGCCAATTCCCGCTTGGCCGTGGGGTCCCCGGCCTCCATGCGCTTGGCAATTTCCACTTCCTCATCGGCGGTGAGGAGGGGGATTTTCCCGATTTCCTTCAAGTACATGCGCACGGGGTCGTCCACACTGACCCCCTTGGGGGGCTTCAGCTCGTCTTCCTTGTCCTCGTGATCCTTTTCGTGGGCCTTGGAGGACTTTTTGTCCCCCTCGTGTTCGTCGCCCTCCCGCTCGATTTCGATGTCCTGCTCCTCGAACTCAGCATAGAGCAGGTCGATCTCTTGGCTGGTCAGGTCCACTTCCTCCAAAGATTGAAGAATTTCGCTCCAGGACAGCGAGCCCTTTTTGACCCCTTCTTGAAACAGCTTTTGTATCGCGGGATCTCTATTGAGTATATTGTCCTTTTTATCAACCGTCATATTTCTGATCTTCCTCCAATAGGCTGTGCTGCCGCTTCGATATTTCCGTTAATTCCGCTATATATTGACCCAGGAGGACTTCCTCCTCCCCGCTGAGTTCCCCTTTTTCCTCCAAAGCTTTTAAATTTTTCAGTAGGGCGGACTTCCGCTCCTCCATCTTTTGATCCAGGTGCTGGCGCAGGAGTTCCCCAATGATCTGCTCCCCCCTGGCGGCCTCCAAAGTTGCCTCGGCTCCCTTCAGGGGGCCCTCCCAGGAGTGGTACTGGCCGATGAATCTTTCCAACCTCTGGGGGGTCTTCAGGCCCTCCTCATAGAGGGAGGCCATGGCGGAAAACTCCCCCCTATAGCTGCCGTCGTAGTCGCCATTTTCCACCACGGCCAACAGGAACTCCTCGCTCTCCAAGCTGTAGCGGAGGATGGCCCCCCATATTTTGTCCCCGGAGCGGTCCCGCTGCTCCTCCCGCGCCCTCTTGGGCAAGCGGTGAACCTCCCCTCTGGGGCTGAGAAACTTCCCCACCTCCTCCTCCAGGGCCCGGTGGGAGATTCCGTAGTCCTGGTGGACCATGTCCACATACACCTCCCGCTCCACGGGGCTCTGGAAGCTGGCGATGAACTTGGCCGCTGCCTGTAGAAATTTGGTTCGGGCCACGGGATCGTCCAAGTTGAATTTTTTCTGAAGCATTTTCAGCTGAAAAGCCACGCCCCCCAGGGCATTCACCTGGAGGCTCTCAAAGGAGGCGGCCCCGTGGGCGGCAATGTACTCATCGGGGTCCATGCCGGCGGGCAGTTCAATGATCTGGGGGCGAACTCCCTGGGCCAGTAGGACGTCGATGGCACGAGAGGTGGCACGAGTCCCCGCCTCGTCGCCATCATAGGCGATGTAGACCCGCTCCCCGTAGCGCTTGAGGAGCCTGGCCTGCTCGGGGGTGAGGGCCGTGCCCAAACTTGCTGTTGCATAATTGATACCACTTTTATAGAGGCTGATAACATCCATATAGCCCTCCACCAGGAGGATTCGGTCCCGATTTTTCTGCCGGTGGATGAGATTGAGGCCAAAGAGCTCCCGCCCCTTGTGGAAGATGGGGGTCTCGGCGGTGTTGAGATACTTGGCCCGGTCGGTCTTGGAGAGGGCCCGGCCGCCAAAGCCAATGACCCGGCCGCGAATGTCAATGATGGGAAAGACGATGCGATTGCGGAAGCGGTCAAAATAGCCCTGGCCATAGCTGGACTTACTAATGAGGCCTGCGGTGGCAAGTTCCTCCTCCTGGAAGCCCTTTTTCAGGAGATAATTGGTCAGCTGATCTCCCCCCGCCGGGGCAAAGCCCAGGCCAAAGGCCTTGATGGTCTCCTCCCCAATGCCCCGGCCGTAGAGGTACTGGAGCCCCTCTCGGTAGCGGCTCAGGAGGCGCATGTAGTAGATCCCCGCCTCCCGGTGGGCCTCATAGAGGCGGGAGAAGTCCCGTCTGGGACCTACGGTCTTCTCCTCCAGGGCCACCCCGTAGTCCCGGGCCAGCTTCTCCACTGCCTCCAAAAAGCCCAGATTCTCCCGCTTCTGGACATAGGTGATCACATCCCCACTCTCCCCGCAGCCGAAGCAGTGATAGTAGCCCCGGTCCTGCTGGACGGAGAAGGAGGGGGTCTTCTCATTGTGGAAGGGGCAGAGGCCCTTGTAGCTGCTCCCCGCCCGCTTCAGGGGAGTATCTCGAGAGATGAGTTCAACAATGTCCGCCCGCTCCTTGACTTCCTCAATGACCCGATCGTTGATGATAAAGGCCAAATCCTACACCTCCCAGAGTCACTGTCCCCCCGTCCAAAATCCGGGGACAAAGAGTTCCTTCCACAGGCTCACGGCATAATTGTCGGTCATTCCGGCGATATAGTCGGTGATCATGGTGTCCACATCGTCCCCCCGCAACTCGGCCTCCCGAAGGACGTGCTCGGGGAGTCTTTCCACATCCTCGGAAAAAATATGGTAGAGCTCCGCCATCATCCGCTGAACCTTCTCATCCTCCCCCTTCACCTCGGGGTTGAAATAGACCCTCCGGAACATAAAGGCCCGAAGCTCCCTCATGGCACCGCCAATCTCCCCGTCCATGGTGATGTCGTCGGTGCCTGCGGAAGACTCAATGACACTCATCACCATCCGGGTGATCCTCTCGCTGTGGCTGCTCCCCAGGACCTTGGAGATCTCCAGAGGGATGTCCTCCAGGGAGAGGACCCCCGCCCGAATGGCATCGTCGATATCGTGATTGATATAGGCGATGCGGTCTGCAAATTTAATGACCCGCCCCTCCAAAGTCTGGGCCTGGAGGCCCCCGGTGTGGCAGAGGATGCCGTCCCGGACCTCCCAGGTGAGATTGAGCCCCGGCCCCTTGCTCCTGGGCTCCAGTAGATCCACCACCCTCAGGGAGTGCTCATTGTGCTTGAAGCCTTTGGGGTTCAGGGAATTGAGGACCTTCTCCCCGGTGTGGCCATAGGGGGTGTGGCCCAGGTCGTGACCCATGGCAATGGCCTCGGTGAGGTCCTCATTGAGGGCCAGGCCCCGGGCGATGGTCCTTGCAATCTGAGCCACCTCCAGGGTGTGGGTGAGGCGGGTGCGGTAGTGGTCCTCCTCTGGGGAGAGGAAGACCTGAGTCTTGTGCTTCAGCCTCCGAAAGGCCTTGGAGTGGATGATCCGGTCCCGATCCCGCTGAAAACAGGTCCTGAGGGGATCCTCTTTTTCCCACTCCCTCCGGCCCCTACTGTCCCTGGCCTTGACGGCATGGGGGGAGAGGATGGACTCCTCAATCCCTTCCCAGCGAGTTCTCAGATTCATGGGGACCTCCTAGAGATTTTGTTTTTTCATGTAGTCGATGATGATTTCCGCCGTCTCCTCAATGGCCTTATTGGACACATCGATGATGATGCAGTCCAAGTCCTTCATGACCTTGAGGGAGTAGTCCACTTCCTCCTCGATGCGGTCCTTATTGGCGTATTTGGCACTGGAAGTGAGGCCCAGGCGGAGGAGGCGCTCCTCCCGAATGGTGTAGAGCTTTTCCGTCCCCGCCACCAGGCCGATGATTCTCCCCTTGTCCTTCTCGTAGAGCTCCTTGGGCACGGGGACCTCGGGGACCAGGGGCACATTGGCCACTTTGTAGTGCTTGTTGGCCAGATACATGGACAGGGGGGTCTTGGAGGTGCGGCTCACCCCCACCAGGCAGATGTCCGCCCTGCGAATTCCCCGGGGGTCCTTGCCGTCGTCGTATTTGACGGCAAACTCTATGGCCTCCACCTTTTTGAAATAGTTCTCGTCCAAGCGGCGAATGAGTCCCGGCTCCCGCTTGGGGGCGTAGCCCAAAATGGACTCCAGCTGATTCATGGGCCCGCCCATGACGTCCACAGTGTGGAGATTGAACTCATCAGTGGCCCTTTGAATGAAGGCCCGGGTTTCAATGTCCACATTGGTGTAGACGATGAGGGACTTCTCCCGAGCGGCGGCTTCCTTGAGGACCGGCTCAATCTGCTCTACGGAATTGTGATAGGGAAAGCGCATGATCTGATAGTTGACCATTTCAAACTGCTTAATTGAAGCCTTGGCTATGAGCTCCCCCGTCTCCCCTATACTGTCGCTGATGACATAGATGTACAGGGTGCTGTCACTATTCGAAGTAGGACTCATCATTTCCTCCTAATTCCAGTACGAATCGAGTGATATTGGTCTTGGTAATTCGCCCCACCACTCGATACTTCCCCTCCTGTCCCTCCCACACGGGGAGGGCATCGATACGGTGTCCATCAATTAATTTTGCTGCTTCCAGCATACTCTGTCCGGGGTGGATCCCCACAATATTGGGCATCCGAGTCATCACCATGGACACCGGCGTCTGGGTGAGGTCCAGCTTGCCAATGGCGGTCCTCAGAAGGTCCTTTCGGGAGACGCAGCCGGAGAGAAAGCCGTCCTGGGTGATGAAGATGGTCCCCACATTTTCGGTGAAGATCTCCACAATGGCATCGTAGACGGAGCTATTTTCGTCGATGACCACGGGTAGGCTCATTCTGGAGGACACGGGAATGGAGCGCATGAAGCTCTCCACATCCTCCCTGGGGGGCCTGCCCCGGTAGAAATAGCCCACCTTGGGCCGGGCCCCCAAAAAGCCCAGCATGGTCAGTACGGTGAGGTCGGGCCGCAGGGTGTTTCGGGAGAGATTCATGAGCTTTGCCAGCTCCTCCCCGGTAATGGGGCCCCGCTCCTCCACCAGTTTCAGTAATTCCCTCTGTCGATCATTTAAATCCATGGCAGGAAACTTCCAGGGTCCAACTCAGTGGACGATTTCCCGGACGGAAAAGAGCCTCGTGAAGGCCCCGTCCAGGGCGTGGATTTGATGGAGGCGATTGTTCCGCTTGCCCTCGTCCTCGGCCATAATCATCACATCGTCGAAGTACTGGTGAATCACCGGCGTGAGAACTTCCGTGAGCTCCAGGGCCCTCTTGAAATCCCCCAGGGCAATGGCCGCCTCCAAGGGTTCCATGAGTTTTTGACTGGCCTCCCACAGGGCCATCTCCCCGGCCTCCATGAGCTCTTCATTGAAGGCCCCTTGGGGCTCGGGATTTTTCTGGGCGATATTGTGAATTCTGCCTGCGGCATCCAGATAGGCGTCCCGGTCCTCCGCGGCCAAAAAGTCCTGAAGGGCGTGGGCCTTTTGGAAGATGGAGAGAACTGTCCCCTCGGGAACTGCCAAGACGGCATTGATGACATCGTAGGGGATTTTCTCCTCAGCCAACATGCCCTCCAGGCGCTGGAGGAAGAAGTCCACAATTTGACGGCGCACCTTCTCGTCGTCGAAGATGAGGCCCTGATTGTCCACATAGATGGCCAGGGCACTGTTGATGAGTTCCTCCAGGCCAATGGTCCACTTCTTCTCCTTGAGGATTCTCAAAATGCCAATGGCCTTTCTCCTTAGACCAAAGGGGTCCTGGGAGCCCGTGGGAATTTTCCCAATGGCAAAGAGACCGGCAATGGTGTCCAGCTTGTCCGAGAGGGAGACAATGCTACCGGTGGTGGACTGGGGAATCTCCGCGCCGGAGGAGCGGGGCATGTACTGCTCCCGGATGGCCTGGGCCACAATGGCCTCTTCCCCGTCGGCCAGGGCGTAGATCTCGCCCATGGTCCCCTCCAGCTCCGTAAATTCCTGGACCATCTCCGTCACCAGATCCCCCTTGGACAGGGCAATGGCCCGCTGGGAGGACTCCAGGGTCCGCTGGGAAACCTTGAGCTCCTCTCCAATGCGCTTGGCCAGGGCCCCCATGCGCTGGGTCTTGTCCTTCATGGAGCCCAGCTTTTGCTGGAAGAGGACGCTGTCCAGCCCCTGGGAGAAGTCCTCCAAGCTCCGCTTCCGGTCGTTTTCAAAGAAGAAGCGGGCATCGTCCAGGCGAGCATCCAGCACCTTTTCGTTGCCGGCGCTGACGATGTCCTTGTACTCGCCATTCCCATTGCGCACGGTGATGAAATAGGGCATCAGGCCGCCATCGGGGTCATAGACGGGATAGTAGCGGAGGTGATCCCGCATGGGGGTGGTGAGGACCACCGGGGGCAGATAGAGGTACTCGTCCTTGATGCGCCCCAAAATGGCCGTGGGATACTCCACGATATAGGTCACTTCCTCCAAGAGGTCGTCGTCGGAGCGGATCTCCCCGCCCATGGACTTGGCCAGGTGGCGGATTTGAACTTGCACCTCGTCCTTCCGCTTTTGGGGATCGGCGATGACGTAGTTTTCCAGGAGTTTTTCCACGTACTCATCCACATGGTCAATCTCAATGGACTGGCTCCCCAGGAAGCGGTGGCCCCGGGTGATTCTGCCGCAGCCAATGCCCTCAAAGTCCAAAAGGACCACCTCATCGTTAAACAGGCTCAGCAGCCAGCGAATGGGGCGGGCAAAGCGGAGATTCTTCCCTCCCCAGCGCATGGTCTTTTCAAAGGGAATGGAGCGAATGGCGGAGGGAATGATCTCCTGAAGGACCTCCTGGCTCCTCTTGCCCCTGTGGATGACATTGGCATAGACATAGGGGACTCCCTTGAGCTCTTGAATGATCAGCTCCTCTTCCGAAACCCCAGTGCTCCGCATAAAGCCCTCCAGGGGCTTGTTCACCGAGCCGTCCTCCCGGTAGGCGATTTTTTGGGCCGGGCCCTTTACCAGCTCCTCCCGGTCCTCCTGCTTGTCGGGGAGTCCCTCCACAATGAGGGCCAGCCTTCTGGGGGTGGCATAGGGGGTGATGGAGCTGAAGCTCAGCCGCTCCTCCGTGAGTTTTGCCGCCACATAGTCTTCAAATGCCTTCAGGGCACCGGAAACATAGGAGGAGGGCAGTTCCTCCACGCCCAATTCAATGAGATATTTATTCATGGTCCGCCTCCTTCTTCAACAGGGGATAGCCCAGGGCCTCTCTCTGATCCACAAAGCCTTGAGCCGCTTGATGAGCGAGATTGCGCACTCTGCCAATATAGCTTGCCCGCTGGGAGACACTCACCGCACCCCGGGCATCCAGCACATTAAACGTGTGGGAGCACTTCAAGATATAGTCGTAGGCAGGCACCACCAGCTCCTCTTGGAGGGCGCGAATGGCCTCCTGCTCGTAGACATCGAAGAGGTGAATCAACAGCTCCACATCCGCCACTTCAAAGGAGTATTTGGAGTGCTCAAATTCGTCCTTGTGATAGATGTCGCCGTATTTAAAGTCGTCATTGTAGGCGATGTCGTAGACATTGTCCACGTCCTGGAGGTACATGGCAATCCGCTCCAAGCCATAGGTCAGCTCCGCCGATTCCAAGTCGCAGTTGATGGAGCCCACCTGTTGGAAATAAGTAAATTGGGTGATCTCCATGCCGTCCAGCCAGACTTCCCAGCCCAGGCCCCAGGCGCCAATACTGGGGCTCTCCCAGTTGTCCTCCACAAAGCGAATGTCGTGCTTCAATGGATCGATGCCCAGTACCTCCAGGCTCTTGAGATAGAGCTCCTGAACGTCTTCAGGGGAGGGTTTCAGGATCACCTGGAGCTGATGGTGACGATAGAGACGATTGGGATTTTCCCCGTAGCGGCCGTCGGCGGGGCGACGGGAAGGTTCCACATAGACCGTCCGCCAGGGTTCCGGTCCCAGAGCCCGGAAAAAGGTGTTGGGATTCATGGTTCCCGCCCCTTTTTCAATGTCGTAGGGCTCGAGAATGATACAGCCCTGCTCGTTCCAATAATTCTGTAGTTTTTGCACCATGGCTTGGTAATGCATGTTTCCTCCTACTGCTAAAATAATTGAAGGGATTGAATGGGTGAACAGTCCATGTGGAACTGTATATAGGCGGTCAAGAGGGCGATGAACCTCTCTATGAGGGCCGGGGGGGCTTGGAGCCTTTCCAGTTCCTCATAGGGCCCCTTCAGTAAGGTTATAAGTGTATCATACTCTACCTGGGTGAGAAAACAGTTCTCCCCGGGGCCCCTCCCCTGAAGGGGAAAGAGGAAGCCCCCATCAGCCCCCTCAGCAAATTTGGGACGATATCCCATAAACGATATATATTTTATCAAAAACGCGGCAAGAAAGACCTTGGGATCCTCCTCTTTTTCCAGAAAGACCAGGGTCTTTTTTATGAGCTCATAGATTCGGGGGTGGTACCAGCCCTCCTGGAGGGTCTTGAGGAGGACCTCCTGGAGGAGGGAGGCGGCGATGAGCCTGGGATAGTCCCGGCGGATGCCGTGGTGGGCCCGGAGGAGTTTTCCCCGGCTCAGATAGCGAAAGCTCCGCCCCTCTGTGAGGATCAGCTCCACCAAGGAGAGGGGCTGGGTCAGGGCGATGAGGGGGGAGCCTGGCTTTTTGGCCCCCTTGGCGAGAATGGAGGCAAGCCCCAGTTCCCGGACATAGGCGGTGAGAACCACACTGCTCTCCCCCATGGGCCGCTCCGCCAGGACCATGGCCTCCCTCGGGGGACTATTCCTCATCCCTGTAGCCGAAGCGGGCCACCTGCTCTGCCTTCTCCCTCCAGTTTTTGGACACCTTCACCCAGAGCTGGAGATTCACCCGCTCCCCTAAAATGGCGGAGATGCTCCTCCTTGCGGAGGTGCCAATGCGCTTGAGCATGCTGCCATTTTTGCCAATGATGATGCCCTTGTGGGAGTCCCGCTCCACATAGATGATGGCGCCAATGTCCATGAGGGAGCCGTCGGGGCGCATCTTCATCTCCTCAATGGCCACGGCCACCCCGTGGGGCACTTCCTCCTCCAGGTACTTCAGGCACTTCTCCCGAATTTTTTCCGCCACAATGAAGCGCTCCGACTGGTCGGTGACCATGTCGTCCGGGAAGTAGAGGGGCCCCTCGGGCATGTACTGGAAGATGACATCCACCAAGTGATCCAGCCCCTCCCCCTTGAGGGCGGAGACGGGAATGAGCTCCTTGAAGTCGTAGCGCTCCCGGTAGCGGTCCATGAGGGGGAGGAGCTCCTCTCTGGCCAGGGTGTCCATTTTGTTGATGATGAGGAGCACCGGAGTCTCCTTCACCCCCTGAAGGGCCTCGAAGATCATCTCCTCCTTGGGGCCAATTCCCGAGGGGTCCACCACGTGGAGAATGAGGTCCACATCATTGAGGGCCGAGAGGCTCTCCTCCAGGAGGAATTTCCCCAATTTGTTCCGGGGCTTTTGCACCCCGGGGGTGTCCAGGAAGATCAGCTGCCCCCGGTCCTCGGTGTGGATGAAGCGAATTTTGTTTCGAGTGGTCTGGGCCTTATTGGAAATGATGGACAGCTGCTCCCCTAAAATTCCATTGAGGAGGGTGCTCTTCCCCACATTGGGCCTGCCGATGACTGCAATAAAACCTGATTTCATTTTTCCACCTCTGGGTGATCACAGTGGCCCAAGTCCTCGGGGCCAAAGCTGTGGGGCAAGAGGTCCTCCATGTGATAGACCCTGTACTCCTCGGGGCCCCTGCCCACGACGATTTCCCCATCCCCGATAAATTCCCGGATCACCTGGCGGCAGACCCCACAGGGATAGCCGAAATTGTCCCCTGCCACAATGGCAATCCTCTCAATTTTTCTGTGGCCTTCGCTGACGGCCTTGAATATGGCCACCCGCTCGGCACAGGCCGTGGGGCTGTAGGCCGCATTTTCAATATTGCAGCCGGTGTAAATGGAGCCGTCCTCCGTTTCCACCGCCGCCCCCACCGGATATCCGGAATAGGGGATGTAGGCCATTTTTTGGGCTGCTACTGCCGCTCTCATAAGCTCGCTGTGATCCATCTGTTCTCCTATCTAAAATTGGTTCTAGCCCATCCACACAAAGAGTAAAAGGGCAATGGAGAGGCCCAAAATGGCCCCCCACACCGTTTCCATGGGTTTGTGAATCTCCCCTTCAATTCGGGACTCCGCCACCAAAAAGGCCAGGGCAAAGGCCATGGCCGCAATAAAGCCATTGTTGCTTAAAAAAGTAATGGAGGCGGCCAGGGCAAAGGCCAGAGCCGAGTGGCCGCTGACGGCCCCTCCCTGAAAATAGGTCCCCCCGGACTTGTGGACATAGGCGGTCTTCAGTCCCACAGTGAGAATGAGCACCAGGAGTATGGCCACAAAGGTCAGGTGGGGGCCGGAGTTTTTCAGCTTAATGAGGAGCATATCGCTCCGGGAGATGATGCGGTCAAAGAAGAGGAGATAGGCGGTGACGGCGGCATTGATGGCCGTGAGGAGCACCGCCCCGGCGCTGATGTCCTTCACCAGCTTGGCCAGGGGGTGGTACTCCTGGGTCACCAAGTCCACCGTCCGCTCTATGGCGGTGTTGATGAGCTCCATGGAGATCACCAGAGTCACGGCGAAAAACATCATGATAAATTCAATCCTCGAGAGATTGAACATGAGGCTCAGGGCAATGACCCCGAGACTCGCCAAGTAGTGGAATTTCATATTCCGCTCGGTGGTAATGGAGCTGATGATCCCCTGAGTGGCGTAGTTAAAGCTCTTGATGAAATTGCCCCGCTTCATGATCGCTGCCCCGCTTCAAAGGCCTCCAGGAGCTCTTCCTCAAGGGCCCGCATCTCCCGTTTCTCTTCCTCCTCCTGGTGGTCGTAGCCGTATAGGTGGAGGAGGCTGTGGAGGGAGAGATAGAGGAGCTCCCTTCGGTAGCCGTGGCCGTACTCCTCGGCCTGCTCCTTGAGCCGCTGGGTGTTGATGACCACATCCCCCAGGGAGAGGAGCTCTTCGTGCTCCTCCATGAGGGGAAAGGAGAGGACGTCGGTGATGGCATCCACCCCCCGGTACTCCCGGTTGAGCCGCTGAATCTCCTCCCCGTCCACAAAAGTCAGGGAGAGCTCCACCAGCTCCGGGAGAGCGCCCCCCTGGGGGCTCCCCAGCCTCTTTACGGCAAATTCAAAGAGCTCCTCCAAGAGGGCAATCTCCCCCCCGTGGTCCTCGCCGTCCAGCTGGTCCAAATAGAGCTCAATCATGGCTGCTTCCCCTTTTCTTCCCCCTTGGCCTCCTCCGCCTTGTCGTGGCGCTCGTAGGCGTCGATGATCCGCTGCACCAGGGGGTGGCGGACGATGTCATTGCGGCCCAGGCGCACAATGTCGATCCCCCGGACCCCCTTGAGGATCTTGAGGACGGTCTTGAGCCCCGACTGCTTTCCCCTGGGGAGGTCGATTTGGGTGATGTCCCCGGTGATAATGGTCTTGGAGCCGTAGCCCAGGCGGGTGAGGAACATCTTCATCTGCTCATTGGTGGTGTTTTGGGCCTCGTCCAAAATCACATAGGCATTGTCCAGGGTGCGGCCCCGCATATAGGCCAGGGGGGCCACCTCGATCATGCCCTTTTCCAGGTACTTGCCGTAGCTCTCCTGTCCCAGCATTTCAAAGAGGGCGTCGTAGAGGGGCCTCAGATAGGGGTCCACCTTCATCTGCAAATCCCCGGGGAGAAAGCCCAGGCTCTCTCCCGCCTCCACCGCAGGACGGGTGAGGATGATGCGGCTCACTTCCTTCTCCTTGAAGGCCTTCACCGCATTGGCCATGGCAATGTAGGTCTTCCCCGTCCCCGCGGGACCAATGCCAAAGACCACATCGTGACTTCTGATGCTGTCCAGATACCTTTTTTGGCCCAAAGTCTTCGGCCGTATGGGTCTGCCCGCCTCGGTGTAGACGATGACATCGTTGAGCAGATCCACAAAGGAATCGGTGATGCCGCTTTTTACCAAATCAATGGTGTAGCCCACATCCCTGGGTTCCAGTCGCTTCTGCCGCTGAATGGCCTCCATCAAATTGCCAATCACCAAGTGGGCATCCCTTACATTTTGCTCATTGCCCGAGACCACCAGAGTGGGCTCTCGGAAGGAGAGAGAGACGGAAAAGGCCTCTTCAATCTGCTTCACATTCTCATCCAAACGACCGAAGAGCTCCGCTTGTTGTCTGCTTCCCTCAAGTTCAATGGCTTGCTCTACCCTTTGTTCCAAAAATTCACAACTCCTTTATCCCATCTGACGGGGCCCTATCTCCTGCGGCCCCGTTCCCTCTCGTGGACCTTGGGCCGGGAGAGGATGACATCCATAATGAGCCCCTCTCGAATGGCGGAGGACCAGGGGTTTTCCCCGGCGGCCTCCTCCTGGGCCACTTCCTCTTCCAGGACTTCTTGGAAGAAGCCCCCCTCCGCCTCCAGGGCATACTCCTGATCCTGCTCTCTCAAAAGCTGGGCCGCCTCCACAGTGGAGAGGGGCTGAGCCTTCTGCTTCCCCTCCCCTGCCTGGGGGAGGGCCTTCTTGGACTTTTTCTGACTCCTCCGCTTTTTAATACTGCTCTTCAGCTGCTGGCTCTCCGGATGGGAGAGCTTTTTGTCCCTCTGGGGGCTCCTCTGAGGAGCTCTGGATTTTGGATTCCTCTTTCCCCTTTTGGCCGTGGCGTTGAAAATCACCACCGCAATGCCCAGGAGGTAGAGGAGACTCAGTGCCCCACTCATTGACTCAACTGCTTAGGATCCGTGGAACCCTGGGCAATGGAGTGGCGCATTTGGGTGTCGCTCTTTAAATTTTCCAAGTCGTAGTAGTCCAGGGCCTTGAGATTGCCCTCTTTGAGGGCCTGGGCCAGTGCCAGGGGCACCTGGGACTCGGCCTCCACCACTTTGGCCCTCATGGCCTCCACTTCCGCCTTCATCTCCTGCTCCCGAGCCAGAGCCATGGCCCTCCGCTCCGAGGCCTTGGCCTCGGCGATGCGCTTGTCGGCCTCCGCCTGGTCGGTCTGGAGGCGGGCCCCGATGTTTCGGGCCACGTCCACATCGGCGATGTCGATGGAGAGAATTTCATAGGCGGTGCCGGAGTCCAGGCCCTTGTCCAGGACCACTTTGGAGATGCTGTCGGGATTTTCCAGTACCGACTTATAGCTCTTGGAGGAGCCCACGGTGGTGACAATCCCCTCCCCCACTCGGGCGATGATGGTCTCCTCCCCGGCGCCCCCCACCAGGCGCTCAATATTGGCCCGGACGGTGACTTTGGCCTTGACCACCACTTCAATGCCGTCCTGGGCCACTGCGGAAATATTGGGGGTTTCGATGACCTTGGGGTTTACGGATACCTGCACGGCCTCCAGGACATTTCGCCCGGCCAGATCAATGGCGGCGGCCCGCTCGAAGTCCAGGGGGATCTCCGCCCGCTGGGCGGCAATGAGGGCATCCACCAGGGTGTTGACATTCCCCCCGGCGAGATAGTGGCCCTCCAAGTCCCCCACCCGGATGTCCATGCCGGCCTTGGTGGCCTTGATCATGGGGTTTACAATTTTACCGGGGCGCACCCTCCTCAGGCGCATGCCAATGAGGTCCGAGAGCTTCATCTTTACGCCACTGAAAAAGGCCGTCACCCACAGGCCCACGGGGACGAAGCTGAAAAACACAATGAGGAGGACCAGTATTGCAATGCCCCCCAAGCCGCCGACGATCATTCCTGCAAAATTACCCATGAAATACCTCCTAGGGTTCCCGTATTTCTTCCACGTAAATATTGCTGCCTTGGAGCTTCACCACTTGGATCTTTCGCCCCTGTTGAATGTGGCTGCCCCCCGTCATGACGCTGTAGAGCTCCCCGTCAAAGATGCCATTGCCCGAGGGACGCAGGGGGGAGGCGGCCACCCCCACATCCCCCACGGAGAGGGGAAACTCTCGAATGGCGGGCCGGGGAGGCTCCCCCATGAGGTTTTGGATGTAGTGGGCCGCCAGATCATTTTGAACCAAATAGCGAATGGATGCCGCAGAGAGGGCCGAGGCCACCACCAGGGAGACGGCGGAGGCCAGGGGGCTCTCCACGGAAAAGAAGAGCCCCGCCACCACGGCAATGATGCCGGAGGTGCCCATGAGGCCAAAGCCCGGTGCCAGGGCCTCCAGGACCAAAAGCACAATGCCCAGGAGGAAGACCCCCAGTAGGAGGAGGCTCCCCGTCCCCGTGGCCAGGGCCCCCAAAAAGTAGAGGCCAAAGGCCACTATGGACAGAAGGGAGAGCCCCCTCATATTCCGGGAGAACAGGCCCAAGACCAAACTCACCACCCCCACAATGACCAGGCCCCCCGCCACCACGGGGTGGGCCAAAAAGCCCACTCCGTACACCAGCCCCTCCGGCAGTGTGAGGAGGCCCAGCTTGGGTAAAATGGGGATATTTTTCAACAATTCAACCACCGCCTTACACCCTATATGTACCCCAAAGACGGGTCATTGTTTGCATTTGAAGAAAAACCCGGAGAATCATCTCCGGGTTTAACCTTGGAACAACCGGGTGGCTATCTCATTGACGCGCTTTCCGTCGGCGCGTCCCTGCACCTTGGGCATGACCTCTTTCATCAGAAGACCAAATTGCTTCTTTTCGGTAATTTGGTGCTCTTCCATGACTCCCCGAACAATCTCCGTCAGTTCTTCGTCCGACAATTGCTCCGGCAGGTAGACTTCCAGGATTTTGATTTCCCCTTCCGTCTTTTCAATGAGATCATCCCGTCCGCCCTTCTTGAATTCTTCAATACTGGCGCGACGTTCCTTTATCTGTTTTTGTAATATGGATTGGACCTCTTCATCGGAAAGCTCCACCCGTTCGTCCACCTCCTTTTGCTTGATGGCGGCACGAACCATGGTGATGGTGTCCTTGCGAAGTTTGTCCTTTTCCTTCATCGCAGTCTTGAGATCCTGCATCAGTGTATCTTTCAGCGACACAAGTCCACCCTCTTTAGTATTTGCGCTTCTTTCTCCGAGCTTCTTCGGATTTCTTCTTTCTGCGTACGCTGGGCTTTTCATAGTGCTCACGCTTGCGTACTTCTTTGAGAATTCCACTGGTGGCCGTTTGTCGTTTGAACCGTTTCAGAGCGGACTCCAACGATTCGTTTTCTCCGACGCGAATTTCCGTCATTGTTTCCCCTCCTCCCTGTGAGAGAAATAGTCCTCGAATGATATTCTCAGACTACATACTGGATAATTATACACGTTTTCGCGGAGATTTTCAAGCATCAACCCGGGGGCCATGTCATGGAACGGCCGCCCAAAACGTGGAAGTGAAGGTGGGGCACCGACTGTCCCCCCTCCTCCCCAATATTGGTGACCACTCGGTATCCCTCCAGGCCCTCTCTTTGGGCCAGGTCCCGAATGACTGCCAAGATGTGGCCCAGGAGGGCCTCCTGATCCTCCCTAAATTCCGCTAGAGAGGGGATGTGTTCCTTGGGGATGACCAGAAAGTGAGTGGGCGCCTGGGGGGAGAGATCTCGAAAGGCGACGCACTGGGGGTCTTCGTAGAGTTTGTCCGATGGCACATCGCCTGCGCCGATGGCACAAAAAATACAGTCCATAATTTTACCTCCCTGAAAACTCAGTGGCCAGTAACCCCTCCAGGAGCTCCTCGGAGGATGCTGCCACTTGTTTTTCTATTGTAACACAGAGGATTTCATTGTGACGGTCCTCTTCCAGGGGGATGCGCACCCTGAGGTAGTTGGGGGTGTAGCCGTAGCCGTAGCTGCCGTCCCACTCCTCCACCAAAACGGGGACCTCGAGGCCCAAAAGCTCCCTCCCGGCCTCCCGGGCCATGGCCCGGGCCACTTTTTCCAGCTGGTGGACCCGGTCCTTTTTCACATCCCCGGGGATCTGATCCTTCCGCTGGGCTGCGGGAGTCCCTTCCCGGGGGGAGTAGGGGAAGATGTGGATCCGGTGAAAGCCAATGGAGCGGACAAATTCCTCAGTCTCCTCAAATTCCTCCTCCGTCTCTCCGGGAAAGCCCACAATGATGTCGGTGGTGATGCCGGGGTGGGCATAGTGGCGGCGAATCCGCGCCACCGTCTCCCGGTACTCCTCCTTGGTGTACTTCCGGTTCATCTCCCGGAGGACTTTCTCCGAGCCACTTTGAAGGGAGAGGTGGAAGTGGGGCATGAAGGCGGGAATCTTAGAGAGGCGCTCCATAAATTCCTCCGTCATGGTCATGGGCTCCACGGAGGAGAGGCGAATCCGCTCCACCCCCGTCTCCCCCAGGGCCTCCAAGAGGTCGATGAGCTGGGGCCCCTCGCCTGCCTCTTTGCCATAGCTTCCCACGTGGATGCCGGTGACCACAATTTCCCTAAAGCCCCCCTCCATGAGTTTTTTGGCCTCCGCCACGGCCTCCTCCAAGTCCCGGGAGCGAATGAAGCCCCGGGCATAGGGGATGATGCAGTAGGAGCAGTACTGATTGCAGCCATCCTGAACCTTTAAGTAGGCCCGGGTTCGCTCCTGGGTGTTGGTGACGGACATGGATTCAAAGAGCTCCCCCTGCCGGTGGGCCTCAATGGCATGCTCCTGCTCCTCTCCCCGGATTAGCCCCTGAACTGCGGGGACGAAGGCCCCTCGGTCCTTGGTGCCCACCAAAAGGTCCACTTCCTCCATGGCCTCCAGCTCCTCGGGGTGGGTCTGGACATAGCAGCCCGCCACGCAGACCTTGGCCCGGGGGTGCTCCTTCTTCATCCGGCGAATCACCTGGCGGCTCTTTCGGTCGCTCATATTGGTGACGGTGCAGGTGTTGATGAGGATGAGATCGGCGGAGTCCTCCCCCTCCGTCCACGGGGAGAAGCCCTCGGCCATGAGGGCCTCCTCCAGGGCCTCCGTCTCGTATTGATTGACCTTGCATCCCAGAGTGTAGGAGGCAAAGCGCAAGGGTCTTTCACCGTAATCTGTCATTCTTCCTCTCTTTCCAAACTGCGGCGAAGGGTGAAGGCGGCCACCAACGCCGCCGTCTCCGCCCTGAGTATATGGGGGCCCAGGTCCACGCTGATTGCCCCAGCGGCCAAAATTTCCTCGGCCTCCTGGGGGTGAAAGCCTCCCTCGGGGCCCACCAGCAGGGCCACTTCCGGGGAGAGATTTCCCTCCAGGGCCTTCAAAATGGGCCGGGACTTCTCCCGCTCATTGCAAAAGATCAGGGGCATCTGGTCGGCCATTTGGGCCAAAAACTCCGTGAGGCCCACGGGGGGATGAATGGTGGGAATCTCCAGGCGATTGGACTGCTTGGCCGCCTCCTCCGCCACCTTCTGGAGCTTCTCCACTTTCTTGTCCTCTTTCCCCTGGAAATTGGCCACGGAGTATCTGAGATTTAACAGGTGAAACTCATCCACCCCCACCTCGGTGCCGTGCTGGATGATGGCATCCAGGGTGGTGCCCTTCACAAGACCCAGGGCCAAGTGGAGCCTGCCTTTGGGGGGAAGATCGGGGAGGGTGCTTTCAATGCGCACCCCCTCTTCCGCCACCGCGGCGAGAAAGGCCCGCCCCTGGGCCACAATTCTCAGCTCGTCCCCCTCTCTTGCCCGGAGGACCCGCTGGAGGTGCCGCTGGTCCTCCCTAGAGAGGTCCACCACTTCCCCCACCTCGGGGATTTTCTCCACAAAAAACTGCCTCATGGCTTCACGCCCTGAACCACGGACCAGTCCCCCCTCGACTCCGAGGTGATGTCCTCAAAGCCCAGGGATTTCAGCCCCTCCACCACCATGGCCTCCTTCTCCGTGAGAATCCCCGAGGCGATGAAGGTGCCCCCGGGGAGGAGGACCCGGTCCAGGTCCTCCAGCATGGACACAATGAGCTCCGCAAAGAGATTGCTCACCACCACATGGGCCCCCGGGGGCAGTTCTCTCATGAGGTCCCCCTTGGCCGCAGTGAAGATGTGGCTCACCCCATTGCGCTCAGCATTGTCCCGGGCGGAGGTGATGCTCAGAGGGTCAATGTCCACTCCCCGGACCTCCCGGGCCCCCAAGAGGGCCGCCAGTATGCCCAAAATGCCGCTGCCGGTGCCAATGTCATAGACCACATCCTCTGCCCGCACCACCTCTGCCAGCCGCTCCATACACAGGAGGGTGGTGTTGTGGGTGCCGGAGCCAAAGGCCATGCCCGGGTCCATAATGAGGACGGTCTCCCCCTCTCTGGGGCTGTAGTCCTCCCAGCTGGGGACCACGGTGATCTTTTCATTGACGGCAATGGGGGAGAAGGCCTCCTTCCAGCTATTGGCCCAGTCGGCCTCGGGGATCACCGTCTTTTTCAGCTCAAACTTCCCCGCAAGGTCTTCCAGAAGGGGCTTGTAGTCCTCCGCCACATCCTCGGTGTAGTAGATCCGGAGGATGAAGTGCTCCTCATCGGTGGCCACCAGGTCCTCGCCGAGATAGTCCCAGCTGATGTCGCTCTTTCGAATCTCATCCAGGGCCCGAGTGGACACCTCCTCAAAGACATAGATGCCGTGACGGGCCAGGAGCCCCTCCAGGGTGTTCCGCTCCCCCTCCAGTCCTCGAATATCCAGTTGCAAGTAGTCCATCTCAGGCCATCCCCTCTCTCATTTCCATATCAGTCAAAGAAGTCCTTGAGTTTTTCGAAAAAGCCCTTCTCCCGCTCCTTCATTTTGGGGCTGGAGACGTGGCGGAGCTCCTCCAAGAGCTTCTTTTCATCGTCGCTGACCTTGTCGGGGACGAAGATGCTCACGGTGAAGTACAGATTTCCCCGGCCCTCTCTCCTCAGGCGGGGGACCCCCTGTCCCCTCAGGGAGAAGGTGTCGCCCCCCTGGGTCCCGGCGGGAATGGCGTAGTCCACAATTTTTTCCAAAGTGGGAATGCGAATATTGCCCCCCAAAACGGCATCCACATAGTGAATGGGCACATCCACAAAGAGATCCGCCCCGTCCCGCTTGAAGATCTCATCCTCAGCAATGTGGAGGTACACATAGACGGAGCCCGCTCCACCGCCGTGCTCCCCGGCGTGGCCCTCTCCCTTGAGGGAGATGACACTCCGCTCGTCCACCCCGGCGGGGATTTTCACATTGAGCTTGCGGTTTTTGGTCTCCACTCCGTGGCCATGACAGACGGAGCAGGGCTCCTCGATGATCTCCCCGGTCCCGCCGCAGACGTCACAGGGCACCACCTGGACAAAGCGTCCAAAGGCGGAGGAGGTGGTCTGACGAATTTGCCCGGTGCCGTGGCACTTCTCACAGCTGTGGACGGAGGTCCCCTCCTCGGCCCCGGTGCCGTGGCAGTGGCCACAGGTCTCGGTTCTGCGAATGGGAATCTCCTTTTCCGTGCCAAAGACCGCTTCCTTAAAGCTCAGGTTTAAATCGTAGCGAATATCGGCGCCCTTTCTGGGGGCCTTGGCCCCGGGGGAGGCGGAGTAGCCCCCGCCAAAGCCGCCGCCACTGAAGCCCCCGCCGAAGATGTCGAAGATGTCGCCGAAGATATCCCCGAAGCCCCCGGAGTAGCCCCCCTGGGCCTGGGCATTGGGGTCGATCCCCGCCTCCCCGTACATATCGTAGCGCTTCCGCTTGGTGGCATCGCTGAGGACCTCATAGGCGGTGTTCACCTCTTTGAAGCGCTGCTCCGCATCCTCATCCCCGGGGTGCAGGTCCGGGTGATACTGCTTGGCCTTTTTTCGATAGGCCTTTTTGATCTCCACATCCGTTGCAGATCGGGAGACCTCCAAAATCTCATAAAAATCTCTCATTCACTCGCCCCTTTGATTCAAATAGTGTTATTTTATCCCAACGGATCCACTTTGAAAAGACCGCCGCCCCGGACTGAGGCTGAATCCTCGCCCATGGCCTCCACGTGAAAAAAGGCAGGCCCCTGGGACCTGCCTCAATCACTGAGCTTGTTATTTGTCCTCTTCGTCGTCCACTACTTCATAGTCGGCATCCACGACATCGTCGTCGGCTGCCCCACCGTCCCCGGCCCCTTGGCCGTCGGCTTCCTGTTGAGCGGCTTGATAGAGTTTTTCAGAGACCCCTTGGAAGGCCGTTTGCAGGGCCTCCGTCTTGGCCTTAATGGCGTCGATGTCGTCGGTGTCCTTCACTTGCTTCAGCTCATCGATGGCATCTTCCACCACCTTCTTGTCCTCATCGGAGATCTTCCCGTCCACATCCTTGAGGGCGGATTCAGAGGAGTAGATGATGGCATCGGCATTGTTTTTCACTTCAATGGCTTCCTTCTTCTTCTTGTCCTCTTCGGCGTGGGCCTCGGCTTCCTTCACCTTGGCGTCGATCTCCTCTTCCGTGAGATTGGAGGAGGCGGTGATGGTGATCTTCTGCTCCTTACCGGTGCCCATGTCCTTGGCCGATACATTGACAATGCCATTGGCGTCGATGTCGAAGGTCACTTCGATTTGGGGCACGCCACGGCGAGCGGGGGCAATGCCGTCCAGTTGGAAGCGGCCCAGGGTCACATTGTCGCTGGCCATTTGACGCTCCCCTTGGAGGACGTGGATGTCCACACTGGTTTGATTGTCGGCAGCGGTGGTGAATACCTGGCTCTTCTTGGTGGGAATGGTGGTGTTCCGCTCAATGAGGCGAGTGGTGATGCCACCCATGGTTTCAATCCCCAGGGAGAGGGGGGTGACGTCCAGCAGGAGGAGGTCCTTCACATCCCCGGAGAGGACCCCGGCTTGGATGGCGGCACCCAGGGAGACGCTCTCATCGGGGTTGATGTCCTTTTGGGGCTCCTTGCCGGTGAGGCGCTTTACGGCCTCTTGCACGGCGGGGATCCGAGTGGAACCGCCCACCAGGAGCACTTTGTCCAGCTGGGAAGCGCTGAGGCCAGCGTCCTTCAAAGCTTCCTGTACGGGGCCCTCGGTGGCCTTTACCAGATCGGCGGTGAGATCGTCAAACTTGGCCCGGCTCAGGTCCAGATTCAAGTGGAGGGGCCCCTCACTGGTAGCGGTGATAAAGGGCAGGTTGATATTGCTGCTCATGGTGCTGGAGAGTTCCTTCTTGGCCTTTTCCGCAGCTTCCTTCAGGCGCTGGAGGCTCATTTTGTCGGCCTTGAGGTCCACCCCATTGGTCTTTTTAAATTCGTCTGCAATCCAGTCGATGATGCGCTCGTCGAAGTCGTCCCCACCCAGTTTGTTGTTGCCGCGGGTGGCGTGTACTTCGAAGACCCCGTCGGAGAGTTCCAGAATGGACACGTCGAAGGTCCCGCCACCCAGGTCGTAGATCATCAGGGTGGTGGACTCTTGGTCCTTGTCCTCCCCATAGGCGAGGGCTGCGGCGGTGGGCTCGTTGATGATGCGCTTTACATCGAGGCCAGCAATGCGGCCTGCGTCCTTGGTGGCCTGGCGCTGGGCGTCGGTGAAGTAGGCGGGGACGGTGATCACCGCTTCGGTGATCTTCTCACCCAAATAGGACTCGGCGTCGCTCTTGAGCTTTTGCAGAATCATGGCGGAGATGTCCTGAGGGGTGTAGTCCTTGCCGTCGATATTGAGTTTGAAGTCGCTGCCCATGTGGCGCTTAATGGAGCTGATGGTGCGATCGGGGTTGGTGATGGCCTGACGCTTGGCGGTTTCCCCAATGAGGCGCTCCCCGTCCTTGGTGAATGCCACTACCGAAGGAGTGGTGCGATTGCCCTCAATATTGGGGATGATGGTGGCATCGCCACCCTCCATGACAGCGACAGCAGAGTTGGTGGTTCCCAAGTCAATACCAATAATTTTTCCCATAATGACCTCCTAGATCAATTTATCTATATAGTAATTCTCTTATTCCGATACTTTTACCATGGCCGGCCGCAGGACCCGCTCTCCGTAGAGATAGCCCTTTTGGAGGACCTCAATGACCTTGCCACTGTCCACCCCATCCACGGCTTCCACCAGTACGGCGTGGTGCACATTGGGGTCAAAGTCCTGGTCCAGGGCCTCCATGGCCACGATATTTTGTTTTTTAAGCTCCTCAATGAAGCTCTTATATGTCAATTCCATGCCCTGTTTAAAGGCCAGATCCTCGGTGTCGGCGCCCAGGGCCCGCTCAAAATTGTCCAGAAGGGGGAGAATGGTCTTGGCGATTTTCTCCACCCCCAGATCCACCAGGCCGCTGCGCTCTTTTTCATTGCGTTTTTTAAAGTTCATATAGTCCGCTTGGAGGCGGGCGTAGGCGTCCATGAGCTCGTCATAGCGCTCCTTTTCCACCACCTCAGCCTGGGGCTCTTCCCCGTGGGCATCTTCCTCCGAGGGGCCTTGGGCCATGTCCTCTAGTACATCGTCCTCTTTCCCTTGGAAAGTATTTTCTTCATCTATAACCACAACTCACCTCTCATTGCATTCCCAGCTGACCGGTCAATTCCTGAGTGAAGGACTGCACCACCTTTGCCACGGACAGATAGTCCATGCGCAAGGGCCCCAGGATGCCCACTCTACCGGTGGCATTTCCGACCCGATAAGTTCCACTGACCATGGAGGCCCCGTGCAGGACCTCGTCCCCATTCTCCGTGCCTATGCGCACCGAGAGTTCCTCCGGCAGATCCTCAGAGATTCGAAGGATGTTTTCCTTCTCCGAGGCGTAGTCCATGAGGCTCTTGAGAGAAATGAGATCCTGATACTCCTCCAATTCCAGAAAATTGGTGATGCCCCCTGTGAAGACATCCACCTCCTGGATTCGGGTGGCCACCGTAGAAGCGAACTTCAGTAGCGCAACAATCAGGGGTTGATAGCGGATCATATTTCCGACCAGTTTCATTTTAATTCCCGCAACGGCCTCGAAGTTCACCCCCAGCAAGGCGTCGGAGACCTTGCGGCGGATGAAGTCCAGCTCCCCCACATCTAAATCCGTGGGCACCCGGACCAACTCCTTGCTGACATTGCCCCGGTCCCCCACAATGAGGAGGAGCACCAGACCCGGCTCCAGGGGAATCAGATCTAAATAGCGAAGTACCCGGTCCCCCTTGGTGGGGGCCAGAATGTAAGCGATATTTCCCGTGGTTTGGGCCAAATAATTGGTGGCCTCCAGGTAGAAACCCGAGGAGCCCGGGGGGTGATCGCCGAATTCCGAGAAGTCCACGAAACTCCGGTGATTTTCCAATGCGACCTGCAAGTAGGTGTCCACATAGTCCCGAAAGGCTCTCTGAGATGGAATGCGACCGGCGGAGGTGTGGGGCTTTACCAGATAGCCCGCCTCTTCCAAGTCACTCATCTCATTGCGCACCGTGGCAGAGCTAATGCCCAGGTCCAAGTCCTTGCTGACTGTACGACTGCCCACCGGTGTTGGGGAGGTCATATACGCGTGAATGATGGCATCGAGAATGGCTCGCTTCCTTTCGTTCACATCCACCTCCTTTTCGTTGTTAGCACTCTTAGTTGTTGAGTGCTAATGCTTACATCCCTATATTACCCAGTTTTGGAAAAAATATCAACACTTATTGTAAAATCACAAAAAAAAGACGCCCTCGCGTCTTTTTCTACTCCATAAAGGCGAGCTCCACCTGATTGGCAAAGCGCCGGCCCTTGGCCGTGAGTTTCATTCGCCCATCTTCCAGGAGCACATGGCCCAGCTTATGTTGTCTTTTGATGATTTGGGAGAAGTCCTTCAGGCTTCTGCCGTCGGGGAAGACCCTGGAGAGGGCAATCCCCTCGTTCATCCGAAGACCCAAGAAGATCTCCTCGTGGGTCCGGTCCTCGGGGCTGAGCTCCTCCTCCCACCCGTGGGGGGCGCCCCTTTTGATGGCCGCCTCATAGTCCGCCAGGGTCACGGGATTGCGGTACCTCATGGCCCCCAAAGTCCCCGTGGCCCCCAGGCCCAGACCCAAATAGGGATCCCCCAGCCAGTAGATGAGATTGTGGAGGCACTGGCGGCCCTCCCTGGAAAAATTGCTGATCTCGTACTGCTCATAGCCCAGCTCCACCAGGGCCTCCTGATAGAGGATGAGGCTCTCATCGTCCTCCGCAGGCTCCGGCAAGAGCCCCCGGCGAATCTGGTCGTAGAAGGCCGATCCCTCTTCCAAGATATAGTCGTAGACACTGATGTGCTCCACGGGGTGGGCCTCCATCCACTCAAGGGAGGCCTCCCGGTCCTGGGGCCTCTCCCCGGGAAGGGCGCTGATAAAGTCCACATTGATATTTGTGAAGCCCTCTCTTCTGGCCTTCTCATAGGCCCGGGAGGCATCGTCCACGGTGTGAATCCTGCCGATGACTTTAAGGAGCCTCGGGGAGCCCGACTGGACTCCCAGGCTCAGGCGATTCAGCCCCGCCCTTCTCAGGAGAGCGCCGTCCAGGGTGAGAAAACTCTCGGGATTGGCCTCCATGGACCACTCCAGGGGGGCCCTGGGGAGCCCATTCCCAATTCCCTCAAAGAGCTTCAGGAGGCGCTCCGTTCCCAGGAGGCTGGGGGTGCCCCCGCCCAGATACACGGTGAATTCCGTCTCGGGGGGCAGCCCCCGCAGAAACTCCCCATAGTGAGAGAGCTCCCGTAACAGGAGCTCCAAGTAGTGGTCCATGATCCCCTCCTCCCGGGGGACCATGGTGAGAAAGTCGCAGTAGCCACAGCGACGCCTGCAAAAGGGAATGTGGAGGTAGATCCCCAGTCTATTCTTCATCGTATTTCAACACACTGAGGAAGGCATCCTTGGGCACTTCCACACTGCCAATGTTCCGCATCCGCTTCTTCCCCTCTTTTTGCTTCTCCAAAAGCTTCCGCTTCCGGCTGATGTCCCCACCATAGCACTTGGCCAGGACGTCCTTTCTCAGGGCCCGAATGGTCTCCCGAGCGATGATCTTGCTGCCAATGGTGGCCTGAATGGGAATGGCAAATTGATGGCGGGGAATCTCCTCCCGGAGGCGCTCGGCGATCTTCCGGCCCCGCTCGTAGGCCTTGGTGCGGTGGACAATGAGGGAGAGGGCATCCACCAGTTCCCCATTGATGAGAATGTCCATCTTCACCAGGTCCCCGGCCTCATAGCCCATGAGTTCGTAGTCGTAGGAGGCATAGCCCCGGGTCTTGCTCTTGAGGGCATCGAAAAAGTCGTAGATCACCTCGTTTAAGGGGAGCTCATAGGTGAGGGTGACTCGCGTCTGTTCCAGATAGTCCATGGAGATGTAGCGGCCCCGGCGCTGCTGGCACAGCTCCATAATGGCCCCCACATACTCCGTGGGCGACATGATCTCCGCCTTTACAAAGGGCTCTTCAATGACCTCAATCTCCGAGGGGTCCGGGAGATTGCTGGGGTTTTGGATCTCCAGCATCCGGCCATCATTGGTGTGGACCCGGTAGATGACGCTGGGGGAAGTGGCAATGATGTCCAGGTCAAACTCCCGGTCCAGCCGCTCCTGAATGATCTCCATGTGGAGGAGGCCCAAGAAGCCGCAGCGGAAGCCGAAGCCCAGGGCCACCGAGGTCTCCGCCTCAAAGACCAGGGCGGCGTCGTTCACCTGGAGCTTCTCCAGGGCGTCCCGCACGCTGTTGTAGTCCTCCCCCTCGGCGGGATAGATGCCGCAGTAGACCATGGGGAGCACCTTCTTGTAGCCGGGAAGGGGCGCATCCAACGGCCGGGCGGGGTCCATAATGGTGTCCCCCACTCGGGCCTCCTTCACATTTTTAATGCTGGCGGTGACATAGCCCACGTCCCCCGCCTCCAGGGCAGCCAAAGGCACCATGCCATTGGCCGAGACCCCCACCTCCACCACCTCAAAGGTGGCCTTGGTGGAGAACATCTGAATGGTGTCCCCGGGGCGAATGCGGCCGTCCACCATGCGAATATAGCAGACCACCCCCCGATAGGCATCGTAGTAGGAGTCGAAGATCAGGGCCTTCAAGGGGCCCTCGGGGTCCCCCTCCGGCGGCGGAATCACCTTGATGATCTCATCCAATACATCCTCAATGCCAATGCCCTTTTTGGCGGAGATCAAAGGGGCATCCTCGGTGTCCAGGCCAATGATGTCCTCAATTTCCTTTCGCACCTCGTCCACCCGGGCGGAGGGGAGGTCGATTTTATTGATAATGGGCAGAAGCTCCAGGTCCTGATCCAGGGCCAGATACACATTCCCCAGAGTCTGGGCCTCCACCCCCTGGGTGGAATCCACCACCAAAAGGGCCCCCTCACAGGCCGCCAGAGAGCGGGAGACCTCGTAGTTAAAGTCCACGTGGCCCGGGGTGTCAATGAGATTCAGGGTGTACTTCTTGCCATCGGCCCCCTGGTGGATGAGGCGCACCGCCTTGAGCTTAATGGTGATGCCCCGCTCCCGCTCCAAATCCATGGAGTCCAGAACCTGGGATTCCATCTCCCGCTGGGTGAGCATCCCCGTGGCCTCAATGAGGCGGTCCGCCAGGGTGCTCTTGCCGTGGTCGATGTGGGCAATAATGGAAAAATTTCGAATGTGGTCCAAATGAGTCATATCGCTCCTTAAAATACTTCTGCTCGATTAAAGGGATAAAAACGCAATTTTGCTACGGAGTTGATATTCTTTTTCTGAACGGGTCCAAAATAACGGCTGTCCACGGAGAGGCCGGGATTGCGATTGTCCCCCATGACGAAGAACTCCCCCTCCCCCAGGGTCCACTCCGACTCCTGATAGATCTCGGTGTCAATGCCGGGCTCAATATAGGGCTCTTCCAGGGCCACGCCATTGATAAAGACGGCCCCGTCCCGAATGGCCACAGTGTCCCCCGGCAGACCCACCACCCGCTTTACATACTCCTTCCCGGAATTGTCCGGGGCATCGATGATCACAATGTCCTGGCGAGCCGGATCAGAGAAATACAGGGGAAAGACCAGGCACACCAGGCGCTCATTTTGATGGAGGGTGGGCTCCATGGACTTTCCAATGACCAAAGTGGTGTTAAAGACAAAGTTTTTTATAAGTACCGCCAAAACGACGGCGATGACAATGGTTTTTAAAAGTTCCAACACGGCGGAACCCTCCGAGTCCCCCCGGGACTTCCGATCATCTCTATGCTCCATGCTACCGCCCTTTCTATATACTAGGGCTAATTGTAACACAAGGGAGGGCCCGTATAAACGAAAACCCCATGATTTCGGGGAGATTTCAATATTTCCCGCCCCATTTTCCCGGAAATTCCCTCAGAAAAAGGCACCTCAGGGGGTGCCTTCTCAAGATGTGTTTTCTGCCTCGGGGCCAGAGCCCTTCCGGGGCTTTCGTCCCTTGGGGCGGGGCCATCAGCCCCCCACAAGGGCCCCCTCTTCCAATTGGAGGATGCCCCCCACTTCCTCGATGAGGAGGCTCTCTCCCCTAAAGTCGTCGTCCAGAAGCTTCACCACTTCCTCCCCCTTCCGCTTGGCCAAAACGTCGATGCCCTCCCACTGGCTCGCCATGAAGAAGTAGCCGGTCTCGGTGCTGCCAAAGGTCATATCGCCCCCGCCATAGCCCTTGATTTCCACCCGGTCAAAGGAGAAGTGGGCGCCGGGATCGTTCTTGGACTGGAGGAGCTGGTAGAATCCCGACTCATTCTCCACAATAATGGACCCCTGGGCGAAGGTCACGTGGTCCGCAGCGTGGACATAGGCGGCGTAGAACTCCTCCCCGGTGTCCAACATTAAGTGTTGGATTCCCGGCCCGGAGAACACATAGCGGTCCCAGTCCGGCAGGGCGTAGATCATCTTCTGGCCATCAAAGGAGGGAATGCCCGTTTCCAGATTCAGAGCCAAAGTGCTCTTCCCATTGCTGACTTCCAGAGCCTTGCCCCTGTCGGCAATGACCACGGGGCTGCCCCCCTGGCGGAGACTGCGGCTCAGGAATTTGAGAGGCGGCGTGAAGTAGCAGGACACCAGCTCCTCCGGCCCCTTCTTCCCCCGGATCACCTCGGGGCTGTGGGCCACCACCCCCCGCCCGTCCTTGTAAATGGCAATGCCCGTAGTTCTAATAAGCCCGGGATCATTGCTGTCGTAGCAGTGGACGAAGATGCTGTCCTCCCGGTCCTCATAGTCGTAGGCCACCACGGAAGTGGCGATGCCCGAGTGATAGTAGCCCAGGGGCAACACATCCCCCACGGCCTTGGCCTCATCCAGGGCAGCGGTGATCCACGCTCCAAATTCCGCCGAGGAGGGAGTGTCCTTCCCCGCGCCGCCAAAGTGCCAGCCCACACCGTGGTCCTCCACAAAATTCCGGTAGCTCCGGGTGAACTGCAGCATGGTGTGGAAATTAATGGCCGACTGGGGCCGGTACAGCTCGTCCTGGGGACTCACCTCCCCCAGAGCGGACACCGCCTGTGTGTTGAGGCCATGGGTGAAGAAAAACCCACCCTTGTAGTCGGCGGCACTGTGGGAGAAGCCAAAACCGGAGCCCTGCCACTCACCCGTTCCATAGACCATCTGATAAATGGCACTCATATCAATATTCGAAAGATATATGTAACCCTTATTGAAGTCCTCCCCGGTGATGTAATAGTTCTCGAAAAAGTTTTCCGAGACATTCTTAAACTTCCAGTACCAATTTTCCTCCTCCTCGACAGGGCCCTCGGGGTGGACCATGCGATAGAGGAGGGTCACCACCTCGGCCCGAGTGAGGCTGTCATTGGCCCCAAAGCGCCCATCGGGATAACCCTCCAAAATCCCCTGGGATGCGGCGGCCCCCACGGCCCCCCGATTGCCAGGATCAATCAACTGAAAGTCCGAAAACTGCTCCGCCTCCCCCACGTTGGGGACCCACATGGCAATGTGAGCCAAAATGCGCACCGCCTCCTGACGGGTGATGGCCACATTGGGATCCTGTGGGAAACCTTCAGGCAAATAACCCAGAGCCCGACCATAGTCAATCTCCACCTGATACCAGGGCGCCGAGGGATCCGAGGGAGGAACCACCGAGGGCAGCTCATCCCTGTGAAAAGCATCGGGATTGTCCCGGAGAAACTGATGGCTCAAGCGATAGTACTCCGCCTGGGTGATGGCATGGTTGGGCCTAAAAGACCCATCGGGATATCCATTGACATAGCCCGCCTCAGCCCCCCAGGTAATGGTCTCCTCCGCCCAGTGACCCGAAACATCGGAAAAACCATCGGCCCAGACCCCAGAGGGCAGGACCAAAAAGCCAAAGAGGAGAACCACCAACAACAGAACCTTCTTCATCGTCATCCTCCTTCCTGGAAAAACAAAAGAATATCTTGATAACATTTTACCACGACCCAACACAGCCCAAGAAGATCCCAGGATAATTTGTAAAAGCAACCAAAAACTGCAAAAAATACGGCAAAAACACTCCCCCATATGGACAAACTACAAACAACAATCCCACCCAAAAACAAACTTCCCCCAAGGCACAGGTAAAAAATCGGATGCTCCCATCTTTGGGAATTCAAAAATCCAAAGCCCCCGTCCAAAATTCAGGCCAGGGCACTCCCCCGCCCCCAAAAGCTTGTAAGAGGAAACACTCCAAGCCATCCACTGCAAGGCGAGCCGACTGCCCCTGAACCCCCAAGGGGCAAACATTGGAACGTCCCCTCCAGAACTTTCGGGCAAACAAAAAGCACCCCCCTTACATCGCAAGGGGGGTGCTTAATTTAGATGTCCATGAGTTTTGCTCTAGCTCTTAGCGCTGCAAGAGGGGGAGCACACGGTTCCACTTCTCGAGAATATTGTCCTTTTCCACACGGGTGTAGGTGTGGCTGTTGGAAGCTTCAATAATCTCGAAGTAAGCCCAGTGAGTCATGGGAACATCGGGGAATGTGCGTACATCATTTACTACATCTGCCAGACCTGCAATGTCCACAGAGCGACCGGCGAAGCGGTTCAACAGACGAGCTGCTTCAGCACGGTTGATGGGGGCATCGGGCCTAAAGGTTCCGTCGGGATAACCATTGATCCGTCCATTGCCATAGGCTTGGTTGATGGCATCTTCAAAGCGGTGACCCTTCACATCATCAAAGGGAGCCACTTTGTCAGAGCGGTGGTCAATGTGATAGAGGGCACGAGCGAACTCGGCACGGGTGATGGGCTCATTGGGACGGAACAGACCATCGTCCGCCAACATGAGGTCCATGGCCACCATTACATTGATCTCACGGTTGTACCAACCACTGGGGGTGTCACTAAAGCCAGGAGCAGAGTCGTCGGTGAGCTTGAGACCCGCCAGACGAGAAATCATGGCAGCAGCCTCCGCACGAGTGATCAAACCATCCGGCTTCATCGTATCGTCAGGATAACCATAGACGAAAGCAAAGTGCTCACCAGATTCAAGGGGCTCAGGCTTCGGAGTATCAGGAATCGAGGGAACAATAATCCAGTTTCCACCGTGATCCACCGGAGGAGCCGGAGGAGTGGGAGGAGTAGTACCGCCACCTCCGCCAGAGGAATCCTTCTTATCAACTACTGCAGTTTCTTTGGCTGGTTCCTTACCATCTTCTTTCTGAGTTACGGTGATCTTCTCACCGGGCTTCAAGGGCTTTTCTGCAGGAACATCAACTTTCCACTTACCGTCTTCATCAACGGTGGTATTAATTTCCGTTCCATCGGGAAGCGTCACGTCAATGCTAGCACCAGGTACACCACCACCAGTAATAGTTTTATCACCTTCCGTGGGTTGGTCGATGGTCGGTGTATCAGAAGTTTCAGGATCTGTGGTGCCACCTGCGGGTTTGACGGTTGCAGTGGCATCAGTTGGCTTTTTACCGTCTTCGGTTTGGGTTGCAGTGATGGTATCCCCTTCTGCAGGCTCTTTGCCATCGGGAACAGCTACACTCCAGTTACCCTCATCATCAACAGTGGCGTTGCCAATTTCGTTGCCATCCTTATCTTTTACAACGATATTTGCTCCAGGTACTCCTGTACCGCTGATGGTTTTATCACCTTCAGTTACTGGTTTGATCACTGGTGCTTCAGAAGCATCTTGCGCTTTGGCAGTTGCAGTGGCATCAGTTGGCTTTTTACCGTCTTCGGTTTGGGTTGCAGTGATGG
>JAUNLK010000008.1 GCA_030535395.1 Tissierellia bacterium
TCAACGCAAATACCCCCTCTACTGGTTTGTCCAGTAAAGGGGGTACGTTTCAAAATTTGGAGGGGCGAGCAGCAAAAAACCTCCCCTGGGGGAGGTTTGCCTGGGCTCAATTGGGCTCAACTGAGCCTGGAGTCACTTTTGATTTTGGAATTTTTGCGCCCTGTTATTTTCCCGGCGACTCTCTCGGGTATTGGGGTCACACTGCCCTAAATTCTTTCCCTCTCTTCTGCCTCTCATCTCCTGGGGACCGTTGGCATTTCCCTTGGCCGCTCTCTGGCCCCTGGCCCGGGTGGCTTCGCCATCTTTCCCAGCCTGGGCCCCTCTTTCGCCCCGGCCCCTTCCCTGGCCCTGGTCTTTGCCCTTTTCCTGGCGGACGGGGCCAGCTCCAGTGCCGTCTCTCTTCTGGCTGCGGATGGGAGCTTGGGCCTCACTGCCAGCCTCCCGGGCCCCTCCGTTTCTTCTGCCCTGGGCCCTTTCCCCGCTATTGTTTCTGAACACTCCGGGAATCTCCATGCCCTCCTGATAGCAGGGGCAGTTTTCCCTTCTGGGGGTTGCCACTTCCTGTGCGTAGGCCGGGAGGGTGAGGCCCCCCAGGAGGACCATGGCGCCGGTGAGGGTGAGGATCTGCTTCTTCATTATGTACTTCCTTTCATTGACCAAAGGCCGGAACCTCTGGGAAGAGATGCGATGTATGCACATTATATCCACTCCCAAAGGGAAAAAAATGCCTTTAGCCCTTTCTTAGAATTAGCTTAATTAAAAAAAGCCCCAAAAGGGGCTTTTTGAGGAGGCTTGTTAAGCGAAGAGTTCATCTGCCAGGAAATCGCGCAATTTTTCGTTGCTGGTTCCGATGATTTGGGTGATCTTTTGATCCCGATAGAAGCGTTCCACTTCCATCCCCTTGATAAATCCGGAGCCGCCGAAGATTTGCAGACCCTGATTGACCACGGTGTGGGCAATGTCGGAGGCGAAGATCTTGGCGCGGGCCGCTTCTGCCCGGGCGTCCTTTTCCTTGCAGGAGGCTGCCTTGTAGAGGGTAAGGCGAGCCCCTTCCAGGGCCGTGTCCATGTCGGCCAGTTGGAAGCTGATTCCTTGAAGGGCGGCAATGGGCTTGCCAAATTGAATCCGCTCTTTGGAGTATTCCAGAGCTTTTTCATAGGAGCCTTGGCCCATGCCTAAGGCCAGAGCGCCCACCACTACGGGAGCCTCTGCCAGGGTGGCGGCTACCATCTTGCCGTCCTTGTTGGCCCCGGACAGGATGCGGTCCTTGGGCACTTTTACATTGTCCAAAATGAGGTCTGCCACGTGGGCGGAGCGAATCCCCATGGTGTTGAGTTCTTCGCCGAAGGAGACCCCGGGGTCGTTTTTGGCCACTACAAAGGCCGTCTCTTCGCCGCCGTTTTTGGCCAGGACCACATAGTAGTCGGCCACGGGCGCATTGGCTACAAAGAGCTTTTTCCCGTTGAGTACATAGCCGTCGCCGTCCTCTTTAAAGGTGGTGGCCACGGCCTCTCCCTCTTGGTCCAGGGCGTCTTCCCCGGCGAAGGTGGCCAGGGCTTCCCCCTTGGTGAGTTTGGGGAGGAGCTCGCCTTTCAGGCTGTCGGAAGCGTGGCAGAGGGCTCGAGTGGCATATCCATTGTGGAAGGCCGCCATAGTGGCCACACCGCCCTCAACCCGGGCCAGTTCTTCCACGACAATGACTTCTGCCAGCAGGTCCAGTTCTTGGCCCCCCATGGCTTTGGGAACGCTGACGCCCAGAAGCTCAGCTTCTCCCAGTTTTGCGAGTATATCTGCGGGGGCGCTGCCCTCTTGGTCCCAGGTAAAGGCGCTACCGGCCAGTTCCCCTTCTGCGAATTCACGAACCCTTTTGCGAAGGGCTTCATGTTCCTCTGGTACTTTATAGTTCATGGTATCCTCCTATTTTGCCCTAGTTGTTCTTGAGTTCGGCTTCGCGGGCGGCTTTAGCTTTAATTTCGCGTTCCTTTTCCATGGATTCGATAATGGCATCGGCCAGGGCATCCAGCTCTTTGTCGGTGGTGTCGGTCATGGAGGAGGCCACGCTTACGCTGCCACTGAGGACGTCCATAATCTTCATGCCGTCCAGGAATTCTTCCATTTTTTCAGCGGCTTGAGGTGCCCAGGTACCGTTTTCGATGATCCCCACGGTGCGGTTTTGAAGATTGAGGAGCTTCATTTCGTGGAGGTAGTTGTACATTACGGGATAGATTTCCAGATTGTAGGTCACAGAGGCCAGCACCAGGTGGCTCAGGCGGAAGGTCTCGGAAATCAGGGTGGAAACGTGGGTGCTGGAGACGTCGTAGACGTGGACATTGGTCATGCCCCGCTCGCAGAGCTTGGTGGCCAGAGACTGAGCGGCGTGCTCGGTGTTGCCGTACATGGAGGCATATACCAAGAGGACGCCCTCTTCTTCGGGCTCATAGCGGCTCCACTTGTCGTACTTTTCGATGAAGTAGCCCAGGTCTTTTCTCCAGACGGGACCGTGGAGGGGGGCGATGATTTTGATGTCGATGGTGCCGGCTTTGGCCAGGAGGTCCTGAATGAAGGGGCCGTATTTACCAACGATATTGGTGAGATAGCGGCGGGCATCGTCCAGCCAATCCCGGTCGAAGTTCACTTCATCGGCAAAGAGTTTCCCGTCCAGGGCGCCGAAGGTACCAAAGGCATCGGCACTGAAGAGGACGCCATTGGTGGTGTCGAAGGAGACCATGGCCTCGGGCCAGTGTACCATGGGGGCAAATACCCAGGTGATCTCGTGTTTACCGAAACTCATGGCGTCGCCCTCTTCCACCTGGATTTGGCGTCCATCGACGTCAAAACCGTATTGGTGCATCATGAGGAAGGCCCGCTCATTGGAGATGATTTTTACATTGGGGTAGCGGAGAATGACTTCATTCAAGCTGGCTGCGTGGTCGGGCTCCAAGTGGTTGATGACCACATAGTCCAGGTCCCGGCCGTCCAGTACCAGGGCCACGCTCTCCAAGAACTCACGGCAAACGGCCCAGTCCACGGTGTCGAAGAGGACGGTCTTTTCGTCCATGAGGAGATAGGAGTTGTAGCTGACCCCACGGGGAATGGGGTGAATATTTTCAAAGAGATGGAGACGGTGGTCATTGCCACCGACCCAGTAGAGATCGTCGGTAACTTTTCTCACAGTGTACATAGTATCCTCCCAACCGATTATTCAAAGGTCCGGTCAGCAGAGAAGCCGACCTTGATAAACATATCTTTGGCTTCGCCACAGGAGGGGCAAATCCACTCTTCGGGCAATTGATCGAAGCGGGTACCCGGTTCGATGCCGCCCTCTTCGTCTCCCACTTCGGCGTCGTATTCGTAGCCGCAGCCCTTGCAGACAAACAGACCATAGCTGGGGGCCGTCTTGCGGGGTTTTTGACGTTTCATTTTTACCATTTCGGGAGCCGGAGCCTTGTCTTCAATGCCCAGTTCTTCGATGAGGAGGGGGGCCACTTCGGCGATGTCGGCCACGATGCCGTAGTCGGCATTTTTGAAAATGGGAGCGCCGGAGTCCTTGTTGATGGCCACAATGGTGGCTGCATCCTTAATGCCCTTCAAGTGCTGACCAGCACCGCTGATACCGCAGGCCACATAGAGGTTGCCGCCGAATTTTTGTCCGCTCATCCCAACATAGCGCTCGATGGGCAGCACCTTGTCGGTCTCAGCAACGGGACGGGAGGAACCGATGGCAGCCCCAAAGGCCTTGGCCAGTTTCTTGGCCAGTTCCAGGTCGCCGCCGAAGCCCTTACCCATGGATACCACCCGCTGGGCGTCCATAATGGGGGTCTCCAGATCGATGCCCACGGTGAAGTCGTAGCCGTCCTTTTTGAGTTGAGCCACCAGATCCTTGACTTGTTGACGGAGGTCGCCCTCTTCAAAGATTTGTTTCTTGCGGTCGCCGACAATGGAGCCCTTCTTCTTGGCTTGGGCTGCGCCGGAGCTCTTGTCACGGGCCAGTCTACCAATGATATTGGCACCGATGACCACCCGCTGAATTTCGTTGGTACCTTCGTAGATGGTGGTGATCTTGGCGTCGCGATAGTGGCGCTCTACGGGAGTGCCCTTGATATAGCCCTCGCCGCCCATGAGTTGTACGGCAGCATCCACCACATCCAGAGCGATGTCGGAGGCGTACATCTTGGCCATGGCGGATTCCTTGCCGTAGCGCACGCCACTGAACTTGTAAGCTGCCGCACGGTAGATGAGATTGCGGGCCACTTCCAGCTTGGTGTTCATGTCCACCAAAAGGTCCCGTACTCTCTCGGATTCAGCCAGATAGCGGCCATTTCTCTTGTGGGTCTTGGCGTACTTCACAGCCTCTTCAAAGGCCCCTTGGGCGATCCCCAGAGCTTGGGAGGCAATGCCGATGCGGCCGCCGTCCAGGGTGGCCATGGCGATGTTGAAGCCCTTGCCCTCTTGACCCAGGAGGTTTTCCTTGGGCACTTTCACCTTGGAGAAGTGGAGCTCGGCGGTGGTGGAGGAACGAATGCCCAGTTTGTCGTAGTGGTCGGAGAAGGTGAAGCCCTCCCAGCCCTTTTCAACGATGAAGGCACTGATGCCCTTGGTGCCGATGCCCGGGGTGGTGACGGCAAAGACCACATAGACCTCGGCCTTGGGGGCGTTGGTGATGAAGATCTTGGAGCCGCTGAGCAGATAGTGGTCCCCCTGGTCAATGGCCACCGTTTCGGTGCCACCTGCGTCACTCCCTGCGTTGGGCTCGGTGAGGCCGAAGGCCCCCACTTTTTTACCGCTGGCCAGGTCGTGTAGGTACTTTTGCTTTTGATCCTCTGTTCCGTAGTGATCAATTGGGTATGTTCCCAGGGATGTGTGGGCCGATAGAACAACGCCAACCCCGCCGTCCACCCGGGACAGCTCCTCTACGGCAATGGCGTAGGAAATGATGTCCTGACCACCACCGCTGTATTTTTCAGAGGTGGGCAGACCCATGATGCCCAGGTCGGCCATTTTGGCAACAATTTCATCGGGATAGCGATTTTCCGCGTCCAGCTGAGCAGCAATTGGTGCTATCTCCGCTTCCGCGAAATCCCGCACTTTTCTGCGAAGAGCCTCGTGCTCTTCATTGGTGTGAAAGTACATGAATATCCTCCTCAGGAACCTCTAGCATCCGAAATCCTTTTCCTCTTTCGCGGAAGGGAAATGGATTCGAGCGCCGATGACTTTGCTTATACAAAGATTGTACAGATTAAAATTTCCAATGTAAAGGCCAATTTACACCGTTTATATGCACTATTGCCCGTTTTTTCCCCCCTCTTGTAAAAAATTTCCTAAAATCCCTCTAATTTTAGCCCATCTAAATTTCAAATTTGACAATTTACAAATTTTTAATGGGAGCAAATCCCTTTCCTCTTCCGGCCAAATCGTTTATAATAACGATAATAAGAAACATAAAACGACATTGTAATTAGGGAGGCCCCATGGCACATTCACTGACCTATAAAATTTTACAGGACCATTTAATTGAAGGAAGTTTGATTCCCGGCGAGGACATCGTCATCCGAATGGATCAGACCCTGACCCAGGACTCCACGGGAACCATGGCCTATCTCCAGTTGGAGGCCCTGGGGGTGGATGAGGTGGCCACGGAGCTGTCCGTTGCCTATGTGGACCACAATATGCTCCAGTCGGGCTTTGAAAATGCCGACGACCACGAGTTCATTCGCTCCGCCGCTGCCAAGTACGGCATTGTCTTTTCCAAGCCCGGCGGGGGCATCTGCCACCAGGTCCACCTGGAGCAGTTTGCCCGCCCCGGGGCCACCCTCCTGGGGAGTGACTCCCACACCCCCACTGCCGGGGGCCTGGGGGCCCTGGCCATTGGCGCCGGGGGCCTGGATGTGGCCGTGGCCATGGCCAAGGGGCGCTACACCCTGGCGGTGCCCAAGGTGATGAATATTCGCCTCACCGGGGCCCTCAAGCCCGGGGTCAATGGCAAGGATGTCATTCTCACCATACTCAAAGAGCTCACGGTGAAGGGGGGCACCGGCTATGTCCTGGAGTACAGCGGCGATGGAATCCAGTCTTTGAGGGTCACCGACCGGGCCACCATTTGCAATATGGGGGCGGAGCTGGGGGCCACCACTAGCATCTTCCCCTCCGATGAGCACACCCTGGACTTCTTGAAGCGCCGCCGCCGGGAGGAGGTGTACCTGCCCCTCTCCGCCGATGAGGGGGCCCACTACGACAAGGTGGTGGAGATTGACCTCTCCTCCGTGGTGCCCTCTGTGGCCAAGCCCCACCTCCCCGATGAGTACGCGGAAGTGGCTGAAGTTGCAGGCACCCCCATCGATCAGGTGGCCATTGGCTCCTGTACCAACTCCTCCTATCAGGACATGATGCGGGTGGCCTCCATCCTCAAGGGCAACAAAGTCCACGAGAGGGTGAGCCTCACCATCTCCCCGGGCTCTGCCACCATTTTAAAGACCCTGGCGGAGAATGGCGCCCTGGCCGATATGATTGGCGCCGGGGCTCGAATTTTGGAATCGGCCTGCGGGCCCTGCATTGGCATGGGCCAGGCCCCCAAGTCCGCCGGAGTGAGCCTGAGGAGCTTCAACCGCAACTTCAAGGGCAGAAGCGGCACCAAGGACGCCCAGGTGTATCTGGCGAGCCCCGAGACCTGCGCCGCCTCCGCCCTCTTGGGCCACATTGCAAGCCCCGGGGAGGTGGCGGACTTCCCCGAGCCCGAATTTTACGATTTGACCACCAATTATTTCACCTATCCCCTGCCCAAGGATCAGCGGCCCACGGAGACGGTGAAGGGCCCCAATATTCAGCCCTTCCCCCTGGGAAGTCCCCTGGAGGAGGCCTACCGCGGGGTGGTCCTCTTAAAGACCCAGGACAATGTCACCACCGACGACATCACCCCCTCGGGGGCAAAGCTCCTCCCCTTCAGAAGCAATGTGCCGAAGCTGGCCCACCACGCCTTTGAAACTCTGGTGGACGACTTTTATG
The DNA here is from genome assembly GCA_030535395.1 of Tissierellia bacterium. Classification (GTDB taxonomy): domain Bacteria; phylum Bacillota; class Clostridia; order Tissierellales; family Peptoniphilaceae; genus JAUNLK01. Next base: position 7,000 of record JAUNLK010000008.1, read on the forward strand.
AGCGTGCCCAGAAGTACAGTGCCACCGGCGGCATTGTGGTGGGCGGGGAAAACTACGGCCAGGGTTCCTCTAGGGAACACGCTGCCCTGGTGCCCCTCTACCTGGGGGTGCGGGCAGTCCTTGCCAAGTCCTTCGCCCGGATTCACCGCTCCAATCTCATCAACAGCGGCATTCTCCCCCTGGTCTTTGAACACCATGAGGACTACGACCTCATCCAGGACTTCCAGGAAGTGAAAATTGAGAATATGATCCACTTGGTGAAAAACGGCAGGGGCACAGTCACCATTGACGGCCGGGACATCTCCGTAGTGGGGAATTTCTCCCCCCGGGAGGAGGCCATTCTCCTGGCCGGCGGCTATATCAACTATATGAGGGAGGTTTAAATGAGAATCACCGTACTGCCCGGGGACGGCATTGGCCCCGAGATCATGGATGCGACCCTCAGAGTCTTGGATGCCTCCGGGGCCCAGCTCAGCTACGACATCCGCCCCGCGGGGAAACTCGCCCTGGAAACGGAGGGGACCCTGCTGCCGGAGGCCACCCTCCAGAGCATTGCCGAGAATAAAATCGCCCTCAAGGGCCCCATCACCACCCCCATTGGCCACGGCTTTTCCTCGGTGAATGTGGCTCTGAGGCGCCACTTCGACCTCTATCAAAACATCCGCCCTGTGACCCTGCCGGGGCCTCTGGAGACGAAATTCCCCGGGGTGGACCTGGTCCTCTTTAGGGAAAACACCGAGGACCTCTACGCGGGGATTGAGGAAGTGATCAGCGAGGACGAGGTCCACAGCATCAAAGTCATCACCCGGGGCGCCTCCCAGCGCATCCTCCGGGCCGCCTTCCAGTGGGCCCAGAGGGAGGGGGCGAACCGAGTGACCGTCATCACCAAGGCCAATATTATGAAAAAGGCCGATGGCCTCTTTTTGGAAGTAGCCCGAGAAGTGCAAAGAGAATTTCCCGAGATAGAGCTCCAGGAGCTCTTGGTGGACCACATGGCCATGGAGCTGGTCCTCCACCCGGAGCGCTACCACATTTTGGTGACGGAAAATCTCTACGGGGACATCCTCTCGGACTTGGCCGCCGGCCTCATTGGGGGCTTGGGTCTCGCCGCCGGGGTCAACCGGGGGGAGGAGATTTCCATCTACGAGGCCGTTCACGGCTCCGCCCCGGACATTGCCGGCAAGGGCCTGGCCAATCCCACCGCCCTCATCCTCTCCGCCTGCCTCATGCTGGAGCACCACGGACAGAAGGAGGCCGCCCAAAAAATTCGCAGGGCCGTATACACTGCCCTCAGCAAAAAGGAAAACCGCACCCCGGACCTGGGAGGGCCCGCCACAATGGAAGAGTACAGCCGGGCCATCATTGAGGCCCTGGCAGAATAGAAGGGAGAATCCATGCTTCAGCAAACACAAGACGAGAGACTGCAGCATTTGGCAGATAAAATTGAGGCCTCGGGGACCATCGACCGGGCCCTCTACGACCACTACCGGGTCAAGCGGGGCCTCCGCTACAAGGACGGCACGGGGGTTTTGGTGGGGATCACCAAGGTGGGCTATGTCACCGGCTACGAAAAAGTGGACGACAAAAAAATCCCCCGGGAGGGGGATCTCATGTACCGGGGCTACTCCATCCTGGACCTGGTGGGGGACGCCCTGGAGCACAATCGCCACTGCTATGAGGAGATCATCTACCTCCTCCTCTTTGGGGAACTGCCCAGCCAGCAGAGCCTGAGAAATTTCAAAGACATACTCAATCAAGAGACCTATCTGCCAGAGCACTACTTAGAGGATGTCATCCTCAAAACCCCCAGCCCCAATATTATGAACAAAATGATGCAGTCGGTCCTGGCCCTCTACTCCCGGGATGCCGAGCCCGAGGACATCACCACCATGAATGTCCTCCGCCAGTCGGTGAGCCTCATTGCCAAGATGCCCCTCATTATGAGCTACAGCTACAGCGCCAAGCGCCACTACATCGACGGCTGCAGCCTCTTCATCCACTATCCCGACAAGTCCAAGTCCATTGCCGAAAACATCCTCCACCTCATTCGCAAGGACTCCACCTACACCGCCGAAGAGGCCAAGATCCTGGACCTGATGCTGGTCCTCCACGCCGAGCACGGGGGCGGGAACAACTCCACCTTCGCCACCCACGTGGTCTCCTCCTCCGGCACCGACACCTACTCGGCCATTGCCACGGCCCTGGGGGCCCTCAAGGGACCCCGCCACGGGGGGGCCAATCTCATGGCCGATGCCATGCTTGCCAATATTCGGGAGAATGTCCGGGACATGGAAAACGAGGCGGAGCTCTCCGACTACCTCCGGCGCATTTTGGCGGGAGATGCCTTCGACGGCAAGGGCCTCATCTACGGCCTGGGACACGCCGTCTACACCAAGAGCGACCCCAGGGCCCTCCTCTTAAAGGAGCAGGCCCGGAGTCTCGCCAAGGTGAAGGGCTATGAGGAAGACCTGGCCTTTGTGGAGCGGGTGGAGCGCCTGGGAGGGGCCATCGTTCAGGAGAAGAACGACACCTCCTACCCCGCCTGCGCCAATGTGGACCTCTACTCCGGCCTGGTCTACCGGATGCTCAACATCCCCCTGGACCTCTACACTCCCCTCTTCGCCCTCTCCAGAATGGCCGGCTGGTGCGCCCACCGCTTGGAGCAGATTCAAGACACGAAGATCATCCGCCCCGCCTATGTCAATTTGGGGGGCAAAAAACGATACAAAGCCATGGACGAGAGATAATTTTGTACAGCAACACCCCCCTACACTGCCGCGGCAGTACAGGGGGGCGTTTTTCTTTACAGGTCCAGACTTTCCAAAAAGGCCAGGGCCACCACCAAAATCGCGAGCCCAAGTCGAAAAGCCCTCCCCCAAGCACAGTTCTGAAGCCGAGGCACAGAACCCCCTTCCCATCCATTGAACACGGAGCGCTCTCTCAATGAATATTTTTGCCCTTATTTTGTCACGAAAAGGGAGATCTTAAGAATTGTCCACGGGCTTTCCCAAAACTGAGCACAAAAAAACGAGCCTGAGCTCGTCTTTTGTAGGATTAAAAATTTTCCCTGCCGTCTTTGAAAAAGAGGCTCCCCAAAAGCATCCCCGTGAGGGTCACAAAGGGGGCGATGAGTTCCTCTCCCTTGACCATCCAGGTAATGGGGAGATTTACATTTTGATAGCCCAGATAGGCCCAGAGGCCAAAGAGGGCGAGGAGCACCACCGCCCAGATGGCCCGGGCCTTTCGGCTGAGGGAGTGGAGGAAGAGGCCCATGAAGAGCCCCGTCACCACCAAGGTCCCCCAGCGGTAGATGGTGGGCTCGGCCATGCGAAAGTCCGGGGCCAGGGCCCGCTCCCGCCACACCGGCCCCAAAAGGGTAAAGGCAGCGACACTCACCACCGAGAGCACCAACCACAAAAAACCACCCATTCGCTTCATCCTCCTCGACCTCCTTTTCCATCTCCCCCCTGAGGAGACCCCGGGAATGGAGCACTGGAGCCCAATTCAGGCCCCATCTTACAATATTGTATTTTAAATGTATTACATACATACCCCCAGCGTCAATGATTTTTCCCACGGGGTCCACATTTTGTATTTTGCCACAAAAAAAGAAGGCCCTCTTCAGGCCTCCCCATGACTATACCAGCTCGATAATGGCCATTTCTGCGCCATCGCCGACCCGGGGTCCCTTTTTCAAAATACGGGTGTAGCCGCCGTTGCGATCTGCATATTCGGGGGCAATTTCCGTAAATAGTTTGGTTACCACGTCTTCGTCAAAAATGTAGCTCAGCGCCTGGCGGCGGGCGTGTAGGTCTCCACGCTTGCCCAGGGTGATCATTTTTTCAGCGACTCTGCGGGTCTCTTTGGCCCGGGTCACCGTCGTTTCAATGCGTCCCCGACGCAGAAGTTCCGTTGTCAAGCTCCGAAGCATGGATCTTCTTTGTGGGGAGGTGCGCCCTAATTTTCTCATTTTAGCCACGGTATACCTCCTTACTCATCTTCTTGCTTCAAAGATAGCCCAAGCTCTCCGAGTTTTTCTTGCACTTCTTCTAAGCTCTTCTTTCCGAGGTTGCGGACCTTCATCATGTCCTCCTCGGTTTTATTCACAAGTTCTTCCACCGTATTGATATTGGCCCGCTTCAGACAGTTGTAGCTGCGCACGGACAGATCCAATTCATCCACGGTCATCTCGAGGATTTTTTCCGAGTGATCTTCGGGTTTCTCCACCATGATGCTCACTTCATCCACCTTGTGGGTCATGGCGATGAAGAGGTTCAAGTGCTCGGTGAGAATTTTTGCCGCCAGGGAAGTGGCCTCATCGGCGGCGACGCTGCCGTCGGTTTCCACATCGAGGATGAGGCGATCAAAGTCCGTCCGCTGCCCCACTCGAGTGTTTTCCACCTGCCAGTTGACCTTGCGCACGGGGGTGAAGTTGCTGTCCACGGGGATGACCCCGATTTCCGTCACTTCCTCCTTGCGCATTTCGCTGGGGACATAGCCCCGGCCCTTTTCAATGACCAGCTCCATATACACCTCTGCGTCCTCGTTGAGGGTGGCAATGAGGTGTTTGGGATTGACCACTTCCACGCCCAGGGGCAGTTCCAGATCTTCGGCAGTGAGTTCTCCGGGGCCCTTCATTTCCACTGTGGCCCGTACCGGTCCCTCGACACTGCTTCTCAGGACAATGCCCTTGATGTTCAGGATGATTTCTGGGACGTCCTCATAGACGCCTTCCATGGCGCTGAACTCGTGCTCCACCCCACGGATGTTGACCATGCTTACGGCTGCACCGGGAAGGGAGGAGAGGAGGACTCTCCTCAAGGAGTTACCGAGGGTAATGCCGTAGCCGCTCTCCAGGGGCTCTACGACAAATCTGCCTTTTTTACCGTCCTCTGAGAGCTCTTCGATGTTGATACTCGGCTTTTCGATTTCGATCAATGCTGCCCCCTATTCCGTACGGGTTCATCCGTTGAACCGGTGTGGTTAATTATACTCTCCTCCGCTTGGGTGGACGGCATCCGTTGTGGGGAATCGGCGTAACGTCTTTGATCATGGTTACTTCGAGGCCCGATGCTTGAAGGGAACGGATGGCCGCTTCTCTGCCGGATCCAGGTCCCTTTACGTAGACTTCTACGCTCTTGAGACCGTGCTCTTTGGCCTTGGTGGCCGCTTCCTGTGCTGCCTCTTGAGCTGCGAAGGGCGTGGATTTCCGGCTGCCCTTGAAGCCCAGTTGGCCGGCACTGGCCCAGCTAATGACATTCCCGCTCATGTCGGTCAAGGTCACCATGGTGTTGTTGAAGGAGCTGGCGATGTGGGCCTGTCCCTTCTCTATATTTTTACGAACCCGCTTTTTCCCGCGAGCTTGGGTTTTTTGTGCTTTAGCCATTGTGCCCCCCTACTTCTTCTTGGATACGATCCGCTTCGGACCCTTCCGGGTTCTGGCATTGGTCTTGGTCTTTTGACCGCGAACGGGAAGGCCTCTCTTGTGGCGGATGCCACGATAGCTGTTGATTTCACGGAGACGCTTGATGTTCAGCGCCACGTCCCGTCTCAAATCGCCTTCTACAGTGTAGTTTTCGATTTGGTCGCGGATGGCCCCGATCTCGTCCTCAGTGAGGTCCTTGACTCGAGTGTCGAAGGATACCCCGGCGTCTTTGAGGATCTTTTGAGCGCTGGCCCGTCCGATGCCGTAGATGTAGGTGAGTCCGATTTCGGCTCTTTTTTCTCTAGGTAAGTCAATACCTGCAATTCGTGCCATAGTACTCCCCCTTATCCTTGCTTCTGTTTATGCTTTGGATTTTCGCAAATCACCATTACTTTTCCCTTGCGTTTGATGATTTTGCACTTCTCGCACATTTTCTTTACCGAAGGTCTTACTTTCACCCTTCTCCCTCCTGATCTATTTCTTTCTCCAAGTGATGCGCCCCTTGGTCAAGTCGTAGGGACTCATTTCCACTGTGACGCGGTCACCGGGGAGAATTCGAATATAATGCATTCTCAGCTTACCGGAAATGTGGGCCAGGATTTCGTGGCCGTTTTCCAGTTCTACTTTAAATTGGGTATTGGGCAGGGCATCGGTGACGACGCCTTCTACCTCAATGACATCTTCTTTTGTCACGAGCGTCCTCCTTTAGGCCTCTTGAAAGGGCGACAGCTGCTTTCTAATGTAGCTGTCGTTGAACAGGTGGTTTTCCTCTGGGAACTCCACGAAGGTCTTCGTGAAGGCCACATGCTTGAACTTCTTTTTTTTGGGATGGCTCAGGGTGCGCCTGCGGCCATCCACCAGCATCAGGTACTGTTCGTCCACGATATCCAAAACCACGAAAAATTGGTCTTGGTCCCTCCCGGCCTTGGATTTGACTACTTGACCGGTGCGCACCTGACAGGTTCCGGTCATGCCCTTTGAACCCCTTGTAGTGCTGCTAAAATGCGATCTTTCACCTCTTGAACCGATTGATTGCCATCGATGTCCACGAGATTGTCTTGTGCCTTGTAGTAGTCGATCAGGGGCGTCGTCTGACGTTCATAGACGTCGATCCGATGGCGCACGGTCTCCTCCTGGTCGTCGTCCCGCTGAATGAGCTGGGTGCCGTCGTCGTCACAGACGCCGTCGACTTTGGGAGGAAAGTGGGTCACATGGTAGCTCTTGCCACAAGTGGGGCAGACCCTGCGGCCCACGATGCGTTGAATGAGGGCTTCCTTGTCCACATTGATGTTGATCACGCAGTCCAGTGTCACGCCAATTTCTTCCAGAGCACCGTCGAGGGCCACTGCCTGGTTCACCGTCCGGGGGAAGCCGTCCAAAAGGAAGCTCCCCTCAGGCCCCATGGACTTGATGCGGTCGGTGACAATGTCGTTGACCACTTCGTCGGGGACCAGTGCCCCTCTGTCCATGTACTCCTTGGCTCTCTTGCCAAGGGGGGTGCCATTTTTGATATTTTCACGGAAGATGTCTCCGGTGGACAGGTGCAAAGCTCCCGTATGTTCCACAATGAACTCGGACTGGGTGCCCTTGCCGGCTCCCGGGGGTCCTAGAATAATCAGTCGCATATGCCCTCCTTATTTCAAAAAGCCCTTGTAGTGGCGCATCATCAGTTGCTGTTCCAGTACCCTTGCAGTCTCCAGAACTACCCCAACGACGATGATGATACTGGTTCCCCCAAAGGAGAACTTCATACCACTGAATTTTTCAAGAATGGCCGGCAATACGGCGAGAAAACCCAGAACCAAACCACCGGGCAGCACCAGGCGGTTCACCGTGCGCTGCAGGAATTCGGAAGTTTTCCGACCGGCCCGGATTCCGGGAATAAATCCACCATTTTGTTGCAAGCTCTTGGCGTATTCCACGGTGTTGAACTGGATGGCCGTATAGAAGAAGGAGAAGAAGACGATGAGCAGCATCATCAGGACGCTGTAGATGACCAGGCCCCCATTTCCCTCGGGCGTAAACCAGTTGAGGAGGAAGCGGCTGAAGCCATTCTCCCGACCGGCAAACATGACATAGAGCTGTGGAATGCTCATGATGGTTTGAGCAAAGATAATGGGCATAACGCCGCTCATGAGGACTTTCACGGGAATGTGGGTGTTTTGTCCACCGTACATTTTCCGTCCCACCACGCGCTTGGCGTACTGTACATTGATCTTGCGGACCCCTTCATTGAGGGCCACAACAATGAGGATGATGGCCACAATGAGGATCATAAATACAATGACCCATGCCCAGCTGGCGGCCCCTTGGGCGGCCATGACAAAGGAACGGTAGATGTCCCCTGGGAATCTGGCCACAATACCGGCAAAGATGATCAAGCTGATCCCGTTGCCGATGCCTTTTTCTGTAATTTGTTCCCCCAGCCACACCAGGAACATGGTCCCCGCCGTTACCGAGAGAATGATGATGACATTTTGGAATTGGTTGGTGGTGTTCACTGCCTGGCGGTAGAAGCCAAAGGTATAGCCAAAGGCCTGAACGGCAGCCAATACCACGGCCAAGTACCGGGTGTACTTTGCAATCTTCTTCCGGCCGGTTTCCCCCTCTTTGCTCAGGGCCTCAAGGGAGGGAATGGCCATGGTGAGAAGTTGCAAAATAATGCTGGCAGTAATATAGGGATAGATGTTGGCGGCAAATACGGAGAAGGTTGAGAAGTTCCCCCCGCTCATCAAATCCAAAAAGGAGAGAATACCGCCCTGCTGTTGCTGGAAGATTTGCTTTATGGCCTGTGGGTTCATAAAGGGCACGGGAATGTGACTTCCCAGCCGGTACACCACCAGCATCAGGAGGGTGAAGAGAAGCTTTTTGCGTATTTCAGGGACTTTCCAAGCATCTCTAAAGGTCTCTACCATTTAGATCACCTCGGCCTTTCCCCCTGCCGCTTCTATTTTCTCTTGGGCTGATTTTGTGAAGTATTGGGCCTTTACAGTTACCGATACATTCAAGTCGCCATTGCCCAGTACCCTGAGGCCGTCCTTGGCATCTCGGGCGTGAACAATATTCCGATCAATGAGCGTTTCAAGGGAAATCTCGCTCCCATTTTCAAATTGATTCAATGTTTCCACATTGATCACTGCGTATTCCTTTTTAAAGATATTGGTGAATCCCCGCTTGGGCAAGCGACGGAACAAGGGCATTTGGCCCCCTTCAAAACCGGGGCGTACGCCTCCACCACTGCGAGCCTTTTGGCCCTTGTGTCCCCTACCGGAGGTCTTGCCGGTGCCGGAACCGATGCCGCGGCCAACGCGTTTTTTCGCCTTGACGCCGCCACCTTCTGCCGGGCGCAAATCGTGCAATTTCATGAGTCCACCTCCTTAGTCGACAATCTCAACCATAAAGTTGATTTTTTCAATCATACCGCGAATTTGGGGGGTGTCTTGTTTTTCGATGACCTCGCCCACCTTCTTAAAGCCCAGGGCCTTTACGGTACGCTTGTGATTTTCAATTCTGCCGATGGGACTTTTGACCAGTTTAATTTTTAAAGTTTCCACATCCGCCCCCTAGTCTGTAATCTCTTCTACGGATTTACCCCGCAGCTTGGCAACGCTCTGGGCCGTCTTGAGACTGGTGAGCCCTTCCATGGTTGCGTTTACTGTATTTCTCGGGTTTGAGGAGCCAATGGAGTGGGTGTAGATGTCCTTGATTCCAGCCAGCTCGCAGACGGCACGAACGCTGCCCCCTGCGATAACGCCGGTACCGGGACGGGCGGGCTTCAGGAATACCCGGCCTGCACCAAAGACACCGGTCACTTGGTGGGGAATGGTGTTGCCCAAAAGATTGATCTTTTGAACATTTTTCCGGGCAGCTTGGGTTCCCTTGCGAATGGCTTCGGGTACTTCCAGGGCCTTGCCCATGCCAACGCCCACACGTCCATTGTGGTCACCCACAACGACCAGTGCGGAGAAACGCATATTTCGGCCACCCTTTACGGTCTTGGCGACGCGGTTGATGGCAACAACCCGTTCTTCAAACTCGGAATCTTGCTGTTGTTTTCTGTTGCGATTGCGATCCATACATCCCTCCCTTGCTAGAATTTCAATCCTGCTTCACGAGCAGCATCGGCCAGTGCAGCAATGCGGCCGTGGTAGATATAGCCACCGCGGTCAAAGACAACCTCTTCAATGGAGAGTTCCTTTGCCTTTTGTGCAATGGAGGTGCCCACTGCCTTTGCGGCTTCCTTGTTCTTGGTTTTCTCAAGGTTCAAATTGCTGTCCAGGGTGGAAGCACTAGCCAGGGTTTGACCCTTCTCATCGTCGATGAGTTGGGCGTAGATGTGGTGGGCACTCCGGTAGACGGAGAGACGGGGTCTTTTTCCGTTTCCGGAGACCTTGTTGCGCACGCGTTTGTGACGAGCGATGCGATTGTTCTTGCGATCGACCTTTTTAAACAATGGTGCTCTCCTTTCCTATTTACCGGTCTTACCGACCTTGCGACGAACGTACTCATCAACGTAGCGGATCCCTTTTCCCTTGTAGGGTTCGGGGCTGCGATAGGAGCGAATGTGGGCGGCATAGGCACCGACCTTTTGCTTATCGATTCCCTTTACGATGATCTGTGTATTGGAAGGAACTTCCACTTCAATCCCCTCGGGATCTTCCAGCTCAATGGGGTGGGAGAAACCGAGGTTGAGGTTCAGTTTGTTGCCACTCTTGGCGGCACGATAACCGGTACCGATGATTTCCAGTTCCTTTTTGAAGCCTTCGCTGACTCCTTCCACATTGTTGGCAATGAGGGAGCGGTACAGGCCGTGGAGGGCCCTGTTGCTGCGGCTGTCGTCGGGACGCTCTACCAGGATTTCTCCCTCTTCCACACGTACGGTGAGGGCATCATCCACGTGGAGGGCAAGTTCCCCCTTGGGTCCTTTGACCACAATGTCATTGTCCGCGATCTTAACGTCCACTCCGGATGGGATCGTGATGGCTTTTTTTCCGATTCGAGACATACTCACCCCCTCTTCTTACCAGACATAGCAAATCACTTCGCCGCCCACGCGCTCTTTCCGCGCTTGACGGTCCGTCATGATTCCCTTAGAGGTGGAGATAATGGCAATGCCCAATCCACCCAGGACTTTCGGCAGCTCTTGGCTGTTGGCGTACACCCGAAGGCCGGGCTTGGAAATGCGCTTGATACCGCTAATGACGCGCTCGTCGCCTTCGCCGTACTTCAGTTCCACCTTAATGGTCCCTTGCTTGTCGTCTTCTACGACCTCATATCCCTTGATGTAGCCTTCTTCCAGGAGAATTCGGCTCACTTCCGCCTTGATCTTCGAAGCGGGGATTTGAACCGAGCTGTGTCTTGCGTTGTTTCCGTTTCGGATACGCGTGAGCATATCGGCAATCGGATCTGTCATCATAATGGTTCCTCCTTTCGAACGGCTTACCAGCTCGCCTTTTTTACACCGGGGATCTGTCCGGCATATGCCAATTCACGGAAGCAGATTCTGCAAATTCCGTACTTTCTCAAAACCGAGTGGGGACGGCCACAGATTTTGCATCGGGTATAGGCGCGAGTGGAAAACTTGGGCTTTCTCTTCTGTTTTGCAATCATGGATTTCTTAGCCATAAACCCTCCTTACTTTGCAAAGGGCATTCCCATTTTTTGAAGGAACGCTTTGGCTTCCTCGTCGGTTTTGGCCGTGGTGACAATCACAATGTCCATACCGCGCAAGGTATCAATTTTATCGTATTCGATTTCAGGGAAGATCAGTTGCTCCTTCAGTCCCAGGGCGTAGTTGCCACGGCCGTCGAAGGCGGTGGGCTTTACGCCGCGGAAGTCCCGTACCCGGGGGAGGGCAACATTCATCAGCTTGTCCAGGAAGTCGTACATCTTTTGGCCGCGCAGGGTCACCTTGCAGCCGATGTTGGAGCCCTCTCTGAGCTTGAAGTTTGCCACACTCTTTCTGGCCTTGGTCACCAGGGGCTTTTGGCCGGTGATGATGGTCAGGTCGTTGACTGCCGATTCCAAAGCCTTGGGATTGTCTTTCCCCTCGCCAACGCCGATATTGACCACGATTTTTTCCAAGCGGGGCACTTCCATGACATTGGCATATTTGAACTCTTCGATCATGTAGGGGAAGACTTCGTTTTGAATCTTATCTTTTAATCTACTCTCCACAGTCTCCTCCTTACTTATCTTTAATGACCGTATCGGTGGCCTTTACAAAGCGCACTTTCTTACCGTTTTCGAAGCGGTAGCCCAAGCGGCTCTTCTTGCCCGATTTACTGTCATAGTACATTACATTGGACACGTGAATGGGGGCCTCGGTCTTGACAATGCCGCCGGGCTGTTGGGGCCCACGGGGCTTGTTGTGACGGGTGACGATGTTCACACCCTCCACCAGTACACGGTCTTCCTTGGGCAGGGTTTGAAGGACTTTGCCCTTCTTTCCCTTGTCCTTTCCGGAGATGACTTCTACGGTATCGCCTTTTTTAATACGCATCCTGCACTCCTTATAGTACTTCTGGAGCCAGGGAGATGATTCTCATAAAGTTCTCTCCACGAAGCTCGCGAGTTACCGGTCCGAAAATACGGGTGCCCTGGGGATTGCGGTCTTCCTTGATGACAACGGCAGCATTTTCATCAAATTTGATGTAGCTCCCGTCGTTGCGGCGGATGCCCTTTTTCGAACGCACGATGACGGCCTTGACCACGGCCCCCTTCTTTACAACGCCTCCGGGCGTTGCATTTTTTACGGAACAAACCACGATGTCTCCGATATTGGCGTAGTGACGATTGGTCCCGCCCAGTACTTTAATGACACCGAGCTCCCGGGCTCCGGAATTGTCCGCAACTTTTAATCTTGATTCCTGTTGGATCATTGAGGAGCCTCCTTACTTCGCCTTTTCAACGATGCGCACCAGACGGAAGTGCTTGTCCTTGGACAGGGGACGAGTTTCCATGGCCCGAACGTAGTCGCCAATGTGGGCTTCGTTGTGCTCATCGTGGACTTTAAACTTCTTTGTATTTTTAAAACGCTTTTGGTAAATGGGGTGTTTCTTGAAGGTCTCAACGGCCACGACAACAGTCTTGTCCATTTTGTCGCTGACCACACGACCGGAAATCACCCGGCGGTTATTTCTCTCCATGGATTAGGCCTCCTTCTCGACGTTGAGGGCACCTTCCAGCTCACGCTCACGCTGAATGGTCTTGACCCGGGCGATGTCCCGTTTCACATTTTTGATCTGTGCCGGATTTTCCAGTTGACCGGTGGCCAGTTGGAAGCGGAGGTTGAAGAGTTCCTGTTTGAGCTCATTGACCTTGCTTACCAGCTGGTCCGAAGACAATTGGCGGATGTCCTTACTTTTCATTGCCGGTTCCCTCACTTTCTTCCCCAGTGGTCTTCGATACGAAGCGGGTCTTAATGGGGAGCTTCATGGACGCAAGACGCATGGCCTCGCGAGCGATTTCTTCCGAGACCCCGCTCATTTCGAACACCACGCGGCCCGGTTTTACAACGGCCACCCAGTACTCGGGGGCCCCTTTACCGGAACCCATCCGGGTTTCTGCGGGCTTTTCTGTTACCGGTTTGTCCGGGAAAATTTTGATCCAGATATTACCGCCACGACGAATGTAGCGGGTCATGGCACGACGAGCCGCCTCGATTTGATTGGAGGTGATCCATGCGGGCTCGAGGGCCTGGAGACCGTACTCACCGTAGGTGAGGGTGTTTCCCCGGTGGGCCACACCTTTCATTCTTCCCCGGTGCTGTCTACGATATTTGACTCTCTTGGGCATTAACATGTTGCTTTCCCCCTCTCTTAGCGGTCGTTGGTGCGCTTATCGCGGCGACGGTTGTCCCCATCCCGGCGACGATCTCTGCGGCGAGAATCTCTGCGGGGTGCTTGGGGCAGGACTTCTCCCTTGTACAGCCATACCTTCACGCCAATCTTACCGTAGGTGGTGTTGGCTTCTGCAAATCCGTAGTCGATGTCGGCACGGAGGGTTTGCAGGGGAATGGTCCCTTCGCTGTAGCCTTCGGTGCGGGCGATGTCGGCGCCGCCGAGACGGCCGGCCACTTGGGTGCGGATGCCCTTTACGCCCAGGCGCATGATCCGTTGAATGGTCTGTTTCATGGCACGACGGAAGGCCACCCGGCGCTCCAGTTGTCCTGCGATGTTTTCGGCAATGAGTTGTGCGTCCAGGTCGGGATTTTTGATTTCATCCACATTGACCACTACGCCCTTGCCGGTGAGTTTTTCCAGTTCCTTGCGGAGATCTTCCACGCCAGCGCCGCCGCGGCCAATGACCATGCCGGGCTTTGCGGTGGAGATGGATACTTTTACCTTCCCACCGGCCCGTTCGATTTCGATTTTGCTGATGCCGGCTTGGAAGAGGTTTTTCTTGATATATTTGCGAATTTCGTTGTCTTCTACCAGGAGTTCGCCAAAGTCTTTTTTATTGGCATACCATTTGGAATCCCAATCTTTGATGATTCCGACGCGAAGACCGTGCGGATTTACTTTTTGACCCATGGTACCCCCCTTATTCTCTCTCTGCTACGACTACGCCAATGTGGCTGGAACGCTTCAAAATGGGATATGCCATCCCCTTGGCCTTGGGGCGGAAGCGCTTCATGGTGGGGCCATCGTGGGCATAAGCTTCCTTCACGATGAGCTCATCACGATTGAGGCTCAGATTGTTTTCTGCATTGGCCACTGCGGAGTGGAGCACTTTGTAGAGCTCGCGGGCACCGTGCTTGGGTGTCAGAGACAGCATGGCCAGGGCTTCATCGACCTGCTTGCCACGAATTTCAGCACAGATGTAGTTGACCTTCAAAGGAGAGATGCGAACGTATTTAGCAATTGCCTTAGCTTCCATTTGCTTCCTCCTTATCTCATCTTGGCGGTCTTTTCGCCACCACCGTGTCCACGATAGGTGCGGGTGAGGACGAATTCGCCGAGCTTGTGGCCCACCATGTCTTCAGTGATGTAGATGGGCACGTGTTTGCGGCCGTCGTGTACGGCAATGGTGTGCTGTACCATTTCCGGGAAAATCGTGGAACGACGGGACCAGGTTTTAATGACTTCTTTTTTATTGGCTTCGTTGAGGGCTCTTACTTTCTTGAGCAGGTGCTCATCGGCGAAGGGCCCCTTCTTTACGGAACGGCTCATGGACTCCCCCTTTATTTCGTACGACGACGAACGATGTACATATCGCTCTTCTTGTTCTTCTTGCGGGTTTTCAGACCCAGAGCAGGTTTGCCCCAGGGTGTCATGGGTGAGGGACGACCGATGGGGGTGCGACCTTCACCACCACCGTGGGGGTGATCCACGGGGTTCATGGCAGAACCACGAACGTGGGGGCGAATGCCCAGGTGGCGCTTGCGGCCGGCTTTACCCAGGTCGATGAGTTCGTGAGCGAGATTGCCCACTTGACCGATGGTGGCTCGGCAGCGAATGGATACCAGGCGGAATTCTCCGGAGGGCATCCGCAGCTGTGCCATTTTCCCTTCACGGGCCATGAGTTGTGCCTCAGAGCCTGCGGAGCGGGCAATTTGTGCGCCCTTTCCGGGGGTGAGTTCCACGGCGTGAATGGTGGTACCTACGGGGATGTTTTCCAGGGGCAGTGCATTGCCCAGCTTGATGTCGGCATTGGGGCCGGACTCAATGGTGTCGCCCACCTTCAGGCCCTTGGGGGCCAGGATGTAGCGCTTCTCACCGTCGGCGTAGTTGATGAGGGCGATGTAGCTGGTGCGGTTGGGATCGTACTCAATGGAGGCCACTTTTCCGGGGATCCCGTCCTTGTTGCGCTTGAAGTCGATGATGCGATACTTCTTGGTGGCGCCACCGCCCCGGTGACGGCTGGTGATTCTGCCGTGGGCGTTTCTCCCTGCAGATTTATTGATTTTAACGACTAGGCTTTTTTCAGGGGTGGACTTGGTGACTTCCTCAAAGCTGGCCACCGTCATGCCCCGCCGACCGTTGGTGGTCGGTTTGTATCTTTTAATCTCCACTTTGGACCTCCTTATTGCATGCTGTCAAAGAACTCGATGGTCTTGGAGTCGTCGGTCAGCTTGACAATGGCTTTTTTCCAGTGGGGACGGCGCACTTTCCGCATCCCCAGGCGCTTGGTCTTGCCCTTCATATTGATGGTGTTGACGCTCTCAACGGTGACGCCGAAGATGGTCTCCACGGCCTTTTTGATTTCCGCTTTGCCGGCGCCTCTGGCCACTTGGAATGTGTATTTGTTCTCCTCCATGGCTTCCATGGAAGCTTCGGTGATGATGGGACGGAGAATGATGTCGTAGATATTCATTAGTTGTACACCTCCACGATTTTGTTCAGAGCATCCCGAGTGAGAATCAGAGAGTCGTATTTCAGAAGGTCGTAGACATTCATGGTGCCCACGGTGCCCACGCTGACCCCTTGAATGTTGCGAGCGCTCAGGTAGGCGTTTTTGTCGGTCTCTGCCATGAGGAAGAGGGCCTTTTTCTTAGCTCCTGCAATTTCCAGGAAGTTTGCAAATTCTTTGGTCTTGGGCGCATCCATGGTGAAGTTGTCGATGAGGATGAGCTCCTGCTGGCGCACTTTGTCGGTGAGGACGCTCTTCATGGCCAGGCGACGGACCTTTTTGGGTGTGGTGTAGCGGTAGCTTCTGGGCTTCGGTGCGAAGACAATGCCACCACCCCGCCACTGGGGTGCGCGAATGGAGCCTTGACGGGCGCGACCTGTGCCCTTTTGGCGCCAGGGCTTGCGGCCACCGCCCCGGACTTCGGTGCGGGTCTTGGCGGACTGGGTCCCCTGTCTCTTATTGGCTAGAATATTTTTTACCACCAGGTAGACCACGTGCTCGTTGATCTCCACGTTGAAAATTTCGTC
This sequence comes from Tissierellia bacterium, assembly GCA_030535395.1. Lineage (GTDB taxonomy): Bacteria > Bacillota > Clostridia > Tissierellales > Peptoniphilaceae > JAUNLK01. Next base: position 23,305 of record JAUNLK010000008.1, read on the forward strand.
GGGAAGTTCCACCTCTTCCACGGGCTTACCTTCCAGATTGATCATTTGGTATTTGGTCATTGGTTCCCTCCTCTGGCTTACTTGCCGCTCTTCTTGCCCGAACGGACAATGAGCATACCGTTCTTTGGACCGGGGACAGCACCCTTAATGAGCATAAAGTTGTTTTCGCCATCCACACGAACGACTTCCAGATTTTGGACCGTTACGCGCTCATTTCCCATCTTCCCGGACATTCTGTGATTTTTGAAGACTTTACCGGGATAGGATGCAGCACCCATACCACCGGCCATGCGGTGCATCTTGGAACCGTGGGTTTCACGACCACGACCGAAGTTGTGGCGAACGATGATCCCCTGGGTACCCTTCCCCTTGCTGGTGCCGATGACGTCTACAATGTCTCCAGCTTGGAAGACATCCACTTTCACTTCATCGCCAACATTGAGATCTTTGAAGTCTTCGCTGTCATCCAAACGGAATTCTCTCAGCACGCGCTTGTAGGGGAGGCCCGCTTTGTCGAAGTGACCCCGCTTTGGTTTGTTGACACGCTTTTCCTTTATATCGAAGGCGGAAACTTGAATGGCCTCGTAGCCATCCACTTCCATGGTCTTCTTTTGAACCACAGCCTGGGGCTCAACGGAGACCACCGTTACGGGAACGACGGCGCCGTCCTCCAGGAAGACCTGGGTCATGCCCACCTTTTTACCAATTACTTGTTTCATAGATACCTCCTGTACAGCGGATTGCTAGGCAATCGTATAGTCCTATGGCTTACAGTTTAATTTCGATGTCCACACCGGCAGGCAGGTTCAGCTTCATCAGAGAATCCACGGTCTTTTGATTGGGATCCAAGATGTCGATGAGACGCTTGTGGGTGCGCTGCTCGAATTGCTCACGGCTGTCCTTGTGCTTGTGGACGGAGCGAAGAATGGTGACCACTTCTTTTTCCGTGGGCAGGGGCACGGGACCGGAGACGGTGGCGCCCGATGTTTTGGCGGCCTCTACAATGCGCTTGGCGCTGTTGTCCAAGAGCTCGTGATCATAGGCCTTTAAACGAATTCTGATTTTTTGTTTGCTAGACATATAGTCCTCCTATCACATTTCCTCAAAAGGAAGGTAGACGTCCGATACACTCTTCCGGGTGTTCCATGGAGCCCGAAAGAAAAAAGGGCGTCCATCGCCCAATTCTTGACTGGACATTCTCGGCAATAATTTCCTTCTCTGTAGGCTGGGCGGAACCTTGAAATTTCAAGGTTTTTCCCCTCATCGACCTACGCGAAGCCACCTATTGCTTCCTCGCATGTCTATAACCATACCGCAATATTATACAGAAAGACCCCAGCAATTGCAAGGGTCTTTCTCGTTTTTTCTGAAGTTTTTTAATTTTCTCCCCAAAAATTTTTTTGAGGAGGCCCCTTTCCCATTTATTCTTTCAAAAGGAGCCACAGGCCAAAGGCCGAAAGAAATAAAAAGTAGCCTCCCCCGCTGATGAAAGGGTCCAGGGGCAGAATTCTTTCGTGATACTGGAAGAAAAAGATTCCCACCAGCATGCCCAGGCCCCAGTGCCTGGGAATTTCCACTCTTCTGTCTCTGAGGTAGAGATAGAGGGCGGCCCCCCACAGGAGGACGCCAATTACGGCTAGGACGCGGTTGGGCGACACCTTGGCCCCATAGGCGGTCACTGCCGCCCCCAATAGGACCAGCGCCAGGCTCAATCCCCTTTTCACATTGGACCTCCCTTCATCCACTCGTCTTGTCATTATACTGCCTCGCCCCCGCCACTGCAAAGGGAAGTGGGCCACTTTTTTGAAAGGGGCCCCTGCCCATCAGTCCAGGGAGTAGAGGTATACGGAAAATTTGTAGTAGGACCCGTTCCACTCCACCAGGGACTCCCCGAAGCCGTAGTGGACGGCTTTGGGCTGCAAGAGATTTCGGTGGTGGCCCGGGGAGTTGATCCAGCTCTCCATTTGATTATTCCCCATAATGAGCTCCGCCGGCCCAGTGACATAGTTCACCAGGAGATTCTCCCCGTACTTTTCGATGGCTCCCGAGGGACTGTAGTGGCTGAGCTTGCCCGTTTGCCGATAGGTCTCAAAGACCTCCTTGAGCCTGAGCTGTGCCACTTGATCCAAGTGGGGATCTTGGGTGAGGGCGGGGAGATTTTTTGTAGCCCGGTAGGCATTGAGCTGATGGCCAAATTCCCGGGAGCTCATGAGCTTCGGCCGCAGCCGCTCCAGCTCCGCCTCCCGGCTGGGGGGCTGGGGTTGCGGCTGGGGTTGAGGCTGAGGCTGGGGCCCAGGGGCCGTGTCCCCGCCCCCAATGAGCACTTCCCCGTTCTGCCAGTCCACCTCATAGCCCAAAGCCTCGGCCACAAAGCGCACGGGCACATAGGAGCGGCCGTCGTAGATGATACTGGGGGCGTCCAGCTCCACCATAAGCCGGATCCCAGTTCGAGTGGAGCTGATCTCCGCCACATGGGCACCGGCCTCCATCACCACCCAGGTCTCGCCATCGGTGAGATAAAAGCCCCCCTGGGGCATGTCGTCAAAGGGAGGCATGTAGATGACCCCCAGGCCCAGGCGCTCCCCGAGAAAGCGAATGGGCACCATGGTCCGGTCGGTGTGAATGTCAATATAGGCCCGGCCCATCTCCGCCGGCGGGTTCTGGAGGATGCCATTGATCCTCAGCCCCACCGGGACCTCCGCCGCCTGAGGGGGCAGGGCACCCGCAGCGAGACCCCTGCCGGAAAAAACCGTGAGGAGCAAAACCATGGCCAATAAGTACTTTTTCATCTTCACCCTTCTTTCTCCCAGGGGCGCTGAAACCCAGCCCCACACCGGGGCAAGGACTGCCCTGTGGCTTTCATTATACCCCAAGGCCCTGGACTTTGGCGGCGGAAGCTGCGGCTCCGCCATTTTGGGCAATAAAAAAATGGCCGGTAAACACCAGCCACATTCTTTGGTCGAGATGACAGGATTTGAACCTGCGGCCCCAAGTCCCCCAGACTTGTACGCTACCAAACTGCGCCACATCTCGATGAGCATTATTCTAACACCTTTACAATTTCTTTGCAAGGGGGAAAATCCACTTTAACTTTCGCCCCGCAGATGTATATATTACAGGGGATGGGCCTCGGCGTCAAGGATTTCTCAAAAAAAGATTTTCTCAGAATTTCAGGGGTTCCATTTTTTGAAAAGTGGGTATACGATGATCAAGAAACCTATACTTAGGTAATCAATTTCACACACAACATAAGTAGCTACAGAAAGAGGAGGATACCATGGCAGATATGAATGGTGGCGCTTTGCTGGAACTGTTGTCTGAAAATGAAAAAGAAGTGGGCAATCTCTACAGAGATATTGCAAAGCGCGTCTCCATTGGGGAACGTTTCTTTGAACTGTTGGCGGAAGATGAAGACCATCACCACGAAATGTACAAAAAATTGGCCGCAAACCTGAAAGAGGAAGGCTACTGGAAAGTGGACGAGGAGCAACTGGCCTACTTCCAGCTCCGCCTGGACCGCACCCTCCTGGCCCGCCCCAAGGAACTCCAGGATCAGGGCAAAAAAGTACGGGACAAATTGGCCGCCTTCGAACTGGCCGAGCGCATTGAGCGGGAAACCGTGGAAATCGTTCGGGAAATCCGGGACATGGCCCCCGATTTCGTACCCAAGGAACTGGCCGCCATTGAAAAAGAAGAGAAGGGACACCTTCAAAAAGTCATGGAGCACATTCGCGGCTTCCACATGACCGGCCTCGGCCTCTAAAAAGCTGAGCCCCATAGCAAAAGTGTGCAAGAAAAGAGCGCCCCAGGGGCGCTCTTTTTGTGCTCCCGCCACGCCCTAGGCATCAGCCCCAGAGAGCCTGAGATCCAGAGACCGAAAAGATACAGCCTCAGCACCAGACACGGAATCAAAAAAGGGCACGGAGAACTGAATCTCCGTGCCTTTTCAGATTGGGGCTTTTATTCCAAAATAAAAAGCGCCCCTGGGGCGCTCTTTTTTTATGCTTATTCGGGACGTGCAGCTCCGGTGGGGCAAACGCCAGCGCAGGAACCACAGTCGATGCAGGCATTGGCATCGATTTCGTAGATGGTGCCTTCGGTAATGCAGTCAACGGGGCATTCGGGTTTGCAAGCACCGCAAGCGATGCAGTCATCGGTAATAATGTGAGCCATAAGTACCTCCTATAATTATGCGGTATGTAAAAGGTTCCGCAGAGTGATCTCCTCTTTTTCATTATAGCACGGGACCTTGTATTTTCAACTTTTTTTAGTTTGTGGCTTAAAAATTATCCCCTGGGAATTCTGTAGTTTTTACAATGGATTTTGGCCCTCCCTATGCCAAAACTCCGGTGAGGGTCAAAATTCCCAGGAGGATCCCCAGGCCAATTCGGTAGATGCCGAAGACCTGAAAGTCGTGGGCCTTGATATAGCCCATGAATTTTTTGATGACGATGACGGCCACCACAAAGCCCACCAGTCCCCCAATGAAGATGTAGCCCCACTGGAGGGCGGTGAAGGCCGTCCCATTTTTTACCATTTTCAGGAGGAAGGCCCCGAACATGGTGGGAATGGCCAGGTAGAAGGAAAATTCTGCCGCCGCCGGCCGGGACAGGCCCAAGAGGAGGGCCCCCATAATGGTGGCCGCTGAGCGGCTGGTCCCCGGCACCATGGCCAGGACCTGGAAGCAGCCAATGAGCAGGGCCGTTTGGATGGGCAGCTCGTCCACCGTTTCCACCCGGGCGGGTCCCCGGCGGCCTCGCTCCAGGAGGATGATGATGATCCCCCAGACAATGAGGGTCACCATGACCACCGTGGTGGAGAAGAGGTGGGCGTCGATCCAATCGTCCAGGAGGAGTCCAAAGACCACGGAGGGGAGCACCCCCACCAGGACCTTAAACCAGAGGGTGAAGGTGCGCCTCCGGTGTCTCATCCCCTCCCGGCCCCTGCCCCTGAAGGGCCAGAGTTTGTGCCAGTAGAGGACCACCACCGCCAGGATGGGCCCCAGCTGTATGCAGACGTCGAAGACATTTTGGAAGGCCTCGGGTCTCAGGGGCAGTAGCTCGTGGGCGATGATTAAGTGACCGGTGGAGGAGATGGGAAGGAACTCGGTGATTCCCTCAATGATCCCCAGTAGTAGTACCTTGATAAGATCCATAGAGACTCCTAACTCCGCTGCAAGTTGACAAATTTGGTAAATTCCTTCTTAAACATGAGTTCCACTGTGCCCGTGGGGCCGTTTCTGTGCTTGGCGATAATCACTTCCCCGATATTTTGCTTTTCAGACTCGGGATTGTAGTACTCGTCCCGGTAGAGGAAGAGGACGATGTCGGCGTCCTGCTCTATGGCCCCGGATTCCCTCAGGTCCGAGAGGACGGGGCGGTGGTCCGCCCTCAGCTCCGGCGCCCGGGACAGCTGAGAGAGGGCCACCAGGGGCACTTCCAGCTCCTTTGCCACTCCCTTGAGGGCCCGGGAGATGGCGGAGATCTCCTGCTGCCTGGACTCCACCCGGCCGGACATTTCCATGAGCTGGAGATAGTCCACCACAATGAGGTCCAGACCGCTCTCCGCCTTCATTCTCCGGCACTTGGCCTTGAGTTCCAAGGGGCTGATGCCGGGGGTGTCGTCAATGCGAATATTGAGCTGGTTGATGAGGGTCATGGTCTCCAGAATCTTCCGCCACTCATCGGCAGTGAGCTCCCCGGAGATGATCTTCATGAGGTCCACATGGCAGATGGAGGAGATGATCCGCTGGGAGAGCTGCTGCTTGCTCATTTCCAGGGAGAAGACGGCCACGTGGGCCCCGGCCTTTTGGGCGGCATTGGTGGCGATGTTCACCATGAGGGCGGTCTTTCCCATGGAGGGCCGGGCCGCCAACAGCACCAGGTCGGACTTTTGGAGGCCCGAGAGCTTCCGGTCCACATCCACAAAGCCCGTGGTGAGGCCGGTGAGGCCCCCGGGGTTTTTCCCCCGCTCATTCATCCCCGCCAGAGTCTCCATCATGGGCACATTGAGGGGCACCAGCCCATTTCTCACATTGCCCTGGGTGATGTCGAAGATGCGCTTTTCCGCCTGCTCAATGATAAAGGAGACGTTATTGGCGTCGGAGTAGCTCTCCTCCACGATGGCGTCTCCTGCCAGGATCAGTCTCCTGAGGGTGGCCTTCTCCCGAATGATCCGGGCGTAGGCCTCGGTATTGGAGAGGACCGCCGAGCCCAGGGTGAGGCCCGAGACATAGCTGCGGCCCCCCACCTCCTCCAGCTTTTTTTGCTTGGCCAGGAGAGTGGTCACCGTAATGAGATCCGCCGGTTCGTTGCCATTGTACAGCTCCAAAATGGCCCGGAAGATGAGGCGGTGGGCATCGAAGTAGAAGTCCTCCTCGTTTAAGAGCTCCACGGCCACGGTAACGGACTCTTTGGTCTTGAGCATGGCCCCCAGAAGGGAGGCCTCGGCCTCCTCAGAGTGGGGGGCAATGCGCCCCTGGGGCAGTTCCATTATTCAGCTTCCACCGAAACTTTGAGCTGAGCCACCACTTCGGGGTGGAGCTTCACCACCACGGTGCGGCTGCCGGTGGTCTTGATGTTTTCGGAGAGGTCGATTTTTTTCTTGTCCAATTTTTTCCCCATTTGGGCCTCAATGGCCTTGGCGATGTCCTGATTGGTAATGGCGCCGAAGAGTCTGCCACCTTCGCCCCCCTTGGCCTTGAGGGTGACTTCCTTGCTCTCCAAAAGGGTCTGAAGCTCTTGTGCTTCTTCCAGGCGAGCGGCCTCATTGGCCTCCTCTTGGGCCTTCTGCTCTTTCCAGCTCTTCATATTTTCTTCATTGGCTTCCACTGCCATTTTCCGGGGGAAGAGGTAGTTTCTGGCATAGCCCGCCTTGGCATCCACCAGGTCTCCAGCTTTCCCCATTTTTTCCACGTCTTTCAAGAGAATGATTTTCATGATTTACTCCTTTTTCATTTCCTCGTCCATGTAGTCTTGGATGGCGGCCTTGAGGGCCTCCTCCGCCTCGTCCATGGATACACCCACCATTTGGGTGGCGGCCATATTCAAGTGGCCCCCGCCCCCAAGTTTTTCCAAAATAAGCTGCACGGAGATGTCTCCGTAGCTCCGCCCCGAGATGTGAACCTTCCCGTCCCTCTGGGTGAGGACGAAGGAGGCCTTGACCCCGTGAATCTCCAAAAGGGAGTCCGCCGCCTGGGCGGAGATGAGGACCGCATGGGGCCCCTCCTCCTCGAAGCGGGAGATGGCAATCATCCCGTGGAGAATCTGGGCCCTGTGAACCACCTCCGCCCGGTTGACAATGGTCTGATAGTCGTCCTCAAAGAGCTTGCGGACCTTGCTCATATCGGCCCCGGCCCTTCTCAGGGTGGCCGCCGCCTCAAAGGTGCGGACCCCGGTGCGGAAGGTGAAGTTCTTGGTGTCCACCACAATGCCGCTCATGAGGGCATCGGACTCAAAGGGGGTCAGATGGGTGTCGTCCCCCATGTAGGTGATCATCTCCGTCACCAGTTCACTGGTGGAGGAGGCGTAGGGCTCCACATAGCTCAGGGTGAGATTCTCCACAAACTCCTTCCCCCGGCGGTGGTGGTCCACCACCACAATATTGTTGAAAAACTCCATCACCGAGGGGTCGTCGGTAAAGGAGGGCTTGTGGTTGTCCACCAGGATGAGGAGGTCGCCGGTGCCAATGAGCTCCTTGGCCCGGCTGCCGGTGATGATTTGGCCGTAGCGCTCCGGGGCCTCCTCCTTCATCCGCTTGAGGAGCATTTCAATGGAGGGATTGGCATCCTCCAAAATGAGAAAGCCCTTCACTCCCCTGTTTTCAATGGCCCTCAGCATGCCAATGGCAGAGCCCAAGGAGTCCATATCGGGATTGGCGTGACCCATGACGAAGACGCCGTCGGACTTGTCGATGAGCTGGCGGAGGGCAATGCCCAAAACCCGGGCCTTGACCTTGTTCTGCTTTTCCACGGCCTTGGACTTTCCGCCAAAGTACTCGTAGGTATCGTCCCGGAAGACCACCGCCTGGTCCCCCCCTCGGGCCAGGGCCACGTCCAGACAACTGTCCGCCTCCCCATAGGCCTCCAGGGGGGTGAGGCCCCCTCGGCTGACCCCAATGGAGAGGGTGAGGGACATGGTGTTGCCATTGTCGATGTCCCGCACTTCATCCAGAAGGTCGAAGCGCTGGGCGTAGATCTCATCCAGCTGATACTCCTCAATGACCACCAGATACTTGTCCTCCTGGTACTTTCGCACCAGGGCGTCCCGCTTCTGGAAGTACTGAATGATCACATGGTCCAGATCCGCCTGAACCAGGGGCTTGGACTGGGAGGGGGTGGCGTCCATGACCTCCTCGTAGTTGTCCACCTCGGTGATCATCACATAGCCCCGCTTCTTTTGGTGGAAGTCCAGCAGGCTCTTGTACTCCTCATTGCTGACGAAGTAGTGGAGCCTGAGGCCCCGGCTGCGGCTGTCGTCGTCCCCCAAGGTCACGGAGGTGTAGGCCAGGTAGGAGGAGTCGCCGATGGTAATTTCAGAGGGCGTATCCTCCTTGGCCTCCTCCAGGTGGGGGAGAATTTCCCCCAGGCTCTTGCCCATCATGGTGTCGCTGTCGAAGAGCTTGAGGAACTGGGCATTGTACCAGAGAATCTCCAGGGATTCATCGGTGACCACCAGGGGGAAGGGCATGCTGAAAATGGCATGCTCCGTGAGCTTGTTGAAGTCCCGGTGGAGATCCCGGATGTGCCGCTCCAAAACCACATTCTGACTCTTCACATGGGACATGGAGTAGTACACCAGGGGCAGACAGGCCAAAAGTGCCAACAGCCCCAGAACTCTGGAGTACCAGAAGAGGAGCACCACCAAAATGCCTATGAAGATGAGATAGATTTGATAGTCCCTGAGGGAGAATTTTTTTGGCTTTGACATCACATTCTCCTAATCCTTCTCCGGAGGGGGAAGACCACTTCAATGAGTCCCAGGAAGGTCACCACAATTTGCACCCCGGGCATCATGAGCAAAAAGATCAGCAGCACAGTCCTGAGCCAGGAGCTGGAGAGGAAACCTATGAGGAAAAAATCCAGCACCGAGAGGCCCTGAAAGAAGAGGACCCCCGTGAGGATGACCATGCCATTGGCGGCCAAAAGGGAGATGGGCTCCCCCATCTGTTCCCCCAGAAGATAGAGGACCGCCACCAAAAGGAGGCTGAAGCCCGTAATGCCCCGAGGGAGGCTCATGAGGGGGAAGGGATTGGGCTGGCGAATGATCACGCCCCTTAAAAACATCCTCCGGCCGGTCATGGCAAAGCTGGTGTAGGAGATGAGGAGGCTAAAGAGAACTGCCGCCGCAGGCAGCAGGCTCAGGCTCTGATCGGCCCACTGGGAGAGGCTGAAGCCCAAATTCCCGGGAATGAGCCCCTCCTCCACCATGGACTCCTCCACTGCCATGAGCTCCCGCACAAAGGCCCCGGACTGAATCTCCGCCAAAAAGCCCGTGGTGTAGGCGGCAACGGCCATGGCAATCACCGTAATGAGGGCTGCCATCCAAATGGTGGTGTCCACGGGAAGCTCCCTGCGAATGGCATAGTCCAAAGTGAGAATGAGGGGGCCAAAGAGGGTGAAGATCAAAAGTCCCGCCACTGGGGTGACCAGTAGGCCCATGGACAGGCACACCGCCCCGAAGATGGCCAGGGGGATGATGGGCCCGTCGGTCCTGGAAGTGGTGAGGAAGGGGGCGGGGAGAAATAAATACAGGAAGGGAAAGATCATCCCTCCAAAGGATAAAAATAAGGCCTGCAGAAAGAGAAAGACCAGCTGCATGCCATCGGAATTTTTTAGTTTCAAGGTATCACCTCATTTCATTCAGTGTATCACATTCCCCCCAAAGTTCACCACGACCCCGGAAGAAAAAAGCCCTGAGAGGGCCAGAGGCCACTGCCCGGGGGGAGAAATCGGGGGCGGGGGGAAGTTTCAAAGTCACCTGAAGATCCCGTGGGAATCTTGTTATTGATACCCGATTTGGCTGAGAATATGTAAAAAAAGAGGCCCCGAGGGCCTCTCTATGGATTAATCAGCGCTGTAGGGCAGCAGTGCCACTTGACGGCCGCGCTTGATTGCCGTGGTGATCTTCCGCTGGTGCTTGGCGCAGGCGCCGGTGACACGACGGGGAAGGATCTTTCCGCGGTCGGAGATAAATTTCTTCATGGTCTGTGTGTCTTTATAGTCGATTTTCTTGTCTTTGTCTTGACAGTAAATGCAGACTTTCTTGCGAGAACGGTATCTCTTTTGCATTTTTTGCACCCCTTTCGTCAGAATGGGATATCCTCGTTGTCGATGGGATAGTATCCCTCGTCATCGGTCTTGGGACCGAAGCCCGAGTCCTTTTTATAGGCATTGTTGGTGGGCGGCGCCTGATAGCCAAAGTTTTGGCCACCGCCGCCGAAGTTTTGATTCGGACCACTGTTTGCGGGATTTTCCGATGCACTGTCTACAAAGTGAACTCGATTGACGATGATGTCGGTGGTGTACACCCGCTCGCCATTTCTCTCATAGCTACCGGTGCTGATTCTCCCCTCCAGGGCAATGCGGCTGCCCTTGTGGAAGTACTTGCTCAGCATTTCTGCAGTTTGGCCAAAGGCCTTTACCCCGATGAAATCTGCCGTGGGCTGTCCGGCTGCCTGGGCCTGTTGCCGCTTTTCACGGCTCATGCCTCGGTCCACTGCCACGGTTACAAAGGTATTGGGGGTTCCGCTCTGGGAGTAGCGAAGTTCTGGGTCTCGGGTGAGTCTTCCGTACAGTACAACAACGTTCATGATATCACCGTTTCCTTTTGTTGTTATTCGTCCATGCGAACGACCATATGTCTCATGACGGTATCCAGAATCTTAGCTACACGGTCGAATTCCTTGATGTTTTGAGGATCGTTTTCGAATTCGATGAGGGTGTAGTAAGCATCCTTGTGGTACTCGATTTCGTAAGCCAGCTTTCTGAGGCCCCAGTCATCTACATTTTGGATGGTGCCACCTGCTTCCAAGATCTTCTTCAGACGATCCATTTGCTCGGCACGCTTTTCTTCTTCCGAATTGGGATATTGCATGATGATAACTTCGTACTTGTTCATTGTTCACCTCCTTGTGGACTATCGGCCCTTTGACGGAGCAAAGGGCAAGGATATCAGCTGAATAATTATACATAAGGGGGCAAATCTTGTCAAATCTTTCCCCGATTTTTGTGCTAAGATCATCTGGAAAGATCATTGAGGAGGATGAGATGGGCACTTTCTATGTACTGTTCAGCGCCGCCATGTGGGCCTTCCACGGCAATATTGCGGGCTTTTTGTTTGACGCTCGGGGGGTGAGCCCCACCCTGCTGGTGGCGGTGCGCCTTTTGGGGACGGGGCTCATCCTCTCCTGTTATCTCCTCTTCCGGGAGGGGAAAAATCCCCTGGCCCTCTGGGGACAGCGGGACCAGCTTCTGCCCCTGATCCTCTACACCTTTGTGGGGGTGAGCACCATGCAGCTGGCCTTCTATCAGTGCATTGCCGCCTCCAATGCCCCCACCGCCACTTTGATCCAGTACATGGGGCTGTTTTTGGTGATTGCCTTTGCCGCCCACCGGGAGGGGCAGCTGCCCCCGCTGGGGACCTATCTCGCCCTGGCCCTCTCGGTGACGGGCCTCATCCTCCTAGTGACTGGAGGGGACCTCGGGGCCCTGAAGATCAGTCCCGCTGCCCTGAAGTGGGGCCTCATTGCGGCCCTGGGCTATGCCTCCTTTAACATTGGCCCCCTCCTCCTGCCCCGGCCCTTCCGGGCCCTGGAGCTGGTGGCCGCCTCCATGCTGGTGGCGGGGATCTCCGTGGCCCTCCTGGGCCGGCCCCCCCTGCCCCCCTCCTGGGACGCAAGGACCCTCCTTGCCATGGCCTACAGCATCTTTGGGGGGACCCTCTTTCCCTTCCTCCTCTACACCGTGGGCCAGAGGATGGTGGGGCCCCAGCGGGCGGTGATTCTCGCCCTGTCGGAGTCGGTGATCTCGGCGTTGCTGAGCATCTTCCTCTTTGGTATTCCCCTGGGGCCCATGGACCTCATGTCCATGGCCATGATTCTCGCGGGGATTCTCATGGTGCAGCTCCAGGGCCACGGACTCAGGGGGCGAGGCTAAAATCTATCTTCAGTTGCCGGAGGGCTTCCCAAAATTCTGGGAAGCTCTTTTTAATGCTCTCAGCCCCCGCCACAGTCCCGCCAAAGTGGAGGGCCACCAGGCTGAGGGCCATGAGAATGCGGTGGTCCCCGTGGGATGAGAAGATCCCCCTGGGCGGGTGGCTCGCTCCGGTGACGGTGAGCCCCTCACTCTCCTCCACCACCTTGGCCCCCACTTTCTCAAGCTCCTCGGCCATGGAGCGGATGCGGTCGGACTCCTTTTGGTGGAGGCGCTGGGTGCCGGTGAACTCTCCCCCGCCGGTGAGGGCCGCCAGGGCGAAGAGGACGGGGCCGAGATCCGGGGCGCCATCGAGGTCCACTGTTTCCCCTGACATGAGGGCCTCCATGAGCTCCCTGCCCCTGCGGTCGGGCTGGTGGCTGTCTTTGTCGAGGCCCAAAATATGCACCTCATGGCCCAGGGCATTGAGAGCCTCGAAAAATACAGCGCTGGAGTGATCCCCCTCCACGGTGTGATCCCCCGGGTGGAGGGGCCCCCGGCCCCCCAAGAGATAGGGTGCCTCTGCCGTGCCCCTGCCCGCCACCTCCACCCCAAAGGCCCTGAGGGCCGCCAGGGTCATGTGGATGTAGCCTTCGCTGACCACCGGGGGGCGGAGGCTGAGGCTGCTCCTCCCCGGAAGGAGGGAGAGGGCCAGGAGCATCCCCGAGATAAACTGGCTGGAGACGGAGCCGTCCAGCTGGTAGTCCCCCGGAAAGAGCTGTCCCGAAACTTCCAGGAGGGAGCCCGTCCTTTCCAGTTGGAGGCCCCGGCGGGCGGCCAGGTCCTCATAGACCCCCAGGGGCCGCAGGCCGAGGCGGCCTCTCAGGCTGAGGCTGCCCTCTCGTCCCAGGGCCCAGAGGATGGGAATGGCCAGGCGGAGGGTGGTGCCGGACTCCCTCATGTCCGCCGAGAGCCTCCCCTTACCCGGGGCCCCGCCCCCCTGGATGCGAATCTTCTCCCCCTCCTCCTCCACGGAAATCCCCAAAGCCCGGATGAAATTGAGGGTGACTTTCACATCGTCGCTTGCACCTGCCCGGGCCACGGTGCTCCTCCCCGGGGCCAGGGCAGCGCAGAGGAGGAGGCGGTGGGCCATGGACTTGGAGGGGGGTGCGGTGATCCTCCCCCGAATTTTACTTGCCCTGGGGAAGATCACCTTCACGGTAGTACTCCACAATTTTTTCCGCGGCATCCTCCGCCGTTTCCCCCACAACTTCCACATGGGCCGCCGCCTCATAGAGGGAGTAGCGCTGGTGGTAGAGGGCCTCGATCTTCTCCCGGGTGTCCCCCAGGGGCCGCTCGTCGGTGGGGATGAGCTCCTCCAGGGGCCGGTTGAGCCAAAACACCTGGCCCGAGGCCCTGAGGGCCGCTACGCTATCCTCGCGGAGGATGGTGCCCCCGCCGGTGGAGATGATGACGCCCTGGGCCTTGGCCGCCTCCAAGACGCAGAGGTGCTCCACTTCCCGGAAGTGGGCCTCCCCGTCCTCTTCAAAGATCCGGCGAATCTCCTTGCCCTCCCTCTCCACCACCATGGTGTCGATGTCCAAAAACTCCAGGTCCAATTTCTTTGCAATGGCCCGGCCCACAGTGGACTTGCCGCTGCCGGGCATGCCAATGAGAATGATGTTGTTCATATTTCCTCCACTAAATACTTCCTGCCGTACTCCTCCATGAGGGCATCTGCCAGGACCAGGGCCGTCACTGCCGTCACCACCACCGCCCCCCTGGGGAGGATGGAGGGATCGTGTCGGCCCCCGATGGTGATGGTGGTCTCCTCCATTTTCTCCAGTTGGACCGTCCTTTGGGGGAGGGAGATGGAGGGGGTGGGCTTCACCCGGGTGCGGAAGGTGAGGGGCATGCCATTGGCGCTCCCCCCGCTGATGCCCCCGCTGTAATTGGTGGCCGTGGCCACCTCTCCCTCCTTGAGGATGAAGGGATCATTGACCCGAGAGCCCAAGTACTCCTCCGGGGGCTCGGTCCCAAAGGAGATCCCCTTCACTCCGGGAATTCCAAAGATCCCCAGGGAGAGCCTCCCCTCCAGGCCCCGGAACCAATCTCCCCCCACGCCGGGGGGGCAGCCGTAGACGGCAGTTTCCAGTGTGCCCCCCAGGCTGTCCCCCCTCTGGGCCACCTCCCGAAGGCGGGCCAGGATCTCCTCCCGGGCCCCGGCATCCAACACGGGAAAGTTTCCCCTAAGGAGGAGATCACTGTCCCCCGGGCCCTCCAGGGGGCGGTCCCAGATGCCCCCCAGTTCCAGAATGTGGGTGGCGGCGGTGATGCCCTTTTTCTTCAGCGCCCCGTGGACCAGTCCCCCCAGGGCGGTGAGGGCCACGGAGACTCTGCCACTGCCGTGGCCGCCCCCGGCAAAGGCGGCATAGTCCCCCTGGCGGATCCAGCGGGTGTAGTCCCCGTGGCCGGGCCTGGGGCTGTGTTTCAAATGGCGGTAGTCCTGGCTGCGAACATTGGTGTTTTTTACCAGGGCCGTCACCGGGCCCCCATTGGTCCGCCCTGAAGTGATGCCGCTCACCCACAGAAGCTCGTCGGCCTCCCGGCGGGGGGTGTCCAAGAGGGAGCGGGCCCTCCTCCTCTCGAGAAAGAGGGCCACCTCACCACCAATTTCAATGCCCCCGGGGAGGCCCTCCACGGTGGCCCCAATGGCCTCGCCGTGACTCTCCCCGAAGACCGTCACCCGCAAATTCCGTCCAAAGCTACTCAATGCGTTCCTCCTGGCGCCTTCTGCAGATCTCAAAGAGGGATCTCATCCAGCCCTCATAGGCGGCAAAGTCCTCCCTGCTCATGACCTCCTCCTGGCGGCGGATGATCTCCTCCTCCCGCTGGGGGTCTCCCACGGGCAGTTGTTCCCTGCGTTTTTTCCTGCCAATGGCATCCACCAAGAGCAGGCGGGTGCGAAATAGCCGGGCGATTTCCCCGTCAATGGCGTCGATCTCAAGTCGAAGGTCTGAAATACTCATGTTGTCCATATGATTCTCCTCTGTTTCTAATAAGTTTATTGTAACACCCCTTTACCTCCCCATGGGATTAGAGTATTCTAATTCCAGAAAGGAGTACCCCATGAATTTAGTAATTGCACAGGGGCTGATTCTCCCCTTCCTGGGCACCACCCTGGGTGCCTGCGGGGTTTTGGTCATGAAAAATAATCTCCATGGGGGGCTCCGCCGCATCCTCTCGGCCTTTGCCGGAGGGGTCATGGCGGCGGCCTCCATTTGGAGTTTGCTCATTCCAGGTATGGAACTGTCCGCCCACATGGGCCGGGGGGCCTTCGTCCCCTCCCTCCTGGGCTTTTGGCTGGGGACCCTCTTTATGCTCCTCATGGACAAGCTGGTGCCCCACTACCACGCCGAGTCCTCCTTTGAAGAGGGGATGGCCGTGGACATGGACAAAAATATCAAATTGTTTTTGGCCGTCACCCTCCACAATATCCCCGAGGGCATGGCCCTGGGCATCGTCTTTGCCGGCTGGGT
This sequence comes from Tissierellia bacterium, assembly GCA_030535395.1. Taxonomy (GTDB): domain Bacteria; phylum Bacillota; class Clostridia; order Tissierellales; family Peptoniphilaceae; genus JAUNLK01. Next base: position 38,974 of record JAUNLK010000008.1, read on the forward strand.
GGCAGGCACCGAGTCCATCACCCTGGGCGGGGCCTTTGCCCTGGCCCTGGGCCTGGCCATTCAAAACTTCCCCGAGGGGGCCATTGTGTCCATGCCCCTGAGGGCCGGGGGGCTCTCCAAAAAATCCGCCATGGGCCTGGGCATCCTCTCGGGAATCGTGGAGCCCATCTTCGCCCTTCTCACCATACTGGCCGCCAGGTTCATCCTCCCCCTCCTCCCCTACTTTTTGAGCTTTGCCGCCGCAGTGATGATCTATGTGGTGGTGGAAAATCTCATACCGGAGGCCGCCGAGGGGGGACACTGGAACGCCCCCACCCTCTCCTTCGCCGCGGGCTTCAGCCTCATGATGGTACTGGATGTGGCCCTGGGCTAGTTCCAGCAACAAAAAAAGCACCCTGGGGGTGCTTTTTTTTGATTACAACCAATGATGATCGCTATAAATTCAAATAGAAATTTTTTTTAACTCAAATATTGCCTTTTAACATCCTCAAAGTTAAAATGAAATAAATCATGTTAAAACGAAGGGGAGGTGGATGCTATGGCAAAAAATTTATTTGGAATTCCAGTTCAATATGAACGTTGGGATCAGCAAGGTTCCCTGCCTCTGTATATAGCGGATGGCTATGATTTTAGCGGCATCATCATTGGAAAAAAACGCGCCATCCTAATAAAACCAAGGGGCAAACTCCCCACCCTCCCGGCTTTAAAAAAGCAAATTGCAAAAATCCAGACCCTGGACAATGTGCCCGTAATCCTTGACCTTGATGGGATTTCCCCTTACCGAAGAAAGAGCTTTATAGAAAACAACATTCCATTCCTCACACCCAAGCAGATTTTTCTCCCCTTCATGGGGACAATGCTGACAGAGGAAAATGAAAACAAAACCCATCGCTTTGTCTTCTCGACACAGCAACTGCTTTTGCTCTATCTATACAGCAACAAAAAACAACTCTATCTATCTGAAGCCGCAAAAATTTTACCCTTTACCCCCATGACTTTGTCCAGAGCCGCAAAGCAATTAGAAGGCACTGATCTATTCACCATCACAAAAGATGGCGTCAAAAAAGTAATGGAAGCCAAGGTTGATCGAGCTGAATTATTCCAAAAATCCAAAGCATTTTTGTCAAATCCCGCCCGCCAATGGGGCTATATTGACAAAAAAGACGTGACCTCTGATATGGTTATTGCCGGTGAAACTGCCCTTTCAGAGAAAACAATGTTAAATCCCCCAAGGCTTGCCACCTACGCAATTTCTCAGAAAAACTTTAATAAAGGGAAATTAGAAAAAGAACTCATTGACCCCCATCAACAAGTACAACTGGAGCTATGGGCATACGATCCGAAACTGTTTTCAAGGAAAAACACAGCCGACAGCTTGTCCGTGGCCCTGTCTTTTGAAGGGAACCACGACGAAAGAATAGAAGAAGCTATCCATCAACTGGTCATGGAGGAATTGGCAGATGATCAATGGAATTACAGGATTTAAAGAACAGTTCAAGGGATTTGAAGATCAATATATCATCATCGGTGGCACAGCCTGCGATTTAATTATGGAAAATGAAGGGCTTCCCTTTCGTGCCACTAAAGATTTGGATATTGTGCTCATTGTCGAATCCATAACTCCTTCATTCGGCATGCAGTTTTGGGAATATGTTAAAGAAGCTGAATACCAACACCTGAATAAAAGCACTGGTAAGGCGCAATTTTATCGTTTTACTGCACCTAAAAACAGGGATTATCCCTATATGATTGAAATCTTCTCAAAAAATCCAGACTTCATTACCATTGGGGATGACGCAGTACTTACGCCATTACCCTTGGGCGACGAAATCTCAAGCCTGTCTGCCATTCTCTTAGAAGATTCCTATTATGAACTGTTGAAAAATGGTCGGACGATCATGGACGGCATTTCTGTGCTAAGTCCCACCTGCCTGATACTCTTTAAAGCAAAGGCGTGGCTTGATTTGAAGGAACGAAAGTCCAAGGGAGAGCAGATCGACAGTAAAAATATAAAGAAACACAAGAATGATGTGTTTCGCCTTGCTCAGCTCATTGCTCCCGACACAAGGCAAAGGGTCAGCCCTGAAATTGGCCATGATATGAGAAGATTTTTATCTGAAATGGAGAGGGAAGAGATCGACCTGAAGTCCATGGGGATGGGAAATACCAGCAAATCCCGAATTTTAGAACTATTATATCATTGTTATGAGGTAACATTTTAGGGTTCCTTAGTTTTGTCCGTCGGGCGGTTCACAGCCGCCCAACCCTTTGGAAAATATGAAAACCTCCTCTACTTGCCTGTCCAGTAAAAGGAGCAGATAAAAAAAAGCACCCCTTGGGGTGCTTTTTTAGTGGTATCTTGCATCGCTAAAGGCCGGCAAAAACAAGAGGAAGGGAAAGAAGACGGCCACAACTCCCAGGATGCCGTCGTAGCCGAAGCGCTGGAAGAGGCGGTAGTAAATGTAGATTTGAAGGACAAAATTCACCAGGGGCACAAAGTACAGCAGCCCGTACAATTTGTTGTCCAGGGCGATCTCCGCCATAATGAGGATGTTGACCACGGGCACAATGGACCAGATTCCCTTCCTGCCCGCTTTTTGGAAGATGATCCACCAGGCCACCACGGTCAGAATGACCATCAGGCCCACCAATAGGGAGGATGCCCCCGTAAATATTTGTTCCATTCGATCGTATGCCATGGGGTGTACTCCTTTCTCCCACCGGAGTCCTGAAAGTGGGTGGGAATTTGTCTATTATTTACCCAATGGCGGAGTTTTTATTGCCCTTTTTAAAATTCCCCTAGAGGAGATCCTGCAGCAGCTCATTGATGTGATTGTAGGCGAGGACTTTCTCCCCGTCTCCGTGGCCCTGGGGGACCACCACGGGGCCAAAGCCCATGCGAAGGGCCTCCTTGATTCGCCCCTCCATATAGGGCACGGCCTTGAGCTCTCCAGTGAGGCCCACATCCCCAATGAAAATGGCGCCCCCCGCCAGGGCCCTGCCCCTCACGGAGGAGGCAATGCTCATGATGGCGGCCAAATTGGCGGCACTCTCCCTGAGGCTGATGCCCCCGGTGGTCTTGAGGATGACATTGCGCTCGTAGAGGGAGACTTTGGCCCGCTCCTGGAGGATGGAGATGAGAATCTCCAGTTTCTCCCTCCGGAAGCACTCGCTGATCCTCTGGGGATAGGGGGTGTTGGACCGGGCCACCAGAGATTCCACTTCCACCACCACCAGGCGGCTCCCCTCCCGAATGAGGGCCTTGGCACTGCCGGGGACTTCCTCCCCGGGGCCCCGCTTGGTGGTGAAGTAGAAGGAGGGGTCCTCAATGGAGGCCATGCCCCTCTCTCCCATTTTGAAAAAGCCCATCTCCCCGGTGCTGCCGAATCTATTTTTGGTGGCGGTGAGGAGTCGGAGCTCCTCCCCGGCCTCCTGGTCGATGAAGAGGACGGTGTCCACCAAGTGCTCCAGGGCCCGGACCCCGGCCAGGGAGTCGGACTTGGTGAGCTGGCCCACGAGAAAGACGGCCCGGGGGCGCTGAGGGTCCTTGGCCACTTCCACCAGGGCATTGGCGCACTCCATGGTCTGGGTGGGGGCCCCGGCCCGGGCGGGGAAGGCCGCCAGGGTGAAGGTCTGAATGGAGTCCAGGATGATGAGCTCAGGGTCCACCTCCCGGATGCCCTCCAGGACATCGTCCATGGAATTGCCCCCGTAGATGTAGACCTCCGGGGAGATTTCCCCGGCAATCCGCTGGGCCCGTCCCCGAATTTGGCTCTCCGACTCCTCCCCCGAGGCATAGAGGACCCTCTTGCCCTGGAGGGCCAGGTCATTGGCGATTTGAAAGAGGAGGGTGCTCTTCCCCGCCCCGGGCTTGGCGGCGAGAATGGTCACCGAGTCCTCCAAAATGCCGCCCCCCATGACCCGGTTGAACTCCTGAGAGGAGGTGATGAAGCGGTTCTTCTCCACCTCCGGCACATCGATGAGCCTCCGGGCCCGGCGCTTGGGGGCCCCTTTTTTTGCGGGCCCTGTCACTTCCTCGGTGAGGGTGTTCCAGGCCCCGCAACCGGGGCACTTGGAAAAAAAGCCCGCGGACACGTGGCCGCAGGCGCTGCATTTATACTTGGACTTTGTCTTCATCTTGGGTTTCCTTCATGGTAAAGACGGCCCGATCTCCGTCCATGGTCACCTCAATGGGCCGCTCCTTCTCCACTTCTCCCAGGAGGAGGGCATCGGCCAGGGGATCCTCGATGTTCTTTCGGATGCTCCGAATGAGGGGGCGGGCCCCGTAGTTTTCATCGAAGCCCACCTTGGAGACATAGTTCACCACCTCATCGGTGAAGTCCACCAGGATGTCATTGTCCTCCAGGCGCTCCTTGAGCTGCTGGAGCATACTCCGGACGATGACGCCCACTTCCCCCTCCTCCAGGCGGCGGAAGACGATGATCTCGTCGATGCGGTTGAGAAATTCCGGGCGGAAGGTGCGCTTCAGCTCCTCTTGAATGGTCTCCACCATCTTGTCGTATTCGTTTTTCCCGTCGTCCTCCCCAGAGGAGAAGCCCAGGGTGTTTTGCTTCTTGAGGAGGGTGGCCCCCACATTGGAAGTGAGGATGATGACGGTGTTTTTGAAGTCCACCGTGCGGCCCTGACCGTCGGTGAGGCGCCCGTCGTCTAAAATTTGCAGGAGCATATTGAAGACATCGGGGTGGGCCTTTTCAATCTCGTCGAAGAGGACCACGCTGTAGGGCTTTCTCCGGACGGCCTCGGTGAGTTGGCCCCCCTCGTCATAGCCCACATATCCCGGAGGGGAACCCACCAGGCGGGAGACGGTGTGCTTTTCCATGTACTCACTCATGTCGATGCGAATCATGGCATCCTCGTCCCCAAAGAGGCTCTCGGCCAGGGACTTGGCCAGGAAAGTTTTCCCCACCCCGGTGGGCCCCACGAAGATGAAGCTGCCAATGGGGCTGTCGGGATTTTTCAGCCCCACTCGGGCCCGCTTAATGGCCTTGGAAACTGCCTCCACGGCCTTCTCCTGACCCAGGACCTTGTCGTTGAGCTCCTGCTCCAAGTGGAGGAGCTTTTCATTCTCCTCGGCATTCATGGTGGTGACGGGAACCCCGCTCCAGTCGCTGACAATCTCGGCGATTTGCTCGGAGCCCACCACCATTTTCTTCTCGGTCTTCTCCCGGTCCCACTGGCTGCGCATGGTCTTCAGGGACTCCTGGAGCTTCTTCTCCTCGTCCCGGAGATGGGCGGCCTCCTCGAAGTTTTGATTGTTGACGGCCTGCTCCTTCTCGTGGGAGAGTTTCTTGAGTTTTTCCTCGGTCTCCTTAATGGTGTCGGGACTCTTGAAGGAGTGAACCCGGAGCTTACTGGCCGCCTCGTCAATGAGGTCGATGGCCTTGTCCGGGAGGAAGCGGTCGTGGATGTAGCGGTGGGAGAGTTCCACGGCGGCCTCAATAGCCTCGTCGGTGATTTTCACATTGTGATGGGCCTCGTACTTGTCCCTCAGGCCGTCCAAGATTTGAATGGAGTCTTCCACTGTGGGCTCGTCCACCAGTATGGGCATGAGGCGGCGCTCAAAGGCGGGGTCCTTTTCAATGTGCTTGCGGTACTCGTCGATGGTGGTGGCCCCAATGATCTGCATGTCCCCCTTGGTGAGGGTGGGCTTGAGGATATTGGAGGCATCCATGGCCCCCTCGGCCCCGCCGGCCCCGATGATCACGTGGATCTCGTCAATGAAGAGAATCACATCGTCCCTACTGGAGACCTCCTCAATGACGGACTTCAGCCGCTCTTCAAAGTCCCCCCGGTACTTGGCCCCTGCAATGAGGCCGGAGACATCCAGGGTGTAGATGAGCTTGTCCTTGATGATGTCGGGGACTTTCCCCTCCACAATCCGCTGGGCCAGGCCCTCGGCGATGGCGGTCTTCCCCACTCCGGGCTCCCCAATGAGGACGGGATTGTTCTTGGTGCGGCGGCTGAGAACTTGGATGATGCGGTCGATCTCATCCCCCCTGCCAATGACAGGGTCCACCTTGCCGTCACTGGCCCGGAGATTGAGATTGTAGCCAAATTCCTCCAGGGGGCTATTTTCCTTGCCCTTGCCCTTGCCGCTGTGGGGCTGCTGCTTCTCGGCCCGGTGCATGGCCTCGAGAATACTCTGCTCCAGGCCCTTGATGTCGATGCCCATATTTTTCAGCACCAGCACCGCCACCCCTTGGCCCTCCCGGAGGATCCCCAGGAGGAGGTGCTCGGTGCCAATGTAATTGTGGCCCAGCTCATTGGCCGCCTCCAAAGACAGCTCAAAGATCCGCTTGGTCCTGGGAGTGTAAGTGAGGCTCTTCACCGGCCCCGGCTCTGAGGCGATGATCTCTAAAATGGCGGCCTTGGCCTTGTCGTAGGAGACCCCCACTTGCTGGAGAATGGACTGGGCCACGTCCCCATCCTTCAACAGACCCAGGAGAATGTGCTCGGAGCCTATATAGGAGTGGCCCTGCTCCCTCGCTTCTCCCTGAGCCATGACCATGGCTCGATGACTTTTATCTGTAAATTTGCCGAATAGTGGCATCACAAAACCTCCTTCATCAGGGCCCGGGCCTTGTTGGCACGGTAGATCATGGTGCTCTTTTCGTCCAGGATCGAACCCCATTCTTGTTGTAAATGTGCCTTGGCCAGGGCCAAGACGGTATCGTAAAAATCAAAGGATTTTTTAGGTTTTAAAAGGGAGAGCTCCACCCCCAAGAGGACATAGCTCAAGTGGTCCAGGGCCTCCCTGTAGTCCAGCATGCGGGCATTGCGCAAAATGCCGTAGCTCCGGTGGACCATGTCCTCCAGTTCTATGAGGTGGTCCAAATAGAGCTCCTTCCGCTTTCTCAGCTCCAGCTCCATGAGCTCCTGGGAGAGGCTGTCGGCCCGCTGGATGAATTCCTCCTCGGTGAGGCCCAGGGTTCGCTCATTGGAGATCTGATAGAGGTGGCCCATGGCCTCACTCCCCTCCCCCTTCATTCCCCGGAGGACAAAGCCCATGCGGGTGGCGGATTTGTGAATGGGACCCATGCCACTGCGGGCAAGGGCCGGGAGGTGGAGCATGCTGGAGGCCCTCAGCCCCGTCCCCACATTGGTGGGGGAGGTGGTGAGATAGCCCATTTTTTTGTGAAAGCTAAAGGGGATGGCCTCCTCAATGAGGGAGAGGATCCCCTTTAAGTGGCGATACTCCTCCTTGAGATGGCTCCCCTTTCGAAGACAGGAGGCCCTCAGGTGGTCCTCCTCCATAAATTGAATCACTTCCCCCTCTTGGGAAGTGTAGTAACTGCTGATCTCCCGGTTTTTCATGAGCTGGGGACTGATGAGATTTTCCTCCATGGCATAGAGGATCTCCTGCTTGGAGAGATACTTCAGCTCGTGATAGTACCAGGGGCGCTGGTCCCCGTCCAGGCTGTGGTAGAGGAGACTTTTGGCCTCCTCCACCTCCTCCCTGCCAATGGTGGGGACAAAGGGAAAGCCCTTAAAATTCCGGGCCAGGCGAATTCGAGTGGTGAGTAGAATCTGATTATCCATTGTCCCCCTCCAGTTCTCGGATCTTGTCCCGGTAAATGGCCGCATCCTCGTAGCGCTCCTCTGCAATGGCCTCCTTTAAAAGGCTCCGGTAGGCTTCCAGGCCCTCCTCTGGGGCCTCTTCGGGAGTCTCCTCCTTGAGCTCCGGTTCTGGAAGAAGGATCTGCTCCTCCAACTCCAACTCCGGCTCCTGGCGGGCGGGGCGCACCCCCACGTGCTCCGAGGCATTTTGCACCCGCTCTATGAGGCCCGAGAGTTCCCCCTCAAAGGACTCATAGCAGTGGGGGCAGCCCAGCATGAAACTCTCCTGAAACTCTTTAAAGCTCCTGCCGCAGTGGTGGCAGATCTTGGTGACAGGCTCCACCTCCTTGGGGAGGAGGGAGAGAAATTGAGCCAACAGCTCGTTGAGCTCACCGGGCCCGGGGAGGGGAAAGGAGAAATCCTGACCCCAGAGGGCGGTGAAGCAGCCCTCACACAGGTGCATCTTCTTCAGCTGACCATTTTCGATCATGGTGTAGGTAATATGAGCGTTGTTTTCATGGCAATGTTCACAAAGCATCATGCACCTCCTCGAGATAAGATACCCAATAACAGATTTTGTAAAATCTCGGCCCGGAGTTGGTTCCGCTCCTCAATGACCAGGGACAGCGCCCGGTCGGAGAGGGCCACGGACAAGAGCTCCCGCTCCCGCTCGGTGATGACCTGCTGCTCCATGAGGGCCTTGAGAATGCCGTCGGCCCCATTTTTGGTAATGGAGCTGCCCACCTCCTCCTGGAAGAGGCTCAGGGGATCGCCCATTTCCTCAATGGAGACCCTCACAATGCGGATGTATCCCCCGCCCCCCCGGCGGCTCTCCACATAGTAGCCCCGATAGGGGGTGAAGCGAGTGCTGAGTACATAGTTGATCTGACTCGGGGCACAGCCGAAATAATCCGCCAGTACATTGCGCTGAATATCTATTGACCCATTGGCCTCCTCCAAAAGGCCAATGATGTATTCCTCTATATGATTGCTTAACCGAGCCATCTGACACTTCCTTTCAGAATACAGTATATATTAAAGGTCAAAGAATGTCAATGTTTCTTTCCTCCCCTTCATGTTACAATGGGAGTAAGCTTTGCGTTCCTATAAGTACATATTTTTATCCCAAAATAGAGAGGAGTGCTTATGACCAGCAAGCGTGCGGATTTATACTTATTTCTCATCACTTTGGCCTGGGGCGTCAGTTGGATCCTCATGGATGTCCTCCTCCGGGAGATGCCTCCCTTCGCCCTCAACAGCACCCGCTTCATCGCTTCCTTCCTGCTGATCTTTGCCTTCCAGCGGGGGAAGCTGCTGGGGGTCAATGGCGCCACTTTAAAGGCCTCCCTCCTCATTGGGGTGATCCTCTTTGTGGTCTATGTGGGGGCCACCCTGGGGGTGAAGTACACCACCCTCACCAATGCGGCCTTCCTCTCCTGTCTTCAGGTGATCCTGGTGCCGGTATTTGGCCTCCTCCTCTTTGGCAATCGGGTGCGGCCCTACACTTGGTTCTTTGTGGCCGTGGCCCTGGTGGGCATTGGCCTGATGACCCTCACCTCCGGCTTCACCATTGGCGGGGAGACGGTGAAGGGGGACCTCTTGAGTCTCCTCTGCTCCGCGGGCTATGCCCTCCACCTCCTCATCACCGAGCGGGTGGTGAGAAATGACGAGGTGGACCCCGGCCAGCTGGGGGCCTATCAGATGTTGGTGGCGGGCCTCATTCACCTGATGGTCTCCCTGGCCTTTGAAGATTTCACTCTGCCCGCCTCTCCCGGAGGCTGGGGGGCCTGGGCCTTCCTCACCGTCTTCTGCACGGCCCTGTCCTTTATGCTCCAGCCCTTTGCCCAGAAGTACACCTCCGCCACCCACGTGGGGGTCATCTACTCCATGGAGCCCCTCATTGCAGGGATCACCGCCTGGCTCTTTTTGGGGGAGATTATGTCTGGCCAGAAGATCCTGGGGGCCTTTCTCATTGTCTCTTCCGTCATCATTATGGAAGTTGGGCCGCCAAAGTGGCTCTCCAAAAAATTCAGCTGACCTCCAAGTACAGGAAGACCCCCGGTGCCAGTGGCACCGGGGGTCTTCCCCTTTTATGGAAACAAAAAAGAGCACCCAGGGCGCTCTCAAAGTGTCGATTTATTGCACGGCGGCCAGAGCAATGGCAGCTACGAAGAAAACCACAGCGGTCATTGTGGTCACTCGCTTCAACTGCTCCTTGCGGCTGGTGCCTCGATTTTGGCCCCAGCTGTCCGATGGGGAGGAACCGTCCAGGGATCCAAGACCTGCCTGCTCACCCTCCTGGAGTACCACGGATACGATCATTACAACACTTGCCAAGGCTACGAGTACACTAATTGCGGTTGTCATCATTCACCTCCCCTTTCTCCCATGGGATTGACGTTAGAATACAATAGTGACAGTGTACCATAGAGGAGTCTTCCTATCAAGAATTTCCCATTATAAAATTGTAAGTGGCCGGGAAGATGGAAAAATGGGGCCCAACTTGCCTATAATGGAATGGAAAGCAAGTTCCCGCCCCTGGCTGGGACCCCTGGCCCCTCGGCCCCAATTTTGAGCTCTGACTCCCTGGAGGACCTATGGATATGAAGCATTTACTTGAATACCCCTTCCCCTCTCAGCGGACTGCCCTCTGCGGAAAGCAGATGGCGGCCGCCAGTACCCCTTCCGTTGCCAAGGCGGGGATCACCGTTTTGGATGCCGGGGGCAATGCCGTGGATGCCGCCGTGGCCATGGCCGCTGCCGCCACGGTGGTGGAACCCACCTCCAATGGCCTGGGGAGCGATCTCTTTGCCATTGTGGCCAAGGACGAAAAGCTGTGGGGCCTCAATGCCAGTGGCAAGAGCCCCCGCTCCATGAGCATTGAGGCCCTGAAAGAGAGGGGCTGGGATGAGCTCCCCCACCAGGGGGTGGCTCCGGTGACCACCCCCGGGGCCGTCTCCGGCTGGATGGCCCTCACGGAAAAATTGGGGCGGCGGACTCTGGCGGAGAACCTCGCCCCGGCCATCGCCCTTGCCCGGGAGGGCTTCCACCTCTCCCCCACCGTGGCCCGGCTCTGGGAAAAGGCCCACGAGTCCTTCCTCCCCTTTAAAGGCGAGGAGGCCTTTCAGGGCCTCTTCCAGACCTTCTTCCCCAGGGGGGTGCCCCGGGCCGGGGAGCTGGTGGCGCTGCCGGAGATGGCCCGCAGCCTGGAGCTCATTGCCGCATCCAATGGGCAGAGCTTCTATCAGGGGGAACTGGCCGGTGAGATCCACCGCTTTATGGAGGCCCACGGGGGCTTTCTCTCCCTGGAGGATTTAAGGGACCACAGCCCCCTCTGGGTGGAGCCCCTGTCGGTAAACTACCGGGGCGTCACCGTCCACGAACTCCCCCCCAATGGCCACGGCATCAGCGTCCTGGAGGCCCTGCGCATCCTGGAGGACGGCCAGTATGAATTTGGCACTGCGGACACCCTCCACCGGCAAATCGAGGCCATCAAAATGGCCATGACCGATGCCGCGGCCCATGTCACCGATCCCGATTTTATGAAAGTGGACCCCCACAAGCTCCTCTCCGATGCCTTCATAGAAAAGCGGAGGAAGGGGCTGTCCATGACCGCCGCCCAGGTGGAGCCCGTGGCCGTGACCCCCTCCACCGTCTATCTCACCGCCGCCGACAGAGACGGCATGATGGTGAGCCTCATTCAGTCCAATTACGAGGGCTTTGGCTCGGGAATCGTCGTTCCCGAGACGGGAATCAGCCTCAACAATCGCCTGGCCAATTTTGCCACCGAGGAGGGCCATGTCAATGGCCTTGCCGGGGGCAAGCGGCCCTATCACACCATCATCCCCGGGATGCTCACCAGGGAGGGGACTGCCCTGGGCTCCTTCGGGGTCATGGGGGGCTTTATGCAGCCCCAGGGCCACCTCCAGGTCCTCATGAATCTCCTGGACTTTGGCATGAATCCCCAGGCCGCCCTGGACGCCCCCCGCTTTATGTGGACGGGGAAAAATGCCGTGGATGTGGAGGACTTTGCCCCGGAAGTTTTGGCGGAGCTCTCCCGCCGGGGCCACCAGCTCCGCCGCCCCGAGGACTTCCTGGACATGGGCCGGGGGCAGATCATTTTAAAACTCCCCCTGGGAGGGTATCAGGGAGGTACCGAACCCCGCACCGATGGCACCATATACATTTGATGGGAGGACTCTATGAAAATCACGGTAAACACCCACAGCAGCATTCGCATTGAGTGGAAGGAGCGCATCCTCTATGTGGACCCCTACGAGATCCCAGAGGAAGTCCACGATGGCCATGTGATTCTCATCACCCACAGCCACTACGACCACTACTCCCCGGAGGACATTGAAAAAGTGCAGACGGACGAGAGCATCTTCGTCCTCCCCAGCTCCATGGAGGGGGAGGCGGAGGAGCTAAAGGGCCGGAAGATCATCCACCTCTCCCCCAATGAGGAGGCGGAACTCTTGGGCTTTTCCGTGGAGGCCGTGGCCGCCTACAATCTCCCCCCCAAGGAGTTTCACCCCAAAGAGGCCCAGTGGGTGGGCTACATCCTCAATTTGGGAGGAGAGCGGGTGTACATCACCGGGGACACCGACGACAATGAGGATGTGAGGAGGGTCAACGCCGACACCGTCCTCCTCCCCATTGGGGGCACCTACACCACCGACCCGGGGGAGGCCGCCGCCCTCATCAATCACCTGAAGCCCAGGAGGGTGATCCCCACCCACTACGGCAATATTGTGGGGGAAAAGGGAGACGGCGAGGTCTTTAAAAAATTGGTGGACCCCTCCATAGAAGTGGAATTTGCCCTCTAAAGGGGAGGATTTGCCCATGAAAAAGTCCCGAGGATTGCTCTCCTCGGGACTATTTTTTTGCCTCGCCACTGCCCTCTCGAATCCTCCGCCAGATCCCTCCCAGGCGCTGAAACTGCGCCCTGCTCTCGTGCCAGGCGGGATTGTAGCGAAAGCTTTGAAAGAGGGGACGGCTCCCCAAAAGCTCCGCCGCCCAGCGCTCCAGGGCGAAGTCCCGGTGCCTCCAGCGGTAGTTGCGCTTCCCCTCCCCCTGATTTTCCGGCAGGAGGAGGTCCAGGGGGTCCAGGACTTTTCGCCCCCTGGCCTCCGCCATATGCTGAAAGTCCTCCCTGCGGTAGCTGTAGGCGGGGAGAGCCAGGAGGAGATCCCCCGAGCTCCGGTCCATATACTCCTCCATGAGGAGGAGGACATAGTCCCGCTGAAAGAGGCCGTCGTCCACGGTCCGGGCCAAGAGCTCCTGCTCGTCCCCCCATAGCTCGAAATTGCCGGAGGCCGCCAGGGAGCGAGCCGCCTCTAAAAAATCGCTCTCGGGACTCTCATCCAAGAGGAGGCTCTCCTCCGCCCCCAGGGCCGAGAGCTGCGCTCTTCCCTCGGCTTTAGTGGCCTCGGGGGCGTAGAGGACGGTGGTGTCCACCAAAGGGCAGCGCTCAATGAGGGCCCCATAGGGATAAAAGCCTGCGTAGTCCCGCAAGTGGATTCCTAAATGCATCCCCTTCCTCCTCCCGTGGTTCTGATCACTGTGGGGTATTTGTCCCTGAGCTTTTCATAGGCCCGGTCCCGCTCCAGGGGGGTGGAAAAAATCCCGTAGACGGTGGGGCCGGAGCCGGTCATCTGAGCGAAGGCCGCCCCCTCCCGGTAGAGGGCCTCCTCCATCTCCCTCACCTGGGGGTGGGCCCTTTTGATGTAGGTGGCAAGGTCATTGACCACCACCTCCCCCAGGGCCCCGTAGTCCCTCGCCAAGAGGAGCTGGTGGGCCCGGAGGGGGTCGTAGTGTCCCTCTGCCCGCTCCCAGTGGCGGTAGGCCTCGGGGGTGGAGATGCCAAAGCCGGGATTGATGAGGATCAGCGGCACCGGGGCCACCTCCTTCAGGGGCTCAAGCTCATCCCCAATGCCCCGGCCCAGCACCGGGGCAAAATTCCCCCCCTGTAAAAAAGTCATATAGGCGAAGTCCGCCCCCAGGGGCCGGGCAATCTCCTCCAGGGGGAGGGGAGGCTCCAGTTGAAAGAGCTCCACCAGGGCCCAGAGGAGGGCCGCCCCATCGGCGGTGCCTCCGGCGAGACCCGCCGCCAGGGGAATCCCCTTTTTCAGGGAGACCGACACCTCAAAGTCCCGGCCCAGGACCCCCTCCAGCGCCCCCTTGGCCCTGCTCATGAGGTCCTCCCTGCCAAAGGGAGGCGCCCAAAGGCCCCCCCTCTCCAGCACCAGCTCATCGTGGAGCTCAATGGGGAGAAAGAGGGTCTCCAAGCTGTGATAGCTGTCGGCTCTTTTGCCGGTGATTCTCAGGCCAATATTTATTTTTCCGTATGCGCTTCGCTCAATGGTATTCATGGAAACAGTATACCACCCCCATTGGAAGGAAACAAAAAAGGAGCTCTCAGAGCTCCCGGCCAAATATCCCCATTCATTTTCAAGAGATTTTCAGTTGATCTGGATCTACATCATCCTCCAGAATGGTCACACGCACTGTGGATGTGAGGACATCGGAGTACGTGAAGGAAATATTTCTGGATCGCTGATCCTCGTCAGAAATACTCACCACGAAGAGGGATGGATAGACGGCATCCAGTACGCCGTATCGGGTGACAATCTTCTTTCGTCCACGGTTTGCGCGAACGATGACATTTTTGCCGATATGTTCCGATAATTCATTTTTAATTAGTTCCATCTGGGTCATGCCAACCGCCCTCCTTAAAACCTACTATAACCAGATATATTATATTAGCTCTCCGGTGTTTTGTCAAATAAAATTAATTATTGTACCCCATAGCCATTGAAATGTCAAAGATCGTTTTCCAGTTCTTTCGTCAAGGAGAAAATGGCCCCTCCCCCTCTTTTTGTAAATTACAAAATCCCCCGAAGGGCGACTGGCAGAGGGGGCCCTCTCACAGCAGAAATCCGGAATTTTGGCGGAAAATGGCCGCAAAAAAACGGCGGACTTTATAAAATCTGCCGTTTTTCCACGAGGGATCCCCCTTGGGAGGGGCCCTTTGTTATTTTTACATATTTTTTTGTGACCAGAGTTCAGAGAGGCCGCTCCAGGGGTCACTTTTCAGTGGCCATCACTGGTGGCTCTGGTTTTGTTTTCTCTCTTCCTTCATGGCTGCCAGGATCAAAGTTCTGGCCTTGATGGCATCCTCCAGGGCCAGATCCTCAACCCCCTCCAGCTTGTAGTCCAGGCCCATTTGCTGGTATTTGACCCTGCCCATGCTGTGGTAGGGCAGCACGTCAATGGCCTTAATGGCCCTGTACTTTGCCAGCTCACGGCCCAGGCGGATTAAGAGGTCCTTGTTGTAGGTGATTCCGGGAACAATGACGTGGCGAATCCAGATGTCCTTCCCGTGCTCATCCAAGAAGGAGAGGAAGTCCCACACCCGGTCGTTGTCGTGGCCAGTGAGGGCCCGGTGACCCTCCCGGTCCACATGCTTGATATCCAGGAGGAACAGATCCGTGTACTGGATCAGCTCCTGGAACTGCCCCAGCAGATGGCCATCCTCCCGCTGAAAGGTGATGCCACAGGTGTCCAGGGCCGTGTGGATGCCCCGCTCCTTGGCCTTTTTAAAGAGCTCAATGGCAAAATCCATTTGCAGGAGGGGCTCCCCCCCTGAGAGTGTGATGCCCCCCTCTTTTAAGAAGGGCCTGTAGGACTCATACTCATCCAAAACCTCATCCGTGGACATGGCCTCACCTGCGGCCCTCACCCAGGTGTCGGGATTGTGGCAGTAGAGGCATCTCATGGGACAGCCCTGGAGGAAGAGGACATACCTGATCCCCGGTCCGTCCACTGTGCCAAAGGTCTCCCTTGAATGAATATAGCCCAGGGTCATTACATGGCCCCGTGGAAGGTCCTCGAGATTACATCGTCCTGTTGCTCCTTGGTGAGCTTGTTAAAGTTGACGGCATAGCCCGATACCCGCACGGTGAGTTGGGGGTATCTCTCGGGGTGCTGTTGGGCATCCAGGAGCATTTCCTTGGAAAAGACATTGACATTGAGGTGGTGACCCCCCTTTTCCATGTAGCCGTCCAGCATGTTTACCAGATTGTCGATTTGTGCGTTCTTTCCTTCCATGATCTTCTCCTCCTTTTTATTCTACGTCCATGCCCTCGTGCAGGGTGGGCACGGAACAGGCCATACCGGTACAATCGTCGATGACAATGCTTTCCAAATCGATGTCCAAGTCCTCCAGGTCAATATCGCCGGCAAAGACCCTGTTGTCCTTGCCCAGGGCCCCGGGGATCACCGAGAAGGTGTTGCTCACCCCGTCTTGGGCGTGGGCATAGGGGATCTTGGCCACGGAGGACAGGGAGGCCAGGGCCCCCGAGGTGTCCCGCTTGTGCATGGGATTGGCGCCCGGAGCGAAGGGCTGTCCGGCCCTTCTGCCGTCGGGGGTGTTGCCGGTCTTCTTGCCATAGACCACATTGGAAGTGATGGTGAGAATGGAAGTGGTGGGCACGGAATCCCGGTAGAACTGTTGGTTTCTGATTTTGTCCATGAAGGTTCTCACCACATAGACGGCCAGCTCGTCCACCCGGTCGTCATTGTTGCCGTATTTGGGATAGTCCCCTTCAATGTCGTAGTCCACGACGATGCCGTCCTCGTCCCTCACGGTCTTCACCTTGGCGTATTTGATAGCGGAGAGGGAGTCGGCCACTACGGAGAGGCCGGCGATGCCGGTGGCAAACCACCTCTTTACCTCCCGGTCGTGGAGGGCCATTTGAATGGCCTCGTAGGCGTATTTGTCGTGCATGTAGTGGATGACATTGAGGGTTTGAACATAGAGGGCCGCCAGCCAGTCCAGCATGTCCTCAAAGCTCTCTTTCACCTCGTCAAATTCCAGATACTCCGAGGTAATGGGCCGGTACTTGGGGGCCACTTGGGTCTTGGTGCGCTCGTCCACCCCGCCATTGACGGCATAGAGGAGGGCCTTGGCCAAATTGGCCCGGGCGCCAAAGAACTGCATCTCCTTGCCCACCCTCATGGCGGACACGCAGCAGGCAATGGCGTAGTCGTCCCCGTGTTGGGGCCGCATCATATCGTCGTTTTCGTACTGAATGGAGGAGGTCTCTATGGAGATCTTGGCGCAGTATCTCTTGAAGTCCTGGGGCAGCTTGGTGGACCACAGCACGGTGAGATTGGGCTCAGGCGATGTGCCCAAATTCTCCAGGGTGTGGAGGTAGCGGAAGGAGTTTTTGGTCACCAGGGACTGTCCGTCCACGGACATGCCCCCAATGGACTCGGTGACCCAGGTGGGGTCGCCGGAGAAGAGCTCGTTGTACTCGGGGGTCCTTGCGAATCTCACCATTCTCAGCTTCATGATGAAGTGGTCGATGAGCTCCTGGGCCTGCTTTTCGTCCAAGAGGCCCCGCTTCAGGTCTCTTTCGATGTAGATGTCCAGGAAGGTGGAGGTTCTCCCCAGGGACATGGCCGCCCCGTTTTGGGTCTTTACTGCGGCCAAGTAGCCCAGATAGGTCCACTGAATGGCCTCTTGGGCATTTTCAGCGGGTCTGGAAATATCGAAGCCGTAGATTTTCCCCAGTTCCTTGAGTTCTTCCAGGGATCTGATCTGCTCGGAGAGCTCCTCTCTCAGGCGGATATTGCTCTCCGTCATGACCTTGGAGGTGGTGGCCTTTTGCTCCTTCTTGTCCTCGATGAGGAAGTCCACCCCGTAGAGGGCCACCCTCCGGTAGTCGCCGATGATTCTGCCCCGGCCATAGGCATCGGGCAGGCCGGTGATGATTCCCGTGTGGCGGGCCATCTTCATTTCGGGGGTGTAGACGTCGAAGACCCCTTGGTTGTGGGTCTTTCTGATCTTGGTGAACAGCTCGTGCATCTCTTCGGAGATCTCGTAGCCATAGGACTCCAGGGAGGTCTCACTGACCTTGATGCCCCCAAAGGGCTGGAAGGATCTCTTGTAGGGTTCGTCCGTTTGGAAGCCCACAATCTTCTCCAGATCTTTGTTGAGATAGCCGGCATCGTGGGAGGTGATGGTGGACACCACATCGTTGTCCATGTCCAGCACGCCCCCATTTTCCTGCTCCTGGCGGTTGAGATCCATCACCTGATCCCAGAGGGCCAGGGTCGCCTCCGTGGGCCCCTCCAGGAAGCTCTCATCCCCACGGTACTCCGTGTAGTTTTCGTGGATGAAGTCCCTTACATTGACTTCCTTCCTCCACTTATTCCCCTTAAAACCTTCCCATGCAACCATAAATTCCTCCCTTTTGCCCAGTGCTAAACCACATTTGTAAAATAAAAATAGGACCAATGAAAATAATGATAGAACGATGCAAAGAATAACAAACTCAAGATACCTTGAATTGCCCATTTTTTCAAGTATATTAGAGATTTCTTATACTGTCCGGCACATTTATG
Organism: Tissierellia bacterium; assembly: GCA_030535395.1. Taxonomy (GTDB): domain Bacteria; phylum Bacillota; class Clostridia; order Tissierellales; family Peptoniphilaceae; genus JAUNLK01. The sequence continues at coordinate 56,962 of JAUNLK010000008.1, forward strand.
TCCATTTCACCATGGGAATACATAACCACCTTTCAAAATATCCAAGGCACGGGCCCCCGGGGAGCTGGGCCAGGCGGCCACGGACACCGACGCCAAGGCCACAAATGACTCGGGCCACCGGGAAACTGGGCCATGCCCCTTCAAAAATGGAAGGAGCCCAGGGGAAGGGGCCTCCAGGGCAAAAAAAACGCCGCCCTGGGGCGACGTTTTGAAGTCATGGCTTATGCTGCAGGTTTTTCCTCGGTTTGTTCCTCAGGTTTTTCCTCGGGCTTTTCCTCTTGGGGCACTTCTTCATTTTCATTGGCCACCTTGAGGTCGAAGAGGCGGTTCATCACCTTGGCCAGCTCTGCACGGGTGGCATTGGCCTTGGGTTCGAATTTGTTGTTTTCGCGACCATTGAGGACGCCGGTGTTTCTCAGAGCTTCCAGATATTCACTGGCCCAGTCGGCGATTTCATCTTGGTCTGCAAAGTCTGCCTGAGCTTGCAGGGTCACCGGCCACTGTTTGTAGACCAGATAGCGGCCCAGCATGGCGGCCATTTCTTCCCTGGTGATCTCTTGATTGGGCTTGAAGCTGCCGTCCTCGTAACCATTGACGATTTTGTTTTCGTAGGCCCAAGCTACGCCCTGGGCGTACCAGCTGCCCGCTTCCACATCGGCAAAGGGAACTTCCTTGGCCTCTTCCGTGACGGCCTCCAGGCGGCCCAGAGTGGTCACCAGCATGGCCCGGGTGATGGGGAGTTGGGGTCCAAATTCGGTCTCGCTCATGCCCTTGAAGAGCTTGTTGGCGACGGCCTTTTTAATTTCCTCTTCGGCCCAGTGTCCGGAGATGTCGTCGAACTTCACTTCTTCTTGGGGCTCTTCGGGTTCCTCGGGGGTAACGGGATCCACGGGCTTTTCACCCTTGGTGATCCGACCCTCTACCTCTGGGGCGATGGGGGATTTTTCCTCGATATACTGAGCCAGTACTTCGCTCATCAGGGGGTACTCGGCGAGTTTAGTCTTGCCCTTGAACATTTCGTAGCCATCGCCACCGATGCTCATAAAGTCGTTGGTAACCAGGGTGTAGGTCTTTTTCAGATCCAGATCTTCGCCGCCGATTTTCACATTGAATACGCGGTTTCCGGCTTCCTGTTTTTCGTCGTATTGGAAGGTAGCACCGGCCACGTGGGGGAATTTGCCCACTACTTCAGGGGCCTGATCCACACCGTATTCCAGTGCATCCAGAATGTCCTGTCCGGTGACTTCCAGGGCCACGGGATAGTTGGTGAAGGGGAAGGAAGTGAGGACTTCGTTCATGGTGATGTCCCCTACGTCGATGCTGTCGCGGATGCCGCCCCCATTGGTGATGGCGATGTCGGCAGCTGCCACTTTCAGCATGGCGTCGGTGACGAGATTGCCCAGATTGGTTTCACCGGTGCGGACGTTCTCTCTTACGCCGTCCAGTTCCACGGCGGTGACGCCCACTACTTTTTCCAGATAGGGCTTGTTGGCCTCTTCCACGGCTGCCACTACCCCTTCCACTGTGGCATCGGGGGTGATGTTTTTAAAGGATTCATAGTCCAAGAGGGTGGCGGTTGCAGTGAGGACCTTGCCGTCCTCCACTTGGATGTCCACTTTACCCAAGTTTTGGAAGTGATTGCCGGTGGAGACAATGAGGGTGCCCCCCACTTTCTGACCATTGGGGAGGACGCTGTGGCTGTGACCGTCCACCAATACGTCGATGCCCTCCACTGCTGCTGCAATGTCGGAGGATTTTACTTTGCTGGACTCATCGAGACCCAGGTGCACCAGGCCCACAATGACTTCAGCCCCATCGGCCTTCAAAGCAGCTACATTTTCCTTGGCCACTTCCACTTCATCGAGGAAGGTGACATTTTGAGTGTTCAGGGGGCTGGACTTGGTCTTGGTTTCCTCGGTGGTGATGCCGAAGATCCCCACCTTGACTCCGTTCACTTCCACAATTTTGTTCATGGGAAGGTCCCGCTTGCCGCTGTTGGTGATGAGATTTCCACCCAAGATGTCGAAGTCGGCCATTTCATTGAGCTCCAGGAGGCGCTCATAGCCGTAGTTGAAGTCGTGGTTTCCGGGGGTCATGGCCACATAACCCACTGCGTTCATCACTTTGACCATGCTCTCCCCACGGCTGATGGTGGCGAAAGTGGTGCCGTGGAGGATGTCCCCGGCGTCCAAAATGATTTCGTTGTCCATGGTATCGGCATAGCCTTTGAGTTTTGCAAAACCTATAATGGCGTCCTTTTCATTTTCCACTGCACGACCGTGTACGTCGTTGGTGTGGAGAATGGTGATGGTCTTCGTCTCAGGGTTTACATCGGGAGTTTCTTCCTCTGCAAATACTGCTCCCGGCAGAATCATGAGTAGGGCCAATAGCAGAAGGGCCACTGGTTTGCGATGACGATTCATAGTCTCCTCCTTTAAGTTAGATACATATGAATTATATACCCAAAATTTTGAGATATCAAAGTTAAGCTTGGGAAAAAACAATCTAAAAGGGCCCCGGGGCCCTAGTCAAATAGATGTAAATAGGCCCCGTAGCCCCGCTCCTCCATGTCCTCCTTGAGAATAAATTCCAGACTGCTGCCATTGATGCAGTATCTCAGGCCCCCGGCATCCCGGGGCCCGTCGTCGAAGACGTGGCCCAGGTGGGTGGTCTCCGTGGCCACCTCCGTCCGCCTCATGCCAAAGCTCATGTCCAGCCGCTCCTCAATTCCGGCATCCTCCAAGGGCCGGGTGAAGGCGGGCCAGCCGCAGCCGGAGTCGTATTTGTCCCTACTGGAGAAGAGGGGCCTCCCGGTGATGACATCCACATAGATCCCCTCCCGGGCCTCCCGGTCATAGGGATGGGAGTAGGGGGCATCGGTCCCCTGCCTCTGGGTGATGTGATAGGTGTGCTCGTCCAGCTTTTCGATGATCTCTTGAAAATCTTTTCTCTGATCCATACTTCCTCCTCACCTGGAAAATTCCGTCCCACAGCGGGGGCAGAATGTGGATTCGATCTCCGCCTCATAGTGGCAGTGACTGCAGAGTTTAAACTTGGGCTTTTCCATCTCAATGACCTCCACGTGGTCGTTGAGCTTGCTGCCGCAGTAGGCGCAGAAGAGGGCATCGGGGGCCACCTTCTTCCCACAGACGGGGCAGCTGTCCGCCTCCTTGCCGTCCAGTGCCCGGTAGAGAATCTGATGCTCCAGGGCCTCCCGCTTCCGGTTTTCCTCGTCAATTTCCAAAAGCAGTTCCTCCGAGGGGACCTCCACCTTGCTCTTTTGATTTCGCTGCTCCAAATAGTAGCTCCGCCCCAGCTCCTGATACAGCTCCATGAGGTGGTCCTCCAGCTCCCTGAGCTCCAATTTTAGCTTGGCATTTTGGGAGGCCGTTTTCATGTCCTCCATTCCCCGCACGCTGATGTCCTTGGCCCGAGCGCCAAATTTTTCCATGCTCTTGCCCAATTGATTGAATAAATCCATTGACCATTCCCCCCTTTAATAATGAAATATACCACATTTTTTCAAGAGAACCCTGAGATTAGACAAGGCTTATCATTTTCCTAGATGAGGCCGGGGGAATTGCCCCTGCATAAACCCCCCGCCCACTGGGTAAAAAAAATACATAGATATACTACGCTCACACAAGGAGGAACCATGGAATACACACTGTACACTGCGGCCTTCTGCCCCTTCTGTATTCGGGTGCAGCGCTTTTTAGAGAAAAATAATATCAAAGATAAAGTCACCTTCAAGGACATCGGCAAGGATCCCGAGGCCCGGGAGGCCCTGATCCAGGGGGGCGGCAAAAAACAAGTGCCCTGCCTCCACTACGGCGACCAGTGGCTCTACGAATCCAGGGACATCATCAATCACTTAAAGGAGCAACTCTTGGATTGAGCTTCCCCATAAGCTCTGCTACAATGTATACACAAAGAAATTATAGAGCACAAACCCTCTAGGACATCAAAGAAAGGAAACAATATGATCACAAAAGATATGCTCATCGGCGACTTGGTCCGCCAATACCCCCAAGCCATCCGCACCCTCATGAACTTCGGCATGGGCTGCGTGGGCTGCCCCTCCAGCCAAATGGAATCCTTGGAAGAGGCCAGCTATGTTCACGGCTTCGACATCAACGAACTCCTGGACGTTCTCAACAAACAAGTTCAAGAGGCCAACTAAATCGCAAAAGCAAAAGAGCCCCTGGAGGGCTCTTTTTTTATGGGCAGTTTGCCCCGCTATAGCTTTGTGGGGCGGCACTTTCACTGGGGATTTTGTCCCAGGAATTTCCGGACGGTGTAGTCCAGGATTTTGGGGGCCCTCCGGGTGAGGTCCTCCCGGTGGACTCGCTCGGTCATCCGGTGGAGGTCTTTGCCCCAGGGCCCGATATTGAAGACGGGCATGCTCCGCTTTTTAATGAGTTCCAGGGGAATTTCGTACTCCTTGCCCCAGAGGAGCATATTCTCCTGAATGTAGTTGATGGTGTCCTCGGGATCGGTGAACATGGCGTAGGAGAGGTCGCAGATGCCGGTGAAGTAGTTTTGAACGTCCAGGCCCAGCTCAAACTCCCTTTGAATGTAGTCTGCAAGTTCCGAGACGAAGGCATCGGTCTTTTCACGACTGGGGAGTTTGCCATTGTTCACTGCCGGGTAGTAGGGGGCGGCGAGGCCAATGAGAAGCACGGGGTCCCGGTTTTTCCACTGCTCCAGGTAGAATTCCATGAGTCGGAAGCTCCCCTCCACTCGGTCGTAGGCCCCCTCTTGGATCTTCTGGGTAATGGCCCACTCCTCTGCTTCCAGCACTTCTTTGGGGATGTCCCTCAGCAGCTGCGCCTTGAGTTCGTCCACGGTGAGAACTTGGGCCTCATGGTCCATGTCCCCGTAGTCCAGGCCGTCCTGATTCCGGTAGATCTCATAGCGGGCCCTGCTGTCCTTGAGGACCTCCTCAAAGGCCTCCACGGAGAGCTCTTTGAGGCGCTCCAGGATGTCCTTGGGGGAGCGGGTCAGGGGCAGGACGCTCATATAGCCCCCCACTGTGGCGGGGAGGGAGACATCGTAGAGGTACTTCCGGTCCTTGAGATAGAGCCAGGTGGGGCCGGGGGCGGTGGTGGTGCCCTCCCGCTCCACAAATTCCCCCAAGAGCTCCGTCTTTCGCACCAGGGCGCTCATCATGTGAATGGGGCTGAGCCCAGCGTAGATCTGTCCGGTGTGGGCCAGTTTGCCCCGGGCAAGGACAATGGGCATCACCTTGCCAATGCTGCCGTCGTAGATGGAAAAGCGCTCCGGGTGGATTCGCTCGTGGGGCTCCACATCGATCATCAGTTGGTAGTGGAGGCCGTATTTCTCCTCCAGTTCCTCCAAGAGATAGGCCGCAGAGCGCATTCCCGCGGAGGAATTTTCCTCATCGGGGACCCCCAAGAGGAGGACATTGCCCTGAAAGTCCTCCTCCCGGGCGTACTCCTCCAAGAGGGCCAGGGCCATACAGCCGCCCCCCTTCATGTCGCTGGCCCCCCGGCCGAAGATCCACGTATCCCCCTGAAGGTCCTCCTTCACTTCCTCCCCAACGGGCACTTGCCCCTCTCGGAGAGGCTCCTTTACGCCATCCAGGGTGTAGGCCAGCTCCTTTAAGGGGCCGTAGTCCTCTGCATCCACGGTATCGGTGTGGTGGATGAGGATCACCGTTTCATCCCCCTGGCCCTTTACCAGGCCCCACTGAATCCGTCTCTGAAGAAAGTCGTCCTTTACGGGGTGGCTCCCCCACTGCTCCGGATGGGCCCGGAAGTAGGGATTGGCCTCAAAGTAGCTTCTGAAAAACTCCGTGGCGTCCCGCTCCATCTCCGTTCCGGTGTGGGTCTTCACCGCCACGTAGTCCTTCAACAGTTCTAAAATTCTCTCTTCCATAGCTGCTTTTTCTCCTTCGCTTCCAAAAAAGAAAAGCGCCCTCAGGCGCCTCTCCCTTTTTCTCAGTTGTCTTGGCCCTTGAGGGCAGCTGCCATTTCCTTACCCAATTGTTCGCAGAGATTGAGGCACTCCTCGCCGGGGTGTCCCTTCACATTGATTTGGGTGGGCAGTACTTGATAGCCGGATTCTTCGGCAAACTGATCCAGGAGCTTTTCGGCCCCGCCGCCCCAGGAGTAGTTGGAGAAGGTACCGATGATGTGGTTTTTCATCTTTTGCTTTTTCAGCACTTGAATCAAATTGGCCATGGGTGGGAACAGACCCACATTGTAGGTGGGGCAGCCCAGAATGAGTCCCTTGTAGGTCCAGGCCTCACTGATGAGATTGCTGAGGTGGGTCTTGGAGACGTCGCGGATGCGAATTTCCTTAATGCCCTCTGCAGCCAGGGCCCGGCCAATGGCCTCTGCCACCATTTCGGTGTTGCCGTACATGCTGCCGTAGACGATGAGCACCCCGTCCTTGGTCCGCTGTGCGGAGAGTTGGTCGTAGAGATTGACGATCCACTCGATATTTTCCCGCCAAACCGGTCCGTGGTCGGGACAGATCATCTTGATGTCCAGGCCGCCCAGTTTTTTCAGGGCCCGCTGTACTTGGATGGAGTACTTCCCAACGATATTGGTGTAGTAGCGAATGGTTTCATCCTCGTAGAAATCGGTGTTGATTTGGTCGGCAAAGATGGCCCCATCCAGGGTGCCAAAGCCGCCAAAGGCGTCCTGACTGAAGAGAATCCCCGTCTCCTCCTCAAAGGCCACTTGGCTCTCGGGCCAGTGAACCATGGGGGTCTGATAGAAAGTGAGGGCCCGCTCGCCAATTTGGAAGGTCTCACCGTCTCCCACCACGATGATGCCCTCTTCCAGCTCATAGTAGTTCTTCAGGAAGGGCAGGGCCTTCTTGCTGGTGATGATTTTGCACTCGGGGAAGAGCTCCCGAATGGTGCGGACACTGGAGGTGTGGTCGGGCTCCATGTGGTTGACCACCACATAGTCCAGGGGACGACCCTTCAGCACTTCGGTCAATTTGTCCATAAATTCAGAAATGGAATGGACTTTCACGCAGTCGATGAGGCAGGTCTTGGAGCCGCCATCGAAGAAATAGGAGTTGTAACTGATCCCATCGGGCAAGGGCCACATGGACTCAAAGAGATGAGTGTAGCGGTCATTGACCCCTATGTAGTGTAGGTGCTCGGTGATTTTGACAGTTCTAGTATTTGGCATCGTATTCCTCCTTCTATCTCAAGTATAGGCTTTGGCTTTGTTAAAATCAATATAATTTAGCCCTGAAGAAAATTTTACAACATTTTTTCAAAAAAACCCCGCCGAGGGCGGGGTTTGAGATGGCATTTTACAATTATGCAGTCTGTTTTGCTTTTTTCAGGCGAACATCGGGCTCTGCCGGCATGGCGAAGAGGGGCACCAGACGGTCCAGACCGGTGAGGGTCATAATCAGTATGGATCCCACAGCCACAAAGGCCATAAAGTTGAAGGTGATAAAGTCCTTCACCCCAAATTCGTAGAGGGGGTAGATGGCATTGGCAATGCCCATGTAGAATGAGAGATAGACGTGCCAAGGGATCAATTGAGAGCCAAAGACCCCCAGGGCATCGGAGAAGGTGGCATTGCGAAGGTGGAGGGTGTACATGTCCTCCTCGGAGCCTTCGATATTTTCATCCACCAGCTCGGAAATAATGGGCCCAACGGTTACGATTTGAGCCATTTCGTCGGCCAAGAGGGCATTGCCCAAGAGGGAGAGGATGCCGTTCATAAACATGAGGGAGCGAACATTCCATGCCAGTTTCAAAGCCAGGGTGGAGAGGGGCTGGAAGGCCTTCATCCGGTTCATAATCCCCCCAAAGAAGGAGATCCACATCATCATCACGATGACCCAGGCACCGGCATCGGCAAAGCCATTCATGATGATGTCATTGAGGAAAGTGGTGAGATCCGGCACGGTGCCCACCATGAGGCCCAGAATGAGGGCGGAGAAAATTCCCACGGACAGACACAGGAGGGTGGCCAGACCCGCAATGGCAGAGCCAATGACCAGAATCATGGGAATGACCATGATGTAGGAGACCCCGTCCCGAATTTGGAAGAGGAGGGAGACGGCACTGGGCCGCTCGGCGGCGAGATAGTCAATGGTCTCCTGGGGAATTTGAGCAATGGCCTCGGCCCCAGTGGCGGTGGTGGCGGGAAGATTCATGCTCACCAGGAAGAAGAGGATGGCGGCCACCACCAGGCAGCTCACCGACCACACCCCTTGGTGGCGGATCCGGTCAATGACTTCCACCCGCTGAATCCCGGAGGAAACCACGGTGGTGTCGGAGATGAGGCCGATATTGTCGCCGAAGCAGGCCCCACCGGCAATGGCTGCGGTGGTGATCATAATATTGCCCTCGACAATGTGGTTCAGCCACAGGAAAATGGGGGCGCAGGCTGCGAAGGTCCCCCAGGAACTGCCCGTTGCAACGGACAGGACACTGGTGACGATGAAGCCCACCACGGCAATGGTCTTGGCACTCATGCCAGCCCCCAGGGCGAGATTCACCAGGGCGGCCCCAACGCCGGTTTCCATAAAGGCATTGGCCATGGCATAGGCCATCATGAGAATGAAGAAGACCAGTTGAATCTGCTTGACGTTTTCAACCCCCACATCGATGACTTCATTGGGCTTTACCCCCTCCGTGAGGTAGGCGATGATGGCCGCATAGAAGGCGGAGATGGGCGCAGCAATGAGGACGTCGAAATCAAGTCCGGTCATGAGATAGGCCAGTACGGCAATGGGCGTGAGCTTTACAATGGCTTTTAATACCGAAGGTTTAGATTTTTCCAATTTTTACCCCTTTAGTTACCAACAACAAGCGAACATCCTACCCACCATGGCGCCCCACAGATCCTGGGGGATTCCCGAAGCCGCCTCCCGAATATTCATAAATTGATGGTTTTCATTAGTATGCCGAATTATGGGCAAAAAAAATACATGGCAGAATCAGAACCCCACCCCCCTGGGGAGGGGAAACGGCCCCCTGGGAAAAACTTCAGGGTTTCGCCTCTCATTCTGGAATGTACACCACCAATTTGGTCCGGTGAGTCCATATTTTACTGGGCTCCGGGACGGGTCCCATGGTCATGCTGGGGAGCATAGCCCTTTGAATCTCCCATTGTATATTCTCCTGTCCCCGGGAATCTTATCGCCAATTGGATGAGATGCCCTGGCCCCACCTTTATCAATATAAGTACAGAGCTGGGATATGGCCCGCAGCCTACAGGATGAAACTCCCCCGGCCCAGGCTCCCCTCTAAAATTCTGTGGGATCCTATGTCACTGGGACATGTAGATTCAAAATTTGAATACGGTTTCCACATGGGTCATGGCCTCAGCCATTTTCCCGTGGATCTCCCCCGCAAGTTATATAATAAACACTTTCGTCCGGGAATGCAAGGTTGTATATGATATTTTTAACAAACCCATCAATGGATGAAAATATATTGTTTCACTAATAAAAAAAGGGCTTGGAGCATTAGAGCTCCAAACCCACGGGGCAGTGATCCGAACCCAGGATTTCATCGTAGATGGTGGCCTCCTGAATTTCATCCTGAAGGCTGTCGGAGACCACAAAGTAGTCAATCCGCCAACCGGCATTGCGCTCCCTGGCCTTAGTGATATAGCTCCACCAGCTGTAGCGTTCCACGGCATCGGGATAGAGGTGGCGGAAGCTGTCGGTGAAGCCCGACTGGAGGAGGAGGGTGAATTTGCCCCGCTCCTCATCGGTGAAGCCCGCCGATCTCCGATTGCTCTTGGGATTTTTCAGGTCGATCTCCTGATGGGCCACATTGAGGTCGCCGCAGAGGATGACGGGTTTCACCCGGTCCAGGACTTCCAGGTGCTCCCGAAAGGCGTCCTCCCACTCCATGCGGTAGTCCAGCCGCTCCAGGCCCCGCTTGGAATTGGGGGTGTAGCAGGTGACCAGGAAGAAGTCCTCGTACTCGCAGGTGATGACCCGCCCCTCCTGGTCGTGCTCCTCTATGCCCAGGCCGTAGCTCACCTGGAGGGGCTCCTCCTTGGTGAAGACGGCGGTGCCGGAGTAGCCCTTTTTCTCGGCGTAGTTCCAGTACTGGTGATAGCCGGGAAGCTCCAGGCTCACCTGGCCCTCGCTGGTCTTGGTCTCCTGAAGGCAGAAGATGTCCGCATCCACTTCGTTAAAAAAGTCCATGAAGCCCTTTTTCAGAGCTGCACGAATGCCATTTACATTCCAAGAAATGAGTTTCATTTTCCACGCTCCTCGTAGTGATCCAGGAAGGAGTGGTAGTCCCCCTCCAAATCTTTGTAGCCCAAAATGGCCCCCAGCTCCACATTCCGCGCGGAATTGAAGAGGGAGGCATCCACATTGGGAATCTCCTCTCGCAACTTGGGCAGCAGGCCCTTTACATACTCCCTGGCCCCAAAATTGCTCCTCTGGGTGACCACACAGGCGCAGTCAATGGGGGTGAGTCCATTGTAGCGGACCCAGGAGCGAATGTCCTCCTCCCGGATGTAGGTCATGGGGCGGATGAGCTCCATCCCTTCAAAATTGGTGGAGTGGAGCTTGGGCATCATGGTCTTGTAGCTGGAGCCAAAGAGGACATTGAGAAGCACCGTCTCCACCACATCGTCCAGGTGGTGGCCCAGGGCGAGCTTATTGGCCCCCAGCTCCCTGGCCTTGGCGTAGAGATTGCCCCTGCGCATTCTGGCGCAGAGATAGCAGGGCTTCTCGCCCCCCAGCTCCTCGGCCACGGCAAAGACCTCGGTGTCGAACATTTCCAGGGGAATGCCGCAGAGCTCGGCATTGTGCCACACGGTCTCCACAATCTCCGGCAGATACCCGGGATTCATGGAGATGAAGGAGAGCTCAAAGGAGACCTTGCCGTGGCGCTTGAGCTCCTGGAGGAGCTTGGCCAAAAGGAGGGAGTCCTTGCCCCCACTCATGGCCACGGCGATGTGGTCGCCCTCCTCAATGAGCTCAAATTCCTGGACCCCCTTGATAAAGGGGCGCCAGAGCTCCCGCCGAAATTTTTTGATGATGCTCTGCTCAATTTTCTGCCTTGGACTCAAGGATCGATTGTCTTCCACTGGGCCTCCTTTCCCCAAAAATAGCGATTATTCCTCCACTACCAGGCGGTTGAGGGGCCCGGAGAAGAGCAAAACCCCCAGACTCAGAATGACCACCTGAGAGCCCCCCACCGAGAGGAAGGAGAGCAGGAAGGGGGCATTGTAGACTGCCAAGAGTTCCGCCGCCACCAAAATCCCCGCCACGGCGGAGAAGATGAGGCCCCCCAGCCAGGGATTTTTCACCTTGGAGGTGATGGCATAGGTGATGGCCGCACAGCTTACGCCCACTGCAATGTCCACCAGTCCCAGGGGGGAGTTGATATTGGCCAGGCCCCCACCCACCACCAGGGCGGGGATGTACTTCCGATTGAAGAAGGGAATCACCGAGAGCATCTCGCCGATGCGAAATTGGATGGGCCCCCAGCCCACGGGATTCACATTGATGAGGAGCACATAGAGGGCCAAAATGACGGCATTGCGCGTTAGAGTTTTTTTGTCCATGAAAATATCCTTTCCTTTCCATGACAACCTGTGGGACGCAGCGAAACACAGGCTGATTTTAAAATATAGTTGCATTTCTCGACCCCATGTCAAGAAAAAAGCCGGGAAACCCCGGCTCGGTGAGAGATATTATACCACAATGGTTTTGATCTGTTTTAAAATTTATCCCTTGGCCTTCATATCTCCCGCCACAATTTCCCCGGTCCTGCCATTCATGGTGATGACCCGGGCGTGCTCCAGCTCCGTGGCCCCGGCGGCCCCGACAATGGTGGGCTTTTCCAGGGAACTGCCAATGATCGCCCCCTCGCTGGTCATGCCCCCCTCCTCGAAGATGAGGCCCCCGGCCCTCCTGGCGAAGGGCAGCAGATCGGGGTCGTAGGCGGGGGCAATGAGGATGTCCCCCTGGTGGAAGTCCCGGCTGTAGGAGCCGCTGTCGTTGACGATTCTCGCCTTGCCCATGGCCCTCTCCCCATAGATGGGGGTGCCTTTGGCGAGGATTTGAGTCACCTGGTGGACCTTGATGAGATTGGTGGAGCCGGTGAGACCCCGGGGAATCCCCGCCACCAGTACCACCAGATCCCCCTGGCGAATCTTCCCCGCCTCCAGGACGGCCCCCACGGTCTCTTCGATGAAGTCCTCCCCCACATGGGGGGCCAAAACCCCCTCCACATTCCAGTAGAGGCTCATTTCCCGGAGGGGCTTTTCAGAGGTGGTGACCCCAATGACCGGCACCTGGGGCCTGAACTTGGAGATGGCCCGGGCGGAGAAGCCCGTGGCCGTGGAGACAATGATGGCATCCACCTTGAGCTCCTCGGCGATGTCCACGGCATTGCGGGCGATGACATTGGTGATGGTGGCCTCGGCCCTCTTGGCCATCTCTCGCTGGCGGCGGTAGTCCAAGTGCTCCTCGGTGATTTCGCAGACCCGGACCATGGAGCGGACCGCCTCCAGGGGATATTTGCCGCTGGCCGTCTCCCCGGAGAGCATGACGGCGCTGGTGCCGTCCATAATGGCATTGGCCACGTCGTTGACCTCCGCCCGGGTGGGCCGGGGATTGCGCATCATGGAGTCCAGCATTTGGGTGGCGGTAATGGCGTAGATCCCCTCGTCCATACAGGCGGCAATCATCTCCTTTTGGACAATGGGCACGGCCTCCGTTTCAATCTCCACCCCCAGGTCCCCCCGGGCCACCATGATGCCATCGGCAATGTCGATGATTTGCCGCTGATGGGCCACGCCCTCTTGGTTTTCGATTTTGGCGATGATTTTAATACTGCTGCCCCCGGCCTCCTCCAGGAGTTTGCGAATGGCAAAGACATCCTCCGCCTTGCGGATGAAGGAGGCGGCGATGAAGTCCACCCCCTGCTCCACCCCAAAGAGGATGTCCGCCCGGTCCTTCTCCGTGAGGGCGGGGAGGCGAATGGCCGCCCCGGGCACATTGATGGACTTTTTGGAGGCGATGGTGCCGTTGTTTTTCACCACCGTGGTGAGGTGGTCGTCAAAAATTTCTTGAATCTCAAATTCCAGGAGGCCGTCGTCCACCAAGAGGGTGCCCCCCACGGCCACGTCCCTCCCCAGATCGGCATAGCTCACACTGACCCCCTCCCCGTCCCCGGGGCGAGGGGCGAAGTAGAATTTGTACTCCTGGCCCTCCCTGAGGTCCACGGGGCCCTGGGGGAAGTCCCCGGTGCGAATCTCCGGGCCCTTGGTGTCCAGCATAATGGCCACGGGAATGCCCGTCTTTTTCCGGACCTCCTTGATCCGCCGGATCACCTCCCCGTGGGACTGGTGGGTACCGTGGGAAAAATTCAGGCGAAAAACATTGACCCCCTCCCGGGCAAAGGCGGTGAGCATGGCCTCGGAGTCCGAGGCGGGGCCAATGGTGGCCACGATCTTTGTCTTTTTCATAGAACCTCCTAAAAGGAAATCATCTCCATGGCATCGTACAGGTCCCGCCGAAATTCCTTCTCCACGTTGAGGGCCTCCCTGAGATCCATGGCCAGGGGCAGGCCCCCCTTGATGCCCAGAGCCAGGCCCCCCTGTCCCTCTCCCTGGAGGAGGCGCTCCACGGCCTCCTTCCCCAGGAGGGTGGCATTGATCCTGTCCCGGACATCGGGGTCGCCCCCCCGCTGGAGATAGCCCAGGGTGGTGAGGCGGGTCTCCACTCCGGTCCGCTCCTCAATGGTCTCCGTGATGGACTGGGCGTCCCTCCCCTCGGTGACCAGGATGATGTGGTGGCGCTTGCCCCGGTCCCTGCCGTGGCAGACCTTGGCCACCACCTTGTCCAGATCCATGGGCACCTCGGGAATGATGATGCTCTCGGCCCCGCCGGCCACCCCGGCATAGAGGGCGAGATCCCCGCAGTTTCTCCCCATGACCTCAATGACATTGGCCCGATTGTGGGCGCTGGAGGTGTCTCTGATTTTGCCAATGGCCTCAGTGACGGTGGAAACGGCGGTGAAAAAGCCGATGCTCTCCTCCTGATAGCCGATGTCATTGTCGATGGTGCCGGGAATGGTGATGACCTTGAGGCCCCGGTCCGCCAGCTCCAGTGCCCCCCGCATACTGCCGTCCCCGCCAATGACAATGAGGGCGTCCACATAGCCGTCCAAGACCCGAAAGGCCACATCCCGCCCCTCATCAGTGGTGAAGTACTCCGAGCGGGAGGTCCCCAGTATGGTGCCCCCCCGGTGGATGATGTCCCCCACTGAGGGGATGTCCAGGTCCACAAAGTCCCGCTCAAAGAGGCCGCTGTAGCCCCCGCGAACGCCAATGGCCTCGGAGCCCCGGTACAGGGCCGTCCGCACAATGGACCGAATGGCCGCATTCATGCCCGGGGCGTCGCCCCCGCTGGTGAGTAGTCCAATTCGCATAGTATCTCCCGTACCTTCCTTTTTACTGATAGACGATGTTTTCCGGGGCAATGGACAGGCGCCCCAAATCATTGTTGAGCTCCTGGGAGGGGGCCACATTGTACCGCTGGGGCAGTCTGAGGCCCTTCTTTTCCCCATTGAGATAGGCCACCACCGGCACCCTGCCGGGATGGCGGAGGAGGACCGGCTCCAGGGCCTTGAGCTCCCGGCGATCCTCCACCTTGATGAAGATCCGCCCCGGCTCCTGGGGGTCCAGTTTCTCGATTTTTTCCACTAAAATCTTGGCCTCCTCCACCTCGGAGGATTCCACCCGGCCGGTGACCAAAATCATCTGATCCTCCACCAGAAGCCCCGGGGGAAGCTCCTGGAAAGTCTTGGGGAAGATCACCAGCTCTATGGTGCCCATGAGGTCCTCCAGGATGCCAAATGCCATTTGGGTCCGCTTCTTGGTCACCATGACCCGCTGACTCTTGAGGATGCCCCCAATGGTCACCCGAAAACTCTCATCTCGCTGTTGAATTTGCTCCTGAATTTTGGCCGTATTGCTGTCGCTCCGGGCTTTGATGAGGCCCTCCAGCCCCTCCAGGGGGTGGCCACTGATGTAGATCCCCAGGACCTCCTGCTCCATTTTGAGCTTTTCCCCCTTTACCAGCTCCGGCAGCTGGGGCAGCTCGTCCCCCAACTTTTCCCCGGGGGCGTCGAAGAGGGAGAACTGGCCGGAGAGATTTTGCCGATTTCTGCCGTGGACCGAGTCCATAATCTGCTCGTAGACGGCCAGATACTGGCTCCGATTTCCCCCCAGGGAGTCGAAGGCCCCGGCGTAGATTAAGCTCTCCACCGCCCGCTTGTTGAGGCTCTGGGGGGCCACCTCCGAGACCCGCTCAATGAAGTCCCTCATGGAGGTGAAGGGCCCCTCCTCCCGGGCCTTTTCAATGGCCTCCACAAAGTTTCCCCCCACATTCTTTACCCCTTTGAGGCCGAAGCGAATGCGCCCCTCCTCCACGGTAAATTTCAAATGGGAGCTGTTGACATCGGGGGGGAGAATGGGAATCTTCAGCCGCTTGCACTCCTCAATGTAGAGCTTCACATGGCTGCTGTCATTCATAAAGGAGGTGATCTGGGCGGCCATAAACTCCGCGGGATAGTAGTGCTTCAAATAGGCGGTGCGATAGGCCACCAGGGCATAGGCCACGGAGTGGGACTTGTTGAAGGCGTAGTTGGCAAAGTCGATCATCAAGTCGTAGATGGCATTGGCCGAGGCCACATCCACCCCCCGGCGGAGGGCCCCGTCGATGACAATATTGCCCTCATCGTCCACTTCCCCGTAGATGAAGTGCTGCCGCTCCTCCTCCATGACGGCCATTTTTTTCTTGCTCATGGCCCGGCGCACCAGATCCGCCCGGCCCAGGGAGTAGCCCCCCACTCGGCGGACGATCTCCATGACCTGCTCCTGATAGACGATGCAGCCATAGGTCTCCTCCAGGATTTCCTCCAGGGCGGGGTGGGGATAGGTGATGGTGCTGGGATCGTGCTTCCCCTCAATGAATTTGGGGATTTGGTTCATGGGGCCGGGGCGGAAGAGGGCATTGGCCGCCGCCAGGTCCTCGAAGCGGGTGGGGCCCAGCTCCCGCAAAAAGGCCCGCATGCCGCTGGATTCAAACTGGAAGACCCCCAGGGTGTGGGCCTTCTGGAAGATCTTCAAAACTTCCCCATCGTCCATGGGGGCCCCGTCGAAGTCGATTTTCACCCCGTGGTTTTTGTAGATCATGTCCCGGGCATCCCTGAGGACAGTGAGGGTCCTCAGGCCCAAGAAGTCCATCTTTAAAAGGCCCAGCTCCTCCAGCTCAATCATATTGAACTGGGTGGAGATGATCTCCCCATTGCGGGTCAGGGGCACATAGTCGGTAATGGGATTTTGGGAGATGACCACCCCCGCCGCGTGGGTGGAGGTGTGCCGGGGGCTCCCCTCCAGCTTCCGGGCGAGATCCAGGAGTTTGCGGACCTCCTCGTCGTTCTCGTACTCCTTTTTCAGGGCGTGGGAGGTCTCCAGGGCCCGCTCCAGGGTGATATTGAGCTCATTGGGCACCAGCTTGG
Source organism: Tissierellia bacterium (assembly GCA_030535395.1). Classification (GTDB taxonomy): domain Bacteria; phylum Bacillota; class Clostridia; order Tissierellales; family Peptoniphilaceae; genus JAUNLK01. The sequence continues at coordinate 73,472 of JAUNLK010000008.1, forward strand.
CCACATAGTCCACCCGGCCATAGCTCATGTCCATGACCCGGCCCACGTCCCGAATGGCCGCCCGGGCCCCCAGGGTGCCAAAGGTGACAATTTGGGCCACATGGTCCTGACCGTATTTTTCCACCACATAGTCAATGACTTCCTCCCGCCGCTCATAGCAGAAGTCCACGTCGATATCGGGCATGCTCACCCGCTCGGGATTGAGGAAGCGCTCAAAGAGGAGGCCGTACTCCAGGGGGTCCACGTCGATGATCTTCAGGGCGTAGGAGACCACACTCCCCGCAGCGGAGCCCCGGCCGGGCCCCACCTCGATGTCGCGGCTCCGTGCAAAGTCGATGAAGTCCCACACAATGAGAAAGTAGTCCACATAGCCCATGGACTCAATGGTCTCAAGCTCCCACTCCACCCGCTTTCGGATTTCAGGGGAGACGGTGCCGTAGCGCTCCCTGAGGCCCTTCTCCACCAGCTCTCTGAGATAGCTCACATTGGTGTAGCCCTCGGGGAGGTCGAAGTGGGGGAGGTGGAGCTGGTGGAAGGTGAGCTCCACATTGCAGCGCTGAGCGATTTTTACGGTGTTTTCCAGGGCCTCCAGGTCATTGGGAAAGAGCTCCGCCATCTCCTCTGGGCTCTTCACATAAAATTCCTGGCCGGGGAAGCGCATCCTCCGCTCGTCCTGGAGGCTCGCCCCCGTCTGAATGCACAACAGGGCGTCGTGGGCCTCGGCATCCTCCTTTCTCAAGTAGTGGCAGTCATTGGTGGCAATGAGGCCCACCCCAATGTCCTCTGCCAGCTCCCTGAGCTTTTCGTTGACCCGCTTCTGCTCGGGAATGCCGTGGTCCTGGAGCTCCAGAAAGAAGGACTTCTTCCCAAAGATCCCCGCCATTCTGAGGGCCTCGGTGCGGGCATCCTCGTCCCGGCCCTTTAAAAACAAATTTTGGACCATCCCCCCCAGACAGGCGCTGGTGGCAATGATCCCCTCGTGGTATTTGTTCAAGGTGTCGTGATCCACCCGGGGGCGATAGTAGTAGCCGTCCACAAAGCCAATGGAGACAATGTGCATGAGATTCTGCCACCCCACCTCATTTTCCGCCAGGAGAATCAGGTGATAGCGCTTGTTGCTCCTGTCCATGATCTTCAGATCCTCCTCGGTGAGGTAGACCTCGCAGCCCAAAATGGGTTTGACCCCCGCCGCCTTACAGGCCTTGTAGAACTGAATCATGCCGTACATATTCCCGTGGTCGGTGAGGGCCACGGCATCCATCCCCAGCTCCTTGACTCTTTGGGGCAGCTCCTGAATCCGGGTAAAGCCGTCCAAGAGGGAGTACTCCGAGTGAAGATGAAGGTGTACAAAGGGTGTGTTACTCATAATGTCTCCTAAAAAGAAAAGAGCCCGCAGGCTCTTTTAGATCAGTTCGTTCTCTACACAGTGGCTGAGGCGCTCGATGGCCTCGTCCTCGTCCTCCCCCTCAGCTCGAAGGGTGATCTCCTGACCCGAGTAGATGCCAAGGCTCATGATGCCAATAATGCTCTTGCCATTGACCTCTTCCCCCTTGGCCACCAAGGTGATGTCACTTACAAATTGATTGGCCACCCGCACAAATTGTGCCGCTGACCGTGCATGCAGACCATCGTCATTCTGCAATACGGCATTAGCTTCTCTCACTTGACTCTCCTCTCAGGTCTTTCGCTAGTTTGTGGATCTTCTGAAATCTATGATTGATCCCACTTTTGGATATTGGCGGTTGGAACAATTTCCCCAATTCCAGGAGGCTGGCCTGTGGGTTTTCCAAGCGCAAACGGGCAAGTTCCGCCAAATTCTCGGGCAGACTGTCCAGTCCCACTCGCTCCTGTAAAAAGGCGATGTCCTCCATTTGGCGATAGGAGGCGGAGACGGTTTTGGACAGATTGGCCGTTTCAAAATTTACAAGACGATTCACCCGCCCCCGAACGTCCTTCATGACCCGAGTGGATTCAAAGGACAGCACCGAGGCCCCGGCGCCCATGTAGGCGAGGAGATCGCTGATCAATTCCGCTTCTTTCAGATAGAGAATAAAGTAGTCTTTTCTGGGGACACACTTGAGAGAAAAGCCTGCCTTTTCCAGCCACTTTTGAACGTCCAGGGCCTGTTCCTCTTCCCGAAAGGGAAATTCCAAATGATAGCCCTTCTCCGGATTGGAGACGGAGCCCACCGAGAGAAAAGTCCCCCGAATATAGGCCCTGAGCTCCTCTTCACTCCGCAGGTAGGCCCCCGACATGGTGAGGGATCGGTCGAAAAAACCGTAGCCCTGGACATAACCACTGTCGCTGCATACCGTTTGGAGGAGATGCTCCTCCTCCAGCAAAATTCGGTACTGGCTCTTTCTTTTCAATTGATGATTTTTCACCACGGACACATCCACCCGTGCATCGTAGAGCTCCTTGAGTATGTATACGATTCTACGAGCCAGGGAGGGAATTTCCGTGGATAGTATGAGACTCACCTTGGACTGATGGAATCTCAGAGTGGAGGTGTAGCGGAGATATGCCGCCAACTCTGCGTGGAGCTCGTCCTTGTCAGTCACCGGTATTTTTGCCAGTTCATCTTTTACGGTAGTGGAGAAACTCATGGAATCATTCCCTTTGACATCTATTATACGATACAGCTTAGAAACAATCAATGAAAACTAATTCTCGCTTAAAATATTCTCAATTTCCAGGGCCAATTTCTCCCCGGAGTGGCGAATAAATTGCCCGGAATCCTCTAAATAATCACCTTCCACCAGTTGGATCCCCCGCTGTTTGAGGAAGGTCAGATCCCCGTCCTTCAGGGGGATGGGAAAAGCGTTTTCTTCCATTAGATAGCGCTTTAAGAGGGCCTCTGGAATGGGGCTTGAGTTCCAGAGGACGGAGTGAATTCTCCCCCTGAGGCCGTGGCGTTCCAGGGCGGCAATGTGCTGGGAGAGGCCCATGCCCTGGGTCTCTCCCCCCTGGCTCATCATATTGGCAATGTAGAGGACCGGGGCCTTGGAGTTCATAATGGCCTCCAGCACCTCGGGAAAGAGGAGATTGGGAATGAGGGAGGTATACAAGCTCCCGGGGCCAATGACAATGGCATCGCCCCTTTCAATGGCCTCCACCGCCCAGTGGGAGGCCCGGGCGCCGGAGGGGACCATGGCCACTTTCCGGATCTCCCTGCCGTGACGCTTTCCGTAGCGGGCGATGGCACTCTCCCCAAAGACCCGGGTGCCGTCGTCAAAGGAGCCCATGAGATTGACATTTTCCACCGTCACCGGCAGCACCTCCCCGGTGACCTTGAGGACCTTGGACAGCTGCCTCAGGGCCTCCTCAAAGTCCCCGGTGAGATCATTGAGGGCGGCAATGAGGAGATTGCCCAAGTTCTGCCCCTCCAGGGGCCCGCCCCCGTAGCGGTACTGGAGGAGCTCCTCCATAGCGGGCTCGGTATTGGCCAGGGCAATGAGGCAGTTGCGCACATCCCCCGGGGGGAGGATCCCCCGGTCCCGCCTCAGACTTCCGCTGTGGCCCCCGTCGTCTGCCATGGTGACAATGGCGGAGATGTGCTCCGTTTTGGTCTTGAGCCCCCGAAGGACGGAGCTGATCCCCGTGCCCCCGCCAATGACCACCACGGACTTATCCATGTCGCTCCAGGTCCCGGTGACCCAGGAGGACGGGGTAGCCCCCCTCCTCAAAGCGCTGGGCCAGGGCCGCGGCTATGGCCACGGAGCGGTGATAGCCCCCGGTGCAGCCTATGCCCACCACCAAATTCTCCTTGGCCTCCCGGAGATAGTCCCCGGCAAAATTTCCCACATAGCCCTGGACCCAGTCCAAAAAGGACTGGGCCTGGGGGCTGGAGAGGACATAGTCCCGGGTCTGCTCCGTGAGGCCGCTGTGGGGCTTGAGTTCGGGAATATAGTAGGGATTGGGGATGAAGCGGACGTCAAAGACCAGATCCGCCTCGGCCAAAATGCCGTGTTTGAAGCCAAAGGAGATCACCGAGAGGCTGAGGCGATCCTTCACCCGCCCCAAGATGCTCCTCATTCTGAGTTTCAGGCCGTGATTGGACAAATCCGAGGTGTCCACAATGTCATCGGCCGAGGACCTGAGATCGGCCATGAGGCGCCGCTCCTTCCGGATCCCATCCTCCAGGGTGTCCCCCAGGGGGTGGGGCCGCCTCAGCTCCTTGTAGCGCTTGATGAGGACGTCGTCGTCGGCCTCCAGGAAGATGGTGCGGTAGTTGTCCATCTTTTCCAGGGCCTCGGTGGCCCTACTGAGTTCACTGAAAAACTGCCGGGCCCGAATGTCGATAACAATGGCCACCTGGGGCAGATTGGCCTCCTGGGCCACTTCCAAGAAATTGGGGACCAGGGAGAGGGGCATATTGTCCACACAGTAGTAGCCCAGGTCCTCCGCCACCTTGAGGGCCTGACTCTTGCCGGCCCCACTGAGTCCTGTAATTACCAAAAGTCTCATAATTCACCTATGACCTTTACTTCCGGCTCCAGTTCCACCCCGTGCTTGGCGTAGACCGCCTCCTGTACCAGGTGAATGAGCTCCACCACATCCTGACAGGTGGCCTCGCCGGTGTTCACCACAAAGCCGCAGTGCTTCTGGGAAACCTGGGCCCCCCGGTGCTGAATCCCCCTGAGACCCGCCTGGTCAATGAGCTGACCGGCGTAGTAGCCCACGGGCCGCTTGAAGGTGGAGCCTGCCGATGCCATCTCCAGGGGCTGCTTGGCATTTCTCCGCTGCCAAAAGTCGTCGATCTTCCCCTGAATCTGCTCCCGCTCCCCCGCTGCCAATTGAAAATCCACGGAGAGGACGATGAGATGCTCCTCATAGACCCGGGAGTGGCGATAGCCAAAGTCCATCTCTGCATTGCTGTAGGTCACCAGCTCCCCGTCGGGGGTGAGGGCCGTCACCGAGAGGACCACATCCTTCATCTCCCCGTCATAGGCCCCGGCATTCATGGTCATGGCGCCCCCCACAGTGCCGGGGATGCCGTGGGAAAACTCCAGCCCCGTAAGGCCCGCCGCCACGGTGTAATTTGCCACATCGGCCAGGGAGGCCATGGCCCCTGCGGTGAGGACGGTGCCGCTGTGATGGACCGAGGAGAAGCGATCCCCCAGCCTCATGACAATGCCCCGGATGCCCTTGTCGGAGACCAAAAGATTGCTCCCCGCCCCCATGACCATCCAGTCCAGGCCCTGGTCTTTGGCATCGGCTAAAATATTCCGCACTTCCTCCACGCTATTGGGCTCGGCGAAGAAATCCACCGGCCCCCCAATGCGGAAAGTGGTGAGTTCCTTCATTTCCTTGCCCTCTGTTACTCTGCCCCAATTCTTCATTTCTTCAGACCTCCTAGAATAATTATAACCCATTGGGGCAAATTCATGCTTTTGCGCCCCTGGGGAAAAGCTAAGATTCCCCTAAGTAAGGGATCTTTACCCAAAATGGGAATTTTCCCAATACGGGAAGTGGCGGGAAAACAAAATTCCCGTTTTCACAAAAAGATCACCCTGGAATTTTTCTTTTTGCCCCTCAAAATCTCTCCCCATGCAGTCTTGGCCAATTTTTCAGTAATATAGCCATTTTTCCTAAATTTTCCCACTTGAAACCTCCCTCGGAACGTGCTACAAATGAGGTAGAGAGAGTTGTATCTACCGGGAAAACGTTATGTTGTCGTTTTGATTTTTACATTATAAAGAAAGTGTCTGATCCATGAAAAAACTCATGTTGGAAGAGGATTATTGCAAGGGTTGCAATATCTGCGCCTACTTCTGCCCCAAGGGCGTCCTGGAATTGGACCCCCACTTTGGGAAGATGACCATCAAACACAGGGAGGAGTGCATCTTTTGTGGTCAGTGTGAGATCCGCTGTCCGGATTTTGCCATTTACTTAGAGGAGGAGGACCATGCTTAGGAAATTGCTCCAGGGAAATGTGGCCTGTGTGGAGGGGGCCATTGCCGCGGGGATGCGGTTTTTCGCAGGCTATCCCATCACCCCCTCCACGGAGATTGCCGAGCACGCCTCCCGGCGCCTGCCCCAGGTGGGGGGCAGCTTCATGCAAATGGAGGACGAAATTGCCTCCATTGCCGCGGCCATTGGCGCCTCCGTGGCGGGCGTCCCCGCCATGACCGCCACCAGTGGCCCCGGTTACTCCCTAAAGCAGGAGAATTTGGGCTATGCCCGCTACGCCGAGATCCCCCTGGTGGTGGTGAATGTTCAGCGAATGGGGCCCTCCACGGGGATGCCCACCTCCCCCTCCCAGGGGGACTATATGCAGGCCCGCTGGGGCACCCACGGGGACAATCCTGTCATTGCCATTGCCCCGGCCTCCTGCCAGGAGATGTACGATGAGACCATTCGGGCCTTTGCCCTGGCGGAGACCTACCGGATTCCCGTCATCCTTTTGGCCGATGAAATGGTGGGCCACATGCGGGAGGGGGTCTTCCTCCACGAGGCCGTCCCCGTCTACCGCAAGACCGATGCCCCCAAGGGGCTGCCCTATCACACCGATGAGAGCCTCATCCCCCACATGGCCCCCTTTGGGGAGGGGGACTTCTACCACATTACGGGCCTGGCCCACGGGGAGGACGGCTTCCCCACGGGCTCCAATGCCGTGGCCGGGGCCCTGAACCGCCGCATCCTGGACAAATTGAAGCTCCACCGGGAGGACATCGCCCTGGTGGATGAGTATCAGACCGGGGATGCCGACACCCTCATCATCGCCTATGGGGGCACCACCCGGGCGGCCTGGCGGGCGGTCAATGATCTGAGGCGGGAGGATGTGGCCGCCGGCCTCTTCCGCCCCGTCACCGTCATCCCCTTCCCCGAGGAGGAACTTCGGGAGGCGGCGGAGGGAGTCTCGCAAGTGCTGGTGGTGGAGCACAATGACGGCCAAATGCTCCTGGATGTACAGCGGATTCTCCCCGACAAAAAAGTGGACTTTTTGGGCCGAATCGACGGGGGGGTCATCTCCCCCAAGGACATTGTAAAGAAGGTGCGATATGCCCAGTAAACTGGTAAGGGACCACTTCCGAGAGGCCCACATGCCCCACATCTGGTGCCCCGGCTGCGGCCACGGCAATATCCTCCAGGATGTGGCCCGGGCCATCGACCAGGCGGAGCTGGATCCCAAGAAGATCGTGGTGGTCTCGGGAATCGGCTGCTCCAGCCGGGCCAGCGGCTATATGAATTTTTACACCATGCACACCACCCACGGCAGGGCCATTGCCTTTGCCACGGGGATCAAAATGGCCAAGCCCGAGCTCCACGTCATCGTCCTCACCGGGGACGGGGACGCCACGGCCATTGGGGGCAATCACTTCATCCACGCCGCCCGGCGAAATATAGATCTCACTGTAGTGGTCTTCAACAACAATATCTACGGCATGACCGGGGGCCAGTTCTCCCCCACCACCCCCACGGAGAAAACTGCCGCCACGGCCCCCTACGGGAGCATTGATCCCAATTTCGACATTCCCAAGCTGGCCGCCGCCGCTGGGGCCACCTTTGCCGCCCGGGGCAACAACTATCACCCCCGGGAGACCACGGAGCTCATCCGCCAGGGCCTTTTAAACAAGGGCTTCAGCGTCATCGACTGTCACAGCGTCTGCCCCACTTACTACGGCAGAAACAATGGCATGTCCTCTGCGGTGGAGATGCTCCAGTATCAAAAGGACAACTATATCACCCAGGCGAGAGCCGAGAGAATGACCCCCCAAGAGCGGGAGGGGAAGATTGTTGTGGGGGTGGTCCACAGGGACCAGCGCCCCGAGTACACCGAAGCCTATGCCAAACTGAGAGAGGAGGCACAAAATGCGCTATGAGATTAGAATTGCGGGCACCGGAGGTCAGGGAGCCGTCCTGGCATCCATACTTTTGGCGGAAGCCGCCTTCCAGGAGGACAAATACGTGGCCCAGTCCCAGAGCTATGGGGCCCAGCAGCGAGGGGGCACCACCAAGTCCGAGGTGATCATCGACACCACCCCCATCACTTACGCCAAGATTCAGTCCCCCAATTTGGTCCTGGTCATGGCCCAGCCGGCCCTGAACAAATTTGCCGACGATGTGGAGGACGACACCATACTCCTGGTGGACGAGGACGTGGACCCCAAAAACCGCGACGGGGCCATAGCCTATCCCATTCGAAAGACCGCCGAGGAGGAGCTGAAAAATCCCCAGGCCGCCAATATCATCTCCCTGGCCCTCATCAATGAGCACCTCCAGCTGGTGGACAATGACACCCTGGACGAGGCCATTCAGGACCACTTCTCCCACAGACACTGGGAGGAAAATCGCGAGGCTCTGGCCGCCGGCCGGAGACTCTACGGGGAAAAACACGAGAGGGAACTGCTCACCTGCTGAGGAATTATAAATTTTATACCATCCAAAAAAATGCCTCCCGCATGAAACGTACCCCCTTTACTGGACAAACCAGTAGAGGGGGTATTTGCGTTGAAA
>JAUNLK010000020.1 GCA_030535395.1 Tissierellia bacterium
AGCATCCACTTGTCAGTAACTAAATCTCATGTCCAGTTTTTGGGGTACACACCACTGAGCTCAGGGGATTTTCTCGCCTTAATTTGGGCATATTGGGCACAAAAAAGCCCGCCCCAGGGGACACCATTCCTGGGGCGAGCAGCACAGGATCAGCTTAGAATGGCATGGAGGGAGATTCACTTGTGCTGTAGCTCAGAATGACTCCCTTTGCCATCTTAGATGGCCTCTTTTTGTGCCTTTGCTTTTTTGTATTCTTCGATGAGTTTGGGGAGAATCTTGTTGAGGTCGCCAACGATACCCAGGTCTGCCACATCAAAGATGGCGGCGCCGTCGTTTTTGTTGATGGCGATGATCAGTTCGGATTCTTCCATACCGGCCAAGTGTTGGATGGCTCCGGAGATCCCCAGGGCGAAGTAGACGTCGGGACGAACGGTCTTACCGGTCTGTCCAACTTGACGGTCCTTCTCGATCCAGCCGGCATCGACGGTGGCACGGGAAGTGGCCACTTCACCGGACATGAGTTCAGCCAGCTCTTGGAGTTTTTCGAACCCTTCGGGTCCACCGATACCACGACCACCGGCAACCAGCACTTTGGCCTCGGTGATGTCGAGTTTCTTCTTCTCATCCTTGGCAACTTCCAGGATTTTTACATTGAGGTCCTTCTCTTCGAAGGCAATTTCCTCTACAATGACTTCACCTTCACGGCTGTCGTCGTTTTCCAGGGGAGTCATTACGCCGGGACGAACGGTGGCCATTTGGGGACGGTGGTCTTCGCAGACAATGGTAGCCATGAGGTTACCACCGAAGGCGGGACGGGTCATTCTGAGGTGCTTGCTCTCTTCGTCGATTTCCAGACCCGTACAGTCGGCGGTCAGACCGGTGTGGATCCGGGCAGCCAGACGGGGAGCCAGGTCACGACCGATGGAAGTGGCGCCGTAGAGTACGATTTCGGGATCGTATTTTTCAACAATTTGGAAGACTGCCTTGGCATAGGGCTCCGTCATGTATTCTTTGAGATACTCGTGATCCACTACGATGACTTTGTCGGCACCGTGGTGAATCAGAACATCGGCCAGTCCCTTTACATTGTGGCCCAGGACAACGGCTACAACGGCCTGTCCAAGATCTTCTGCCAGCTTCGAGGCTTTACCTACGAGTTCCACAGAGACCTTTTGGAGCTCGCCATCCCGTTGCTCGGCGATTACAAATACATCTTTACTCATTTCACACGCTCCTTTGAGGTCCTTAGATCAGGTATTTTTCTTGCAGCTTGGAGACAATGGCCCGTGCGGCTTCATCGGCAGAGAGGTCGGTGAGTTTAATGCCGGCAGCCTTGCCTTCCTTGGCATAGGATTTTTTAACCTTGGTGGGAGAACCTTTCAGACCGATGTCTTCGATGTTCAGGTGTTCCTTCACATCTTCCAAGCCCCAAACGGCTACGTCCTTCTCGAAGGCCTCGTACACGCCGTGAACGGTCATGTAGCGGGGTTCAGCCAGTTCGGTGAGGGCGGTGAGGACGCAGGGGGTCTTCACTTCAATTTTGTGGTAGCGGTCTTCGAATTGACGCTTTACGTGGAGGGTGTTCTCATCCACAACTTCCAGGTCTTCACAGTAGGAAACTTGGGGCAGACCCAGGTGCTCAGCAATTTGAGGACCCACTTGGGCGGTGTCGCCGTCAATGGCTTGACGACCGGTGATGATGAGGTCGAAGTCGCCAATGTTTTTCAGACCAGCGGCAATGGTGGTGGAGGTGGCCCAAGTGTCGGCGCCACCGAAGGCGCGGTCACTCAGGAGAATGGCCTCGTCACAGCCCATGGCCAGAGCTTCCCGAAGGGCGTCCATGGCTTGGGGGGGCCCCATGGAGAGTACGGTTACAGTGGAGCCTTCCACGGCTTCGCGGATTCTCAGGGCAGCTTCAATACCGGCCTTGTCGTCGGGGTTGATGATGGAAGGTACACCTTCACGAATCAAGGTGTTGGTTTTGGGATCTAGGCGGACTTCAGAGGTGTCCGGAACCTGCTTTGCACAAACTACAATTTTCATTTCAACATGCCTCCTTAGTTTACGCCCATCCAGCCGGCAATGACCATGCGCATTACTTCACTGGTTCCTTCGTAAATTTCCGTAATTTTGGAATCGCGCATCATACGCTCAAGGGGGTAGTCCTTAATGTATCCGTAGCCACCCAGCAGTTGTACGGCACGACGGGTGACATCTGAGGCAGTTTCGGAAGCTACCAGCTTGGCCATGGCAGCCAGGTGGCCGTAGGGCAGGCCGTGCTGTTTGTGGTCGGCAGCTTGGTATACCAACAGACGAGCAGCTTCAGTGCGGGCTTGCATGTCGGCCAGTTCGAATTGGGTGCGTTGGAATTGGGAAATGCGACGGTTAAATTGTTTCCGCTCTTTGGTGTATTGGAGGGAAGCGTCGATGGCGCCTTGAGCAATACCCAGGGCTTGAGCTGCGATACCGATCCGGCCGCCGTCCAGGGTCTTCATGGCGATGCCGAATCCTCTGCCTTCACGGCCCAGGAGGTTTTCCTTGGGAATGCGGCAGTCTTCAAAGATCAGTTCGCAAGTGGAGGATGCGCGGATCCCCATTTTGTCTTCAGGTTCACCAATGGTGAATCCGGGGGTGCCCCGCTCTACGATAAAGGCGCTGATGCCCTTGGTGCCCTTGGCAGTGCGGTCACTGATGGCAAAGACGATGAACACATCGGCAAAACCAGCGTTGGTGATGAAGATCTTGGTGCCGTTGAGGATGTATTCGTCCCCGTCCAGAACAGCCACAGTCTGTTGACCGGAAGCGTCGGTACCTGCGTTGGGCTCGGTGAGGGCGAAGGCGCCTACTTTTTTGCCGCTGAGCAAGTCGGGTAAGTATTTTTGCTTTTGTGCATCATTCCCGTGTTCGTAAATGGGAGCACAACCCAAAGAGGTGTGGGCCGATACGATTACGCCGGTGGTGGCGCACTTTTTGGAGAGTTCTTCTACCAGCATGGCATAGGCGAGATAGTCCCCACCTTGACCACCCAGTTCCTTGGGAAAGGGAACGCCCATAAAACCATTTTTGGCCATCTTTTTGATGTTCTCAATGGGGGGTTCTTCCGTTTGGTCGATTTCTGCAGCAATGGGTTCGACCTCCCGAACAGCGAAATCGCTGAACAGCTGACGCAGCAGCTCGTGCTGTTTGTCAATGATGAAATCCATACATTTCCCCTTTCGACGATTTGTTAAATAACAATCAGTTTCCACTCAAAATCATTGGGCGAAAACGTCCTTCTATTTCATTATAGCCCGAATCCCATCTTTGTAAAGGCGATCCGGGGCAATTAATTAGATTTATAACAAACTAATACAGTGCACATAATATTTTTGCCTGTAATCGGAACAAGATATGATGCTTCCATATTGTATTTTTCCCACTTTGGGACCTTTTTCGACACCATATTGAAGTTTCGTTTAGATTTATCAAAATATGAAACCTTTCGCCGTCAAAAGCCCCCGAGGGCCCGCCTGGGGCTTGATAGTAAAAAAACGAGCCCCCTTGACCATCGTTTTCACTTTGTAACTAATGCAATTTTTCCCCTTCATGCTTTCCATTAGAAAAGTGATGAAGGGAGGATCTTCTTCACTTTTCTTCTGAAAGTTGATGTACTTCTCCGTGTTTTTCCCCGGGAATCCCCAAAAATGGCCTTCCTTTTCCAAGGGAGGTTTGTTTCAAAAAAATACTATTGTATCTTCCATAAAATTTTTTAAATGGAGCATTTCTTTGGGCCCCACAAAAAAAGCCCCCAGAGGGAGGGGCTATTGCTCTGGGGGCTTTCCGTATCAGGGGCGCAAAAAAAGGGCCCGAGGGCCCCTGCTCAATTTGTGGTGAAGCGCTGTATGGTCTCGAAGGCGCCCAGAAGATAGACATTGTCCCCGGGCTCAAAGGCCCGCTCGGGATCGATGGCAAAGTCCACTTTCCCATTTCTCCGGGTGCCCAGGACATTGATATTGTGGGTCTTCCGCACGTCCAGTTCCACCGGGGCCTTGCCCACCCACTTTTTGGGCACGGGAATGGCGCAGATGGCGTAGCCGCACTCCAGGTCCATGTACTCCAGGATATTGTCTCCGGTGTAGCGAATGGAGGACCAGCGGGCCAGTTGCTTCTCGGGATAGATGACATTCTCCGCCCCATTGGCCAACAACAGCTTGGCCTGTACGTCCCGGCTGGCTCGGGAGACGATGCGCTGGGCCCCCAGTTCGGAGAGGATGGAGGTGGTGACAATGGAGGATTCGAAGTCGCTGCCAATGGCCACCATGCAGAGGTCGAAATTGCTCACCCCCAGGGTTTTGAGAAATTCCTCATTGGTGGCATCGCCAATCTGGGCCCGGGTGACGTGGTCGGCCACATTTTCCACCCGCTCGGGCACATTGTCCACGGCCATGATTTCGTGGCCCAGTTTTTCCAAGTTCATAATTAAATGGCGACCGAAACGTCCCAAACCAATTACTAAAATAGTCTTCGTCATGATCCGTCTCCTAATCTATAGATCCTTATCCAATGGTAATTTTTTCTTCCGGTACCCTGCCCTTGGCATTGCTGTGGGGGAGGGTGGCGTAAATGAGGGTGAGGGGCCCCACCCGGCCGAAGTACATGAGGCCGATGAGGACCAGGCGGGAGACCAGGCCCAGGGAGGGGGTGGCCCCGAGGCTGAGGCCCACGGTGCCAATGGCCGATGCCGATTCAAAGAGGCTGGTGCTCATGGGCAGCTGGTCTGAAATGCTGATGATGAGTCCTCCCGTAAAAAATAGGACGATGTAGAGGAGGAAGATGGTGGCCGCCTGTTGGAGGGCCACATCGTCTATGGCCCGGCCGAAGATTTGCACTTGTATTTTTCTGAAGAAGGTGCTGTGGGCATTGCCAAAGAGGGTGACGATGGTGGTGGTCTTCATGCCCCCGGCAGTGGAGCCCGGGGCCCCGCCAATGAGCATCAGGGCCATGGTGACAAAGAGCCCCGCCTCCGAGAGGAGGGACAGGTCCATGGCGCTGAAGCCCGCCGTTCTCGGGGTCACCGTCATAAAGAGGCTCCCCAGGAAGTTCCCGGGAAGATCGTAGGCGTAGAAGTAGGCGGTGGGAATCACCAGGAGAAAGGCCGTGGCGGTGAGGATCATCTTGGACTGAACCCGGTAGTGGCGCAGGCGGAGGCCGTGGGTCTTGATGTCGTGCCAGGTGATAAAGCCCAGGCCCCCGACGATGATCAGGAGCATAATGGTGCCCAAGACCAGGGGATTGTCCTGATAGCTGATGAGGGAGCCGTAGCCGCCAAAGAGGTCAAAGCCCGCATTGCAGAAGGCGGAGATGGAGTGGAAAAATGCCATAAAGGCGCCCTTGAGCCCGTAGTCCTTGACGAATACCGGCATCAAGAGGACCATGCCAATGAGCTCGATGATGAAGGTGGCGGTGAGAATAAAGCGGGCCAGGCGCACAATGCCCCCCACCTTCTGGGCCGCCAGGGCATCCTGCATGGTGCCCCGGGCAAAGAGGGTGATTCGCTTCTTGGACACCAGGGCGAAGAAGACCCCCACCGTCACCACTCCCAGGCCCCCAATTTGTATGAGGAGAATGATGATCAGCTGGCCAAAGATGGACCAGTAGGTGCCGGTGTCCACCACCACCAGCCCCGTGACGCAAACGGCGGAGGTGGCGGTGAACAGGGCGTCCAAAAAGGGCGTGACCACCCGCTCCTGGGAGGAGATGGGGAGCATCAACAATCCCGTTCCCATGAGGATTACCGCCAAAAATCCTGCAATAATAATTTGAGCCGAGGAGAGCCTCCACGACTTGGGCAATAAGGACAAGGTAAAAACTTCCTTTCTAGATGGGTCCAGAACCCCGGGCAGGGCGCCGGTCCCAGTGGATTTAAAAAAAATCCGGGAACCAAAAAACCCCGGCCCCCAAGAACATTCGAGACTTATTCTCTCAAATTATCCGAAATAAGCCAAGGCTTTTTTGAATTTCATCCTCTTACAGCCGCTCTCTCATGGCGGACTTATAGGCCTCCACCCCCGGTTGGTCAAAGGGATTGACCCCCTGGAGATAGGCGCTTACGGCGCAGGCGTACTGGAAGAAATAGAAGAGTTCCCCCATGACCTCCTCCCGGAGGGGGGCCGCCACCAGTTCCAGGACGGGAAGGCCCCCGTCCCTGTGGGCGGCCAGGGTGCCCTCCTTGGCCACTTCATTGATGTGGTCCAGGGATCTTCCCTCCAAAGCCTTTAAACCGTCCTCCAGGGAGAGTACGGGGATCTTGAGTTCCGTCCCGGGTCCCTCCAGGGTGAGGACGGTTTCGAAAATATTTCTGGGGCCCTCCTGGACCCACTGGCCCATGGAGTGGAGATCCGTGGAGTAGGTGAGGGGCACCGGGAGGATGGCCCCCTCCCCCTTCCCCTCGCTCTCCCCAAAGAGCTGCTGCCACCAGGCCCCGAAGTCCCTCAGGCGGGGCTCAAAGGTGGCGAAGATCTCCGTCATCTTCCCCCTCTGCCTCAGGTGGTGGCGGAGGAGGGCGTAGTCCACGGCGGGAGAGGCCTCGATGTCCTCCATCATATTCCGGGCCCCCCGAATGAGGGCCACCGTGTCGATGCCCGCCGCCTCCATGGGGATGCGCCCCACGGGGGAGAGGACCGAGTAGCGGCCCCCCATGTCCTGGGGCACCACAAAGGAGGGAATCTCGTGTTCCAGGGCAAAATCGTGGAGGCTCCCCTGAAACTCGTCAGTGATGGCGGTAAATCCCGTCTTGATGATGGCCTCGCTCTCCTCCAAGGCCTTGTGGAGAAAGAGCCTCAGGGCAATGGCCGTCTCCATGGTGGTGCCGGATTTACTGATGACCACCACATGGTCTTTTCTGGGATCGTAGAGGTCCAGGCCCTCCTTGAGCTCGGAGGCCGAGAGGGAATTTCCGTAGAATTTCACCCGCTGATCCCGGGGCCTCAGGGCGGAGATGGCCGCCTTGGCCCCTAGGTAGCTGCCGCCGATGCCCAGACAGAAGACGTGGCGGTATTCCCTGAGGCTCCTTCCATACTCCGACTCTCTCTGCAATACATCCTCAAAGACATCCCGGGGATAGCTGAGCCAGCCCAGAAAGTCCGAACCTTCCCCCTGGCCCTGGGACATGGCCCGGGTGATCTTTTCCACCTGGGGGACATAGGGAATATCTAGCGACGTGATGATTTTCATTCTTCCACCTTCAGCCATAGGGCAGTCATATCGTCCAGCACTTCCCGGTGAACGAATCGGGTGAGGGTTTCGTGGAGGACATTGAGGACGTCCTCGTCGGCTTCACGGAACAGCTCCGTGAGGCCCTCCACGGAAAACTGTTCGTTCTCCTCATTTCGGCACTCTATGATTCCATCGGTGTACAGGAGGAGCTCGTCCCCCGCCACCAATTTGACTTGATGGTTTTCGTAGGAGAAGGGGGCCAGAATGCGACTGATGGGCATCCCCTTGCTCTCCAGGGCGCAGATGTCAGTGTCCCGCTTCACCAGGGGGGGACAGTTGTGGCCCGCATTGGTATAGTAGAACTTCCCCGAGGGCCTGTGGTAGACCCCGTAGAAACAGGTGAAGTAGATGTCCATGGGGAGATTCAGCTTTGCAAAGCGGCGGGAGACCTCCATGAGGGTGTGGGCCGGGGAGATGAGGATGGCCTTGGGGATATTTCTCAGCGTTTGGGAGATGAAGACCGTGGTCATGGAGGAGGCAAAGCCGTGGCCCACACTGTCGGCCACATAGACGGCGGTGTATTTGTCGTTGATTTCAATGACATCGAAGATGTCCCCGGAGAGGACCTCCGCCGGCCGGTAGAAGTAGTCGAAGGTGAAGCCCTCCCGATAGCCCTTCTCCGGGAGGAGGGCCCGCTGCATGCGGCTGGCGGCAATCATCTCCGTCCAGTGCTGCTCGTTTTTTTGGACCATGTCCATTTGGAGGCGCTTTTCCACTGTGGTGTTGCGAAAGACCTCCACGGCGCCGTAAATCCTCCCCCCTCGCTTCAGGGGGGAGGTCTTTACGCTGAAGTACTGGCCCTCCAGGGCCTCCTCCCGCTGGATGATCTCCCCAGTGTGGAGGGTCCGCTCCAAAATGCGGAAGTCCCTGAGGCCGCCTGCCGGGGCTATGGTCTCCGGGTGCTCAGCCACAAAGCGGGAGTAGGCGGGATTGACATAGATGATTTCCTTTTGGAAACTGGCAATGCGCACCAGATCTGCCAGGTCATCCAAGACGCTGATATTCAATAATTCCGATGCCACCGGTCGTACCCCTTGATTCACAGCCTCGCCCCCCCTCTAAGTAGGGCCCCTTTCGGGGCCTCTGATCAGTTCTTATTTAAACTGGGCGGTGAATTCCTGATCGAAGTCCACCTTGATCTTTTCCTTTTCGCAGGCTCTGGCGTAGGCGTAGATGGTGTCGGCCAGGCGATTGACAAATTGCTTTACCAGAGGGTCCACATCGGCCACTCGGTCCAGGGCCACAATTCTCCGCTCGGCTCTGCGGCAGATGGTCCGGGCCACCTGCAGTGCGGCTGCCGCCTTGCTGGTGCCATTGAGCACGAAGCCGTCAAAGGCTGCGGATTTCACCATATACTTGTCCACCAGCATTTCCAGAATTTGGATGTCCTCCTCTTTGATGTGGTGGAGGACCTTCTCGGGGTCCTGGGTGGCCAGGTTTTCGTTGACCACAAAGAGCTGATTTTGAATGGCGCGAATCTCCCGAATCATCTCCTCATCGTCCATGAAATTGGTGGCCAGACCCAGATAGGCCCCCAGTTCGTCCACGGTGCCGTAGCTCTCCACCCGCACGTCGTCCTTGCCCACACGAACGCCATCGTAGAGGGATGTGGATCCTTTATCACCGGTCTTTGTATAGATTGCCATGCTTACCTCCTTGGTTTTGGCCCATAAAATTGATAGTAGTCTACCCGTATGCTTCCATTATACAGTTTTCTTTTTCGATTGGCACCCTTGCCCACCTTCTTTTCCAAATCCTTGGAGGAGGTGATGGCAAAGAGGCTCCAGGTGGGGAGGGAGGCGAAGAATTTCCCCAGTTCCCGCTCCGCCCGGTCCACTTCGGCCTTCTCCAGGCGGATGCCATAGGGGGGATTGGTGAGGATGATGCCGTAGTCGCCCCCCATTCTGAGATCTCGAATGTCCTTGTGGAGGATGGTGATGTCGTCCTCAAAGCCCAGGGCCTCGATATTGTAGCGGGCGCTCTTCACGGCTCTTTCGTCCACATCTGAGCCCACAATCTCCAGCTGGCCCTCGTAGTCGATGGCGGCGTAGGCCTCCCTCCGCTCCTCGGCATAGCCAAAGTCCACCACCTCCTCCTTCCAGTGCTGGAAGTCGAAGGTGCGGTTGAGCCCCGGGGCGATATTCCGCTCCCTGAGAACCGCCTCAATGAGGAGGGTCCCCGAGCCGCAGAAGGGGTCCACCAGTGGGGCCGATTTCTTCCAAAAGGTGAGCTGCACCAGGGCCGCCGCCATGGTCTCAGTGAGGGGGGCTGCCACGGAGCGCTTCCGATAGCCCCGGTCGTGGAGGCCCGTCCCCGAGGTGTCCAAGTAGACTGTGGCCACATCCTCCTCCAGGCGAAAGCCCACCCGGTAGCGGGCCCCGGTCTTGTCGTACCAGCTCCGGTGGTAGCGCTCATTCAGCTTGTCGATGATGGCCCGCTCCCCAATCCGCTGAATGTCCGACAGGCTGAAGAGGGCCGACTTCTGGGACTTGGCCTCGGTGATGAACTTGCCGTCCTCCGGGATGAGGGCCCCCCAGTCCACGGCCTTGACCCCCTGGTAGAGGTCCTCAAATTCTGTGGCGGGAAACTGGCCCAGGATCCAGTGGACCCGCTCAGCGGAGCGGAGATTCAGATTGGCTCGGGCGATGAAATTTCCCGGGCCGGAAAAGGCCACCCTTCCATTGTGGGCCCGAACCTCCTCCGCCCCCATGGCCAATAGCTCCCTCTTTACCACGGCCTCCAGGCCCATATTGCAGGTGGCCTCCAGCTGAATTTTTTGAGATCTTCCCTTTTCCCGGGCCCTCTGTTTTCCTTCGATGTCAATCCCCCCCAAATACTGTATTTTTCTCACTGCTTTTACCCATTGTACAATACCTCCCCCATTTGATCCACAGAGGGGGCTTTCCCTCCCCCGAATTTTGCCAATTCTTTTTCAAACTCCAGTTTTCAGAGAGTATCTCCTCCCATTTTTGGGTACATAATCACTGCAGCATGACCCATTATCTTAGGAGGTATACCATGAGCAAATTGACAGAACTCGTAAAATCCGGTGACTTCAAAGGGGAAAAGCACGTTCCCTCCATTACTGTTGAAGCCGTTGATGGCGGCGTGAAAATCCTGGCCCAAGTTGGGGAAGAAATCGAACACCCCAACACCCTGGAACACCACATCGCCTGGATCAAAGTTTTCGTGAAGCCCGAAGGCTCCCCCGTTCCCTTCGAAGTTGGCAGCTATCAATTCGCAGCCCACGGTGAAGGCGAAGTCTTCAGCAAACCCGAAGTTACTGCCCACATTAAAACCGACAAGCACGGCGAAGTTTACGCCCTTTCCTACTGCAATATTCACGGTCTCTGGGAAAACACCGCTGAATTCTAAATTGTTCCACTAAAAATCCCGAGGCGCCCTTTGGTGCCTCGGGGTTTTTTTATTTTTGGCCGTAGCTCTTGGACTTTTCAAACATCTCCTCCATTTCCCCCTCGGTGAGGAGAACGGGTTTTTTCCCCGTTTGAAGGGCCTGAATATAGAGAAAGGCGCAAAATTCCAAATTCCTGGCAGAGCTGTAGGCCTCCTCCAGGCTCTTGCCGCAGGCAATGAGGCCGTGATTGGAGAGAATGACGGCCCGGGCCATCTCCCCCAGGGCAGATACCGCCTCCTGGGCGAGCTCTCTGGTGCCGTAGGTGGCATAGCCCGCCACCGGCACCCGGCTCACCCCCGCCGATGCAATGAGATAGTGGATAGGGGGCAGCTCCTCCCTCAAAGTGGAGAGGACCCCGATGTAGGGGGAGTGGGTGTGGACAATGGCGTGGATGTCCCGCCTCTTTTCGTAGATGGCGGCGTGGAGCTGCCACTCCGAGGAGGGGACCCTCTCCCCAGAAAAATCCCCCGATGCCTCAGCGTAGCGGCAGAGGTCTTCGCTTTCAATGAGCTCGTAGTCCATCCCCGAGGGGGTGATGATCATCCCCCCGTCGCAGCGCACCGAGAGATTGCCCCCGGCATTGAAGGTGAGGCCGTGGGCCACCATCTTCTTTCCGTATTCGATTAAGTCCTTTTGAATGTCCATAGTCCCTCCTTTTCTCCATTTTACCATCTCCCGGCCCTCCGCCGGGGCCCCGGAGAACTGATATAATGGGCTCATGATGGAAAAACAAAAAACAATTGAATTTTCCGTGCGGGAATTTGTGGAATTCATCCTGAGAAGCGGGGACATCGACACCCGCTTTCTCTCCGCCAAGCGGGCCCAGGAGGGCATCCGCCTCCACCAAAAATTACAGGGGGCCTATCCCCCCTCCTTCCAATCGGAGGTCTTTTTGGAGGGGGACTACCCCCACTTGGGCTACACCCTCCACTTTGAGGGCAGGGCCGATGGCCTGGAGGAGGCGAGCCACACCATCGATGAGATCAAGTCCACCCTCTACTCGGAACAGAGCTTAAGGGAAAAGCCCAATCCCCTCCACTGGGCCCAGCTGAAGTTTTACGGCTGGATGTACGGGGAGAAAAGGGGCCTGGAGGAGGTCCACCTCCGCCTCAGCTACATCCACGTGGAAACGGAGGAGGTCTTTTCCCCGGAGAAGACCCACTCCGTGGCGGAGCTGAGGGATTTTGTGGGGGAGGTGGTGGCCCGCTTTTGGAAGATTCAAGAGCTCATCAACGACTTTGAAAAGATCAGGGACCAGTCCATCGCGGCCCTGGAATTTCCCTATCCCCAGTACCGGAGGGGCCAGCGTCAGATGGCCGTTGCCGTCTACCGGATGATTGAACAGGGAGAGGGGATTCTCATAGAGGCCCCCACGGGAATCGGCAAGACCCTGGCCAGTATCTTCCCCTCGGTGAAGGCCATGGGCCAGGGCCTCATTAAGGGGATCTACTACGCCACCGGCCGCAACACCCACAAGCTCCTGGCCCGGGACGCCCACCTCCTCCTCAAAAAACGCGGCCTGAGAATGAAGAGCGTGGTCTTAACCGCCAGGGAAAAGATCTGCATCAATGAGGTCTTTGAGTGCAATCCCACCGCCTGTCCCTATGCCAAGGGCCACTACGACCGGGTCCTTGAGGGGGTCATGGACCTCTACCAGAGGGAGGATGTCTTCGACCTCCAGGCCCTCCAGGACTGCGGCAAAAAACACCGGGTCTGCCCCTTTGAGCTTGCCCTGGACATGAGCGATCTGTCGGAGCTCATCATTGGCGACTACAATTACATCTTCCACCCCAAGGGCTACATCCAGCGGCTCATGGAGCGGAAGTCCCGAACCATGAAAATGGCCCTCTTGGTGGATGAGGCCCACAATCTCACCGACCGGGGCCGGGAGATGTACTCCCAGGACCTCTCCGCCGGAGAGATCTCCCTCCTCTTTGAGGGGAAATTTCCCAAGAGGCTCCAGCTGGCGGCGGAGGATGCCTTCGATGAGGTCCGCCTCCTCTCCCCCCAGGGGGAGCTGAGCCACGAAAAGCTGCCGGGAAAGTGCACCGCCGCCCTCCTCCACCTCCAGGAGGAAATGGGCAGGTATTTGGCCCAGTTGGAGGAGGAGCCCCGGGAGGATGTCATGGAGCTCTACTTTCGCCTGAGCGATTTTCTCCATTTGCTGGACTTTTACAACCCCCGGGACTTCACCATCTTCGTGCCCCGGCCCCAGGTCTTGGAGATCCTCTGCCTGAATCCCGCCCAGGTTTTGAAAAACCGCCGGGACCGCTTCAAAAGCTGCATCTACTTTTCCGCCACCCTGAGGCCCTTTAGCTATCACCGGGAGATCTTCGGGGAGGAGGAGGCCAAGGTCATGGCCATCCCCTCCCCCTTCGATCCCGGTCAGCTGCTCATCCTCCACGTGCCGGAAATTTCCACCAAATACAGCCAGAGGGAAGTTTCCCTCCCCCGTGTGGTAGAATATATGAGGCATTTTACCGGCGCCCACCGGGGAAATTATCTCTACTTCTTCCCCTCCTACGCCTATTTGGAGCTGGTTCAGCGGGAGAGCCACTGGGATGAGCACCAGCACATTCAGTCCACAGACTTTACGGAGAGGGAGCGGGAGGAGTTCATTGAGCGCTTTTTCACCGGAGAGGAGACCCACGGCTACGCCGTCATGGGGGGCGCCTTCAGCGAGGGCATCGACTTAAAGGGCGAGGCCCTGGAGGGGGCGGTCATTGTGACCATTGCCCTGCCGGCCATCAATCCCAGGAGAAATCTCATCCAGAGGCGCTATACTCTGGAGGGAAAAAACGGCTTCGACTACGCCTACACCATCCCGGGGATGATGAAAGTCCTCCAGGCGGCGGGGCGCATCATCCGCAGTGAAGAGGACCGAGGGGCCCTCCTCCTACTGGATCAGCGCTTCCAGGAGGAGAAGATTCGCAGCCTCCTGCCCAGGGAGTGGCGGATTCAAGAGGTCCACAGCCCCGCAAAAATGGAACAAATTTTAGAGAACTTTTGGAAAGAGTGAATCCATGGCATTGAATATTTGCCTCGTACAACCGGAGATCCCCCACAACACGGGGGCCATTGCCAGAACCTGCGGCCTCACTCAGACCCGCCTCCACCTGGTGCGCCCCCTGGGCTTTTCCACCGAGGACAAATACCTCAAGCGGGCGGGGCTGGACTACTGGCATCTGGTGGACATCAGCTACTACGACGACTTCTCCCAGGTGGAGGAGCGCTTCAAGGACAGCCACATCTATCTGGCCACCACCCACGGGGCCAAAAACTACACCACCGTCCAGTATGAGGACGAGGATGTACTGGTCTTTGGCAGGGAGACTTCGGGACTCTCCGAGGAGATCCACAGTCGCCACCCCAAAAACCGCATTCGCATTCCCATGCTCAAGGACTACGGCCGGAGTTTGAATCTGGCCAATTCCGCCAATATCATTCTATATGAGGCCCTGAGACAGCTGAACTTTCCGGGGCTGGAGTAAAGGAGAGTCAAATGAGGAAAAAAACAGAAGATCTAGTGGAAAAAGTCCTCATGGACCACCGGGGGACCTACTTCTCCGGTCAGGAACTGGCCGATCGCCTCAATGTGTCCCGGACGGCCATTTGGAAGGCCGTGGAAAAGCTCCGGGAGGGGGGCCTGGACATTGAGGCCATGACCAAGAAGGGCTATCGCCTGGCCCCCTCCCAGGACGCCCTGGATGAAGTGGAGCTCAAGACCCATCTATTGGACCAATTCCCCCGGGAGAAGCTCCGGATCTTTGAAAGCATCGACTCCACCAATTCCGCCCTGGCCCGGGACGACGACGAAAGTCCCCTCCCCCACTTCACCACCTATGTGGCCGAGGAGCAGACGGCGGGGAGGGGGCGCACGGGAAGGGAGTTTCAGTCCCCGGCCTACAGCGGCCTCTACTTCTCCTTCCTCCTCAAGGATGCCGCCATCCTCAATCCCGAAAAACTCTCCCCCCAGCTCATCACCGTGCGGGCGGCAGTGGCCCTGTATCTGGCCATCAAAAGGGAGACGGGGATCGAAACCCAGATCAAATGGGTCAACGACCTCTTCTACGATGGCCGGAAAATCACCGGCATCCTCACCGAGGGAAAGATCCAGCAGGGGCGCATCCAGCGGATCATTGTGGGGGTGGGACTCAATGTCTACACCGCCAAGGAGCAGTTCAAGGCCGAGTTTCAGGAGATTGCAGCCAGCCTCAATCCCAAAAATACCAATCGGAGCCTCCTTTTGGCCGCCATTTTAAACGAACTCTATCTCACCTTCCACCAGCGGAGCGATGAGGAGATTTTAAAGATCTACCGGGAGCAGAATTTGGTCCTGGGTAAGACCGTGGAATTTACAAAAAACGACATCCTCTACCAGGGCCTCGCCCGGGACATCAACGGAGAGGGCAATCTCCTGGTCACCGTGGGGGACGAGGAGATGGTCCTCACCGGGGGAGAAGTGTCCCTCAAGGGGGACTGGTATGAGCGTAGGAGGGAAGAACTGTGATTATTGCCTTTGACTTTGACGGAACCCTCATTGACTCCATGCCCCTGTGGCGCAACTTGGGCCGCAGCTATTTGGAGGGCAGGGGGCTGGCCTTTGTCCCTGAAATTCGGGAGCAGATTAAGAGCATCACTCTGGAGGCCGCCGCCGCCCTCTTCAAGGACTACTACGGCCTCAAGGAGAGCACCGAGGAGATCTACTGGGACATGGCCAAAATCATCGAGCGGGGCTACCGGGAGGAGCTCCCCCTAAAGCCCTACGCCCGCCAGGTCCTGGAGAGCCTCCAGGAAAAGCACAGCCTCCTCTTGGCCACCGCCACCCGGGACGATCTCTTGAAGCCCGCCCTGGACCGCTTCGACCTCTGGGGCTATTTTCAGGGCATCTACACCGCAGCTTCCGTGGGCAAGCTGAAGAACGATCCCGACTACTACCGGGCCCTGGTGGAGCGCCTGGGCATCGCCCCTGGGGAGCTGATTTTGGTGGACGATGCCGAGTACGCCCTGGAGGCCGCCAAGGAGGCCGGCGTCTTCACCATTGGCATCTACGATGAGCTCCACGGCAAAAACTGGGACCGCATTGTGGCCGCTTCCCAGCACACGGTGCAAAATCTCAAAGAGCTCATGGAACTAAAGCTCTTTCTCTAGGTGTCCCCTTGCCAAAGCTCCTCCTCATTCTCTCCCCCCTGATCCTCCCCGGCCTCACCGCCCTCTTTTACCGCCACTTCAGCCGGCGGCACAGGCCCAGGGCCCTCAGCTCCGCCCTCTACTACAGCTACATCCTCTGGCTCCTCTCCCTCCTCCTCATTCCCACCCGCTCCCTCTCCACCATGGGCCTCCACCTGGGGGTGGACCCGGAGGTTTTGGACTGGAACCTCAATCTCATCCCCCTTCGCACCATCAGCCGCTACAGCCACCACGTTTTGGGCCTCCACTACTTCACCAATATCTGGGGCAATATCCTCATGACGGTGCCCCTGGGCCTACTGGCGGCCCTGAAAAATCCCCGGGAGGGCTTTGGTGTGTACCCCAAAAACTGGACATGAGATTTAGTTACTGACAAGTGGATG
>JAUNLK010000009.1 GCA_030535395.1 Tissierellia bacterium
CGACTCGCAATTTCGAAAACAACATCAGAATCGCAATATCGAAAACAACATCAGAAAAGCCCTCGGACCATGGTCCGAGGGCTTTTTCTTTCCACTCTATTTGTATTTATTTTTCCGTTGCCTTTTCCATGAGCTTTGCACCGTTCAAGCGGATGCCGGGGCCCATGGTGCTGGAGACGGTAACCGATCTCAGATAGCGACCCTTGGCGGCTGCGGGCTTGGAGCGAATGATGGCCCCCATAATGGAGCGGAAGTTTTCCTCCAGCTTTTGCTGACCGAAGGAGACCTTGCCGATGGCCACATTGATAATGGCGCTCTTGTCCACCCGGTATTCCACCTTACCGGCTTTAATTTCGCTGATCTGCTGCTCCAGATCGAAGGTGACGGTGCCGGCCTTGGGGTTGGGCATGAGGCCCTTGGGTCCCAGGATCCGACCGATGCGACCCACAACGCCCATCATATCGGGGGTGGCTACCACCACGTCAAATTCAAACCAGTTTTCATTTTGGATCTTCTGCATGAGCTCTTCTCCGCCCACATAGTCGGCCCCGGCAGCTTCCGCTTCCTTGACCTTGTCGCCCTTGGCGAAGACGAGAATCCGCTCGGTACGGCCCGTACCGTGGGGCAGTACCACGGTGCCCCGAACCTGTTGGTCGGCGTGACGGGGGTCTACCCCCAGGCGAACGGCCAGTTCCACCGTTTCGTCGAATTTGGCACCGGCAGTTTTTTGTACGAGTTCAATGGCTTCAGCCAAATCGTAGAGATTGGTGCGATCTACGAGCTTTGCGCTTTCGATGTATCTTTTCCCTCTTTGGGTCATAAAATCCTCCTTGTGGTTCTAACGAAGTACTTCTCCCACTAGTCGATGACTTCGACGCCCATGCTGCGGGCAGTCCCGGCGATCATGCTCATGGCCGTGTCGATATTTGCTGCGTTCAGGTCCTGCATTTTGAGTTCGGCAATTTCACGGATTTGATCCTTGGTGATCTTGCCCACCTTCTCCTTATTGGGCACACCGCTGGCCTTTTGGAGGCCAATGGCCTTTTTGATCAATACGGGGGCCGGGGGTGTCTTGGTGATGAAGGTGAAGGTGCGGTCCTGATAGATGGTCATAACCACGGGAATGATCATTCCCGCCTGATCTTGAGTTTTGGCATTGAAGGCCTTGGTGAATTCCATGATGTTGACACCATGGGGACCGAGGGCCGTACCTACCGGCGGTGCCGGCGTTGCCTTCCCTGCCGGGATTTGAAGCTTTACAATTGCGCTGACTTTTTTAGCCATGGGTACCTCCTATGTGGTCTATGCGGGTTTTCCCTCCCACAATGAAATTACGCTTGTATGATGTGATTGAATTCCAATTCGATATTGGTGTCTCGCCCAAACATCGAAATGATGACATTGACCGTGCCCTTGTCGTAGTCTAAACCTTTGACGGTTCCCACAAAATCCTTGAAGGGACCGGCCAGGACTTTCACCCGGTCGCCCACATTGAAGTCGTTGAGGACCTCTTCCTTCGTGGCTACGCCGAGCATCCGCACCTCGTTTTCAGAAAGGGGGATGGGCTTGGAACCGGGACCCACGAAGCCGGTGACCCCGCGGGTATTTCGAACCAGGTACCAGGTGCGGTCGTTCATGATCATTTTCACCAGAACATAGGAGGGGAACATCTTCCGCTCCTTGACCTTGGTCACCCCCTCCTTCTCCTCCACCACTTCTTCCATGGGGACTTGCACGTCAAAGATGAGATCCTCCAGGGCCATGTTTTTCACCATGGAGTCCAGATTGAATTTCACCTTGTTCTCGTGACCGGAGTAGGTGTGGATGACAAACCATTGGGCCTGGTCTTCCAAATCCTTCTTTGCTGTCTTATCTTGTTCTGTCAAAGATTCCCCCCTTTTGGCTTACAGGCCAATGATGAAGCCAATAATACGGGAGATGACAAAGTCCAAAGCATAAATGGCAACGGCTGTGAGCACGCTGACCAAAACGACAATGCCGCTGTAGTTCAGCAGTTGCTCCTTGGTGGGCCAAACGACTTTTTTGTATTCGCTCCTGACCCCACGGAAGTATTTGCCGATGCTCTTGCGATCCACCTCATTGCCAGTGGATTTGGCATTAGCCATGAGCTCCTCCTTATTTGGTTTCCTTGTGGTTGGTGTGGTCCTTGCAGAACTTACAGTACTTTTTGATTTCCATACGTTCTGGATTGTTCTTCTTGTTTTTGAACGTAACGTAGTTCCGTTGCTTGCACACTGTGCATTCCAAGATCACGCGATCTGCCATGCTGCACCTCCTTGTAGAATGGAAAGAAACACAATAAAAAAAGCCTTCCGTAGAAAGCCTTTTTGGTCTGGGACCTTCATTGGTTTACTCGGTCCAGTATATCAGAACTGCCCTTTTCCGTCAATCTCAGGGGGAAATTTTTTCTCCCTTATTATAGAAGGAAATCAGCCGCAGAGGAGCATGCTCTCCTCCACCTGCTGGGCGTAGCGGGCGGCCAGTTCCTCCTCGGTAATTTCGCCGGTGTCCAGGTCCAGGGCCACCTGGCCCCCCTGAATCATCACTATGCGGTCGGCATACTCCACGGCGTGGCGGAGATTGTGGGTGATCATGAGGGTGGTCATCTCCTCCCCCTCCATGAGGCGCTTGGTCTCCTCCATGACCAGGTGGCTGGTCTTGGGGTCGAGAGCCGCGGTGTGCTCGTCCAAAAGGAGGACTTTGGGCTTGTTCACCGTGGCCATGAGGAGGGAGAGGCTCTGGCGCTGGCCCCCGGAGAGGGAGCCGGTCTTGGCATTGAGCTGCTGCTCCAGGCCCAGGCCCAGGCCCGCCACCCGCTGGGAGATGAGCTCTCCATTGGCGTTTTTCAGGAGATTTTTAAAGGAGCTCTTGGGGCCCTTGTTCATGGCCAGGGCCATATTTTCCAGTATGGTGAGGGAGGGGGCCACGGAGTCCATGGGGTTTTGGCTCACCCTGCCGATCCACAGGGCCCGCTCCTCCTCGGGGACTTTGGTCACATCCTCCCCCTCCAGGAGGATCTCCCCCCGGTCGGCGGCAAGGCCCCCGGAGATCATTTTGAGGAGGGTGCTCTTGCCGCAGCCATTGGGGCCGATGATGGCAGTGGTGCCCGTGTGAAAGGTGATATTCAGTCCCTGAAAAATCTTCCGTTCCTCCCTCCCCTGAGTGGAGAAGGTCTTGTGTATATCTCTCAGTTCCAGCATTAGCTCTGCACCTCCTGTTTATTGCCCATGATTTTTTTCATCCTGGGAACTTTATCGTAGGAAAGGAATAGAATGACGATGAATGCGGTGATCATCTTGAGATCGGTGGGCTCCAGGCCCAGCTCAATGGCCATGCCGGAGATGATCTTGTAGATGACGGCCCCCACAATGGCCCGGCTACTGGGCTTCATCCAGGGGATCCTGGAAAAGAGGGTCTCCCCGATGATGATGGAGGCCAGGGCCGTTACGATGATGGTGGCCCCCATTTGGGCATCGGCAAAGCCCTGGTACTGGGCCATGAGGCTGCCGGCGAGGCTCACCAGGGCATTGGAGAGGATGAGGCCCAGGCAGATGTAGCTGTCGGGCTTGCCCCCCATATTTTTAAGGAGGGTGGCATTGTCCCCGGTGACAATCAGGCGATAGCCCATTTCCGTTTTGAAAAACCAGTCCATGGTGGCCTTGATGAGAATCACCAGGATCCCCAGAATGATCACCGGGGGAATGGCCTCCACTTGGCTGAAGACATTGCCATAGTCAAAGAGGGGAATATTGGCCTTGCCCACAATTCTCAGATTCACTGAGTAGAGGATGGTCATGGTGAGTATCCCCGCCAGGATGGCGGCTATATTGAGTTTCCGGTAGAGGAGGAAGGTGAGGTAGCCTGCCACGCCCCCGGCAACCAGGGCCCCGAACATCCCCAAGTAGGGGTGGAGGCCCTTCATCACCAGGGCACTGTAGACAAAGGCCCCCAGGGGAAAGGTCCCCTCCACCGACAGGTCGGCGATGTCCAAGATTTTGAAGGTGAAGAGCACCCCCATGGCCAATACGGCAAAAATCAATCCAACTTCCAGCGATGTCATTAACACTCGCACCATTCCAGTGACTCCTTCCTTGGACGGATCTTCGCCCACAAACTTCCACATTCCTCCGCGGCCCCGGGGGCCAGTTTTTCACGGCTCGAGAGCCCCCGCTCCCCGGGGGCTCCAGTGTCCTTTTTCCACCTAAAAGGGGAAATTATTCTACAATATTGGCATCCTTGTTGAGGATTTCGTTGTCTTCCACTCCAAGGGCCTTGGCGGTCTTGCCATTGACGGTCCGCTCGCCCTCTTCAATGAAGATGACGGGGAGCTCTGCAATGGTCTTGCCATCCAGAATCTCGGCTGCCAGCTCTGCCGCTGCCTTCCCCTGACCCACATAGTCCACGCCGTCACTCATGAGGAGGCCGTTTTCCACGGGTCCACCCTCGGTGGCCACGGAGGGAATCTGCTTTTCCTCCAGGATCTTGGCAATGACGCTGACGGAAGTGGAGGCCAAGTTGTCGGACAGACCCATGTAGGCATCCACCTTGCCGGTGAGGGATTCAATGGCCTGGGGCACTTCGTTGGTGCTGGCCACTCCCACCTTCTCCAGGGTGATCCCCAGCTCGGCCACGACTTCCTCTAAAATTTCAATTTGCACTTCGGAATTGGCCTCTCCCGTGGAGTAGAGGACCCCCAGGGTCTTGGTTTCGGGGAAGACTTCCAGGAAGTTCTTCAGCTGAATGTCCATGGGGAAATAGTCGGAGACCCCGGTGACATTGCCCTCGGGGGCGTCCACATTGTCCACCAGGCGGGTCTTCACCGGGTCGGTGACGGCACTGAAGAGGACGGGAATGTCCTGGGTGCCATTCATGGCCGCCTGAGCTGCGGGGGTGCCAATGGCGTAGATGAGATCCACCTCATCGGAGACGAAGTTGTTCACCGCTGCGGGGAAGACACTGAGGTCCCCGGCGCCATTGACCGTCTGCTCTTCCACTTCAATGCCCTGCTCCTTGAGGCCCTCCAAAAAGCCCTCCCGAGCGTGGTCCAGGGCCACGTGCTCCGCCGTTTGGAGGATGCCCACCTTAATGGACTTCCCTGCCCCCTCCTGGGGACTGTCATTGGAAACCTCTTGTCCGCCACATGCCGTCAGACTCACTGCCACCAAAACCAGGGCCAGTAGACTCAGCTTTTTCCACAATTTCATCTTCATCCTCCTTTTTCCATAAAAAAACTCTCGCTCCTCAGCTTTCGCTAAGGGGCGAGAGAGAACTCACGCGGTACCACCCTTTTTCGTAATCACAGATTACCTCATCGAGGTCCAACAACCTCTAGCCTGAGATAACGGGGGCATCCGTGTCAACCTACTTGATTCAGCCAACCAGCTTTGAGTAGTGTATATTCCAGAAGGGACCGTGTCAATTTCCACCAAACATTGACTCTCTGAGACTGGACCTGCTCCTCTTTCTCTACTCTGCTTTTTTGTATGAGTCAAGTTTACCCACATCGGAGGGCCTTGTCAAGGGGAAAAATTATTTTTTTCAATTTATTTTCCCCGGTATTTTCACGGTGGCGGGCAATTTGGCCAATATTCAGGGGCTTTACCCCGAATATTTACTAAAATTTACATTTTTACCTTCTTTTATTCCCATTTATCTAGTATAATTTTGTTAAGTAAATTGCCCCCGGTCCCTGGACTGGGGCAACCACATCATCCTTTCAAGGTACGGTAGGTGATTCTATGAAAATTTCCACTCGTGGCCGCTATGCCCTCCGGATGCTCTTGGACATTGCCAATCATCAGGATCAGGGCGTTGTACGATTGGCGGAAGTGGCTGAGCGCCAGAAGATTTCAAAAAAATACTTGGAGCAAATTGTCGTCCTCCTCCGGGGGGAGGAGCTCTTGGTGGGCCATCGGGGCAATCGCGGGGGCTACACCCTGGCCCGGGACCCCAAGGACATCACTCTGGACACCATTTTAAAGGTGACGGAAAATGAGGACCACCTCATTCCCTGCACCGATCCCGACTACTGCGAAAGGAGCGACTACTGTCTCACCCGGAATATGTGGCTGGAGCTGGAGGAGATGATCCACAAGTTCTTCGCCCACATCACCCTGGAGGACCTCCGCACAGGTCGCCGAAAGCTGAATCTCTAGTCCCTCCCTCGGGGGGGATTTTTTTGTGCCAATTTTTTCAGGACGGCCTCGGCCCCCCTCATGCCGTCAATGGCGGAGGAGACAATGCCCCCGGCATAGCCCGCCCCCTCCCCCACAAAGTAGCAGCCGGGATGGGAGATACTCTCCAGCTCCCCGTTCCGGAGGAGGCGCACCGGGGAGGAGGAGCGGGTCTCCGGGGCGGTGAGGACGGCATCCTCCAAGAAGGCGGGGAGCTTTTTGCCCATGGCCAAAAGGGCCTCCATAATCGCCTCGTTCATGACTTCGGGGTAGAGGCCGTGGAGGTCGGTGTAGTGGACCCCGCCGGGGAATGTGGGCCGGAGCTTTCCGGGACCGGGATTTTTCTTTCGTGCCAAAAAGTCCGCCGCCGTCTCCGCCGGGGCCCTGCCCCTGCCCAGCTCATGGGCCCTTTCTTCAATCTTCCGCTGGAAGTGGAGGGCCGAAAGGGGCCCCTCCCCGTAGATCCTCTCATCCACCGTGACCAGGAGGGCGGCATTGGCATTTTCCCCGTCCCGGGCCTTGTAGCTCATGCCATTGGTCACCAGGCGACCCGCCTCCGAGGAGGCATTGACCACCACGCCCCCGGGGCACATGCAGAAGGTGTAGGTCCCCAGTTCCCCCACCGGATGGGTGAGGGCGTACTCGGCGGGGGGCAGATAGTCCGCCATTTCCCCGTACTGGGCGAGATTCATCCCCTCCTGGGGCTGCTCAATGCGAAAGCCCATGGCCGTGGCCTTGGCCTCCATGGCCAGGCCCTTTTGGTGGAATCTTTCGAAGAGGTCCCGGGCCCCATTGCCCACGGCCCAGATCACATGGGACGCGGAGAAGTCCCCGGCGGTGGTGTGAAGGAGGATCTCGCCACCCACTTCAAAGTCCAGGACCCGGGTGTTGAAGTGGAAGCTCGCCCCCCGCTCTTCCATCTCCCTTCGCATCCTCACAATGGTCCCCCGCAGGGCGTCGGTGCCCATGTGGGGCTTTTTCATATAGCGGAGGGAGTCGTCCCCGGAAAACTCCGCAAAGGTGTCGTTGACATAGGCCCCCCTAGGGTCCTTGGAGCGGCTGGTGAGTTTGCCGTCGGAGAAGGTGCCGGCGCCCCCCTCCCCAAACTGCACATTGCTCCAGGGATTGAGCGCCTCCCCCTGCCAAAAGGCCTCCACCGTCTTCACACGGCCTTCCATGGCCTCCCCCTGCTCCAGGAGGATGGGCTTCACGCCCCCCATAAGGAGGGTCCGGGCGGCGAAGAGCCCCGCCGGGCCCGTGCCCACAATAATGGGCCGCAGCTTTGTTTCCACTTTCAGGGGCTCGTATTTTTGCTCCCTCACTTCCACCAGGTCCCGGGTCTTTCTCAGGGGCACATTCCCCTTCACCCACAGGTCCAGCTGTGCCACATATTGGATCCTTCGGCCCTTTCTCGCATCCAGGGACTCCCGGTGGCGGGCCCATGTGTAGCTTCCGGGTTTGAGTTTTAGCTTTTTTTCAATTTGCTCTTGGTAGTACTGGGGGGGCTGGTCCGCGGGGCGGGTGCAGCCCATCAGTCGATAGTGTTTCAGTTTATTTTTCATAGGTACATCCTAGCACAAAATTTTTTTCAGGGCAGAAAAAAAGACTCCCCTTCCGGGAGTCTCTCTTCAAGGTGGAATCCTTTAATCATGAACGTTGCCAGTGTACCTTCCCATGATCAGAGAAAATTGTACACCAGGTAAAATTCATGTGAAATTTTTCCCCTTCAGTTTCTACACATTGAGTTCCACTTCATAGCCCAGATTGCCCTCGTAGCGGGCGGCAATGGGCCACAGGATCTCGGTCACAAATTCCTCCACCTGCTGAGGGCAGAGGCCAATGTAGAGGGAGCCGTCCAGGAGGGCGTCCAGGTCCTCTCGATTGAGATCGAAGGCGGGGTCCTGGGCCAGTCGCTCCAGTAGATCGTTGGCCAGGCCCTCCTCCTTCACCTTCTTGGCGGCGGCCTGGGAGTGGACCCGGATCTTCTCGTGGAGTTCCTGGCGGTCGCCCCCTCGCTTCACCGCTTCCATGAGGATGTTCTCCGTGGCCATAAAGGGCAGTTCCCGGAGGACGTGCTGCTCAATGCTGGCGGGATAGACCACCATGCCCTGGGTCACATTGATGGCAATGTCCATGAGGGCATCGGCGGCCAAAAAGGCCTCCGCCACGGAGAGGCGCTTGTTGGCGGAGTCGTCCAGGGTCCGCTCAAACCACTGGGTGGCGTGGACCATGGCGCCGTTTTGGCTGAGATTCATGACGAATTTCGCCAGGCTGCTCATCCGCTCGCTGCGCATGGGATTGCGCTTGTAGGCCATGGCCGAGGAGCCAATCTGTCCCTTTTCAAAGGGCTCCTCCAGCTCCTTTAAGTTTTGAAGGAGGCGGATGTCATTGGTCATCTTGTGAATGCTCTCCGCCAGGTGGCTCAGACCCGAGAGGATTTGGGCATCCACTTTCCGGGAGTAGGTCTGGGAGGTGATGGCATAGCTCTCTCTGTAGCCCATCTTCTTCACAATGCGCCGGTCCAGCTCCTTGACCTTCTCCCCGTCCCCGTCAAAGAGGTCCAGGAAGGAGGCCTGGGTGCCGGTGGTGCCCTTGGCCCCCCGGAGTTTGAGATTCTCTCTCAGGCCCTCCAGCTCCTCCAGGTCCATCACCAGATCATAGGCCCAGAGGGCGGCCCGCTTGCCCACGGTGACCAATTGGGCGGGCTGATAGTGGGTGAAGCCCAGAGTGGGGAGGGAGCGGTGCTCCATGGCAAATTCCCCCAGCTGGTGGAGGAGGACTGCCAGTTTCCCCGTGAGCAGCTCCAGGGCTTCACCCATGATGATGAGGTCGGTATTGTCCCCCACAAAGCAGCTGGTGGCCCCCAGGTGGATGATCCCCGCAGCTTCCGGGGCCACCTCACCGAAGGTCTTCACATGGGCCATGACATCGTGGCGGGTGATTTTCTCCCACTCCTTGGCCCGCTCAAAGTCGATGTCCTCCAGGTGGGCCCTCATGGCCTCCACCTGCTCTGGGGCAATGGGCAGGCCCAGTTCCATTTCCGTCTCCGCCAGGGCCACCCAGAGCTTGCGGAAGGTGGAGAACTTCTTCTGATCGCTAAAGAGGAAGCTCATCTCCTTGGAGGCGTAGCGGGTGTTCAGGGGGGACTGATAGATTTCGTGATTCAAGCTCATTCTCCTTTTCCACAGATGTAGTCCACGCCGGACTGAATGATGGGGAGCAGTTCCACTCCGGGCACATTCCGGTAGAGGCCCTCTCGGACTCGCTCCACGTGGCCCATTTTCCCCAAAATGTGGCCGTCCCGGCTCAAGAGGCCCTCGATATTGTAGCTACTGCCATTGGGATTGTCCACATAGACGGTGGCGATCTGACCGTTCTGGGCCAATTCCTCGGCGGTCTGATCATCCACCACCAGGCGGCCCTCCCCGTGGCTAATGGGCACGAGATACTCATCCCCCGCCTTGATCCCCTGGAGCCAGGGGGAACCCTGGGCGGTGACACGGGTCTTCACCAGTCGGGCCACGTGGCGGTGATTGTCGTTGAAGGTGAGGGTGGGGGCCCCCTCCTCCTGGGGACGGGCCTCGCCAAAGGGAAGGTAGCCGCTCTTCACCAGGGCCTGGAAGCCATTGCAGATGCCCAGAACCAGTCCCTCCCGGTCGAGGAGTTCCTCCACGGCCTCCTTCATGGCATCGGTGCGGAGGACGCCTGCGATGAACTTGGCCGATCCGTCGGGCTCGTCGCTGAAGGAGAAGCCCCCGGGAATGGCCAGAATGTCGGCCTCTTTTACGGCCGCGGCCAGCTCTTCAATGGAGGCCAAAGTCTCCTGGGGATTTTGGTTTTTGAAGACCAAAATCTTCGCCTCTGCCCCTGCAAACTCAAAGGCCTCCTTGGTGTCCACTTCACTGTTGGTGCCGGGGAAGGCGGGAATGACCACCTTGGCCACCTTGGCGGGATGCTTCCGGGGGGCCACTTCCATGGGGGCCACGTCCAGGGCCTTTTGGTTCTCGCCAAACTCTCCGGAGAAAATGCCGTCCAGGCCGTGGAGATAGAGCTCCTTGAGCCTTGCCATGTCCAGAACCTTGCCATTGAGGACGGTTTCGTCTGCAAATTCCCCCACGGTCTTCACAAAGTCCAGCTCCGCCGACTCATCAAAGGCCACCAGGAAGTCCCCGTAGGCGGCATCGTAGAGATTCTCCAGCTCCACCCGGGCATTGAGATCATTGCCCAGGAGGGACTCCACCAAATTGATGGCGGGACCCTTGTTGTTTACGGCAATGGCCGTGGTGATTTTGCCCTGGGTGATGGCTCCGTGGATTTTTTCCAGAAGCTTTCCGTAGGCGGCAAGATCCAAGAGCTCATTCTCCCCACGGGGGGCGGCAATGTAGCCGATCTTCCCGCGGCCGTCAAAGACATTGTGGATCACCTGATCCAGGGCCATGGGGGCCACGGAGAAGCTGATGAGGGTGGGGGGCACATTTAGGTTTTGGAAGCTGCCGCTCATGCTGTCCTTGCCGCCAATGGGGGGCACGGCCAGTCCCTCGGCGGCCTCCATGGCCCCCAAGAGGGCGTAGAGGGGGAGCGCCCAGCGGCGGGGGTCCTCCCTGAGGCTCTCGAAGTACTCCTGATAGGTGGCGTAGAGCTCCCGGGGATTGGCACCGGTGGCCACCAGTTTTGCCACCGATTCCACCACGGCGTAGTAGCCCCCTTGGAAGGGGTTCAGGGAGAGGAGCTTGGGATCGCCCCCAAAGCTCATGGCGCTGACGGTCTTGGAGATTTTTCCCTCCACGGGGACCGCCGCCACCATGGCCTGGGTGGGGGTCAGCTGATGCTTCCCGCCCAGGGGCTGGAGGACGGTGCCTGCCCCCACGGAGCTGTCGAAGCGCTCTATGAGATTTTTCTGACTGATGACATTGAGGCCCTGAATTCGCTCCTCCAGTTCCTCCACGCCCCGGTCCTTTGAGCCGGTGAAGTAGTGGGTCTTGGGGAGTTTTTCCAGAATGACTTCCTGGGAGCGGGAGACCCCGGAGGTGTCGATGAACTCCCGGGAAATCCGGGCAATTTCCTCCTCCTCATAGAGCATGAGCATTTCGGGCTCCTCGGTGACTTCGGCCACCTGGGTCCACTCCAGATTTTCCTCCCGGCAGGCCCTCCTGAAGAAGTCCAGGTCTTTAGCATCGATGACCACGGCCATCCGCTCCTGGGACTCGGAGATGGCGATCTCCTTGGGGGTGAGGCCCTCGTACTTCAGGGGCACACGGTCCAGGTGGATTTTCACCCCATCGGCCAGTTCCCCAATGGCCACGCTGACTCCCCCGGCGCCAAAGTCGTTGCAGCGCTTGATCCTCTTGGAAACTTCGGGATTTCTAAAGAGGCGCACCAGCTTCCGCTCCATGGGGGCATTGCCCTTTTGGACCTCCGCCGAGGCGGTCTTTAAGCTCTCGTCATTGTGCTCCTTACTGGAGCCGGTGGCACCGCCAATGCCGTCCCGACCGGTCCTGCCCCCCAGAAGGAGGATGAGGTCCCCGGGGGCGGGAACTTCCCGGACCACATTTTCCAGGCGATTGGCCCCCACCACGGCGCCAATTTCCATGCGCTTGGCCACATAGCCGGGGTGGTAGAGCTCGTGAATGAGCCCTGCGGCCAGGCCAATTTGGTTGCCGTAGGAGGAGTAGCCCTTGGCGGCCTCGGTGGTGATTTTCTTTTGG
Organism: Tissierellia bacterium; assembly: GCA_030535395.1. Classification (GTDB taxonomy): domain Bacteria; phylum Bacillota; class Clostridia; order Tissierellales; family Peptoniphilaceae; genus JAUNLK01. Next base: position 11,900 of record JAUNLK010000009.1, read on the forward strand.
GGGAGCTTGCCCTCCAGAGTCTCCTCATAGGGGGTTCTGGGATCGGCGGCTCCGGTGATTCTCATGGCCTGATACACATAGGCCCGGCCCGAGAGGGGATCTCGGATACAGCCCCCCAGGCAGGTGCTGGCCCCGCCAAAGGGCTCGATCTCCGTGGGGTGATTGTGGGTCTCGTTTTTGAACATGAGGAGATAGGGAATCTCCTCCCCTGCCCCGGTGGCGGGATCGGTGGCCTCCACGGTGATGTGGATGGAGCAGGCATTGATCTCCTCGCTCTCCTCCACTTCCGTCTTCACCCCCCGCTTTTTCAGGGCCTTGGCCACAATGGTCCCCAGGTCCATGAGACTCACGGGTTTTTTCCGCGCCACTTCCCTGCGAAGGGCCTGGTAGTGCTCCCAGGCTGCGAGAATCTCGTCATTGAGATCCTCCTCAAAGTTCACCATGAGCTCCGTATTGAAGGTGGTGTGGCGGCAGTGGTCCGACCAGTAGGTGTCCAGGATGGCCAGTTCCGTCTCATTGATGTCCCGGCCCAGCTTTTGATAGTGGCTCTGAATGAATTTCAGATCCTCCAGGCTCATGGCGAGGCCCAAGCCCTCCAATAGATCCCGGAGTTCCTCTTCATTGTAGCTGGTAAATTCGTCGTAAATGGGGTTTTCCGTGGAGCGGCGGAAGCTCTCTTTCAGGGTGGTGGGCACCCCAAAGAGGAGGCCCACCTTTTGGTCCACGGGATTCACCAATTTCTCCCGAATGGCCCTGAGGTCCGATGCCCCCAAGGGTCCGTGGAAGTCGTAGACGGTGGCGGTCCTAGAGAGGAGCCGGTCGTGACCCAAGAGGGCCACGGCGCCGTCCTCCACCCCGGCCTGCCGCTGGACATACTGCCCCGGCTGATACTCCACCACCAGGGGGTGCTCCATTTTTCCCTGAAGTTCCAGGGCATCGGTGCCCAGGTAGAGCTCATCGGAGGGGGCCTCCGAGAGGAGTTCTTTGGCCAGCTTTTCCACTTCCAGGACGCCAATATTCTCGAGATCGTAGCGATAGTAGATGTCGGTGGAGGCCACAGTGAGGCCCAGTTCCTCCCGAATCTCCTGGGCCAGGAGCTCTTCCTCCCCGTTGAAGCCCGCCTTTCGCTTCACATAGACCCGGTGGACCTTGGGCCCAATGTCCTCTCGAATCTGCCGGCGCTCGAATTCAATGAGGGCAGCCCCGGCATAGGCCCGGGCCACGGCCTCCTGGAAGCTCTCTCCCTCTCCGGTGACGGTGAGGACCCGGCCCCCATTGGTGACCAACTGATCACCCGCCCATTTGGTGCCGGCGTGGTAGACGGTGACCCCCTCCAGGGCCTCCGCCGCCTCCACTCCGGTGATGACGACGCCCTTTTCCGAGGAGGCGGGATAGCCGCCGCTGGCCAGGACCACACTCACCACGGCATTGTCCTTCTCGGAGAAGTCCACCTCCGAGAGCTTGCCGGCACTGGTGGCCATCATAATCTCCAGAAGATCCCCGTCCAGGCGCTGGAGGATGGACTGGGTCTCGGGGTCGCCGAAGCGAACGTTAAATTCCAGAATCTTCACGCCCTGGCTGGAGAGCATGAGGCCAATGAAGACAATCCCCCGGAAGTCCAGCTCGTCCTCCCGAAGGGCCTTGAGGAAGGGGTCCAGGACGTCCCGCTGAATCCTCTCTTGGAAGACATCCCCCTCCAAATTGGGGCTGTAGGTGCCCATGCCCCCGGTGTTGGGGCCCTTGCCCCCCTCAAAGATGGTCTTGTGGTCCTTGGCCGATGCCAGGGGGCGGATGGTCTTGCCATCGGTGAAGGCGATGAGGCTCATTTCAAAGCCCTCTAAGTACTCCTCCACCACCACGTCCCGAGAGGGGAATTTGTGGCCGTCCACATCCTGAATGAAGGCCTCCACCTCCGCCATGGTACTGGCGATGATGACCCCCTTGCCGGCGGCCAGGCCGTCGGCCTTGAGGACCACCCTGCCCTGTTCACTTAAAAACTGCTCGGCCGTGCCCCGAATGGTGTCCTCATCGTCGGTCTCCACTGAGGAGGCCGCGGGGAGATTGTGGCGGCGACAGAATTCCTTGGCATAGGTCTTGGAGCCCTCCAGGTGAGCCGCTGCGGCCCGGGGACCGAAGATGGCCCTGCCGGCCTCCTCAAAGCGGTCCACAATGCCCCCCACCAGGGGATCCTCCGGCCCCACAATGGTGTAGTCCACGGACATTTTCTCAGCGAAATCCAAGAGACCCTGTTGGTCCGAGGCCTCGATGGCAATATTCTCTCCGATTTTTGCAGTTCCGCCGTTTCCCGGGGCAAAATACAGTTGTTCCACTTGGGGGCTCTCCAGGAGTTTCACCCCAATGGCATGCTCTCTGGCACCTGAACCAATAATGAGTACCTTCACGACTCCTCCTTTCCTCTGGCAGTTTCCACTAGTGCTTAAAGTGACGGACTCCGGTGGCCACCATGGACATGCCATGTTCATTGCAGGCCTTTACCGAGTCCTCGTCCCGAATGCTCCCCCCGGGTTGAACCACGGCGCTGACTCCCTTGGATGCGGCCAGGCGGACGCAGTCGTCAAAGGGGAAGAAGGCATCGGAGGCCAGGACGCTGTCCTTGAAATCCCGCTGGGGATTGTGATTGAAGATATTTTCCAAGGCCCAGATCCGGCTGGTCTCGCCGCCGCCAATGCCCAGGGTGACGCCGTCCTTCACCAGGACCACGGCATTGCTGCGGACGTATTTCACCACTTTCATGCCAAAGTCCATGTCCCGCTTTTCCCCCTCGGTGGGGCTCTTTTCCGTCATGAGCTCGTGGCCCTCCTCGGCGTTTACATCGGCATCTTGAATGAGGACCTTGCCGCTGACCATTCTCAGCTCCTCTTTGAGGGGCTGGTGGCCAAAATTCACCTTGAGAAGTCTCAGGTTTTTCTTGGCGGAGAGGACCTTCAGGGCCTCCTCGGTGTAGTCTTCAGCGGCCACCACTTCCAGGAAGATCTCCGCCATTTTTTCTGCGGTGGGGCCATCCACGGTGCCATTAATGGCCACAATGCCCCCGAAAATGGACACGGGGTCCGCCTCAAACATCTTGGTGTAGGCCTCCAGGGGGCTCTCTCCCAGGGCGACCCCACAGGGGGTGGCGTGTTTTAAGCCCACGCAGACCAGCTCGTCAAATTCCCCGGCCAGGGCGATGGCGGTGTTCATATCGTTGAAATTGTTGTAGGAGAGCTCCTTGCCCTGGAGCTGCTCGAAGTCGGTGAGATAGCTCTCCACCATGGGATCGGCGTAGAGGCTCGCCCCCTGATGGGGGTTTTCCCCGTAGCGGAGCTCGCTGACCTTCTTGAGGGCCAGGGTCCGGTAGTCCCCCTCTGCCCCCACTTGTTTTTGGAAGTAGCGGCTGATCATGCCGTCGTAGTAGGCGGTGAGGGAGAAGGCCTTCATGGCCAAGCTCCGGCGGTACTCGTAGTCCACGGTGCCCGCCTTCAGGCGGTCCAGCACCTCGCCGTAGTCGGCGGGGGAGGTGACCACCAAGACGTCCTTGAAGTTCTTGGCCCCAGAGCGAATCATGGAGGGTCCGCCGATGTCGATGTTTTCAATGAGGGTGGCCTCGTCGTGGCCGGCGTGGTAGTGCTTTTCAAATTCGTAGAGATTGATGCACACCAGATCGATGGATTCGATGCCGTGCTCCTCCGTGGTCTTCACATGCTCCGGCAAATCCCTCCGGTACAAGAGGCCCCCGTGGACCTTGGGGTGGAGGGTCTTCACCCGGCCGTCCAGCATTTCGGGAAAGCCCGTGTACTGGTCGATGGCCACGGCATCGATGCCCTCTTCCAAGAGGACTCTCAGGGTGCCCCCAGTGGAGAGAATTTTGTAGCCCAGTTCCACCAGGCCCTTGGCAAAGGATCCAATGCCCTCTTTGTCGGTAACGCTCAGCAGTGCATAGCTCATAGTCGCTCCTCCTCTATGTATTTCACAGCAGTTTTCAAAAGTTGATGCTCCAAAACCAATACGGTGTCTGCAATTTCCTCGGGACTCTTCAGTTTTTCAATATTCACTTTGCTCTGGAGGAGGACGGTGCCCCCATCCACTTCCCCAGTGACCCGGTGGACTGTGGCCCCGGAGTAGGGCTCCCCGTGGGCGAAGACCGCCTCGTGGACGTGGTGGCCGTACATCCCCCTGCCCCCGTATTTGGGGAGGAGGGAGGGGTGGATGTTGATGATGCGCCCCTCATAGGCCGACAGCACTTCCTCTGGGAGAATCTTCAAATAGCCCGCCAGGACCACCAGGTCAATCTCGTGCTCCCTTAAAAGTCTCAAAATGTCCTCACTGTCCCCGTGGACCAGGGCGGCGCAGTCTCTCCCCGCCACCCGCTCCAGGCCCTTACAGGGGCGATTGCCCAAAACCAGGCAAATGTGGGACTTGAAAAAGCCCTCCCTCTCTGCATCCAAGAGGGCCTGGAGATTGGTGCCTCCCCCGGAGACGAATACGGCAATATTCATCGAACCACCGAGCCCCCGTCTCCCGCTTCCACGGCGCCAATTTCGTAGACGGCCTCGCCCAGCTCCTCGAGGCGCTTTTTCACTTGAGCCGCCTCCGCTGGGGAGACAATGAGGGCCATGCCAATGCCCATATTCAAGGAGCGATAGAGCTCCTCGTGCTCAATGAGATCGAAGGACTCAATGGCGGTAAAGAGCTCCCCGTGGTCCCAGCTCTTACTGTCGATGGTGGCCTGGAGGCCCTCGGGGAGAATTCGGGGCACATTTTCAATGAGGCCGCCCCCGGTGATGTTCACAATGCCCTTGATGTCGAAGCGGGAGGTGACATCCAAAATGGTCTTCACATAGATCCGGGTGGGCTCCAGGAGGAGCTCACCCAGGGTCTTCTCGCTCCCCTTGAGCTGTTCCTTCAGATCCATCTTCAGGTGGTCCAAAAAGAGCTTTCTCGCCAGGGAGTAGCCATTGGAGTGAAGGCCCGTGCTCCCGAGACCCAGGATCACATCCCCCTCCACAATGGTGCTGCCGTCAATGATGGCCTTTTTGTCCGCCAGGCCCACGGCAAAGCCCGCCAGGTCGTACTCGTCCTCGGCGTACATGCCGGGCATCTCCGCCGTCTCCCCACCGATGAGGGCGCAGCCCGACTGGCGGCAGCCCTCGGCCACACCGGAGACGATCTCCGCCATCTTCTCGGGAATCACCTTTCCCGTGGCGATGTAGTCCAGGAAAATGAGGGGCCTCGCTCCCTGGCAGATGAGGTCGTTGACGCTCATGGCCACCAGGTCAATGCCCACGGTGTCGTGCTTGTCCATCATTTGACCGATCATGAGCTTGGTGCCCACCCCGTCGGTGGCCGCCAAAAGGACGGGCTCCTCCATGTCCTTGGCCTCCCCCAGGGCGTAGGCCCCGGAGAAGAGGCCCAAATCCCCCAGGACATTGCCATCGTAGGTGGATTTCACCACGGATTTAATGAGATCCACCGTCCGATTTCCCTCAGAGATATTGACGCCACTGTCTTGGTAACGAATTTTCATACTTCCTCCTAAAGAGCTAGATCAGGGTGGGATCCACGGGATAGTCCCCACTGAAACAGGCGGTGCAGAATTGATCCAGGTCCTTCTTCCCCGCCTTGGCCAGCCCCTCCAGGGAGATGAAGGCCAGGGAATCCGCGCCAATGATCTCTTCCATCTCCTCCACCGAGTGGTGGGCGGCAATGAGATTGTTGCGATTGGGGGTGTCGATGCCGTAGTAGCAGGAGTACTTCACCGGGGGGGAGGTGATCCGCATGTGGACCTCCTTGGCCCCGGCATCCCTCAGCCGCTGAATGAGATTCTTACTGGTGGTGCCCCGAACAATGGAGTCGTCCAGGAGGACAATCCGCTTGCCCTCCACCACCTCCACCAGGGGATTGAGCTTGAGCTTCACCGCCATGTCCCGCTCCTTTTGGGTGGGCTTGATGAAGGTGCGGCCCATGTAGCGGTTTTTCACCAGGCCCTCCCCAAAGGGAATCCCCGATGCCTGGGCAAAGCCAATGGCCGAGGGAATGCCGCTGTCGGGAACGGGAATCACCAGATCCACATCCAGGGGTTTTTCCTCCCAGAGGATCTCCCCGCAGCGCCTTCTGAAATTGTAGGCATTGACATCGTCCAAATTGGCATCATTGCGGGCAAAGTACACATACTCAAAGACGCAGTTCTTCCGAGGGGCCTTTTTCTCGTAGAAATAGGAGTGAACGCCCCCCTCGTCGATGACCACAATCTCCCCGGGGGCCACATTTCTCAGCATGGAACCGCCGATGATCTCCACGGCGGCATTTTCACTGGAGACAATGTAGTCCTCCCCGTCCTGTCCCAGGACCAGGGGCCTGAAGCCATAGGGGTCCCGGAAGGCCACAATGCGGTCCTTGAGCTGGAGGATGACGGAGTAGGCCCCCTCGATCCGGTCCATGGTCCGCTGAATGGCGGAGACGATGTCCCCGCTGTAGTAGCGGGCGATGAGGTAGAGGATGACCTCGGTGTCAATTTTGGTCTGGAACATCATCCCCTCTTCCTCCAGGCGACTTCTCAGAACATGGTAGTTGACCAAATTGCCATTGTGGCTGATGGCAATGCTCTCGTCCTTGACAAAGCCAATGAGGGGCTGAATATTCAGCTCCGACACCCCGCCGGAGGTGGAGTAGCGGACGTGGCCAATGCCCAGATTTCCCTGGAGACTACTGAGGTCCTCCTCGCTTTTAAAGACATCCATCACCAGGCCCATGGCCCGGTGGCGCTTGATCTGCTCCCCATCGGAGACGGTGATCCCCGCACTCTCCTGTCCCCGGTGTTGGAGGGAGTTGAGTCCGTAGAAGAGCTTTTTACTCACCGGTACCGTATCTTTACTGTAAACGCCAATAATCCCGCACATCTAGTTCTTGTTCATCCTTTCCAGCACTTCAGAATAGCCCTCAATAAGGTCCCCCAGATCTCGGCGGAAAATATCCTTGTCGAATTTCTCATTGGTATCCACATCCCAGAGGCGGCAGGTGTCGGGGCTGATCTCATCGGCCAGGAGGATATTGCCCTGGCTGTCCTTGCCGTATTCGATTTTGAAATCCACCAATTTCAAATTGATCTTCAGGAAGAACTCCTTGAGAAGCTCGTTGATCTTCAAAGTTTCAGTTCTCAGAAGATCGTACTCCTCTTCAGTGACGAGACCCAGGGCCACGGCGTGATCTCTGGCCATCAGGGGGTCGCCCAAGTCGTCATTTTTGTAGGAGAGTTCAAAGGAGGGATGCTCGAAGACAATTCCCTCTTCCACCCCATAGCGCTTGGCAAAGGAGCCGGCGGAGATATTTCGAACGATGACTTCCAGGGGGAGGATCTCCACTTTTTTCACCCTCATGGTCACATCGTCCAAGCTCTTAACAAAGTGAGTCTTCACCCCGTTTTCCTCCAGCATTTTGAAGATCACCGTAGTGATGGCGGCATTGAGCTTGCCCTTTCCGGCAATATTGGCCTTTTTCTCGCCATTGCCCGCAGTGGCATCGTCCTTGTACTCGATGATCACTTCATCGGCCACATCGCTTGCATACACCTTTTTCGCTTTGCCTTCATACATGAGTTCCATTAGCTCATCCTTTCTCAAATGGAAAAACCATACAAATAGAAAAAGAGATACGGCTCGCGCATCTCTTAACAAACGCCCTGTGAGGCTACAGCGGGGTCGTGATTTCTTACCGCGCCGAAATGCAGTCCCCCTTTTCGCCTCTATTATAGCACAAGCTTCAGTGGGGAAAAACCCCATGTCCCGGGGCCCTGGGGGAGATTGTGGCTCTGGGCCTCCAAAATTTTACCGGAATCTTTAGGGGATTGAAAAAAGCCCCCAACTCCCCCCTCCCCTGGGGCACAAAAAAATCGAGTGGCAACTGCACACTCGATTTTTTGGGGAAGCTCCCTTTAGCGAACTTTTTCCGTCAGTTCCACCAGGCGGTCCACAAAAGTTTGAAGGAAGGCCTTGGTGTCTGCCACCATATGGCCCTCTTGGTCAAAGTACTCATTGACCCGGCCCAGGAAGACCACCGGCTGCATGACGGTGATCACATCGTTGAAGACCAGGGGATCTCTCAGGGCAAGATTGGCATTGGACCCGCCGCCGGGGCCAATGGAGGCGCTGACAATCCCCGCCACTTTGCCATTCCACTTGGACTGGCCAAAGGGACGGGAGCCGATGTCGATGGCATTTTTCAGCTGGGCGCTGAAACTGTGATTGTACTCGGGGGTGAAGAAGACAATGCCGTCTTGAGCTGCAATGGCCTCTCTAAAGTCCACCCACTCCTGGGGGGGATTCTCCTCCAGGTCCTCATTGTAGTAGCTCAGGTGATTGACCTCGATAAATTCCACTTGATGCTCCTGGGGAAAGAGGGTCTGAACCACCTCTGCCACCTTCCGGTTCCAGGATGCCTTGCGATTGCTCCCCACAATTAAGCCAAATTTCATAGTTATGAACTCCTCTCTATGGATGAATTTAAGGTAAAAATCTGTAAGACATTAGTATATATATCCATCGGAGTTCAAAGCAATCCAAGATTAACGATCTACGGAGCGACGAATTTTTCGGTCCACCTCCCGCTCCTTGATGGACTCCCGCTTGTCGTAGTTTTTCTTCCCCCGGCCGGAGGCAATGGAGAGCTTCACCCGGCCATTTTTGAGATAGAGGGAGATGGGCACAATGGCGTGGCCCTTGAGCTTTTTGTCCCGCTCCAATTTGGCGATCTCCCGCCGGTGGAGGAGGAGCTTTCTCGTTCTCAGAGGGTCCACATTGAAGCGATTGCCCTGCTCGTAGGGGGTGACATTCATCCCCTCAATGAAGACCTCCCCATTTTTCACTATGCAGAAGCTCTCATTGAGGGAGACTTTCCCCTGGCGGATGCTCTTCACCTCGGTGCCCTTGAGCTCCAGCCCCGCCTCGTAGTGCTCCTCCAGGAAGTAGTCGTAGCTGGCCCTTTTATTTCGCGCCAGAGTTCCCGGCTTGTTTTTCTTCATCCTTTACATCACCTGCCATTTGAAAATCGATCTGACCCTTAATGGGATCGGCCCCCACGCAGACCACCTGCACGGGGTCCCCCATGGTGTACACCTTTTTGGTGTGTTCCCCCACGGCCCGGTAGTTGTCCTCATCGAAGTGGTAGAAGTCGTCCATGCTATTGTAGCTCACCAGGCCCTCAATGGTATTGGGGAGGGCCACAAAGATGCCGAAGCCCGTGATCCCGGAGATCCGCCCCTCAAAGAGCTCGCCAATGCGCTCGGACATGTACTCCGCCATTTTAATGTCGTCCACGGAGCGCTCCGCCTCCTGGGCCACCTTCTCCGTGGCGGAGACGTGCTCGGCAATTTTGGGGAAGTCCCGGTGGTAGTGCTTCAGGAGCTTGGGGGTGAGCTGGCCATTGAGATCCCCCTTGATGACCCTGTGGATGGTGAGGTCGCTGTAGCGGCGAATGGGAGAGGTGAAGTGGGAGTAGTAGGGTGCCGCCAGGCCAAAGTGCTGGTCCAGGGCGTAGGAGTAGCGGGCCTTTTGCATGCTCCTCAAAATGAGGGTTGAGACCAGGGTCTCCTCCTTCTTTCCCCTCACCTTCTCGGTGAGCTGCTGGATCATCTTGGGGGTGATGTCCTTGGTGGTGCTGATTCTGTGGCCAAAGGGGCGAATGATGGAGTTGAGAAGCTCAATTTTATCGGGGGAGGGCTCCTCGTGAATCCGGTAGAGGAAGGGGAGCTCCTTTTCGAAGTAGCGCTTGGCCACCAGCTCATTGGCCATGAGCATGAACTCCTCGATGAGCTCGTTGGCCACCCCCATGCTCCTGAGACCAATGTGAATGGGCCTACCATTGTCGTCCAATTGAATCTCCGCCTCGGGGAAGGTGAAGTCGATATTGCCCCGCTCCCTCCTCAGGGCCTTCCGCTTCTGGGCGAGCTCATGGAGGAGGCTCAGGTCTTTTTCCAGGCCCCGGAGGCTCTCGTGGGTGCTGCCCCCCTCCAAAAACTCAGTGACATGGTCGTAGATGAGCCTACGGTGGGAGCGAATGACCCCCTCCACCAGTTCAAAGCTCTCCACCCGGCCGTCCTCCCCCACTCGGGCCAGGAGGGAGAGGGTGAGGCGGTCGGCCCCCTCATTGAGGGAGCAGATGCCATTGCTCAGCTCCTGGGGAAGCATGGGAATCACCTTGTTGAGGAGATAGACGCTGTTGCCCCGCTCCCGGGCCTCCAAGTCCAGGGGGCTCCCCAGGGGGACGTACTCCGCCACATCGGCAATGTGGACCCCCACCAGATAGCCCCCGGCCACCTTCTCAATGGAGAGGGCGTCGTCAAAGTCCTTGGAGTCTGCCCCGTCGATGGTGAAGGTGACAAGCTCCCGCAGGTCCCGGCGGCCCCGGATCTGCACCTCGGAGACCACCTCGGGGATGAGCTCCGCCTCCTTTAAGACCTCCGGGGGAAATTCCAGTTCGATCCCCAGGCCATAGGCCACGGAGAGGACGTCCACATTTTTCTCGTGGGGATAGCCCAGAATTTCCGTGATGATTCCCTCGGGCTTGGTGGTGGGGGTGGGATACTCGATGATCTCCGCCACCACCTTCTGACCCTCCTTGGCCCCCTTGTTGTACTTTTTGCGAATGTAGATGTCGCTGGAGAGCTTGCCGTCGTCGGGGAGGACGAAGCCGAATTTCCCGGCGTGATTGTAGGTCCCCACCACCACTTTGTTGGCCCGCTCCAGGACCTTCTCCACAATGCCCTCATAGCCCCCCTTGGGGCCCTTGCTCTCCACCTGGCGCACCAGAATTCGGTCCCCATTCATGGCGGTGTTCATTTTGGTGCTGTGAATGTAGAGGTCCTCCCTGTTTTCGTCGTCGGGGATGAAGAAGCCAAAGCCCTTTTCATTGCCCCGGAGGATGCCCTCCAGGAGATAGCCAGTCCCCGGAGCGGAAAATTTCTTCTCGCTGTCCTTGTAGATCTCACCGTCCCGGATCATTTCCTTGCACAGGGCCTTCATGGACTTTTCCGTGGCGCCATCCACCTGCAACCTTTTGTAGAGCTGCTCCTTGGTGAGGGGGCCCTCCTCCTCCAGGATTCGGATGATTTTCTGTTTAATGGACATGCTACCTCCTTTGGGCATTTGGATTACAATTTACTCCCGTAGCTGGTCTTTTCAAAGAGCTGGGCGTCGTAGGTGTACTGATTCTCCTCCCGCTGACGGTGGCTGGTGAAGGCAATGTCGATGATTCGGTCCACCAGCTGAGTAAAGCTCAGTCCCTTTCCCTCCCAGAGATAGAAGCCCAGGGAACCGGGAAGGGTGTTGATCTCATTGATATAGATACCATCTTCATCCATGAGAAAATCAATTCTCGCCGTTCCGCTACAGGACAGGGCGGCAAAGGCCCCCTTGGCAAGCTTTTCAATGGTGGCGGCCTCCTGGTCGGTGATTTTGGCGGGGATGTTCCTCTTTTCGGAGGTCTGTTTGCCCCCCTTGGCGGTGCCCGACTTGCCCCCCATGTACTTGTCCTCGAATTTCAGGAGGTCCTTCCAGCCAATGGGCTCTTCAATTTGGGAGGTGATGAGCTCCTCCTCATAGCCCAAAACGGCGCAGTTGAGCTCCCGGGGCTCCTTGGCCGCCCGCTCCACCAAAAGTTTTTCCGAGTAGAAGGCCGCAAGCTCCATGGCATCTGTTAGCTCCGAGGCATCCTTCACTTTGGAGATGCCAATGGAGGAGCCCAAATTGGAGGGCTTCACAAAGACGGGATAGCCCAGTTCCGCCACATCCCCTGCCACGGCCTCGGGCTCCCGCTTCCAGCGGCTCCGGTAGACCTCAAAGCCCTCCAACACCGGCAGCCCACTGGCCTTGAAGATATTTTTCTGCATGGCCTTGTCCATGCCCACGGCGGCTGCCACAGTGCTGGAGCCCGCATAGGGAAGGCCCAGGGTTTCAAAGTAGCCCTGAATATTGCCGTCCTCCCCAAAGGTGCCGTGGAGGGCGGGGAAGATGAGATCCACCTGGGCCACGGCCTCGGCCCGCTCCCGTTCCCCCTTGAAGAGGCCCCCCTTTTCGGTGACTCTCCTGTAGAGGGTCCGGTCCCTCAAGTTGAGGTCGAAGTAGACCTCGTGGGCCTGAGAGAAGTCCTGGTTTTTAAAGGTCTTAAAATTTTTCAAAGAGTCCCCACTGAGCCAGCGGCCCTCCTTAGTGATGTAGACGGGTACAATGTGGTACTTGCTGCCATCCATGTTTTCCATAATCTGCATGCCGGTGATGACACTGACCTCGTGCTCCACGGACCGGCCGCCAAAAAATACTGCTATTGTTTTCATAAATCCCCCTTTATTCTTAGAATCTATTTTATCATAGGGCCCACGGCTACAAAAATAAAAGTCCACGGACTCCATCCGCGGACTATCTCATTTTGCCAATGACATCTTTTAAATAGCGGCCCACCAGGGTAGAGAAGCGGTTCCGGTCCCGGGTGTAGAGAAAATCATTGCCGAAGATGATCTTCTCCTGGGAGAGGTCCTCCTCCTTGCCGGTGAAGACCCCCAGGGTGGCCACTCCCGAGAGCCTCAGCTTTTCGATCTCCCGGGCGCTGTCCTCCACTGCCAACTCCCCCTCGTAGTCCTGGGCGGCGTGGGCGTGGCGGCCCACACTGATGTGGTCGTTGGGCCTGCCGTCGGAGAGGACGATGAGCACCTGGATCCCCTCGGTCCTGGGCAGGGTGGCCCCAATGTAGCTGTAGGCGAAGCCGTCCCGATTGCTCCCCGAGGCCCGGAAGCGGAAGATGGACTGATTCTTCTCCAGGCCGTCGTGATAGTCCCGGAAGAGGCGGAGGATTTGATAATTGAAGAGATTGCAAAAGCCCAGCACCCGAGTGGGGATCTTGAGCTCCGTCAGGGCCTGGGCCAGGATGTAGCCCTGAATGGCCACCTCCTCCTGGTGGTCCCGCTGGGAGGCGGACATGTCCAGGAGAATGTCCACGGTGAGCTGGGGGGTGGATTCCGGCTGGAGTCTCCGGAAGACCCGGTGATCGTCAAAGAGAATTTGGCGGTAGACCCTTCCCCCGTCCACGGCCCCCCGGGTGCTCCGCCCCAGGCCCTCGTCCAAGTCCTCCAGGACATTGCTCTTGAGATAGGCCTTGAGGTTGGCCTCCTGGCGGCGGTAGATGTGGGCCGCAGACTCATAGTGCCGCCGGTTTTTCTCCTCCTGCTGGTCCACCTGCTCCTTGAAAAATTGAGCGTCCAGATCGGAGCCGTAGACCCCCCGAGTGAGGTGGAGCTTCATGCCCTGGTGGAGCCCCCGGGCCAGCTCCCCCTCCAGTTGGAAGGTGGGGAGATGGAGGCCGTAGTGCTTGCTCACCCGGCGGCGGAGCTGGCGCTCGTCCCCCGCCCTCTTTCTGCCCCCCTCTTCCACCATGGTGAGGTCCTCCCCCTCATTGAGGACATTGGTAAATTCCGCCGCCTGAATCTCCTCGTGAAAGTACACTTCACTGGGGGCCGGCGGGGCCTTTTCCGGGACCTTGGGGGCGGTGTCGGGGAGATTTTTCTCGGCATCGTCCACCTGCTCCCCCCGCTCCTTTTGGGGATCGAAGAAGCCCCGGAGAAATGCCGCCACCCAGGAGAAGAACTCCTCCTGATTTTTGAGGCGCCCCACTTCCTCCATATAGGGGGCCAGGACCACCCGCTGGGAGCCCCGCTCTCCCAGGCGGTAGCGGGCATAGGCGTAGAGGAGCTCATCGTGGGCGCTCCGCTCCCCCGTCCCCTCCAGGGCCCGGGCGAGATTTTGGTAGTGGGCGCCCTCCCTGGCCCGGAGGCCCGGGCGCTGGGAGAAGAGCTTTTCCTTGGTCCACTCCGTGGCAAAGAGGATCAGCCAGGTCCGCACCTCCCCCTGGTGGATGCTCCCCCCATAGGGTTTCAAGAGGGCGTAGAGGCCATTGCTGGGAAAAGTGGCATCCACCATGGCCTCCTCCGCCGCCGAGAGGGGGAGGGAGGGGCCATTGTACTTCCGCTCATAGAGCCTGCCCACCGTCCAGTAGAGATTTTGCAGCCGCTCCGGACTCATGGCCGCCCAGCTGCCGGTCATTGGAAGAAGAACCCGCCCTCGGTCCCCGGGGGGAGGAGGCTCTCAATGATGTCGGTGATGAGCTCCTTCTCGTAGGGGTCGAAGGACTTGTTCACCAGGCCCATCTCCAGGGCGGGGCGAGGGGCCAGGCCCCCCTTCATGAGGTCGGTGGCGGCAAAGAGTCCCCGGACGTCCACGGCCTTGGAGGAAATTTCCCCATTGAGGCTCTTGAGCTGAAGGTCCAAAAAGAGCCGCACCAGAAGGTCCACATGGGCCTCGGTGACCGCCGTCTCCCGGAGGAGGATTCGCCGGAGGCTCTCCTCTGTGAGCTGGGGCATGTCCACCACCAAAAAGCGGCTCACCAGGGCCTCATTGAGTTCCCGGGTGCCGGCGTAGCCATAGTTCATGGTGCCGATGATGCGAGTCTTGGGGTGAAGCTCGATCTTTTCATAGCCGGGAATGTCGATGATTCTCCGAAAGTCCAGGGCCGCGTGGATCACCGCCAGGGACTCATTCTTGGCCATATTGATCTCGTCCAGGACCACAAAGCCCCCGGCCTCCGCCGCCAGGGCCAGGGGCCCCTTTCTCAGGCGCACTTCCCCCGCCACAAAGGTGTCCTGGCCAATGAGCTCCTGGGCATCGGAGCTGATATTGAGGCTCAGATTCCACATGGGCCGGCGGAAGAGCTGGGCGAGATTCTCCGAGAGGACATTTTTCCCCGAGGCCTTGGCCCCACTCAAAAGGAGGTGATAGCCCCCCAAAATGGCGTGGAGGACCTCCTCCCACACCTCCCTGCCGTCATAGACATAGTGGCTCTGGGGTATTCGGTCCCCGTGGACCTCCTCCCCCTGCCACGCCTCCACGGCCCGGAGGAGGGACTCGTCCACTCCCTGTTCTTGAATTTGTGCCAAAAGTGCACTTCGCTTCATAGCTCCCCCTTTACAAATTTACTTCTTAAAAATTTTTCCAAAGATCCCCCGCAAAATGGCCAGCTCATCCAATTTCAGAATCAGGGCCGAGAGGAGATAGACGCCCCCCGCCGCCCCAATGGCCGAAATCAGGGAGAGGGCCGGGGAGAAGATCCCCTGAATATAGCCGTACAGGGCCCGAGCGGCCAGGGCCATGATGAGACTTGCCAGGAGAATTTTCAGGAGATTTCCCAGCTTCCCCCAAACGGGCTCCATGGGCATCCGCTTCCGGAGGATCCGGAAGAGATCCAGGGCCCCCACAAAGAGACTCAGGGAGGTGGCAATGCCAAAGCCCCTCATGCCCAGACTCCGGGAGAGGAGAAAGGAGAGGAGGATGTTGAGGCTCACCATGACCACGCCATTGACCACCGGCACCTTGAGTTCCTTCATGCTGTAGAAGATGCGAATGGCAATCTCCCGGAGGCCCGTGGCCACCAGCCCCGCGGCATAGAAGAGGAGGACGGTCCCCGTGGCCGCCACATCGGCCTCGGTGAAGGCGCCCCCCAAAAAGAGGAGGCGGACAATTTCCTCAGAGAAAATCATCACCCCCACACTGGCAGGCAGCACCAGGGCCAGCATCAGAGAGGCGCTCTCGGCAAAGCTCTCGCTGACTTTCAAGAGACTGCCCTGCTCCACCTCCCGGGACATCCTGGGATAGAGGACGGTGATGATGCTGGTGACCACAATCCCCGTGATGAAGCCCTGAATTTTGGTGGCGTAGTTTAAAATGGAGATCCCCGAGAGGGAAATCTCTGAGGCCAGGGCCTTGTTGACGAGAAAATTCAGCTCCAGCACCGAAGTGGAGATGAGGATGGGGAGCATGAGCCGCCCCATGGACTTTAGCTCCTCCCGTGGCCGTTTCAGGGCCCCGGGGGCAAAGCCCACCTTCCAGATCCCGGGAATGAAGATGAGGTACTGGAGGAAGAAGGCCGCCACAATACTTGCTGCGAGAATGACAGGCTCGCCCCCTCGCCCCAGATACATCCCCACAATGAGGACGGTGTTCATCACCACGGAGTGGAGAATGGAGGGGATGAAGGCCCCCCGCACCTGGAGATAGGACTTCCAAATGCTCCCCACTGCCGTGGAGATGATGCTCATCGCCGTAATCCGGCACATGAACACCGCCGTTTCAAAGACCTCCCCGGAAAAGCCGGGGCTCAAAAGGCCCACCAACTCCCGGGCAAAGACAATGGCCAGCAGGCTCAGGAGGATGGAAAAGAGGGCCACCCACAGATTCAGGTGGAGGGTGAAGCCGTCGGCGGCCCCCCGGCCCCTCTCCTCCTCCAGGTGGGTGTACATGGGAATGAAACCACTGGCTATGGTCCCGGAAAAGAGATTGGACAGGACCATGGGAAAGCTAAAGGCGACGAGAAATATGGCGGACATGGCTTGGGTTCCAAAAAAATGGGCTAGGGCTTTTTCCCTAGCCAATCCAAAAACTTTGGTGCCCACCGTGATGATCATGAGAAGAACGGAGGTATTGGACACTATTTTAAAATCCCAAACTCATAGCCCTGGTCCCTGAGCTCGTCAATAATGGCCCCCAGGGCATCGGCGGTGCCCTGCTTGGTCTCTGCATCGTGCATGAGGACCACCAGCACATCGGACTGCTCATTGAATCTTGCCGAGCGATTCATAAAGTCCACGAAGCCATCGGTGGTCACCGGCCGGCGACTCTTGGGCTCCGCATCCCCGGTGAGGCTGTTCCAGTCCACCCAGTGGATGCCCTTGGCCGCCAGGGCCTCATCGGCATCCTCCAGGCCCTTCCAGCTCATATGTCCCCCGGGATAGCGCCACACCGAGGTGTGGAAGTCCTCTCCCAGAACGGCCTTCAAAGACTCCTGGGCCAGATCCGCCTCCTGGGCAATGGTGCCGGAACTGCCCACCCGGCCGGGATAGAGCTTTTTGTAATTGTGGCTGTGGGAGTGCATGGCAATGGAATTGCCCCCAATGAGCTGCCTCATGAGCATGGGGCGGTCCTTCTCATTGATGGAGCCCCCCACCACAAAGAAGGTGGCCCGGGCGTCCTTCTCCTCCAGGGTGTCCAGAATTTGGGGGGTGATGGTCTCATTGGGCCCATCGTCAAAGGTGAGGAAGGCCCACTTTCCAAAGTCGCTGGGGGCCTCGTCCCTTTCGATGATGTCGCTGATGAGGCCGGTATCGAAGGCGTATTTCTCCACATGGGAGACGTAATTGCCCCCCTTGACCAGCCGGCGGGTGAACTGCTCCTTTAAGCTGTCCCGGTAGCTGGGGAGGGGATGTTGCCGCTGGTCCAAGAGGTCCATGGAATCCAGTACATACCACTGGGCCTCATTGGCATAGGCGAGATTCACCTTGCCCCCACTCCACTTGCCAATGAGGGAGAGGGCGGCGGAGACCGCCACCACCAGCACCACCAAAAGGAAGAGCCCCCGGATTCTCCGGGCCCTCTTTCTCCTTCGGATGCGCTCCCTCCGCTCCAGATATCTTCTGCGTTCTTCTTCCATTGTGCTCACGTCTTCACCTGCTTTTCAAACTCCGCCGCGGCCCATGGCCCCAGCTTCAGAACCCTAGTTTTTGGGGAAACGAATGATTCGGTCCCGGATGGCATCCTGGCCACTGGCAGTGGAGCGCCAGTAGCCCACCACCTCGCTGTCCTGGGAGAACCAGAGGACTTCCCCCTCCTCCAGGCTCCCGGAAATATTGCTCAAATCAAAAATTTTACTCTCCCGGCTGAGGCTGTCAAATTCATAGACTTTGTTGCCGCAGCCCACGGTGAGATAGCGCCCCTGAAAGGTGACGGCACTCTCCCCCTCGGTGCTCAAAAGCTGGGAGAAAATCACCGTATCGGTGGGGGTGTGGAGGAGCTGAAGGACCCCTCGATCTTCCTCATATAATACCATATCCTCCCCCTGGCTCCAAAGGATATTGCCCCTGCCCGTGGGGAAGGAGACCACCTTTTTGGAGACTTTCCTGGAGCCTCTGCCGGTGATCTTTATGAGATTGCCCCCCACACTCTGATAGAGATTATTGCCGGAGAAGGCCACATCGTCACTGAGGGGAAAGTGGCCCATCTTCTCCACCCGCCCCGGGGGGAGGCTCATCCGGTAGATGCTGTGCTCCTTTTCCAAAATGGCAAAGTCCCGGTCGCCGTAGACCACTCGGCCCCCCATGAGCATTTGGGGGAGGTCCCAGATGGAGATGATCCCCCGGTGGATGTCCAAGATTTCCATTTGGTCCTCCGTGGTGAAGTAGAGTTTCCCCTGCTCCCGGTGGAAGTAGTCCCACTCCCGAGTGGACACGGACTTGGACTGCTGGACCCGCTCCCCCTGAAAGCGAAAGAGGACCTCCTCCTGGGGGGCCGCAGTGCCCAGGCCGTAGATGATGCCGTCCTCCACGGCCACCAGGGAGAGCTCCCCGTGGAAGCGGACCTCCCGGGGAATGGAGCTGATCTTAAATTTGCTGGCGGCAATGATCCTCCCCTCCTGGCCGTGGGGGGCCACCACGAGGATCTCATTGGCCCCGCCGTAGTGGACGCTGTAGCCCATTTTTTCCAGGGTGAAGCGAAGGGGCAGATAGAGATCGCCGCCAATCATGGTGGGAAATTCCGAGAGGGGCATCCGGCGGCCATTTTCCAAATAGGCATTCCGGTCCACCGCCATAAAGAGGCGATTGAGCTGCTGGATGCTCACCACCCCCGTGGCCTCATCCCAGACCAGTTTTCCCTCGTCCACCAGCGCCTCCAAGTCCTCGAAGGAGATCATGGCCCTGCCGTGGACCGCCCGAAGGGGGCGGCGGAGCTTCACCTGGCGGTAGCTCCCTTGAATGGCCTCCTGGGCCAGATAGACCTTGGGGGCCTCTTGGAAGTAGTGGACCGTCTCCTGGGAGGGGAGGATGGCGGAAAAGAGGCGGCTGCTCTGGTCCAGGCCGTAGAAGGCCGTGGTAAAGAGGAGGGAGGCCGCCAAAGCTACATATTTAAGTTTTCCCATGGGGGACCCCCTCCTTTCTGCCCCCTAAAAGAGGGGGATCATATTGTCCCGCTCCTCCGCCTCCCAGAGGCCAAAGTAGCGGAGGACTTCCTTGCCCAGCTCACTCACTTCCATGACCTGGGACTCCTGGGTGAGGGCCTCCGTAAAGAGGCCCAGGCCCCCAAAGATCTCCGTGACGAGAAAATCCTCCTTGCTCTTCACTTGATCCAGGGGCACCACAATCCTCTCCCCCTGGCCGAAGCGGCGGAGATAGGACTCATAGAGCTCGGTGAGGGGGCCAAAGCTCACACCGGAGGGGAGCTTGTCCCGCTCAAATTCCGGGTGGAAGAAGGTGGAGATCCACAGATTCCACTGCTGGGACTGGGAGAGATAGTCGTAAAATTTATAGCGAAACCTGAGTTCTACCTCCCCCACCCACGGGAAGACGAGGCCCTTGTGGAAGGCAAATTTCTTCATAATGAGAAGAATGGGCACGTGGCGCTCCTCCACCCGCCGGGTATTTCGCTGCCTTCCCGCGGGAAACTTGGCCCTCAGGGCCTTCACCGCCCAAATTTTTAAATTGAACCTGGGGGTGAGATAGTCCTCTTCCATTTCCAAAAAGTCGATGAACTTGGGAAAGTAACGAACCAGGGGCGCCGTCACCGGAACATCGGCGAGGATTCTCTCCAACTCCCCCCTGAGGTAGAAGCCCAGAGTGGAGGCCTCCAAGAGGGCCTTGAGCTCAAAGGGCGAGGGGGACTCCCCCTCAATGCCCCGAATTTCCTTTACGCGGTCGAATAATTTCAAAATGGAATAGGCGAGCTGGTCGCTGTAGAAATTCCCCCTCCGGGCGCTCTCCCGGAGGATGTGGTCGAACTGAGTGAACTCGGGATCCAAAAAGATGGATCTCCTGTCGGTGAGGCTGTGAAATTCATCCTCCATACAGTCCAAGAGATGAATCACATCCTCGGCATCCTCGGGGGAGAAGAGCTCCTTGGCCATTCGAGTCAAGTCGGAGCCGTCCCGTCCCCCGGGATGGGAAAAATCCCCCAGGACCTCCTGGAGGGTGAGAATGTAGAGGTACAGGAGCTCGGGATTGCCATCGCTGTAGCTCCAGTCCACCTCCAGGTGCCGCTCCCCATAGATCTCCTCAAAGGTGGCCCGGATGTCCCGGGCCTGCTCCCCCCTGTGGTGGTGGGCATTGGAAAAGAGGTAATTTTTCCCCTCCAGGGCCACCACCCGGCCGAAGAAGGTGTCGCCAATGTCCAGATCCGCCCCCAGTTTTTCCACCATTACAATTTCATCGGTGGCGTGATTGACCAGGCGGTGGCCCTCCCCTCCCCCCTCCAGGACGGTGTAGAGGCTCAAGTAGGAGTCAAAGAGGGCCACCATGAGTTCCCTGCTGATCCACAGCCACTGGCCCTCTCCATTGATATCCGTGGCATCCCGGCAGAAAATTTCCGTCATCTCCCGGTTTTCCTCCACATCAAAGAGGAGCCAGGTGTTGAGATCCGAAAGGGGCATGAGCTCCTCCAAAACCTCCAACAGGCGCTCATCGGGCTGAATAAAGTGTTCATCTATTAAGCTGTCGATCATGGTGACGACGCCCTGGACATTTTCAAATTGCACCAGGGTCCATTGATCCTTGGTCAAATAATCTCTCCTTTCACCTCATCGTGAAGCAGCTGGATCTCCCGCAGTAATTTCAGCAGGGATTCAATGTGGTAGTTGAGCACCGTGTCCACGGTGTCCCCCTGGGGCAGGGGATTGAGCTCCGAGTACTCGAAGAGTTCGCTGACCCGGGCCCGATTTCTGGCCGACATGTGGAAGTTCTCCCTGGGAAGGGTGAGAATGATCCGAATGAAGGTGTAGGCCTGGTCGTAGCACTCCACCAGTCGGGGAACGGCCCGGGAGTAGGGGCTGGAGGTGAAGGGCTGCACCACCTCTTTTTTCCACAGGGAAAAGGCCTCCTTGGACGCCGCCAGCTCATCGGAGAGAAGATGAACATCGGGATCAAAGGGGGTGAGGAGGAGCCGCTCGGAGATGTTGAAGACCTCCTCATAGGTCCGCTCCAAGTGCTGGTGGAGGTCCTGGCCCAGGTGGGGCTTTTTAATGAGGAGATTGACAAGGAGGGAGATGAAGACCCCCAGGGCGGTGCCCACCAGCCGGTTCCAACCGTAGATCCACTGGTCCACCGAGGAGTAGTAGGAGGCGATGAAGGTGATCACCGTGAGGGTGACAAAGCGGTTGAGCTTAAACTCAATGAGAAAGAGCATGATTCCCAGAGTTCCCAGGCCCGCCACCAGGGGCTTGAGATAGCCCGGCACTTCCATCAGTCCCAGGATGATGCCCAGCATGACCCCGGCAATACAGGTGAACAGCCTCAGCCGGGCGGATTTAAACGTTTCATAATAGGTGGGTTGCATGGTGGTCATAGCGGCGATGGCGACAAATAAGGGCGCCCTCAATTTGAGTAGATACGAAATGAACAGTCCCAAAGTCACGGAAAGCACTGTCTTAGCCGTGCGCATGCCAATGTGGGGCAAATGGCCAAATTCCTTCATGAACCCTCCTCTCTGAAAATTAGTATATCAGAAAAGCCAGATTTTGGAGATTTTCTCCCCTCCTCCTTTGCTTAAACTTTACAGCTTTGGGTATCATCTTAACAAACATAGTACGAAAGGAGTGTCACGATGCGCATTAATTTTGTAGCCAGAAATATGACTCTATCCGACGCCCTCAAGGACCAAGCGGAGAAAAAATTCTCCAAATTGGATCGGTATTTTGCCGAAGAGGTGGAGGCCAAAGTAACCTTTGCAGCCAAAAAAGGTCGGCACACCACGGAGGTGACTGTATTTCTCCCCGGCACCATCATTCGCGCGGAGGAGACCACCGACGATATGTACGCCTCCATTGACCTTGCCGTGGACGCTCTGGAACGTCAGGTTCGCAAATACAAGACCCGCCTGAAAAAGCGCTACCAAAACAGCAACTCCATTCGCTTCGAAAACTTTGAGCAGGACCTTCCCGAGAGCGAAGAGGAGGCCCAGGGTCACAATTTGGTCAAGAGAAAGAGCTTTGTCCTCTCCCCCATGAGCGAGGAGGAGGCCATTTTGCAAATGGAACTCTTGAACCACAATTTCTTTGTCTTCAAGGACAGCGCCACCGACGAAGTGGCCATTGTCTACAAGCGCCGGGATCGAAACTTCGGCCGCATTGACATCGAAAACTGATCTTCTAAAGGCAAAAACCCGCACCATCTGGTGCGGGTTTATTTTTTTGCTTCCCTTCCGGAAGGGAAGGGGAAAATAAAAAACCGGGGGCAGTGCCCCCGGAAGCTCCATTCATTCCGTGTGGATCTCAGCGGCTGTGAAGGAAGGGACTGGCCTTTTTGTAGACCAAGAGGGTGACGACCGAAACCACCGCTCCCTTCAGGAGATTAAAGGGCAAAATGGAGTAGATCATCATGGTCCAGAGGCTGGTCACCTTGCCATTGACGGCGGTCCCCATGGCAATGATGGCATCCATACTCATGACTTTCCCGTAGAGGGGAAAGACCACGAAGTAATTGCTCACAATGGCGAGAAAACTGAAGGCCAAAGTGCCCAGGGCCAGGGCCACCACGGCCCCCTTATAGGTCTTGTGACGCTGATAGTAAATGGCGGAGACGGCCACAAAGGTGGAGCCAATGATGAAATTGGAGAGCTCTCCCACACCTGCGGTCATGGTCCCCTTGAGGAAAATGTGAAGGAGATTCTTCAAAAGCTCAATGGTGATGCCCACCACCGGGCCCATGGCAAAGGCGCCAATGAGGGCCGGGACATCGGAGATGTCCATTTTAATGAAGGGCGGGGCAATGAAGCCCAGGGGAAACTCCAAAAACATGAGGACAAAGGCCAGGACGCCTAGGATACTGGTGCGGGTGACGATTTGAATTTGGGACAGAGAGCGTCCCTTGGAAATGTTGTTCACAGATACCTCCCGTGTGATTTGGGCACAAAAAATGCCCGAAACTTCTTCGGGGCTGCACAAATGCATCTTCTTCCATCCGGACTATAACCGTCGGTATCGGAATTTCGCCGATTCAGCCAAAAGGCTCGTGGACTGTACCACCGGTGAGGAATCACACCTCGCCCTGAAGATATCTTCATCCATATTATACCCAAAGGCTGGGGATTTGTAAACGATTGTCAGGGGAAAATAAAAGAGCCGGCCCCAGGCCGGCAAAAATTAAATGGATTCTGTGGCTGAATTGTAGACGATGACGGGCATGCCATCGAAGCTGTGCTCGAAGACCGTCTTCATGACAGAGGGCGGAGTGTTGATACAGCCGTGGGAGCCCCCTCCCCGGTAGATATTGCCCCCATAGGAGCCCCGCCAGTTGCTGTCGTGGATACCCACACCGGTCCAGTTAATGGGCATCCAGTAGCTCACCCAGGACTTGTAGTCCTCCCCGGTGAGATAGCGGTCCTGCTCCATGGACCAGATTCTAAAGGTCCCCGTGGGGGTGCCATTGCCCTGATAGGGATTACCGGTGACCACATCGGTGTCCACCATGAGCTGGCCGTCCTTGTAGAGCCACATGTGCTGGCGGGCCAGGTCGATTTCGATGTAGCTATTGCCCACATCGTTCATGGTGCGGGACTGGGCCTCGCTGGTGTACTTGGGCTTCATGGTCTGGGGCTGCTGGGCCTCCATGGCCGCCAGTAAGTCCGCGGCGGTGTCCTCTTGATTGATCTGCCAGCCGTAGATCCCCCCGGAGACTCGGGCCATGCCGCCACCGGTCATGGGGAGATCTCTCGTCCCCTTGAGGGTGTCGTATTTGGCCGCAAGCTCCTGCACATAGAGATTCACCTTCTCCTCGCTGGGGGTCATATTGCCGGCTTCATCGAAGTCGTGGAGATTGATGAGGGCCTCTCCACTGAGGATCTCCTGACGGTCCTCAAAGTCGTAGATGAGGGAGTAGCTCTCCACCACATTCATATTCTTCACTTTGTTTTCCAGGGGCCTGAGATCCTCCTCCTTGGGGGCCTTGGGATACACATTGGCCTCCTCCAAGTTGAGGTCGCTGGCCTGGCGGTGGAAACTTGCCAGTAGCTCCCGCTCAAAGGCCTGGCGATTGGCCCGGTCCCCCGAGGAGGCCGGCACCACCACATAGCCCACATTGGCCTCGTAGCCAATGGTGGCGGGGCTGGGATCGGTGATGGAGGGATCGGAGATATTCTTCATCTTGCCGATCTTCTGGGCGAGTTTTGCCCTGTTGTAGTCCACCTTGGTCTCCAGCTCGTATTCCTTGGGCACAAATACCATCAGGGGCCAGTAGGTGGGCCGCTGCTCAATGCCCTCTTTGGAGATGTAGCTCTCCGAGTAGTCGATGTCCTTGGCGGAAATCATATCAATCCGGTTTTTGCGACCGGCAATGCGCAAATCGTACTGCTCCCAAGAGGAGGCAAAATCCTCTTCCAGCTCATTCATGGGTAAGAAGGATACATCCCGACCATTGATGCTGGTATTGGGAAGGAAGAGTTGGGAGAAAATTCCCACGCCCCCCACATACACAAGGAGCAGAATTCCCAACAGAATCAACAATCCCTTGCCCAGATTTCGTAGCATAATTCACCTCTCGTTTTTATCTTGCTTTCGTAATCATAGCTACATAATAGCAATTCCCACTGTTTTTCTCAAGTATTTTTCACAGTGGCCCCCTCCGGCCCCTTCCCACTGCTTCTTTTCCTGTATAATAGGAGCAGAACGGAGTGTGCCCTATGAAAAAAACTCAAAGAACCATTCAATCCCTCTCTCGAGCTTTTCAAATTTTGGACTGTTTCGATGCCTTCCACCAGAGACTGACCCTGGCGGAACTGGCGAAAATGTGCAATTTAAATATAAATACCACTCGGGGCCTGGTGAACACCCTGGTCTATCACCAGTACTTGGCCCACGATCAGAGGGCCAATAGCTATCACTTGGGCCTGGCCTTCATTCCCAAGGCGGATCTGGTGGAAGAGACCACCATCCTCCACACCAAGGACATACTCCAGCCCCTTCTCAAGGACTGGGCCAACGAGTTCACCATGTCCACCCGCCTCATTATGATGGAGGAGGGCCAGCTCATCACCCTCTACACCGAGGTGCCGGACAATGCCCGCTATCTCCTCATGACCCGGAGTGCCCTGCCCTTCCCCCTCCACGCCACTTCCTCGGGAAAGATCTATCTCTCCAGTTTGAGGGAGGAGGAGCTGAAAAAATACGCCTCTCACACCAAACTCGTCCCCTACACCGATGCCACCATCTCCACGGTGGAGGCCCTGACGGGGGAAATCGAGAAGGTGGGCCGGGAGGGCTACGCCCTGGAACTGGGGGAGGTCTACGACGGCATTGGCTCCATGGCCCTGCCGGTGAAGAACCACCGGGGGAGGATCTACGCCTCCATCTCCTTCCTCTCCAGCAATGAGGAGATTCTGGAGCAGAGGGAGCGGATCCTCCAAGTGGTGGAGCCCGTCCTCCAGGCCCTGGCCCAGAGGGGCTATTGAATGAGTATTGAATTGAGGCTGAGGGACCCCCAGGGGTCCTTTTTTAGAGCCCCTTCAAAAGTTCTTGGACCTTCTCGTCGATCTCTCGGATGACCTGGATAAATTCCTCCCGGGGCTTTCCCGTGGGATCCTCCAGGCCCCAGTCCTCACTCTCATACTCGTAGGGGAGGACGGGACAGACCACATTGCAGCCCATGGTGACCACCCGGTCCACCTCCGGTAGCTCCGTGAGGAGCTTGGGCCTCTGCGTTTCGTTCATATCAATCCCATAGAGCTCCTTGATGAGGGCCACGGCCTGGGGATTGATGGCGCTTTTAAGGGCGGTGCCGCCGCTAAAAGCGTCCACTCTCTCCCCGCCATAGTACTTGGTCAGGGCCTCCGCCATTTGGCTGCGACAGGAATTGTGCACGCAGACAAAGGCCACTCTGGGTTTGCTCCTCTCCTGGGACATGACTACCTCCTTCAGGCCCTGGGCCCACGAAAAATTTTTGCCCCCCTTGGGGCGAAAAGTGTAAAACAGTCGCTCATTACATAAAACCCGCCACGGAAGACAAGAAAAGAGGGAGCCACCGGCTCCCTCTTTTTGAGTGCGAAGATTTCAATGGAAGTACACTTCCGTAACCGGGTCAAGGAGTTGATACCCCATTTGAACAATTCTAAAATGGGAAACTCCCCGACCCCAGGAGTTTCTCCTCCAGCTTGAACCCACTAGGCCGACAGGTAGGCCATGAGGATGTAGTTCAAGAGGAAGAGGACGCTGGCCCCCACGAGAATGGGGTGGAGGTCCTTGGTCTCTCTGCGGACAATTTTAATCACACAGTAGAAGATGAAGCCTGCGGCAATCCCCTGACTGATGGAGTAGGACAGGGCCATGAAAGCCGAGGCAAAGAAGGCGGGCACGGCATCGGCGAAATTGTCCCAGTCGATCTCCTTAAAGGAGCCCATCATCATGACCCCTACGACAATGAGGGCGGGGGCCGTGGCCTGGGCGGGAACAATGCCCGCAATGGGGGTCACCAGAATGGAGAGGAGGAAGAGGACGGCCACCACCACATTGTGCAGCCCCGTCCGGGCCCCCGCTTCAATCCCAGCTGCCGATTCCACATAGGTGGTGGTATTGCTGGTGCCGATAATGGCCCCAATGATGGTGCCAATGGAGTCCCCAAAGAGGGCCTTGTCCAATTTGGAGGCGAAGCCCGAGGAGTTCTCCATGGTTCTCAAGTCCTCGTCACTGAAGATGCCACTTCTGCGGCCGGTGCCGATGAAGGTCCCCAGGGTGTCGAAGGTATCCGACAGGGAGAAGGCAAAGATGGTCATGAGCACGGTGATGATCCTACTGGGATCGGAGAAGAGGCTGCCAATCCCCTCCCGGCCCAGGGCCACCCCAAAGACGGAGCCCAGTTCAGCAAAGGCCTGGGAAATGGACGTGCTCTGGCCCAGCTGGGACAGATCCACCACCCCAAAGGGCAGACCCAAGAGGGTGGTGACGGCGATGCCAATGAGAATGGCCCCCTTGACCCGCTTTACCACCAGAATGATGGTGAGGAAGAGGCCCACCAGGGAGAGCAGAACGCCGGGGGTGGTGAAATTCACCAGGGCGGGGACGGCGGCGGAAGAACCGATGATGGTGCCACTGTCCAGGGCGAGATAGGTCCCGGGGTCCAGGGTGAAGCTCAGAAGGCCCGCATTCTTAATGCCGATGTAGGCGATGAAGATGCCGATGCCCCCGGAGATGGCATTCTGGAGAAAATCGGGAATGGCAACGATGATCTGCTTGCGGATCTTGGTCACGGTGATCAGGACATTGATGATGCCGCAGAGGAGCACCATGGCCAGGGCCTCCTGCCAGGTGAAGCCCAGTCCGAAGACGACGGTGTAGACGAAAAAGGCATTGAGTCCCATACCGGGAGCCAAGGCGTAGGGTACATTGGCGATGAAGCCCATGGCCAGGGTGGAGACCACCGAGGCGATAATGGTGGCGAGAAATACTGCTCCCCAGGGAATTCCCGACTGGCTGAGCATGGCGGGGTTCACGAAGATGATGTAACTCATGGCGAAAAATGTGGTCAGCCCCCCCAATATCTCTTGAGAGACGCTGGTTCCATTTTCCTTCAGCTTAAAAAATGATTCCAAAATACTCCTCCTTCAAAATAGTCCACCCCTATTATACCGCTCTAACGGAGAAAAGGGCCCACCAATTAGACAAAAATATACTGAATAAGGATCATGTAGGCCGCCGTCCCCAGTACAATGGAAAAAATCAGCTGCTTAAAGAGCTTGTAGCTTGCTGCCGTAATGGCCATGGCCAGGCCGTAGGGGAGCCAGCCGCCGGGGGCTGAAAAGCTGATGTCCTTGATGCCATAGACCACCAAAAAGGCCATCATGGAATAGGGGAGAATCTCCCCCAGGTCCACCAAAATCTGGGGGAGCTCCCTGCGCTTTCCAAAGAGAAAGAGGGGAAGAAAGCGGAGAGCCCCGGAAACCAGCCCCACAATGGCAATGGTGATGAGCACTTCCCTTTGATTCATTTCATCCTCCTTTTTCGGTAGATGAGGCTTCCCAGTAAAATGAGGACCATGGCAGGGAGCATAAAGCCCTCCATGCCAAAGGCCACAAGGGAGAGAATGGCCGCCCCAAAACCCAGGAGGGCGGGGGTGTGGTCCTCAGCCTCTTTCCACTGGTCCAGGACGATGACCAAAAAGAGGGCCGTCATCATAAATTCGATCCCCCGAGCATCCATGGGGAGGGCCGCCCCCAAGAGGGCCCCCAGAACCGAGGCCACCGCCCAGTAGATGAAATTCAACAGCCCCACCGCCAGCATCTCCCCCGGGCCCTTCACCCTGGAGGAGACATAGATGGAGAAGGTCTCGTCACTGGCAAAGTGGGTGATGGCCAGTTTCTTCCAGGTGGCCACTCCCCTGAGGCGCCCCAGGAGGGAGACCGAGTAGAAGAGATAGCGGAGATTCACGGAGAGGGCCAGGAGTATGGCATTGAGGGGGTGAAAGGCCTGGCTGAAGAGGCCCACTGTGGCAAATTGCAGTGCGCCCCCATAGATGTAGACACTCATAAACAGGGAAATGAGGGCCCCGTGGCCCCCGCCCTTTACCACCAGGCCAAAGCCCATCCCCAGGAAAAAATAGGTGATGAGAATGGGCAACGTTATGGGAAAGGCCCGCTTCAATTCCTCCAAAACATCCTCCAATCCGTCCACGGCCCCCAGGGGCCAAAAGTCACTCTTCGGGCCCCTTGGGGCCAATCCCAAGTATTATAATTCATCCCCTGGGGATTTTTAAGATCCCGCGATTCAATTTTCACTGGGCACAAAAAAAGATCACCCCGGAGGGTGATCTGTAAATGCTGAAGTTATTTTACTTCTACGTCAGCGCCAACTTCTTCCAGTTTGGCCTTGATTTCTTCGGCTTCTTCCTTGCTAGCGCCTTCCTTAACGGGCTTGGGAGCGCCGTCAACGAGAGCCTTGGCATCCTTCAGGCCGAGACCGGTGATGTCCTTAACGGCCTTGATGACCTTAACTTTTTCAGCACCAGCGGCGTTGAGGATGACGTCGAATTCGGTCTTTTCTTCAGCAGCAGCGGGAGCAGCGCCACCAGCGGCGGGAGCTACGGCTACGGCAGCGGGAGCTGCAGCGGATACGCCAAATTCTTCTTCCAGAGCCTTTACGACTTCAGAGAGTTCCAGTACGGTGAGTTCTTTAATTTCTTCAATGAGAGCAGTTACTTTTTCGCTTGCCATGGTTACCTCCTAAAATAATTTATGCAGATTGCTGTTGTTCCTTTTGCTCACGAATAGCGTCAAGCGCTACGGCGAGTCCACGTAAATTTCCAGTCAAAACATTGGCCAATCCTTGGATTGGAGCATTCAAGCCGCCCAGTACTTGAGCGATGAGGACTTCCCTGGTGGGGAGCTTGGAGAGAGCTTCCACCCCGGCCACATCGATGGCCTTTCCGTCCACATATCCAGCTTTGATCTCAAGGGCTTCCATGTTCTCAGCGTTTTTCACCAGGATCTTGGCGGCGGCTACGGCATCTTCATTACTGAAGGCAATGGCGCTGGGGCCCACCAAGAGTTCATCAAAGTCATTGATGTCCAGGTCGTTGAAAGCACGGCGCATCATGGTGTTTTTGTACACCTTGAAACCAACGCCAGCTTCACGGAGTTCCTTCCGCAGGGCCGTGACATTTTCCACGTCGAGACCGCGGTAATTTACGAGGACGATGGAGTGAGCTGCTTCGATTTTCTCTTTGATCTCGTTGACCAGATCAATTTTCGATTGAAGTTTTTCTTCCTTCACTCATACACCTCCCGATTTTTCCGATTTTTGTACAAAAAAAATCACATTGCGCAGACACAATGCGAGTAACACGATTGTGACCTCGGTAGGGTATTAAGGCAGGGCCACCTACTGTCTGCGGTTCAACGTCAGTAATTATACTACAAAAAAATCCCTCCGGCAAGGAGGGATTGGAAATATTTTTACTTATTTGGAAAGACCTGCTCCCCCTCGTGGCCCTCCAGGGTGGTATCGGCCCCGGAGAAGTTGACCCCGGTGTCCTGGGGGTCCTCCTGGTCGAAATTGTAGTCCTTCCCCGGGAGGATGGCATTGAGGCCAATGCCCACCAAAGCGGCAATGGCCAGGGCCGAGAGTTTCACCTCCGCCCCCAGAACCTGAAAGGAGATGCCGTCCACGGGGCCGCTGAAGCCCAGGGCGCTGACAAAGATCAGGGCCGCCACAATGAGATTGCGGCTCTTGGTGAAGTCCACCTGGTTTTCCACCAAATTCCGCACCCCAATGGCGGAGATCATGCCGTAGAGAATGAGGCTCACCCCGCCGATGATGGCCACGGGTATGGAGCGAATCACCTGGCTCACTGCGGGGAAGAAGGAGAGGATGATGGCAAAGACCGCCGCCAGCTCCATGACCTTGGGGTCGTAGACCCGGGTGAGAACCAGGACCCCGGTGTTTTCCCCGTAGGTGGTATTGGCAGGTCCCCCAAAGATGGCCGCCAGGGAGGTGGCCAGGCCGTCCCCCATGAGGGTCCGGTGGAGCCCCGGGTCCTTGATGTAGTTTTTCCCCACGGTGGCGCCAATGGCGGAGATGTCCCCAATGTGCTCCATCATGGTGGCCAGGGCCAAAGGCACAATGGTGATAATGGCGGAGAGGTCAAATTTCATCAGGCTCTCTCGGTGGAGGGGCAGGGCCACCAGCTGGGCCCCCGCCTCCGCCCCCAGGTCCACCCGGCCCAGAATCAGGGCCAGGACATAGGCCGAGACAATCCCCAAAATCAGGGGGATGATCTTGGCCATGCCCCTGCCAAAGATATTGAAGTAGACCACCACCGCCATGGCCACAATGGCCAGGAGCCAGTCGGTGGAGGCATTGCCAATGGCCGATGGCGCCAAAATGAGGCCAATGGAAATGATAATGGGCCCGGTGACCACCGGGGGGAAGAATCTCATGACCCTCTTGACCCCAAAGGATTTAATGAAGAGGGCCATGACCACATAGACCAGCCCCGCAAAGAAGATCCCCCCACTGGCATAGGGGAGCATTTCCACATTGGGGGCACCATCCACCATGGGGGCCACGGCGGCATATCCCCCTAAGAAGGCAAAGGAGGAGCCCAAAAAGGCGGGCACCTTCCCCTTGGTGAGAAAGTGGAAGAGGAGGGTCCCCACCCCCGCCATAAAGAGGGTGGTGGAAATATCCAGCCCCGTCAACAGGGGCACCAAGATGGTGGCCCCAAACATGGCAAATAAATGCTGCAGCCCCAAGAGGGCCGTGGTGCTCTTGGGGAGGAGGCCAATGTCCCAAATGACATCTCCCCCCAGGGTGGCCCTGCCCTCCCTCAGTTTCTCCTTGTTCTTTTCGTCAATATTCGACAATTTTCGTCACCTCCGACGACCAATGATCCTGCAAAGTGTTTTCTTTAAAGGGATTTCGAGAGGATCTCCTCCGCCACGGCGTGGGCGGAGGCCCAGGCGAAGTGGAGATTGTAGCCCCCGCAGTCCCCGTCCACATCCAAAACTTCCCCCGTGGCATAGATCCCCGGGAGGAGTTTGCTCTCCAAGCTGTGGGGGTGAAATTCCCCCATGGCCAGGCCCCCGCAGGAGCCCTGGGCGCTCTCGAAGCCCCGAGTCCCCGTCACCTCCATGGGAAAGGCAAAGAGGAGGGCAAGGAGCGCTTCTGCGGCCTCGCCACCTGCCACGTCCTCCCCGTCCAATTCCAGTTCTCTCCGGAGGACGGAGAGCCACTTTTTGTCCACCAGCCCCGTGAGGACCTCCTCCAGGGGCCTCTTTTCCAGCCGCTCCGCCAAAATTTCCCGGTAGTTTTCCGGCAGCTGCTCCAGGTGATTGATCAGGGGAAATTCCACCCACTTCCTCCCCGGAATTTCGTGGACTTTCCGGGCGAGATCCAACACCGGGGGCCCGGAGATCCCATCGGCCGCCCAGAGGATCTCTCCAGTGGAGGAGATGAGCTCTCCGGAGTCATTCATCAGGCGGACTCGCCCCACCACCTTGGTCCCCGAGAGGCCCCTGAGATGGGGGCTATTCAGGGTGAGGGCGGCAATGGAGGGGAAGAAGGCCGTGCTGTGGTGGCCCAGGGCCTCCAGGAGCTGATAGCTCCCCTTCTCCTCCCTCTTGCCCCCGAAGGTCTTGCCCCCACTGGCCAGGACCACCCCATCCACGGGATAGTTCCCCAGGGTGGAGACAATCTCCCAGGCCCCGCCCCTTTTTTTGATCTCGGACACATGGGCCGAGGTGATCAGCACCACCCCCGCCTCCTCCAGGGCCATTCTCAGGGCATTGAGGACGCTGGAAGCCTTGAGGGTCACGGGATAGAGCTTCCCCCGGCTCTCCCTCACAATGTCGATATTCAGTGAGGCGAAAAATTCCCGGAGCCTCCGGTGGTCAAAGGCTGCAATGAGCTCCTCCGGCAGCCCCCCGGCCACCGAGTGAAAGTGGGAGAGATCCAAGTCCACATTGCTGAGATTGCAGCGGCCATTGCCCGTGGCCAGGAGCTTCTTTCCCACTCGGTCCTTTTTTTCAAATAAAAAGACCTGGACGCCCCCTCGAGCCAAGAGCAGGGCCGTGGCCATGCCCGAGGGGCCGCCGCCGATAATTCCTACATTCATACAAGCCCTCCTTGGCTACAGTATAGAGGAGGGCTGTGCTAAAATACAAGGGACGAAAGGAGTTCATATGAAAACAACGGAACGACTGATGAAATACGTGCAAATCCACACCACCAGCGACGATGAGAGTCCCTCCACTCCATCCACTCCAGTCCAGTGGGACCTGGCCAGGGTCCTCAAGGAGGAACTGGAGGCCCTGGGCCTGGAGGATGTCCAGCTGGATGAATACTGTACCGTGACCGCCACCCTCCCGGGAGTGGAGGGGCCCACCGTGGGCCTCTTCGCCCACCTGGACACCTCCCCCGCCCTCTCCGGGAAGGGTGTCCGGCCCCGAATTGTGGAAAACTACGACGGCGGCGATATTCTCTTGAACCCCGAAAAAAACATCGTCCTCTCCCCCAGGGAGTTTCCCGAACTAATGGAGGCCAAGGGCCTCTCCCTCATGGTCACCGACGGCACCACCCTTTTGGGGGCCGACGACAAGGCGGGAATTGCCGCCATTATGGAAGTATTGGACTACTTCATCACCACTGGTGAGGCCCATCCCACCCTCAAGGTCTGCTTCTCCCCCGATGAGGAAGTGGGCCGGGGCATGGAGCACTTCGATGTGGCCGCCTTTGGCGCCGACTTTGGCTACACCGTGGACGGGGGCCGACTGGGGGAGGTCCAGTACGAGTGCTTCAATGCCACCGATGGCAAGGTCCGCTTCCAGGGCAAAAGCGTCCACCCCGGGAGCGCCAAGGGCAAGATGATCAATGCCCTGGATCTGGCCATGGAATTTGACCGCCTCCTCCCCGCCGGCCAGCGGCCCCAATTCACCGAGGGCTACGAGGGCTTCTACCATCTGGACCGAATGGAGGGCTCCGTGGACGAGGCGGTGAGCTACTACATCCTCCGGGACTTCGACGGGGAGCAATTGGAGGAGCGCAAGGAGCTCTTCCGCTCCGCCGCGGCCTTCTTGGAACAGAAGTACCAGGTGGAAATAGATGTGGAGCTGGAGGACATCTACCGGAATATGCGGGAGAAAATTGAGCCTGTCATGGAGATTGTGGATGCCCTCTCCCAGTCCATGGAGGCCGAGGGCATTGTCCCCATTATGGAGCCCATTCGCGGGGGCACCGACGGCTCCAAGCTGAGCCAAATGGGCCTGCCCACCCCCAATCTCTTCACCGGAGGCATGAACTTCCACGGCAAGTACGAGTACATCCCCCTGGAACACTTGGAACTGGCGGTGAAAGTCCTC
Organism: Tissierellia bacterium; assembly: GCA_030535395.1. Lineage (GTDB taxonomy): Bacteria > Bacillota > Clostridia > Tissierellales > Peptoniphilaceae > JAUNLK01. The sequence goes on from JAUNLK010000009.1 coordinate 45,805, forward strand.
ATTCGCACCCTGAAGTCCTTTGTGGCCTGAAAACACTGAGACCCCGGAGTTCTGCTCCGGGGTCTTTTCCCTTGCCCCTCTTACACAATTCCATCACAATTTGATATAATGAAGAAAATAAGTCAAGGGAGGCATTGCTGTGAAACATATTCCTTTGAGAACGTCCCTTTTATTATTGTTGCTCCTTCTCTTTCCCGTGGTGGGAAGGGCCCAGGCTCCCGTGCGCCTCTGGGTCCACGGTCAGTACATAGAGGCCGATGTGCCTCCCATGATCCACCGGGACCGGACCCTGGTTCCCCTGCGAGTCATCAGTGAGGCCATGGATGCCCAGGTGGCGTGGTCCCAGTGGGACCGGCGGGTGACCATCACCCCCCAAAGCGGCAGTCCCATTTTGGAATTTGTGGTGGGTCAGCCCACCCTCTGGGTGGACGGCGTGGCCCAGGCCCTGGACACCGCTCCCCTCATTGTCCGGGACCGGACCATGGTCCCCATTCGGGCCATTGCCACGGCCTTTGGCGTCCCCGTGGACTGGGACCACCAGCACCGCACCGCCGTGGTGGGCTGGGGCTACGCTCCGCCCCAGGGGGGAAGTCCCCACGATCTCTTGAACCACCGCCCCAGCCCCCATGGGGACCACTCCCCCATGGGCCGAATCGTCATTGAGGGAAATGCCGCCGCCCCGGAACAGTCCTACACCCTCACCTTCAATGGAAAGACCATCTACCACACCATGAAGCCCCTGAGACATGGCGATTACATCTATGTGCCCCTCTTCCCCATTCTGGATGAAGTCCACAGAGTGGCCCAGCAATTGGGGCCCCAGTACATCGCCGGACTCCACAGGAGGGACTACGATCAGTACAGCTGGGCCCACAGCCTCCTGGACCACGGCATCCACATGGGAAACCGCTTTGCCGTGGGCTATATTGAAGCCAGCGATTACGCTTCCAGCGAATTTACCATCGACCAGGACATGGCCCAATTCCCAGTCTACGATGACGACGGCAACACCCACTACGAGACGGAACTTCTGGAAGGGCCCCCCATCCTCATCGACGGCATGATCTTCATGGTTCTTCAGGACATCACCAGCCGCATCTATCTCATCCCCGAGTATCACAATGAGGGGGGCTGCGACCTCTACTTCACTACAGAGAATGTATACAGGTAGAAAAAAAGAGCTTCACGGAAATTCCGTGAAGCTCTCTTCTTTTACAGATAGTTGGCGATGTAATTGAGTAGGCCCGCCACGCCGTCTCGAATGAAGCCTGCATTGTGATAGACCCAGAGGATGCCCCGCCTGGCAAGATCCACGCCCCGACTCACAAAGTTCCAGTTCAACAGCCCCATTCTGTAGAGGACGGCCAAGCCCAAGAGGAGGGGCCAGAAGAAAAAGATAAAGAGGAAGAAGCGGCGAATCCTCCGGTGGCGCCTCCTCCGTTTCATTCCCTTGAGTTGTTTTTCATAGATGGCATCCATGGGCCCCTCCCTCCTTACTGCCTCCATTTTACCCTACAAGTTCTAAGAAATTCCTAAGGATTCTCGGTGATTTGTTTATTTCTTGTTGGCCTTGTAGCGCTTGTTGGCATCCAGAATGGTCTTGCGAATCCTGAAGGATTGGGGGGTCACTTCAATGAGCTCGTCCTCCTCGATGAACTCAATGGCCTCCTCCAGGCTCATGTCCTTGGCGGGGCTCAGCTTCAGGGCCTCATCGGAGCCGGAGGCCCGGACATTGGTCTGCTTCTTGGTCTTGGTGACGGAGACCTCCAGGTCCAGGCCCTTGGGGCTGGAGCCCACCACCATGCCCTCATAGACCTCGTCCCCGGGCACCACAAAGAGGGTGCCCCGGTCCTGGGCGTTGTGGAGGCCGTAGGCGGAGGCGGTGCCGGTGTCGAAGCTGATGATGGAGCCGGTCTTCCTCCGGGGAATTTCCCCCTTGAAGGGGGCGTAGCCCTCAAATTCGCTGTTCATAATGCCATTGCCCTTGGTGTCGGTCATAAATTCCGAGCGATAGCCCACCAGGCCCCGGGCGGGGATTTTGAAGATGAGGCGGGTGTAGCCCCCATCGGGCTCCCGCATGGTCACCAGCTCTCCCTTTCTCCGGCCCAGCTTTTCAATAATGGCCCCGATGAACTCCTGATTGACATCGATGGTCACTTCCTCCATGGGCTCCAGCCGCTTGCCGTCCACCTCCTTGAAGAGGACCTCGGGCTTGGACACCTGAAACTCATAGCCCTCCCGGCGGAGATTTTCTATGAGGACGGAGAGGTGGAGTTCCCCCCGGCCGCTGACCTTAAAGGCATCGGTGGTGTCGGTGTCCTCCACCCGGAGGCTCACATCGGTCTCCAGCTCCCGGTAGAGGCGGGAGCGGATCTGCCGGGAGGTGACAAATTCCCCCTCCCTGCCGGCAAAGGGGGAGTTGTTGACGGAGAAGGTCATGGAGAGGGTGGGCTCGCTGATCCGCACAAACTCCAGGGCCTGGGGCGCCTCGGGACTGGCCAGGGTGTCTCCGATGTTCAAATTCTCGATCCCCGTCACGGCCACAATATTGCCCGCCGTGGCCCCCTCGGTCTCCACCCGGTCCAGACCCTGAAATTCAAAGATCTTGTTGATCTTCACCCGGCGATTGACCCCGGGGTCATTGTAGTTCACCAAAACGGCCTCGTCCCCCCGACGGAGGGCCCCCCGCTCAATTTTGCCAATGCCAATGCGGCCCACATACTCGCTGTAGTCGATGGTGGAAATGAGGAGCTGGAAGGGGGCGTCCACCACCTGCTCCGGGGCGGGGATGTTCTCCAAAATGGCCTCAAAGAGGGGGTCCATATTTTCCCCCACCTGAGTGGCATCCAGGGTGGCCCAGCCCTGCTTGGCCGATGCAAAGATAAAGGGGGCGTCCAGTACGGAGTCGTCGGCCCCCAGCTCGATGAAGAGGTCCATTACCTCGTCAATGACCTCCTCGGGGCGGGCCCCGTCCCGGTCCACCTTGTTGATGCACACAATGACCTTGAGGCCCAGGTCAAAGGACTTTTTCAGGACGAATTTGGTCTGGGGCATGGGCCCCTCAAAGGCGTCCACCAAAAGGACCACCCCGTCCACCATTTTCAACACCCGCTCCACTTCTCCCCCAAAGTCCGCGTGACCGGGGGTGTCGATGATATTGATCTTGGTGTCCTTGTACTGGACATTGGTGTTCTTGGAGAGGATGGTGATCCCCCGCTCCTTCTCTATGTCCCCGGAGTCCATGACCCGATCGGAGACCACTTGATTCTCCCGGAACACCCCGGACTGACGGAGGAGGGCATCCACCAGGGTGGTCTTCCCGTGGTCGACGTGGGCGATAATGGCAATATTACGAATATCTGTGGCTGTAGAGGACATAAAAAAGCCTTTCTGTTTGATGTAGTAAAATGATTATTTTCCCAACACTTTATTATAGGAGAAAAACGGGGCCGGGACAAGATCTCCCACGAGGGAGGCCCCAAAAAAATCCCCCTTCTCCCAATAAAAAAGAGCCCCTGGGCTCTTCATCTTCCCCTGAGTCGCTTCTTACAGGAGATACAATTTCCGTGGTATTGAATGTCGTCGCTGAGGGCCTCCACCAGAACCAGTCCCCGGCCGTGATCGGCCATGCTCTGGGGATTGTACTGGCCCGTGGAATAATTGAGCCCCGCCCCCTCATCCCTGACCTGGATGAGGACCCATTCATCGGTGATATTCAATGTGAGATGAACGGATTTATCCTGATTCCACTCATTGCCGTGGGAGGCGCCATTGAGGACCAACTCATCGATGATGAGCCGAATATCGAAAATGGCATCTTCATCGTGGACATACTCCCCCACCCGGCGCATGGTGTTTCGGACAAATCGAGACACCGCTTGGATGTCGCTGTCCACTACGCCTTTAATTTCCATACCCTTGTCCATGGTGACCTCCTTTCAAAGGATTTATACCCGTGAGGGGGGCTTTCTCACAGGAAAGAAAAAAACCTATAAATGTATACCTTTTCCTTTACAAAACCCACTGGGCCATATATCATGTAATCATAGAATGTGTCTTGAAAGGAGATTCCATCATGCAAAAGTACGAATGCACCGTTTGTGGCTACATCTATGATCCCGCAGTAGGCGATCCCGACAACGGCGTTGAAGCCGGTACCCCCTTCGAAAAACTGCCTGCAGACTGGGTTTGCCCCCTCTGTGGCGCTGAAAAGGAAGATTTCGAAGCCATCTAAAGATGGAAAAATCAGCAAGAGAAAGAGAAGGAGCTCGAGAGAGCTCCTTTTTTTTATTCCTCCATTGCTCCCCTGTGGAAGCGAATCATCTCCTGAAATTCCTCCCAAATGAGGCCCCTATTTTCCCCGGTGGTGGCACTGTACGGGATTACGTAGTCCCGGCTGGGCAGGCCCAGGGTTTCCGCCACCACCCCCAGGGCCTTGGCCCGCTGGTTCCTAGTGAGCTTGTCGGCCTTGGTGGCAATGACCAGCCCCGCAAATTCACTGGCCACAATCCAGGAGTACATCTCCCGGTCCAGGGCCGAGGGGGGATGGCGGAGGTCCACCAGGAGGATCAGCTCCACCAAATTGGGCCGGTGCTCCAAATAGGCATTGATGGCCCGCTGCCAACTGGCCCGCTCCTGCTTCCCCGCCGAGGCATAGCCATAGCCGGGGAGGTCCACCAGCCGAAGCTCATCATTGACCCGGTAGAAATTGATGGTGCGGGTCTTCCCGGGCTTGCCGCTGGTCCGGGCCAAGTTCTTCCGCTGGAGCATGGTGTTGATGAAGCTGCTCTTGCCCACATTGCTCCTGCCGCAGAGGGCGATCTCCGGCAGATCCTCCGGGGGATACTGATGGGCCTTGAAGGCCACCGTCTCCAGCTGGGATTTATTGATCTTCATGGTCCACCAGGGCCTCTTTAAATACATCCTCCATGGTCTTCACCGGGACAATGGTGAGCTTTTGCAGGGAGGGACTGGTGATTTCCTTGAGGTCCCGCTGATTTTCCACGGGAATGAGGACTTTCTTCAGCCCCTGGCGCTGGGCGGCCAGGAGTTTCTCCTTGAGGCCCCCAATGGGGAGCACGTGGCCCCGAATGGTCACTTCCCCGGTCATGGCCACCAGGTGATCCACCTTCCTGCCGGTGATGGCGGAGTAGATGGCGGTGGTCATGGCGATGCCCGCACTGGGGCCGTCCTTGGGGGTGGCCCCGTCGGGGACGTGGATGTGGATGTCGTGCTGATACTTGTAGTCCTCCCCGAGACCCAGGGCCTCGGACTGGGACCAGATATAGGAGAGGGCCGCCTGGGCGGACTCCTTCATCACATCCCCCAGTTTCCCCGTCATTTGAATATTGCCCTTGCCGGGGCTCACATTGACCTCGATTCTCAGGGTGACTCCGCCCACGGGGGTGTAGGCCAGGCCATTGACCACCCCCACCTGATCCTCGGTGTCCATTTCATCGTCCAGGTACTTCCGCTCTCCCACGTATTTGGTGAGATTGCGGCCGGTGACCTGGATGCGGTCCTTGCCCTTTTCCAGCATTTCCAGGGTGGATTTGCGGATGATCTTCTGAAGGAGCTTCTCCAGGGCCCGGACCCCCGCCTCCCGGGTGTAGAAGTCGATGAGCTCCACAATGGAATTTTCCGAGAGGGTCACTTCCCCTTCCTTGAGCCCCCCCTCCTGGAGGGCCTTGGGCCAGAGGTGATTCTTGGCGATCTCCAGCTTCTCCTCGGGGGTGTAGCCCTCAATGGAGATGACCTCCATTCGGTCCAGGAGGGGAGCGGGAATGGTCCTCAGGCTATTGGCCGTGGTGAGGAAGAAGACCTTGGAGAGGTCGAAGGGCAGCTCCATATAGCGGTCGGTGAAAGTGTTGTTCTGGGCGGGGTCCAGAACTTCCAGAAGGCCACTGGCCGGGTCCCCCCGGTAGTCACTGGACACCTTGTCAATTTCGTCCATGAGAAAGAGGGGATTGTTCTGCCCCGCCTGCTTCATGAGGCTGATGATGCGGCCGGGCATGGAGCCAATGTAGGTCCTCCGGTGGCCCCGGATCTCCGCCTCATCGGTGACGCCCCCCAGGCTCATCCGCACATACTCCTTGTCCAGGGCCCGGGCCACGGAGCGGGCGATGGAGGTCTTCCCCACCCCCGGGGGCCCCACCAAACAGAGGATGGGGCCCTTGGCGGTGTCGCTCTTTTTCCTCAGGGCGATAAATTCCAGGATGCGCTCCTTCACTTCCTCCAGGCCGTAGTGGTCCTCGTCCAGGATCTTCCGGGCCCGCTTGATGTCCACCGACTCCTCCTGGGACTCCAGCCAGGGGAGGCTCAAGATCCAGTCGATATAGGAGCTGGTCATGGCGTACTCGGGGGCGGAGTAGTTCATCCGCCCCAGCTTCACCAGCTCCTCCTCGGCCTTGTCCCTAACCTCCTGGGGAAGCTCCTTGGCGGCGAGTTTCTCCCGGTAGCCCTCGATGTCGCTGTCCTCGTAGGGCTCGCTGTCCAGCTCCCTGCGAATGACGTCCATCTGCTCCTTGAGATAGTACTCCTTCTGGGCCTTGGCCATTTGGCTCTTCACCTGCTGGTCGATTTCATTTTCCAGGCTGAGGACCTCCAGCTCCTCCACCAGAATTTTGTGAAGGGCCATGAGCCGCTCCTCCAGTTCAAAGGCCGAGAGAATCTCCTGACGGGCCGTGAGGGGCAGCTCCAAGTAGCCGGCGGCGGTATCGGCGAGCCTCCCGGGAGTGGAGTGGTCCATCACCGACTCCAGGACCCCGGGGAAGACCTTGCTGGTGAGCTCGATGAAGCTGGCCACATCCTCCTCCACCAGGCGCATGAGGGCCTCCACCTTGGCGTCCCCTCCGGACTCCTCCTCCGGCACGGGGAAGACTTTCATGGCCAGATACTCGGGGGTGGAGTGGTCCTGTCCCCGAATGCCCCGGCTCAGGCCCTCCACCAAAACTCGGTAGATCCCCCCGGGGAGCTGAACCACCTGCTTCACCGCAGAGATGGTCCCCACCTCGTAGAGCTCCTCCACCGAGGGCTCCTCCTGGGCGGAGTCCAATTGGGCCACCAAAAACACCGGTTCCCCCCGGCCCTCGGCCTCCTTGAGGGCCCGAATGGATTTCTCCCTTCCCAGGTCGAAATGGGTCACCATTCCCGGGAATATGGCCATGTCCCTGAGGGCAATGGTGGCCAGGAGATTTTGTGCGACTTTTATTTCCATAGTTCTCCTCATTGATAAAAAATAAGCTCACCGTGGTGAGCTCTGTTTTTCAGCTAATCCTGACTTTTGATCTGTCTGACCTGCCGCAGTATGTGGGGTTCCTCCCGGCCCTCCACACTGGCCTGGGTGATGACCACTTTCTCCACATCCTCCAAACTGGGGACCTGGAACATGACATCCATCATGGTCTGTTCGATGATGCCCCGAAGGCCCCGGGCCCCGGCCTTCTTCTCAATGGCCTTTTGGGCAATGGCCGACAGGGCCTCGTCCTCAAACTCCAGGAGGACATCGTCCATTTTGAGGAGCTCACCGTACTGCTTCACCAGGGCGTTTTTGGGCTCGGTGAGAATCCGGCGGAGGGCACTTTCGTCCAATTCCTCCAGGGTGACCACCACCGGCAGCCTGCCGATAAATTCGGGAATGAGCCCGTATTTAATGAGGTCCTCCGTTTCCACCTGGGCCAGCAGCTCATCGGTCTTCTGCTTGTTGGAGAAGACATCGTGGCCAAAGCCAATGCCCTTCTTCCCCACTCTGCTGCCAATGATCTGATCCAGAGAGTCGAAGGCGCCCCCGAGAATAAAGAGGATATTGGAGGTATCCACCTGGATGAATTCCTGATTGGGGTGCTTCCGTCCCCCTTGGGGGGGCACATTGGCCACGGTGCCCTCGATGATCTTCAGAAGGGCCTGCTGGACCCCCTCCCCACTGACGTCCCGGGTGATGCTCACATTCTCGGACTTCCGGGCGATCTTGTCGATCTCGTCAATGTAGATGATGCCCCGCTCGGCCTCCTCCACATTGTAGTCGGCGGCCTGGAGGAGCTTGAGGATGATATTTTCCACATCCTCCCCCACATAGCCCGCCTCGGTGAGGGAGGTGGCATCGGCAATGGCAAAGGGCACATTGAGAATCCCCGCCATGGTCTGGGCCAGGAGGGTCTTCCCGCTCCCCGTGGGGCCCAGCATGAGGATATTGCTCTTTTGGATCTCCACATCGGACTGCTCCTGGGAGCGAATCCGCTTGTAGTGATTGTACATGGCCACGGAGAGGGCCCGCTTGGCCTCCTCCTGTCCGATGACGTAGTCGTCCAGGATCTCCTTGATCTCCACGGGAACGGGGAGGTGCTGGTCGAAGGCCAGAGTCTTCACCTTGAGCTCCTCGTCCAGGATCTCCTGACAGAGGCGGACGCACTCATTGCATATATATACATTGGGCCCCGCAATCAGCCGTTCCACTTGGGATTGGGGTTTCCCACAAAAACTGCAGCGAACTTCTTCTGTCTTCGGCATAGTGCTCCTGTCTATCTGGAAGTAATTACTTTATCGATGATGCCATACTTCTGGGCCTCTTCGGCGGTCATGAAATAATCCCGGTCGGTATCCAGTTCCACTTTCTCCAAGCTCTGTCCCGTGTGCTTGACGATGATCTCATTTAAGCGCTCCCGGGTCTTGAGAATTTTTTCCGCTTGGATCTTAATGTCCGATGCCTGTCCACTGGCACCCCCCAGGGGCTGGTGAATCATAATGTCACTGTTGGGGAGGGCAAAGCGCTTGCCCTTGGCCCCGGCCAAAAGAAGCAGCGCCCCCATGCTGGCGGCCAGGCCCACGGAGATGGTGCTCACATCGGGCTTGATGTACTGCATGGTGTCGTAGATAGCCAGCCCCGCAGAGACGGAGCCCCCGGGACTGTTGATATAGATTTGAATGTCCTTGTCGGGATCCTCAGACTCCAAAAAGAGGAGCTGGGCCACAATGAGATCCGCCATTTGATCGTGGACCTCACCGGTGAGGAAGATAATGCGATCTTTGAGCAGTCGGGAATAGATGTCGTAGCTCCGTTCGCCACGATTGGTTTGTTCCACGACCATGGGTATGAGTGCCATATTTGCCTCCTTATCACTGCGAGGCATTGCGCCTCGTTTATTCCTTATCTGTTTTATCGTCTTCTGTATTCTTATCCATTTCCTCGGATTCTGAAACTTCAGCCTCTTCCTCCACAGGCTCCACTTCCACGGCGGCTTCCACCACCAGGTCCATGGCCTTGCGGCTCAGAAGCTGCTCTTTGAGATACTCCCCGGACTGTTCCACCATGGTGTCTGCCATGTCCTTGGCCTTCTCATCGTCGTCGGGGAAGTAGCGCTTGGCGGCCTCCTCGGCATCCTGGCGGACGTCCTCGTCGGTGACTTCGATGTTTTCAGCCTCAATGATGGCATCCAGGGCCAGGCTTCTCAGGGCTTCCTTCTCCGCTTCGGGACGGAGGTTCTCTCTGAAGTCGGCCATGTCCTGACCCAGCATGGAGAGATAGTCCTCCAGGCCAATGCCCTGACTTCTCATGTTTTGGTCCATGTTTTGGATCTGCTGATCCATGATATAGCTCACCATGGCCTCGGGGAGTTCCACTTCCAGGCCCTCGGCGATTTTGTCCAGCACCAGGCCGCTCTTGTTCCGCTCAGCGGCATCCTTGGCCTCCTGCTCCTTCTTTTCCCGGAGGTCGGCCTTGTACTCTTGAATGGTGTCAAATTCACTGATGTCCTTGATGAACTCGTCGTCCAGCTCGGGGAGCTCTTCCACTTGGATTCCGTGGACCTTGATGTGGAAGACGGCGTCCTTCCCGGCCAGTTCCTCATTGAAGTAGTCCTCAGGGAAAGTGACGTCGATGTCAAATTCCTCCCCAACACTGTGGCCCACGAGCTGCTCTTCGAAGCCGGGGATAAAGGTGTTGGAGCCAATTTCCAGTTCCTGATCCTCGGCGGTGCCCCCTTCAAAGGCCACGCCGTCCACGGTGCCAGCAAAGTCGATGGTCACCTTGTCGCCCTTTTCAATGGCGCGGTCGTCCACATTGACCCTCCGGGCGTTCATGTGGCGCTGCTTGTCCAGCTCCATGTCCAGAACATCCTCGGTGACTTCGATCTTCTGACGGGGAATTTCCACGCCCATGTACTTGCCCAGCTTGGCCTCGGGGCGCACTTCCACGGAAATGGCGGCCACTACATCCTTGCCGCTCTCCAGCTCGTCCACTTGGACATCGGGCTGGGCGATGACCTTGAGGCCCAGTTCCCGAACGGCCTCGTCGTAGGCCTCGGGGAGGATTTCATTGAGGGCATCCTCCACAAACATATCCTTCCCGTACATATTCTCGATGATTTTCTTGGGGGCCTTGCCCTTGCGGAAACCGGGAATGTGGAAGTACTGTTTGTTCTTTTTATATACATCCATTTCGGCTTTTTTCATTGCTTCTGCGGAAACGGTGAGGTCGAAAAAGACCTTGTTTCCCTCCTGCTTTTTGATTTCAGTCATGATTTCCCTCCAATAAATATATCTCAACAATTCTATACCAACGGTAGCAAAAAAACAACTTTCACGGGGAAAAGGGGTCGTGAGGGGGCCAAAAGCCTCCCTATGACCCCTTTTTTACCCACCAAGGTCCCCTTTCACGCCCACAAAAAACCGGAGGTGGACCCCCGGCTTTACTAGAGATTGAGGAGGATCAGGGCCACAAAGATAATGGCCGTGGCCAGGTACTGGTGGCGATTGCCCCGCTCCCCCAGGGCCATGCCCACCAAGTTCACCAGGAGGATGATCCCCCCGGCATAGGCGGGAAAGAGGAAGTAGGCCGGCAGTCTCGGCACGGCCTTTAAAAGGAGGAGACTGGTGAGCTGATTGGGAATCCCCACCATGAGGCCCAGGAGGACGTCCTTTTTCCTCAGGGGCTTCCCCTCCCGGAGAAAGAGGCCCACGGCCATGGTCCCCGCCGCCAAAAATGTGTAGAGGATGTAGTGATTTTCGTGGGCGAGATTCCCGTAGGTGGTGAAAAATTTCGACAGGAGATCCGTGGAACCCCCCAGGACAAAGATGAGAATGAGGAGGAGATTGAGATTTCCCCGCCCCTGGCCCCCCTCCCCTCCGTTGAGGACCACAAAGGAGAGGAGGACCAGCCCCAGGCCCAGCCACTGGAGGGTGCCGGGGATCTCCCCAAAGAAGAGCACCGAGCCCAGGGTGGGAATCACCACCCCCAGGCGATTGAAGGTGCTGGTGAGGGCCGCCCCATTGATGAGGGTGCTCTTGGTCATAAAGTAGAGGGCAGACACATAGAGGGCCCCATTGAGTAGACTCATGGCCGCCGTCATGGCCAGCCCCTCCCCGGGGGCCAGGGGCCTGAAGCCCACTTGAATGAGGCCGATGATGGCCCCGCAGAGATAGTTGAAGGTGAGGACCCCGTAGACATTGCCCCCCTGCTTTTCCGAGAATCTCAGGGCAAAGGTCAGGGCCACATTGAAGCCCATGGCCAGGAGCATGTAGATCATCGGCGCCACCTCCCGCCCCTAAGTCCCATACCGTTTGCCGCTGCTCTTTCCGCCTCAGTCATCCTCACACCCGCTTTTCAAACTGCTCTTTACAGTGCTTACAGCGGATGCGGATCTTCCCCTTCCCCTTGGGGGCCCGGTGGATGGTGTGGCAGTTGGGACAGGTGAAGTAGGTATTTTCCCGGTCCTTCCGCCCCCGGTACCAGGCCACGGCGGGCTTACGAATGGCCCGGGTGTGGTCCAAAAACCACTCATTCTCCCGCCGCCGGGCCCGGGTGTTTCGGCTGAGGAGGCGAAACTCCATATAGGCCAGGATGACAAAAGTGATGGCCGCAGCCACCGCACTCCGGTTTAAAAGGGCGAAGAGCCCCACGGGAAAGACCACCAGCTGGAGAAAGCGGTGGAGCATGTCCGGCCCGTAGACCAGATAGCGGCCGGAGAGAAAGCGGGCCATTTTCTCCTGAAAGTCCTGGGGGAGCTTCATGAAATCACCTCATCGATCCGCTGTACATAGCTTGCAACCACCGAGGCCGAGTGGCGGTACTTTTCAAGCTCCTCGGCACTGAGGTCCAGAGTGAGGACCTCCTCCACCCCGGAGGAGCCCACCACCACGGGGGTGGAGAGGTGGATGCCCTCCACCCCATAGGCCCCCTTAAGCTGGGTGGAGGCCAAAAACACCCGCTTTTCGTCCCGGAAAATGGAGGCCACCATGGCGGTGGTGGTATTGGCAATGCCAAACTCCGTTGCCCCCTTGCCAAAGTAGATGACCCGCCCCCGGTCCACCACTTCCCTCTCCAGGGCCCTGCGGTCCAGGCTCTTCCCCGAGGCCTTGAGATACTCCTCCAGGGCCATGCCCCCCACCCGGACCTGGGACCAGGGGAGAAACTGGCTCTCCCCGTGCTCCCCCAGCATACAGGCATCCACCGCCGAGGGGTGAAGTTCCAAGGCCCGAGAGAGAATCACCCGGGCCCGGGCGCTGTCCAGGGCCGTACCGGAGCCCAGGACCCGGGAGGGGTTAAAGCCCGAGAAGCGCCACACGGCGTGGGCAATGACATCATTGGGATTGGTGACCACCACAAAGATGCCGCCGAAGCCCGCCGAGACAATTTTGGGGATGTATTCCGCCACATCCCGGACGCTCCCCTCAAACTCCAGGAGCCGGTCGGCATTGTCCCCCTCGGAGACAATGAGCCCCGTGGCCACCACAATGACCTCCGCCCGGGCAAGCTCCGCCACATCCACCGCGGCAATCTTCACCCTCCGGGGGAAGAAGGGGCCGGCGTCCTGTAGGTCCAACGCAGCGGCCCGGGCCTTGTCCTCTCTGGCATCTGCCAGGAGAATTTCATCCGCCACGGCCCCCATGGCGGCAGTATAGGCCACCGCCTGACCCACATGTCCCGTGCCAATGATTCCCAATGTCTTCATACTTACCTCAACAGTTCTCTCAATTGTTCAAACTCCTCATTGGTGAGGGTGATGCCCTTGCTCATCTTGGAGTGATCCCCATTCCAGCTTCTCAGGTCAAATTTGGCGGGGCGGCCATTGTAGGCCACCCGATTGAGCTCCATTTGCCAGCCGTTTTTTTCCGGCCCGATTTTGCCAATGTGCTCCTCTATTACAAATGAAAATTCCATACTGCCTCCCGTTTTTTGAGATAAGGAAATTGTATCACGAGTGGGAAAATTCTTCCCTGAAGATTTCATACCCGAGGCTGAGCTTTTTCCCATCAAAAAAGGCCCGGAAATCCGGGCCCAAATTTAATACTTCAATCAAGCCACATGGGTCACTTTGTAGCCTGCATCCTCCACTGCCTTTTTCAGGGCCTCCTCAGAGAGGGACTCCCCCTGAACTTCCGCCACTGGCGGCTCCAGGCTCACCTTGGCCTCCACTCCCTCCAGTTCATTGAGGGCGGTTTCCACTCGGTTCACACAGTGATTGCAGCTCATGCCTTCGATGGTCAGTACTTTCTTATCCATGGCTTCCTCCTTATTCAGATCCTTTTTCATTTCTTCAGATTGATACCCTCTGTGGGCCCCTTCTCCCAGAGCTTCCATGTGAATTTCCACAGTTTCCGTCACATCATAGATCTCGCGACCCTCCTCCAGCTTCAGGAAATTCAGCCGAAGGGCATTGGTCACCACAAAGATGGAGGAGAAACTCATGGCAAAGGCCGCCATCATGGGGTTCAGGGTGAGGCCAAAGGGGAGATAGAAGATCCCCATGGCCACGGGAATACAGATGACATTGTAGAAGAAGGCCCAGAAGAGATTTTGCTTGATATTGCGAATGGTCCCCTTGGAGAGGTGGAAGGCATCCACCACATGGTAGAGGTCGCTCTTCATGAGGACCACATCGGCGGACTCCATGGCGATGTCGGTGCCGGCGCCAATGGCAATGCCCACATCGGCCCGAACCAGGGCGGGGGCGTCGTTGATGCCGTCCCCCACCATGACGGTCTTCTTCCCCTGGTCCTGGGCCTCTCGAATATAGCGCTCCTTGTCCTGGGGCAGCACCGAGGCGATGACCCGACTCAGGGGCAGGTCCCGGGCAATGGCCCGGGCCGTTGCCTCATTGTCCCCAGTGAGCATGATGATCTCCTTGCCCATGGCCTTGAGGCGCTCCAAGGCCGCCTGGGAGGAGGACTTCACCACGTCCTTGGCGGCGATAATCCCCAAGAGCTCTCCCTCTCGGGCGAAGATCAGGGGGGTCTTCCCCTCTCCAGTGAGGCCTTCCAAGAGGGCCCGGTGCTCTTCCAGCGGGATCTTCCGCTCTCTCATGAGCTTTTCATTGCCAGCAAAGACCTCCACCCCCGAAATTTTCGCGGAAAGGCCCATGCCCGCCAGGGCCTGAAAGTCCGTGGCGGCCTCCTTGGGCTCGCCCCTGCCCGAGTCTTCAAAGGCCCGGACCACCCCCTCTGCCAGGGGGTGCTCGGAGTTTTTCTCCAGGATGTAGGCCAAATCCAAGAGCTCCTCGGGGGAGCCCTTCAGGGAAATCACATCGGTGACAAAGGGCTCCCCTCGGGTGATGGTCCCCGTCTTGTCCAGGAAGATGGTGTCGGCGTGGTGGAGGACCTCCAGGCTCTCGGCGCTCTTAAAGAGGACCCCCGCCTTGGCCCCCTTCCCGGTGCCCACCATAATGGCCACGGGGGTGGCCAGTCCCAGGGCACAGGGACAGGAGATCACCAACACGGCAATGGCCAGGCGAAGGGCGAAGGGAAAGCCGTAGCCCAAAAGCATCCAGGCGATGAAGGTCACCGAGGCGATGACCAGGACCACCGGCACAAAGACCCCCGCCACTCGGTCGGCCAATTTGGAGATGGGGGCCTTGGTGGCATTGGCATCCTCCACCAGGGCGATGATTTTGGCAATGGTGGTGTCGGAGCCCACCTCCGTGGCCCGATAGATGAGCCGGCCCCCGCCATTGGTGGTGGCCGCCATGATCTTGTCCCCGGGGGACTTCTCCACGGGGATGGACTCCCCACTGAGGGCGGACTCGTCAATGGAGGTGTTCCCCTCCAGGACCACCCCGTCCACGGCCACATTCTCCCCGGGGCCCAGAATCACCTGATCCCCCAGGACAATCTCCGCAATGGGGAGGGTGACTTCCCGGCCGTCCCTAATGACCCTGGCCTCCTTGGGGGTCAGGTCCATGAGGGACTGGAGGGCACTGGAGGTGCGGCGCTTGGCCCGGGCCTCCAGCCACTTGCCAAAGTCGATGAGGACCACAATGGTGGCCGCCGACTCAAAGTAGAGCTCGTGGCCATAGCTGTGGGCCAGGGCAGTGTCCCCGTGGCCCAAAGCATAGGCCAGGATGTAGATGACGGCAATGCCATAGACATAGGCCGCCCCACTGCCGATGGCAATGAGGGAGTCCATATTGGGATGGCCCTTAAAGAGGGTCTTCATCCCGGAGATATAGTAGTGGCGATTGATGAAGAGAATCACCGTAGTCAGGAGAAATTGGGTCAGGGCCAAGAGGAGAATATTCTCCATCCCCTCAAAGATCTTCAGGGCCGGCAGTCCCATCATGGGCCCCATGGCGATGTACATCAGGGGCAAGAGGAGGAGGGCGGAGATGAGGAGATTCCGCTCCTTCTCCTTGAGAATTTTCTCGAAATAATTCTCCTCCTCACCGGGGACCTCCTGGGCCTTGGCTGCAGGGGATTGGCTCTCGGCATCGTAGCCCGCCCGGACCACGGCATCCAAGACCGCCCCGTCGGCCAAACCCTCCTCCTGAACCACCTTCATGGAATTGGTGAGGAGATTCACCGAGACCTCCTGAACTCCGGGGACCTTGGCCACCTCCCGCTCCACTGCGGCGGAACAGGCGGAACAGGTCATGCCATAGACATTGTATTTTTTTTCCATGGCCACTTCCTTCCTAATATATTCTTTTCAATAATTTCACGGATGACGCTCCCTACCTCAAACCTATAAAAGAGGTAGGTTTATCCTATTGTGGTAGATACCCCATCGGCCAAGGTATAAACGATTCCTATGATTGGTTTTTCATGGATTTTTTCGAAGGCCCGAACATAGAGGCCCACCTGATCCCTGTACTGCTCCATATAGGGGGAGCGGGCCCCGGCGTGCCCGGTTTTGAAGTCCAGTAGATAGAGCTTCCCGTCTTTCCTGCGAATTTGGTCGAAATAGCCCTCCAGTATCATCCCGTCCAGCTCCACGGAGAAGGCCACCTCGGTGCCCAGTACCTCCCCCTCAATTCTGTCGTAGCGGTCCATGAGCTCCTCCAGATAGCGGAGGTCCTCACCACTGAGCTCCCGAGCCCGGGCCAGTACCTGGGCCCTCATGGTTGCCGTGGCATGGCTGGCGTAGGCGTGGAAGAGATTGCCCAGGAGGCGGGGATTGCCGGCGGATTTTTCCCTCCAAAAATTGGGACTCCCCTCCTCCCGGAGGAGGGCGGTGGCGGAGGTGACAGGGGGCTTTTCCCTGGGGGGAAGCTCCCGCCGCCTCTGGAAGTGAATTTCCCCCTCCCCGCTGCTTCCCTGGATGGGGCGGCCCTGGGCCTCCTGCCAGTCCACATGGCCCTCCAGGAGTTTGGGGATGGTGCCCTCCCTCCCCGGTCCCTTCATAAAGTAGAGTTCCGTCCTGGCCCGGGTCATGGCCACATAGGCGATGCGCTTCTCCTCTTCCTGGGACCGGGCCGCCATTTCCTCCCGGTTTTTCCGGAAATTGTACTGGATGTCACTTTGAAAGCCGAAGCCCTGGCGGGGGCTGTAGTTGATTCTCGCCCGGTCCCCCGGGAGGGCGCCATTGAGGTCCCCTAAAAATACGGTGTCAAATTCCAGGCCCTTGGCCCCGTGGATGGTCATCATCTGAATGACTCCCCCCTCGGGCTCCGGGGCGGGGAGGGGGAGGTCCCCCTCCTCTTCCAGGGCCTCCAAAAATTCCAGGAGGCTCCCCTCCCCCTCCCAGACCTGGGAGAGGAAGTGATAGCAGAGGCGGAGGCCCTCCCGGCCATAGACCTCGGCCACATAGTTGAGATAGCCCGTCTTGTAGAGGATGTCCCGGACCAATTGGTGACAGGAGGGATGGTGGATCTGCCCCGAGAAGAGCTCCTCATAGTCCCTCAGCCTCCTGGCCGCCTCCTCCCTTCCCGGGGGGAGGGTCCCCTCCCGGAAGAGCTGCCGGGCCCCGTCATCGTCCAGGCCCACAAAGGGGCTGAGATAGAAGCCGTAGGTGGCCACGGGATCTCCGGCGAGGTATTTGAGAAAGAGGATCAGGTCCCCAATGGGCCGCTTCTCAAGAAAGCCCTGGCCCACGGAGTTGACAAAGGGAATTCCCATTTGGCGAAAGGCAGTTTCATAGACCTCCATGTGCCTCTTTTTTCGGAAGAGGAGGCCATAGGTGCGGCCCGGATCCTTTTCCAGGACCCGCTCCCCCGTCCAGAGGGCCTCCTGGAGGAGGGGCTCCTCCCCATCAAAGGCCACCGCCTCCACGGTGCACTGGCCCTGGCCCTTTCCCTCCACGGGGAGATAGTCCTCCCACTCCCCTTCAAAGACTCCATTGATAAAGTCCATGAGCTGGGGGTGGCCCCGGAAGTTTACAGTGAGCTCCATGGGTTCAAAGTTCAGCTCCTTTAGGGCGTCCATGGCGGAGTCATCGGCCCCTCTAAAGCCGTAGATGGACTGATTTCTGTCCCCCACCACAAAGCCCACGGCCCCCTCCAACAGGCTCTTTAATAGGCGAATTTGCAGGGGATTGGTGTCCTGAAATTCGTCAATGAAGATGTACTGATAGAGCTCCTGGACGGATTTTTTGGTGTGGGGCTCCTCCAGAAGTTTCAGGGCCCCCTCCAAGAGATCGGCGAAGTCCATGGCGGCAAGCTCCGCCTTTTTCTTCCCATAGGCCCGGTGGAAGCGCTCTAAAAAGAGGGTGAGCTCCCCATAGAGGACTCGGTTTTCCTCCTCCCGGCTCCCCTCCAGTTCTCCCAAGAGTTCCAAGAGCTCGTCCCGCTCCTGGGTGTGGGACTTGAGGCCCCTGATGAGCTCTCCCACGGCCAGTAGGGCCGGGTCCCGAGGCTGGGGATCTTTCAAAAACGCCTGAAACTCCGGGGAGTTCCGGTACTTTGCAAAATTGGTATTGGATTTGGCGGGGAAGTTCAGAATCTTCTCCAGGAGTTCTCCGGGGACTTTCTCTACCGGCGGGGGCGGACTAAAGGGCACTTTCCCCAGGGCCCCCAGGGTCCTCAGCTCCCCATAGAGATTCAGCAGCTGCCCCTCCATCTCCCCTAAATTGGCAAAGAGCTCCGTGAGATGGGAAAGCTCGTGGAAGATCTCCGGGAGGAGGGCCCCATAGACCTCCCTCTGGAGGCGGAGGCTCTCCCCCTCCTCCATTTGGCGGAATTTGCCATTGATCTCCAGTTCCGGGGCAAAGATGGACAACAGACTCCCGCAGAAGCCGTCGATGGTCTGGACCCTGAGCCGGTGGGGCTGGGGCCCCAGGGCGGCCTCGATTCTGCTCTTCATCTCCCCGGTGGCCTTTCGGGTGAAGGTGATGGCCAGGATTTGATGGCCGAGGCCCTCCTCCTCCAAGTGGGCCACCAGTCGGGCAATTCGCTCGGTGAGGACCCGGGTCTTTCCCGCCCCGGCCCCGGCGGAGAGGATGGTGTTTTGCTCAAAGGAAGCGGCGGCCCGCTCCTGTTGGGGGGTAAAATTCATCATTCCACATCCCTCCTACAGATCTCCACATACTTGCAATGCTCACACTGCTCCTCCCTCTGGGGCGTCCGGGGGAAGTCCCCTTTCTGGATGGCCTCCACCACCTCCGTCACCCGGGCTTCCACCGCCTGGAGATAGGCGGGCCAGTCCTCGGGACAGAGATCCGAGGCCCGGGCCCTCCCCTTCACCAGATCTTTTTGGCGGACGGTGGCGGCTGTTCCCCTCTCAATGGAGTAGTAGGACAGGCCCCCCACGGGGTGGCCCTCCCTCTCCCGGGCCAGGGCGTAGATGGGGAGCTGGAGCTCCAGGAGGGCTTCCAGATCCCCATTGCTGGGAATGCTCCCCCTCTTGTAGTCCACCAAGTGCTCCCGGCCGTCGGGCCACTGGTCCAGTCGGTCCACTCGGCCCCGGAGGAGGACCCCGGCCACGGTGAGTTCCACCGGCACCTCAAAGGACTTAGCTTCGGGGGCCACGCGGTAATAGCTCAGCTCCTTCTTAAGCTTTTGGGGAAATTCCTCCAAATGGGCCAGGGCCCTCTGGCCGTAGTAGTCCCGCTGCCAGGAGGGAAAGTCCTGTATATGGGAAAATTCCCCTTCCACCAGAGGGGGCAGCTCCTCGGGGGAGAGCCCCTTTTTATAGTACTGTTCCAGGATTTTGTGATAGGCCGTTCCCAGGGCCATCCGCCTCCTCCCCTCCTCGTCCCGGGGGAGGAGGTCAAAGACGTATTTTTCCAGATAGTAGGCATAGGGGCAGCGGAGATAGCTGCCGATCTCCCCCACCTGGAGGCTGTGGACGGACGGCAGCTGCACGGGACTCTGGGGCAGCTCCCCGGTCAGGCCCGCCGCCGATGCCCTCAGGGGCCGGTGGTCCCGGATTCGCTCCCCCGAAAGGCCCGCCATGACCAGGGAGCGGTCCTCCTCGTCCCCCCACTGACAGAGGACCACCTCCCTCCCGTGGGCCATGAGAAAGCTCAGGGTGGTGAGTTGATGGCCGTAGCGGTCATCGTCGTCGGCCAAGAGACCCAGCTCCCGGAGCTGGGGGGCAATGGCGGAGTGATAGCGGAAGGAGTGGGCCGCCGGGGCGGGGACCTGGGAGGTGAGATTCATGATGTAGATGCGCTCCTTCTCCACCCCCAGGGCCTGCTGCCAGGAGAGGACGGTGACCCCTCTGAGTTCGCTGGCGGCGTGGGGCACCTCCTCCACCCGCTGAATCAATAGTTCCATAAATTCCTGGGCGGTGAGGCGGCCCATGGCCAAAGCCAAGGGGGAAAACTCTCCCCAGGCCTCCTCCAGGGCCGCCAGTACGGGGACTTCCTCGGGAAGGAGGAGCTCCCCTTCCAGCCGGTCCAACGCCTCCCTCATCTTCCCGCAAAAATCCGAGAACTTCTCCCCCTTCCAGGGAATTTTCCCCAGGGCCTCTCGGTGGCGGAGGAGGAGGCTCACCTGCTCCTCATTCAGGGAAGTTTCCCCCTCCTCCAGCTCCGCCAAGAGCTCTTCCGGCCTCGCCTGGGGGCGGAGGGCGAAGATCTTCCTCAGCTCATCGTCCTCCTCCGTCAGGGGAAAGAGGCTCAGGGAGAGGCGGGCCGCCGGGGAGTCATTGACTCCCAGGACCACCCCCAGCTCCCCCAGGAGGCGGGAGTCCCGGGCGTCCAAGTGGCGGAGGGGATTTGCCAGGGGAATGCCGTAGACCTCCAGAAGGTCCATGACCTGGCGGCGGAGGGCGCCGTCGGTGGTGACCACGCAGACCTCATCCAGGGCCTCCCCGTCCAGCTCACAGAGCTCCCTCAAGATGCCATTGAGGACGAGACTCCCGTCCCGGCCCTGGAGGGCCCTGAGCCTTCCCGGAGTGAGTTCCCCCTCAAAGGGAATGAGTTCAAAGCCCTCCCGGGCAAATTCCCGGGCGCTCTCGCCCATTTCCTCCTCCACCAGCTGGCCCCCAAAGGGCACTATGGCGGTGATCTCACTCACATCCTCCAAGAGGGCCCACTCCCGGGGCCTGAGCTTGTAGAAGCCGTAGAGAATTAGGCGGCCTCCGCCCCATCCCACGCCCCGGGCCCCCTGGGCGTACACGTCCCGGAGGGTGACAATGCCGTGATTGGCCTTCACCTCCTCCAGGATTTTTTTCAGGGGAAAGACCTCCTCCCCCCAGAGATAGGGGAGCTCATCCCCCTCCCTGGCCTCCTCCAAGAGGGGCAAGAGCTCCCGAACATTGTCGCTGTGGGAGAGGAAGGCCCCCATGGGGCCCCCGGCCACTTCCACGGCGTTTTTCAGCAGATACGGCAAAAACGCCTCCCCCTGAGTCTGCCTCAGGGAGCGGCGTTCCGCCAACTCATCAAAAGTGAAGAGGTCTATGCCGGTAAAACCACCGTACTTTTCCCTGTATTTTTCCCTAATGGTTGCCATGGTGATGCGATTGGGCACCACCACCGAGCAGTTCTCATAGGGGCGAATCTCCTTCTCCCCGTGGAGAATCTCCAACAGCACTTCCACACTGTGTTCCGGCACTTCCATCCAAACTCTGGACATAGACACTCCCTTTCAGCTCCCTAGGGGAAGTAACTTTCAACCCCCAGGACCATCCCCTCCACCAATTTGTCCTGATACTGGGGATCATTGAGTTTTTGATCCTCCTGGGGATTGCTCATATAGCCCAGCTCCAAGAGGACCGTGGGCATGAGGGCGAAATTGTTCCCGGTGAGATCGTCCCGGGTGTGGACTCCCCGATTTTTGGCGCCAGTGGCCAGGGTGAGGGCCGTCATCATTCCCTCTGCCAGCTCCCCTGCATCCAAAGAGGTGGAGCCCACATCGGGATTGTTGGAGGAGACATAGTAGGCCTCCAGCCCCGACACCGAGGGGTCGGTGGAGGAATTGGCGTGGATTCTCAAAAAGATATCGGCATCCGCATCATTGGCCACCTGGGCCCGCTGCTGATTGGTGAGGCTCACATCGGCAGAGTCTCGAGTGAGAATGACCCGGTAGCCCCGCTCCTCCAGGGCCTCCTTTAGTTTCTGGGAGACGGCCAGATTGAATTCGTACTCGGGGATCCCCGTACTGGTCCCCGTGGCCCCTCCCGAGACCCCGGGCTTGGTCTGGCTGGAGCTGGGGGCCATGGTCTCCTGGGCGGAGATGGGCCGCCGCTGATGGCCGGGGTCAATGACAATGGTGAAGCCCCGGTCCTCCACCGCTGGGGCCTCCTCCAGCTCCAACCCATCCGTCTCGGGAAGGGGCGGGGCATTGGGCCGGGGATTTTCCCGGGCCGGGGGAATCTCCACGGGATCCATGGCCCCGGACTCCTCGGGGAAGGGGGGCTTTTCATTTACATCCAGCTCCTCCTCCCCCTCCCAGGGGTCCAGCTCCGTGGCAAGCTCCTCCTGCGAGGGGAGGCGCCCCCCATTGGGGAGATGGGCGTACAGCCGGTAGAAACTGTAGCCCACCGTGGCCACAATGGCCAGTATCAGTGCCAGCAAAACCCACTCCCAACGCTTCATCGTCGCACCTCCTTGGAAAAAACCCCGCCGTGGGCGGGGGTGCAGCTACATTCCTTCAAAGCGTCCCGGTTGGTAGACGGGATAGTAGCGAATGGTGGAGATCCTGCGCTTCATATAGTCCACATATCGCTTGAGATTCTTGTCCTTTTCGTACCACTGGGTAAATGCGAAGCCCTTTTTCAGCTCCCGCTCAATGAGGGGCCGGTCCTCCTTGGCCCCGTACTTTCTGAGGACCGAGGGGTCCACCGAGAGCCAGAGGGCGGAGTCGTGGTGGTAGTGGACCTCGGGGTCCTTCCCCTCCAGGAGGTCCTCCACCAAGTAGGTGACGAAATTGCAGCCCCCCGCCGTCATATAGTAGGAGCTGCGGCCCTGGCGAATATTGATCTCAAAGACCTTGTACTCCCCGTCCCGCTCGTCGTATTTCAGATCGAAATTGGCAAAGCCCCGGTAGCCAATGTCCTGCAAAAAATTCTCGTACTTCTTGTAGATGTCCATGTCCCCCATGGTCATGAGGGCATTGTAATTGCCGATCTCCTTGGGGAGGCACTCGTCCAAAAGGCACTTGCCCAGGCACATCATGGTCACTTTCCCCCGGGTATTGACATAGGCATTGAGAACATACATCTTGGAGAAGTCCCCGGGGATGAAGTCCTGGAGGATGAGCTCGCCCTTGTAGTCGGTGGCGTAGATCTTGGCCACCACCTCCCTGAGTTCCTCCTCGCTGTCCAGGCGATAGGCCTTCTTCTTCCCCTCGAAGTCCACGTGGAGATAGGCGATGGAGTCGTTGGGCTTCAGGGCCACGGGGAAGTTGAAGGGCACCTGAAAGTTCTCCCTGTTTTCGTAAGTAATGGTGTAGGTCTTGGGATAGGGCAGGCCGTATTCCTCACAGACTCGGTAGAAGGCCTCCTTGTTTTCCAGTGCCTCCTGCATGGCCCCGTCGATATAGTTAAAGCGGTAGAGCTTCCTCAGCTCCTCCTCGTGACGGGTGATGAGGGAGGTGTAGCCGTCCCCACAGGAGATGAGGAGGAGGGGTTCGCTGTAGCGGGCCGCCACCTCCCGGAGGACCGTAAGGAATACCTCGTCCTCCTCAAAGTCCTCCCGGGCCTCCACATCCACAATTTTGGAGTGGGCGGTGTAGCGCAGGGCCTTTCGCCCCAGGCAGAGGGAGCGGATGCCATAGGCCTGGTGAAAGGACCGGGCCACCCCGTAGGCATTGATGTCCGTGCCCAAAATCACCGGCTTAAAAATTTGTTCCATTGTAGCTCCTCCCACAGTGTTCTATGGCCCGAATGCCCAAGACCTTCAGGGCATCCAGGACCTCCCGCCCCCCAATGTCGATACTGGAAAGCTCCGTACAGGCGAGAACCACTCGGCCCCTTCCCTCATAGTGATCAATGAGTTCATTGAGCCGCGGCACCCGGGTCACATTCTCCGCCTTCACCCGGTAGATGATCTCCATCACTTCCCGGTCGTGGCCCTCCTCCAGGGGGAGGACCTCCAGGCCGTATTTCTCGGCGTAACCCTCATAGACTCCGGTGGAGCGGGTGCCCTCGGTGGCCAAAACCACCAGCTTCCGGGCCCCCTCCTCCGCCGCCAGCTTCACCGTCTCCTCCACCATATTGATAATGGGGATCTCCGTCATGGCCTGAAGCTCCCGGTAAAAGTAGTGGGAGGTATTGCAGGGAATGGCAATGGCCTTCAGGGGCTGGGCATTGAAGATGTCAAAGTCCCCCGCCACGGCCTCCAAAAATTCCGCCCCTCGCCCTGAGCGAATGATCTCCGTGCGGTCCGGGAGGGAGGCATGGGAGAGGATGAGGGTGTTGATGTGCTCCTGATCGGAGTGGGCCACGGTGTGGTCGATGAGAAAGCGGTAGAAGACATCGGTGGCCAGAGGGCCCATGCCCCCCAGCACCCCCAGTTCGTAGGGTCTAGTCATGGAGGAGGGCCTCCGCCCACTGGGCCTCCTTGAAGCCCACCAGGACCTTCTCCCCGTCCACCAGGATGGGCCGCTTCACCAGCATGCCGTCGGTGGAAAGGAGGGCCAGCTGCTCCTCCTCGCTGAGCTCCTTGAGCTTGTCCTTGAGGCCCAGCTCCCGGTACTTCATGCCACTGGTGTTGAAAAATCGCTTCAGGGGCAGACCGCTCTGCCGGTACAATTGGGTGAGCTCCTCCTGACTCAGGGCCTCCTCCACAATGTGACGTTCCGTATAAGCCAAGTGATGGTCGTCCAGCCAGGCCTTGGCCTTTCTGGAGGTGGAGCACTTGGGATAGCCAATAAATTTCATAGCGCCTCCTTTTCCTCTATTGTACCACGGAGGCCTCTCACGGAAGGGCAGATCCACCCCCCCTTTGCCTTCAAGGTACAAAAAAACATAGTCGATGCCCAAATGGGAACACCGGCTATGTGCTGTGTGTACATGGAGCTAACGGGGGGACTCGAACCCCCGACCTGCTGATTACGAATCAGCTGCTCTACCAACTGAGCCACGTTAGCGAATACTCCATATATTCTAGTAGATTTTAGACAATTTTGCAATACCAGAGCCCCGTCAAATGCAAATCCCCCGGCTCATTTTGGTGTGTACCCCAAAAACTGGACATGAGATTTAGTTACTGACAAGTGGATGC
>JAUNLK010000010.1 GCA_030535395.1 Tissierellia bacterium
AGCATCCACTTGTCAGTAACTAAATCTCATGTCCAGTTTTTGGGGTACACACCAGGCCGGGGGTGGGAAGTGAATTTCTTTGGGTATACATTTTTCCTAGGAAGGAGTCGTAAGTATGAAGAAATGGCGTATGTATCTTTTTCGCGCCCTGGGCTTTTTCTTTCTGGGCCTGGGGATTGTCGGGGCGGCAGTGCCCCTGCTGCCCTCCTTTATCTTCTTTCTCCTGGCGGCTCTGAGCTTTTCCAAGGCATCCCCCAAGCTGGGGGCCTGGTTCCGCTCCACCAAGTGGTACAGGGAAAATTTGGAGGACTATCTGTCGGGGAGGGGAATGACCAGGAAGGCCAAGATTCGGCTGATGATCACCCTGACTCTGATGATGTCCGTGGGCTTTGTCATCATGGGCTCCAGGGGCATCTATGTGGGGGTCATCGTTCTCAGCATCGTCTGGCTCGGCCACATCCTCTACTTTCTCTTTGGCATCAAGACCCGCCCGGAGGAGGCCTGAGGCCTTCAAGGCAAAACCCTCGAGATTTCTCTCGAGGGTCTTTTTTTGTTGCTATTGTTTTTTCAGGAGCTTTTCCATGAGGCCCCCCAGGAGATTGTCATTGAAGATGCTCAGGGGGTTTTCGCTCTCCTGGGAAAATTCCTCGTACTCTTGGCTGATTTCGTAGTTGCCATTTAGGGCCAGGGAGTCCAAAGCCCTCCTCAGCTCGTCCCGATTGAAGCTGAGATAGAAGAACCGGGAGAGGGAGCTTGCGGCGGCTTGGGCATCGCTGTTTTCGTAGGCCCTGCGGTACTCGTTGATGAGGCCGTAGCTGGAGCCGATGGTCCGGTGGTAGAGCTGGAAGAGGTCCTCGTAGCCCTTGGGGACCACCATGGCGTCCTTGCTATTGAGGAGGTACTCGATTTTCCGCTGGGCGCCGTCCAGCTCCTCCTCCATGGTGCCGTAGCCCTCGTTTTGAGCCGTGAGGATGGTGCGGAAGGCCCCGTCGTACTCCCGGAGATTGTGCTCCAGGAGGGTGAGGAAGAGGGCCTCCTCCGGGGGGAGTTTCCCATAGGGATCTGTCATGAGGAGGACGGTCCTACTGGGCTGGTCCCACTGAATGTGGATGTTGAAGGCCTCGGAGATGGCCCTCAGGGGCACCATGGTCCGGTCCTGGTGCAAAATGGGGGCCACATCCAGGGGAATGGCTTTGCCATCCACCGTCATGGTCTTTTCATTTACCGTGAGCTCCACCAAATTGGGGCCCAGAATGTAGACGGTCTTGCTCTTTTGGTCCCAGCGGACGGGGTGGTCCAAAGCCTGGGAGATGAAGCGAATGGGCACCAGGGTCCGGTCGTTTTTCAGTATGGGGGGCACATCGGTGGGGACTTTCTCTCCATTTAAAGTGATGGTGATGCTGGGCTCCTGAGCTTCAGGGGTGACCTTGGCCACTGCCCTTTGGGGGAGGAGACAGAGGAGCAGGAGAATGAGCAGGAGTTGTAGCTTTTTCATAATTCCTCCTTTTGGCCGTGGAAATCTCTCACTTTAGTCGTTCTCTTTGCCGTCACCGGCCTTGGCCTTTTTTTCATCTTCCTTGGCTTTTTTGGCCTTTTCCAGGTCCTCGGGGGCGTAGCGCTCCTGTACCGAGGTGAAGAAGGGGTCGTCGGTGCCGGTGATCTGGTAGATGCCGTGCTTCTTGTCCACGGGCTCGATGGTGCCGTCCTCGCCGTCGTGGTAGAAGATCATGTACTTGTTGTTGGCGGAGAGGCCCTCGGGGGCTTCGAATTCAATATTGGAGAGGGAGCCCTTGAAGTTTTGAACGATTCTCAGCTCCGTGCCTCCATTGGAGGAGGTGGCCAGTTCCACCAGGGAGATGTAGTCGGCATCGCGAATGAGGGCCCTTTGGATCTCCTCCTCCGTGCCGGTGACATAGATGCTCTCCTCTTCCTCGGGGGCCTTTTCCTCCTCGTTGCTCTCTTCCTTATTTTCCTCCTCGGGCTTCTCTTCGTCCTCGGGGGCCTCCCCTTGGGCCTTGTCCTTTTCCCCCTCGGTCTCCGTAGCGGCAGGGGCCTTGTTCCCTTCATTTTCCCCTGGGGCCGGGGTTTCCCCCTGGCCACAGCCCACCAAGAGGAGGGCGGCGAGGGCCAGAGTCAGTGAGATTTTTTTCATTTTAGATCCTTTCCTGTGTCTGGGCCGTCAGGGCGGCGTGGGCATTTTTCAGCTGGTCTATAATGGGCAGATGTTGGGGGCAGACCCCCTCGCAGGCCCCGCAGGCGATGCACTGATCCTGACCGTGGCCCTCCTCCGAGAGTCTTTGATAGCGAAGGCCATTGGCCTTTTCCTCGTAGACATAGAGATTGTTGTACTGGCTGAAGATTTCGGGGATCTCCACCCCCTGGGGACAGGGGAGGCAGTACTTGCAATTGGTGCAGCCCACGCGAATCCTCTGGTCGTAGATCTCCTTGGCCTCTCGGAAGGTCTCTGCCAGTTCCCGGTGGTGGTCCCCCGCCTCCCAGTAGTCCGCGGCCCTGAGATTGTCCTCCACCTGGCTCATATTGCTCATGCCACTGAGGACCACGGAGACCTCGGGGCGGTTCCACAGCCAGGAGAGGGCCAGGGTGGCGGGGGAGTGCTGGGGATACTTCCCGAAGAGCTCCCGAATTTCCACGGGGGGATAGGCGAGTTTGCCCCCTTTCACCGGCTCCATAATCACCACGGAGATGCCCTTCTCGTGGGCGAGCTCCAGGCCCCTGAGACCCGCCTGGTGGTGGATGTCCATGTAGTTGAGCTGAATCTGGCAGAAGTCCCAGGGGTGGGCATTGAGGATCTCCTCAAAGACGTCGTAGTCGTCGTGGAAGGAAAAGCCCAGGTACTTGATCTTCCCCTCCTCCTTGGCCCGGGCCATATCGTCGAAGACCCCCAGCTCTTGGATCTTCTTCCAGCGGTGGCGGTCCAGGGCGTGGAGGAGATAGAAGTCCACCCAGGAGGTCTTCAGCCGCTTAAGCTGTCTTTCCAAAAGCTGGTGGAAGTCCCCGGGCTTTTCTGCCAGCCACACGGGGCACTTGGTGGCCAGATACACATCCTCCCTGAGGCCCTCCTCCTGGAGGAATCGTCCGACAAAATCCTCCGAGTTGCCCCCGTGATAGGGATAGGCGGTGTCGATGTAATTGACGCCCCCGGCGATGGCCGTTCGGAGGAGATCTCCGGCGGCCGCCTCATCAATGACGGCATTGTCTCCTTGGACCACGGGCAGACGCATACAGCCAAAGCCCAATTGGGAGACGGAAATTTGATCTGGGGTAAAGAATCTGTTTTTCATGGGCCCTCCTTTCCTTCATTATAGCACTGGAAGGGCTTTCATGGGCCGGGGAAGAGAGAAGCCACCCCCCAACGTGGTATAATTTAAGGGAAAAGGGGGACGGCTGTGAAACTAAACGACGATCTACTGGAAATATTTTCGCGCTTTGAATCCGTGGGCTCCCGGGCCTATTTGGTGGGGGGCTGCGTCCGGGATGCCGTCATGGGGCGCCTCCCCCACGACTACGATCTCACCACCCCCCTCCTGCCCCAGGAGATAGAGGCACTGTTTTCCGACAAAAAATTATTCACCGTGGGGAAAAAATTTGGCACCATAGGGGTGGTCCTCTCCCAGGGGACCTACGAGATCACCACCTTTCGAGTGGACGGCAGCTATGAGGACCACCGGAGGCCCACGGAGGTGGCCTTCACCCCAAATCTCCGGGAGGACCTGGCCCGGCGGGACTTCACCATCAATGCCATGGCCTATCACCCAGAGGAGGGACTGGTGGACCCCTTCGGGGGCCGGAGGGACATTGAGCGGGCCGTCATCACCACGGTGGGAGATCCCCACCGGAGATTTTCCGAGGACGCCCTGAGGATCCTAAGGGCCCTGCGCTTTATGGGGCAGCTGAATTTTGAACTGGAGGAGCAGACTCGGCGGGCCATGGAGGAGGACCGGGCCGTCCTCCGGGGCCTCTCCCGGGAGCGGGTCCGGGACGAGCTGGATCGCATCCTCCTCCAAGAGCGGCCCTCTCGGGTCCTCACGGAGATGGCAGAGCTCCACATTCTGGAGGAGGTCCTCCCCTCCCTGGTGGCCACGGTGGACTTCGATCAGATGACCCCCTATCACGACAAGACCCTCTTCTGGCACATCGCCTGTGTGGTGGACCACGTGCCGGCCAAACTCCCCCTCCGCTACGCGGCCCTCTTCCACGATGTGGCCAAGCCCCAGACCCTCTCCGTGGATCCCGAAACGGGCAGGGGCCACTTTTTTGGCCACGACACGGAGGGGGCAGCAGTGGCGGGGGAGGCCCTGAAACTCCTCCGCCACGCCAAGGACTTCACCCGGGAGGTGCAGCTCTACATTGAGGAGCACATGAAGGTGGCCCCGGTGATGACCGACAAGGCCCTGCGGCGGCAGATTCGCCGGGTGGGGGAGGAGCACATCTTGGATCTCTACGCCCTTTTAAAGGCGGACATGGCCTGCACCAGAGAGGACCGGGACATCTCCCTCTTGGAGGAGCGGGAGCGGCGGATTGTGGCCCTCATGAGAGAGGATGCCCACAGGCCCAAGAAGCTCGCTATTTCCGGCAGGGACCTTCTGGACATGGGCTACCGCCAGGGTCCCGAGATGGGCAGGGTCCTGGCCAAGCTCCAGGACATTGCCACGGGAGAGCCCGAAAAAAACACCAGGGAGCATCTCACCGCCCTGGCCCTTCAGTGGAAGGGGCTCTAGATTTTTGGTATAATATATTCACCCAATTTTGACCTTTTAGCAGATTACGGGGCCCTCTTCAGGGGTCGCCCCTTCAAAAATAAATAAAAATGGACGTGATAACATGTCAACAGATCATACAAAAAGACAGAAGCTCTTCGGCACCGATGGCATTCGGGGCCTTGCCAATGAGGAGCTCACCCCGGAAGTGAGCTTTCGCACCGGCCAGGCCTGCGGGGTCTATATCAAGCAGTCGGACCGCCCCTTTGTCCTCATTGGAAGGGACACCCGGATCTCCGGGGAGATGATTGCATCGGGCCTCATCCACGGCCTCACCAGTGTGGGGGTGGATGTGGTGGATTTGGGGGTGCTGCCCACTCCGGCGGTGGCCTATTTGGTCCGGAAGTACGAGGCAGCGGCGGGGATTGTGGTCTCCGCCTCCCACAATCCCTATCCCTACAATGGCATTAAAATTTTTGACGCCACCGGCTACAAACTCCCCGACGAGGCGGAGGAGGTCCTGGAGGCCATGATTTTGGATCCGGAATTTAAGCCCCACCTGGCCCAGGGAAAAGCCGTGGGGAGAATCCGCCACGATTTTCCCGGAGTGGTGGACTATATGGACTATCTCAAGGGCTTTTCCACCGGCAGGCGAGAGCTCAAGGTGGTGGTGGACTGCGCCAATGGGGCCCTCTCTGAAATTGCAGGGGAGGTCCTCGAGGCCTTTGCCACGGAGGTCATTGTCACCTCAGCATCGCCCAATGGCTGCAATATCAACGACGGCTGCGGCTCCACCCACCCCGAGGTCATTCGGGCCCTGGTGAAGGAGCACGGGGCCCAGGTGGGCTTTTCCTTTGACGGCGATGCCGACCGCATTGTGGCCGTGGACGAACTGGGAGAGGTGGTGGATGGCGACCACATCCTCGCCATTACCGCCCACCACTTAAAGAGCCAGGGCCTCTTGGCCAAGGACACCATTGTGGGCACGGTAATGAGCAATATTGGCCTGGACGAATTTGCCCAAAAGCACGGCATGAAGCTGGTGAAGACCAAAGTGGGGGACCGCTATGTCCTGGAGGCCATGCGTAGGGAGGGCTATGTCCTGGGGGGCGAGCAGTCGGGCCACATCATCTTCAGCCAGTACAATACCACCGGGGACGGCCTGGCCACGGGCCTCCACCTCCTGGAGGTCCTGGACCGCACGGGCATGTCCATGAGCGCCCTCAATCAAATGATGACCAGCTATCCCCAGGTTCTGGTCAATGCCAAGGTGGCCAATGGCAAAAAGCACGACTACAATCACCATGGGGGCATCCAGGAGGCCATCCGCAAAATGGAGGCCAAATTTGAGGGCACGGGTCGAGTTCTCATTCGCCCTTCGGGAACGGAGCCTTTGGTCCGGGTGATGCTGGAGGGGGAGAATGAGGAAGTGTTGCGCAGGGAAGCCGAGAAATTGGCCCAGTACATTGAGGAGGAACTAGCTTAATGGGGTACAAAATTATTTCCGACACCGGGGCCGATTTCACCCCGGAGATGCAGGAGGCCATGGGGCTCACCTACATTCCCTTTAAAATCGATTTGGACCAGGAGGAGTATGTGGACAACTGGGACTTGAATCTCGAGACCCTCTACCAGCACATGACCGCCAGTCCCAATCCCGTGAGGACGGCCTGTCCCTCCCCTCTGGACTACGAAAAGAGCGTGGGGGAGGGGGAGGAAACGGTGTTCATTGTCACCATCACCAGCAAACTCTCCGGCTCCTACAATGCCGCCAAACTGGCCGCTGAAAAGCTCCTGGAGAAATTTCCCCAGCGAAAAATTTTCGTCATCGACTCCAAGACCGCCTCGGCCGGCCAGACCAATGTGGTCCTCAAGCTCTATGAACTGGTGAAGGGGGGCCTGGCCACGGAGGAAATCCTGGAGAAAATCCAAAACTACATCGAAGAGCAGAGCACCTACTTCATCCTCCACGATATGAGCAATTTGGTGAAAAACGGCCGCATCCCCAAGACGGCGGGCTTCGCCCTCAAGGCCCTGAATATCAATCCCATTATGACGGAGAAGGACGGGGAGATTGAGCTCTTCCAGATCAACCGGGGCTTCAAGCGGGGCCTGGTGAAACTGGCCGGTCAAATTGTCAAGGAATTGGAGGGCCGCAGTGTGGAATTTCTCACCATCACCCACGCCGGGGCCCAGGCCGACGCCGAGTTTTTGAAGAAGAAAGTGGTGGAGAAAATCGGGGACAAAATCCCCAAGATCAACATCATCCAAACCAAGGGCCTCTCCAGTTCCTACGCCAATGTGGGGGGGATTGTGGTTGGTCTGTAAAATCTTGCACAAATTGGCGAATTCAGGTAAGATACAAATAGTTTACATTCAATGATTCAGGAGGAGACTCATGGCAAAAGCAAAATTTGAAAGAAATAAGCCCCACGTCAACATTGGTACCATTGGCCACGTTGACCACGGTAAGACCACCCTCACCGCTGCCATCACCTTGGTACTGAACAAAAAGTTCGGTAGTGGTGAATTCGTGGACTACGCCCACATCGACAAGGCCCCCGAAGAGCGGGAGCGCGGCATCACCATTTCCACCTCCCACGTGGAATATGAAACTGCCAACCGTCACTACGCTCACGTGGACTGCCCCGGACACGCCGACTATGTAAAGAACATGATCACCGGTGCCGCTCAAATGGACGGCGCCATCCTGGTGGTATCCGCAGCCGACGGTCCCATGCCCCAAACTCGGGAACACATTCTCCTGTCCCGTCAAGTAGGTGTGCCCAAGATCGCCGTATTCCTCAACAAGGAAGACCAAGTGGACGACGAAGAGCTCATCGAATTGGTTGAAATGGAAGTTCGCGATCTCTTGAGCGAATACGACTTCGATGGCGACAACACCCCCATCGTAGTAGGTTCCGCCCTCAAGGCCCTGGAAGATCCCGAAGGGGAGTGGGGCGACAAGATCCTCAAGCTCATGGAAGAAGTGGACGCTTGGATTGAAGAGCCCGTTCGCGACGTAGACCACCCCTTCCTGATGCCCGTAGAGGACATCTTCTCCATTACCGGTCGTGGTACCGTAGCTACCGGTCGTGTAGAGCGCGGTCTGGTAAAGGTTGGCGACAACGTGGAAATCGTGGGTCTCACCGAAGAAAAGCGCACCGTCGTTGTAACCGGGGTGGAAATGTTCAAAAAGCAACTGGACCAAGCCCAAGCTGGTGACAACATTGGTCTGCTCCTCCGTGGTGTACAGCGGGACGAAATTGAGCGGGGCCAAGTACTGGCAGCTCCCGGCTCCATTCACCCCCACACCAAATTCAAGGGCGAAGTTTACGTACTGAGCAAAGAGGAAGGTGGCCGTCACACCCCCTTCTTCAACGGCTACCGTCCCCAGTTCTACTTCCGTACCACCGACGTTACCGGCAATATCAAACTGCCCGAAGGCGTGGAAATGGTTATGCCCGGCGACAACGCCACCTTTGAAGTAGACCTCATCACCCCCATCGCCATGGACGAAGGACTCCGCTTCGCCATCCGCGAAGGTGGCCGCACCGTAGCATCCGGCGTGGTAACTGAAATTGTTGAATAATTGATCTTACAAAGAGAGCCCCTCAGGGGCTCTTTTTTGTATGCGCAAATTATGGCCAGGGCCCTGGCCGATGGGGATTTCCGGGCCCTCATCACCACCAAGAATTATCAGACCACAAGGACTCTGGATCACCCCGAGGGGATTGTCCTCACCAGCACGGTACTGGGGGCCGTGGAGGGAGAGGAGCTGGGGCAGCTCACCCTCTTAGGGGGCAAGAGCGGCTTCACCGAGGCCTCGGGCCAGTGTTGGGGGAGTCTGTGGCGCAAGGGCCAGGGGGAGTACATTGTGGTGGTCTTGGGCTGTCCCCCCCAGGGGAGGGAGCACATCGACACCACATTGGAGCTCATGGACTCCATTTAAAGGAATGGGAACAAATTTAGGGAGCTTTCTTGTGCACGGGGAAAATTTTTCGTTATAATAAAGAATAACGAAATGGAGGTACCTATGGACGTTCCCGGTGGGCAGCTTTGGCTGGACCTTGCCTTAATTCTGGTGTTGATTGTGCTCAATGGTTTTTTCTCTCTATCGGAAATGGGGATCTTGCGGGCCTCCTCCGGCAAGCTCAAGGAATTTGCCGAGGAGGGGGACCGGAGGGCCAAGCAGGCCCTCCGTCTCAGGGAAAACCAGGCCCACTTTCTCTCGGTGATGGAGGTGGGCTCCACCTTGACGGGCTTTTTGGCGGCGGGGGTCTCCGTTCGCACCCTGGTGAGGCCCCTGGGGATTTTTCTGACGGGAAAGCTCCCCTATCCCTATGAGTTTAGCTTTGCCATCATTGTCCTCCTCTTCAGCCTCTTGATCCTCCTCTTTGGGGAGCACATTCCCAAGAGGATGGCCCTTCAGCGGGCCCACGAGACGGCCCTCACTCTGGCGGGGCCGGTGACTTTCTTCTCCAAACTCTTCACCCCCGTGGTGTGGTTTCAGGCCAAGGCCACCAATCTCTTCCTCCTCCTCACGGGGAATTACTCCCGGGATGTGGAAAAGTCCATCTCCGAGGAGGAGATCCGCACCTATCTCAAGGTGGGCCAGGAGCACGGGGTCATCAATGCCACCGGGGAAGAGATGATGGTCAATATCATGGACTTTGACGACAAGCTGGCCTATGAGATCATGACCCCTCGGACCAATATCTTCATGCTGGACTACGACGACTTTGGCACCGAGTGGGTGGAGGAGCTCTTAAACAGCGGCTTCAGCCGGGCCCCGGTGTACCGGGACAGTTTGGACAATGTGGTGGGCACCGTCTACATCAAGGACATCTTTGTGGAGTACTTCAAAAACGACTTTAAATCCCTGGAGCTGGACAAGGTGATGAAGGAGCCCTACTTTGTCCCCGAGACCAAAAATGTGGACAAGCTCCTCACCGAGCTTCAAACCACCCGTAACTATGTGGCCATTCTCATTGACGAGTACGGGGGCTTCTCCGGCATGGTGACCATGGAGGACATTGTGGAGGAGATCGTGGGGGAAATCGAGGATGAGTTCGACGAGGACGTGGAGCCCATCCGCCAGGTGGGGCCCTACCGCTATATTCTCGACGGCTATATGGAAATTGACGATGTCAACGACCAGCTGAATCTGGACCTCAACAGCGACAATCACGAGACCATTTCGGGGCTTTTCATTGAGCAGCTGGGCTTCATTCCCGAGGAGGAGGACAAGAAGCGCTACTCCGTCTCCTACAACGATCACATCCTCCTCACGGAGCTGGGGGTGAAGGACAATCGCATCACCGGGGTGCAAGTGGACATTGTCCCCGAGGAAAGTGATGAAGAGTAGCTTGACCTTTTCCCCATACTTTCGTACAATAAAGAAAAGAAAATTCACAGACGTTGAAGAGGAATAGTACCCTGGAAAAGCCAATAGAGAGTCTGCGGTGGGTGAAAGCAGATGGTGGGAACAGGGGAATCCGCCTTGGAGTCAATTGGAATTGAGGGAGCAGTTTTCTGCTAACTTGGGTGGCAACGCGGGCCTGTCTCGTCCCATGGGATGAGATGGGCCGTTTTTTATTTGGGAGGAAAAAATGATTGACATCAGACTCATAAGGGAAAATCCGGAACTGGTAAAGGAAAACATTCGGAAAAAATTTCAAGATGAGAAGCTCCCCCTGGTGGACGAGGTTCTCGTTCTCGATGAAGAAAATCGTCGGGCCAAAACCCGTGGAGACGAGCTGAGAAGTGAGAAGAACAAAGTCTCCAAGGAAATCGGCGCCCTCATGGCCCAGGGCAAGAGGGAAGAGGGGGAGGCCGCCAAGGAGCGGGTGAAGGCCATCAACGATGAGATTGAGGCTTTGGAAGCCACCGAGGGGGAAAAGAGCGCCCGAATTCGGGAGATCATGCTCACCATTCCCCAAATCATGGACGACTCCGTGCCCATTGGCAAGGATGACAGCGAAAATGTGGAGCGGGAGCGCTTTGGCGAGCCCATTATTCCCGACTACGAGGTCCCCTATCACGTGGAGATCATGGAGCGCCTTTCCGGGGTGGACATGGACAGCGCCCGGGACACCTCCGGCAATGGCTTCTACTATCTGGTGGGGGATGTGGCCCGTCTCCACTCCGCCATTTTGAGCTACGCCCGGGACTTTATGATCGACAAGGGCTATGTCTATCACATTCCCCCCTATATGATTCGCAGCAATGTGGTCACCGGGGTCATGAGCTTCGATGAAATGGAAAACATGATGTACAAGATCGAGGGAGAGGACCTCTATCTCATTGGCACCAGTGAGCACTCCATGATCGGCAAATTCATCGACTCCATTACGGAAGAGGAGCGCCTCCCCTTGAAGCTCACCAGCTACAGCCCCTGTTTCCGGAAGGAAGTGGGCGCCCACGGCATCGAAGAGCGGGGCCTCTACCGGGTTCACCAATTTGAAAAGCAGGAGATGGTCATCATCTGCCGTCCCGAGGAGTCCATGGGCTACTACGACGAGCTGTGGAAGAACACCGTGGAATTTTTCCGGAGTCTGGAAATTCCCGTCCGGACCCTGGAGTGCTGCAGTGGCGACCTGGCGGATCTCAAGGTGAAGAGTGTGGATGTGGAGGCCTTCAGCCCCCGTCAAAATAAATATTTTGAAGTGGGCAGCTGCTCCAATTTGGGGGATGCCCAGGCCCGTAGGCTCCAAATTCGGGTCCGCGGTGAGGACGGAAAACTCTATCTTCCCCACACCCTAAACAACACCGTTGTGGCACCTCCCCGGATGCTCATCGCTTTCCTGGAGAACCACCTCCAAGAGGACGGCTCCGTCTACATTCCCGAGCCTCTGAGGATGTACATGGGCGGAAAAGCCAAAATTGAGGTGGCAAAATAATTTGACGGGGGAAAATCCCCAGTGATACAATGGTTCAGTACAAAAGGGAGTAACAACAAAATTTCAGTCGTCAATACGGATGCCCCGGCTGAAATGCCATTTTGGCTTGTGAGACTTTTGCCCTAGGGGCAAAAGTCTTTTTTTGTGAAGGAGGAATCATGGCCGTACCGGAAAATAAGGACTGGTATCAGAAATCCGTGGAAGCCGTGGTCCAGGAGCTGGAGACGGATACCGCTAAGGGCCTCAGCACCCAGGTGGCGGAGGAGCGTCTGTCTCAGTATGGACCCAATGAGTTGGCCCACGATGAGAAAAAACCGTTTATCAAGAAAGTCATCGAGCAATTTATGGATCCCATGATCATCATCTTGCTCATTGCAGCCGCCATCTCCGGCTACGTTGGGGAGCGGCTGGACGCCATTATCATCCTGGCAATTGTGCTCATCAATGCCATTCTCTCCATTGTGCAGGAGGGGAAGGCGGAGGAGTCCATTGCCGCTTTGAAGAAGATGTCCTCGCCCACCGTCAAGGTCCTCCGAGACGGGAGGAAGAAGGAAATCGACAGTGTGGCCCTGGTCCCCGGGGACCTGGTGGTCTTGGAAACTGGGGACATTGTCCCGGCGGATTTGCGACTCATTGAGTCCAGCAATCTGAAAATCGACGAGTCCTCCCTCACTGGGGAGTCCGTGCCCGTGGAAAAGCGCTACGACGCCCAGTACGACCAAGCCGAAGGTATCGGGGACCGGAAAAACTACGGCTACTCCGCCACCATTGTTACTTATGGTCACGGCAAGGGCATTGTCACCGAGACGGGACAGGAGACGGAGATCGGAAAGATTGCCCAGTCCCTCAGCACCATGGATGAGGAGCAGACCCCCCTCCAGAAAAAACTGGCGGGCCTCTCCAAAGTCCTGGGGATCATTGTGGTGGTGGTCTGCGCCGTGGTCTTCTTTGTGGGCAAGCTCTACGGCAGAGAGACCCTCTCCATGTTCCTCACGGCCATTTCCCTGGCAGTGGCGGCCATTCCCGAGGGGCTGCCGGCCATTGTCACCATTGTCCTGTCCATGGGCATGCAGAATATGGCCAAGCGCAATGCCATTGTAAAGAAGCTCTTGGCGGTGGAAACCCTGGGGACCACCACGTTCATCTGCTCCGACAAAACCGGTACCCTCACCCAAAATGAGATGACCGTCACCGACATCTACCTCCCCGGGAGGGAACTGAAAGTCTCCGGAACGGGCTACAGTCCCCAGGGGAGTGTCACCCTGGATGGGGCCGATGTGGGCCCCGAGGATGTCCCCGGCCTGGAGGATCTCCTCCGCATTGCCACTCTGGTCAATGACGCGGAACTCTTGGAGGAAAATGGCAACTACTCCATTATCGGAGACCCCACCGAGGGGGCCCTGGTGACCATGGCCGCCAAAGAGGCCATTGATCAGGATGGAGCGCAAAAGCAGTATCCCCGCTTGGAGGAGATTCCCTTTGACAGCGACCGGAAGATGATGACCACCTTCCACGAGGGCATCCACGGGAAGATCACCTCCCTCACCAAGGGGGCACCCGATGTCATCATCTCCCACTGCTCCAAGGTCCTCATGGACGGGGAGGAAGTGGAATTCACCCCCGAGCTCAAGGAAAAGGTCCTGGCTCAAAACACCGCCTATGCCCAGCAGGCCCTCCGGGTCTTGGCCTTCAGCTACCGCAGTTTCGATGCCATGCCCCCAGAACTCACCACGGAAACCGTGGAGCGGGAGATGGTCTTTGTGGGCCTCACGGGGATGATCGACCCCGCTCGCCCCGAGGTGAAGGATGCCATTGTCCAGTGTCGTCAGGCGGGGATTGTCCCCGTGATGATCACCGGGGACTATTTGGAGACGGCCAAGGCCATCGCCCTGGATCTGGGAATTCTCCAGGACGGGGAGGACGCCGTCATGGGCTCCTATCTCAACGACAAGAGCCCCGAGGAGATTCAAGAGATCGTCAAGCACACCCGAGTCTTTGCCCGGGTGAGCCCTGAAAACAAGGTGCAAATTGTCACCGCCCTCAAGGACAATGGGGAAATTGCCGCCATGACCGGGGACGGGGTCAACGACGCCCCGGCCCTGAAAAAGGCCGACATCGGCATTGCCATGGGAATCACCGGTACGGACGTTGCCAAAAACACGGCGGAAGTCATCCTCACCGACGACAACTTCGCCACCATTGTGGGGGCCGTGGAAGAGGGACGAATCATCTATGCCAATATCAAGAAATTCGTCACCTTCCTGTTGAGCTGTAATATTGGGGAAGTGCTCATTGTGCTGCTTTCCATTCTCCTCAATCTGCCCTCTCCCTTCCTGCCCATTCAACTCCTGTGGCTCAATCTCATCACCGACTCCTTCCCCGCCCTGGCTCTGGGCGTGGAAAAGGGGGAAGAGGAGACCATGATCGAGCCTCCCCGGGATCCCAAGGAACCCATTTTGGACCGGAAGGTCACCATCACCTTGATTATTCAGTCGGTCTTCATCACCGTGGCCACCCTGGGGGTCTACATCTACGCCCTGAGGACCCACGGGGACACCGGAGAGGGACTCATTTACTCCCGGACCATGGCCTTCACCACCCTGGTCCTCTCGGAGCTCTTCCGCTCCTTCTCCAGCCGGAGCTTGGACGACACCCTCTGGAAACTGGGCTTCTTCACCAATAAGCGCCTCATCCAAGCGGTGCTCTTCAGCATGTTCCTGCTCTTGGTGGTCCTCTATGTGCCCTTCCTGGAAGAACTCTTCCACTTGGTGGATTTGGGCGTGCAGGACTGGCTCATCGTTTTGGTATCCTCCTTCATCCCCCTGGTGGTGGGAGAGATCCAAAAGGCCATTCGCTTCAAGCAGACCCACCCCACCCAAGCAAATTAAAAAATACTGTGAACGACAAAGACCCCCAAAATCTGGCCCTGAAATCCAGCTTTTGGGGGTCTTTATGGTATTGGCAGTTTGTGCCGGGGAGGGGAAGCGCCAAATCCCCACCATTGTTCTTGCACAGAGATTGTAAATTTAAGAGAATAGAGGAAGAAAGGGAGGTTGCCATGAAAGTTTTTAATGGTCACTCGGATATTTTTCTCAAAGTCCACGAGGATCGACTCCTGGGACGGGGGGACAGTCTGGAGGAGTTTCGGGAGGACTTTAAAGAGGGCGAGGTGGATGCTGCCGTCCTGGTCCTCTACACCGATGAGCATGCGGAGGATCCCCGGGACTACCTCCGGGAGATGGGAAAGACCGTGGCCCGCTCCCTCGGGGAGAATGCACACTGGATCACCCATGTGAAAAGCCGGGAGGACCTTTCGGCGGAGGGACCCAAGATTTTGGTGGGCATGGAGGGCATGCGGGGCCTTTCCGGGGCCGAGGAGCTCTATCAGTGGAAGGAGGAGCTCCATTTGGCCCACGGGAGCCTCACCTGGAATGAGAAAAATATCTTCGCCGCAGGGGCCGCAGTCCCCGACCGGGAGGGGGGCCTCACCCCCGAGGGGCGCCGGGCCCTGGCCACTATGGAGGAGCTGGGGATTGTGGTGGATGTGAGCCACCTCAACGACCGGAGCACCGGCGAGGTCCTCCGCTCCGTCCACGGCCCCGTCATTGCCTCCCACTCCAATCCCCGGGCCCTCCGGGAGGTGGCGAGGAATCTCCCGGATGACCTTCTAAAGGCCGTGGCGGACACCGGCGGCGTGGTGGGCCTCAATTCCATTGGCAGCTTTTTGGGAGAGAGTGAAGGGGAGCGGAGCCTGGAGGGCTTTTTCCGCCATTTGGACTACACCGTCAATCTTTTGGGGGTGGACCATGTGGGCCTGGGCTTCGACTTCACCGCCTTTTTGGAGGAGTACCGGGGCATCCTCCCCGGGGAGAAGGGCTTTCCCTCGGCTGTAGACCTCTACCGGGAGTCCCAGATTCCCCGGCTTTTGGAGGGAATGAGGGCCATGGGCTTTTACGAGGGGGAGATGGAGAAAATTGCCCACGGGAATTTTTACCGCCTCTTCTCCTCGGTCCTCCGGTAGATTTTCTTCTGAAAGTAGTGGTCCTTGGTGGCGGTGAAATAGGGGCTGGGGGCCACGGGGCCGCCGTTAATGGCCCTGGGGGCGATGAAGATGAGCTCATTTTTCGCCCGAGTCATGGCCACATAGAAGAGCCGCCGCTCGTCCTCCTCCCTCATCTTCTCCTCCTGAGGGGAGAGATTCCCCCCGGAGGGGGAGGGGATGATGTCCCCGGTGACATCCACCAAGATCACCCGGTCAAACTCCAGGCCCTTGCTGCCGTGGAAGGTGGAGAGGATCACCGGGGCCCCGGGATCTCCCCCCTGGCGGAGGAGGTGCTCCAGGGCCTTTAAGCGGCCCAAAAAGAGCTCGGGATCTTTGGTGGACTTGGCAATGCGCTTGTAGTAGTAGAGGATCCTAAGGGTGGCCGTCTCAGAGGAGCCAAAGGTCTTGGCGTGGTTTTCGATATAGCGCCTGTAGTCCAGGTCCTCTTCAATGGTGGGGATGACCTTGGCAAAGGGGAGCTCCCTGAGATAGTGGAGGGTGTTTTGAATCCTCCGGAGATTTTTCTTTTGGTAGTCGGGGACGGGCCCCTTGGAGAGCTCCTCCAGCACCTGACCCGTGGCCGGGGAGGCCATGAGTTTTTCAATCTGCTCCCTGGAGACGAAGGTCTGAATCTTGTAGTAGATCTGCCGGAAGAGCTCCCGGTCGTAGGGGTTCTGGGCAAATTCATAGATGGCCCTTAAGTCCTTGAGGGCCCAGTGGTGGGTGAGGCTCAGTTTGGCATCCCGGAGGGTGAAGGGGATGTCCTTGGCCTCAAAGAGATCCACCAGGCCCAGGGCCGAAATGTGATTGCGATAGAGGATGGCCGTTTCCCTGCCGTCCTTTACCAATTCCTCCACCAGTCGGTACTGGCCCTCCAACTCCCGGGGCTGAATCCACTTAATGGGGAGGCTCTCTCTGCGGGTGGGAACCATCTTTTTCTGGAATCGATGCTCATTGGCCGAGATAAAGGCATTGCTAAGGCGTATAATGGTGGGTGTGGAGCGAAAGCTCCGGCTCAGAATGTACTTTTTCAGCTGGGGATACTGCTCCTCCAGGGCGAAGAGGAGGCTGGGATCGGCCCCCCGAAAGCGGTAGATGCTCTGGTCGTCGTCGGCCACCACCATGAGATTGTCTTTGGGATGGGCCACCCGGCGAATGATGTCCATCTGCACCAGGGAGGTGTCCTGGCCCTCATCCAGCTGAATGTAGTCGTAGGTGTTGGAGACGGCCCTCAGGAGTTTTTTTTCCTCTAGGAGGAGCTTCCGGGCCATGAGGAGCATGTCGTCGAAGTCCATATAGCGGTGTTTTTCCTTGTAGGCCTCATAGTCCCGGTAGATGGGCAGAAAGAGCCGGGTGGTGCACTCCCGCCCCTGGGCAAAGGACTCCGGGTCCAGGAGGCGGTTTTTCACCAGGCCCATTTCCCGGAGGAGGCCGTCCAGCTGCTCCTCCTGGGGCTGGCTCTTGTAGTGGTGGGCGTAGATCTCCTTTAAGATCCGGTACTTGCTCACTTTTCCCCCCTCAATGAGGCTGTAGGGGATCCCCGTCATCCGCTGGTGATTTCTCACAATGGAGTAGCAAAAGCCGTGGATGGTGCCAAAGGAGGGGAGGCCCTCCCGGGGGTGCCGCTGCTCATAGCGGGCCCTCATGTCCACGGCGGCCGCCTTGGAAAAGGTGATATTGAGGATCCTCTTGGGATCCACTCCCTCCTCAATGAGGCTGTGATTGCGCTCCAAGAGGAGGGTGGTCTTGCCACTTCCCGGCACTGCCAGTACCAGGGCGGGGCCCTCTCTGTGGTCCCGGGCCCTCATTTGTTCTTCCGTTAATTTCACATTCCACCTCCACGGTGAGTATATCAAAAACAATTTGTAATGGTCTTGTCAAAGTCTCCAGAACCGTTATAATAAAATCAGAGCCCATAGGATGGTGAGCATGCGTACATTTTTTAAAAAGTTGGATGACACACTGATACATTGGATCAACGATCGCTGGAGCCATCCGGTTCTGGACCGTTTTTTCTACATATATACCAATGTCGCATCCCCCTTTGTATTGGGCCTTGTGGCGGTGTTCCTGTTTTTCTTTGCCCGGCCCCTGTTGGGCAGGGAAGCCAGGGAAGCGGCGGTGAGTCTGATTTTGGCAACGGGAATCGCTCATCTCATCAAAAGGCTCTTTGGTCGGGCCCGGCCCTATTGGATTCGGGAGAATCTCAATACTTTCAATATTAAAATGAGGGACTACTCCTTTCCTTCGGGGCACACCACCGCAGCATTCACACTGGCCACCACCTTTTCCCTGTACTTCCCCCCGCTGGCATGGATCCTCATGACCCTGGCCCTACTGGTGGGGATCTCCAGGATCTATCTGGCCGTCCACTATCCTACGGATGTTTTGGCAGGAATCATTCTCGGCTTTGTGGTGAGCATCTTCGTTCACAAAGTGTTGTACCTTTGGCTGGGACAGTTTGCTTTTTTCGCATAGGAGGCTATCAATATGGTAATGACAAAATTTTTGCAAAAACGGAAATCGGTGCGCATCTACAAGGAGCAAGCTCTGGGTCAGGACGCCCTGGCCTTCATCCGTGACAAGGTCGGCGACATCGAAGGGGAAGAAAATACCGATGAACTCAATTTTCACCTCTTTGAAAACGGCAATCTCATTGCCAAGGGCCTGGATGGCCTGGCAGGGTACGCCGGCGTGATGATTGAAGCCCCCCACTACATTGCCGTGGAGCTGAGAAACAACGACGAGCTGAGCACCATCCGCAAGGGCTACTATCTGGAGCGCCTCAACACCGAGCTGGTGGAAAAGGGCCTGGACACCTGCTATATCACCGTCTCCAAAGTGGACGACAACAAGCGCAAGGAGCTCTTCGGTGAGTTTGGCAACTACGTGGACAATATTCTGGCCGTGGGCCACGGTGCCGAGGACAAGGTCTTCTCCGAAACCTCCGCCAGCCCCAAAATGGCCGTGAAGGAATTCGTCTTCAACGAGTATCGGGACACCCCCGCCAGCATGGACCTTTTGGAACAGCGGGGCCTCTTCGAGGTCTTCTCCTCCGTGCGCTTCGCCCCCAGCTTTAAAAACGACCAGCCCTGGCGCTTCATTCTCAGAGACGACCACGTGGAACTGTACATGGTGCCGGGAAATGATCTGGAATCCAATCGCACCGACATCGGCGTCATGATGTGCTACTTCGAACTCCTCATGCACCTGGAGGGCTTCCGGGGCAAGTGGACTCTTGAGCCCAAGGCACCGGAGCAGGGTTGGAGTTTCATTGGCACCTTCCCCCTCTAAGATCCAGCTACAAAAATGCGCCCCTCGGGGCGTTTTTTCATTGCAGTTTTTCAAGGGAGAGGGTATAATTAAAGCATGAATACACACTCATGAATTACTATATTGATAGAAAGAGG
Organism: Tissierellia bacterium; assembly: GCA_030535395.1. GTDB lineage: Bacteria > Bacillota > Clostridia > Tissierellales > Peptoniphilaceae > JAUNLK01. The sequence goes on from JAUNLK010000010.1 coordinate 19,073, forward strand.
ACATCATGGATCAAAGATATCATCTAAATCATTTGAGTTGTCCCGTCTGTACGACCAAAATTCTGGATTCCATCGACGCTTGGGAGGATGTGTCGGTGGATCGATACGACATTGCGGATGGGCTTTTGATCTTGAAGCAAAACAGCGAGGAGGACCTCACGGAGCGCCTTCAGGAGCTGGCCGACTCCATTGAGCCGGGGGTGGAGGTGAGCCGGGATGCCGTGGTGGCTCCGCCCAAGCTCCCCGTGACTCAGATCCTCGCCCTGGTGGGCCAGGGGCTCCTCTTGCCCCTCCTGGTCTTTTTGGGCCAGCGGGGGATCTTTGCCCAGGACCTGGTGACGGGCCTCAGCTTTCTCCTCATCCTCTGGGTGGGCCGGGAGGTCTTCATGGCCGCTGTCCGGGGCATCCCCCGGGGGGACATTTTCAACGAGAATCTCCTCATGGGGGTGGCCTCTTTGGCCGCCGTGGGCATTGGGGAAGTCTATGAGGGCATGATGATCCTCATCTTCTATCAGGTGGGGGAAATCCTCCAGGACTACGCCGTGGATGTGAGCAGGGCCCGCATTGCCGGCCTCCTCTCCACGGGGCCCAAGCGTCCCGCCCACAAAATTCAGGGGGACGATGTCATTGAACTGCCCCCGGAGGAACTGCAGGTGGGGGATCTCATCTTCGTCAAGGTGGGGGAGAGTGTTCCCGTGGACGGGGCCCTGGAGGGGAGCGGCATCTTCTCCCAGGCCCAGCTCACCGGGGAGTCCCGGCCCGTGGAACTCTCTGATGGGGGCCACGTGGCCTCGGGCTCCGTGGTCCTCTCCGCCCCCGTCCTCCTTCGGGTGACGGCGGTGGAGGATCAGTCGGAAATGGCCCGCATTGAAAAAATGATGGACGAGGCCAGGGGAAAGAAGGCCAAGGTGGAAACCTGGATTCAGTCCTTCGCCCGAATCTACACCCCCATTGTGGTCCTGGGCGGGGCCCTCACGGCCCTGGTGCCCCCCCTCTTTTTTGGCGGGGACTGGCACAGTTGGATCTACCGGGGGGCGGCCTTCCTCATTATCTCCTGTCCCTGCGCCATGATTCTCTCCATTCCCCTGAGTTTGGTGACGGCCATGGGCCGGGCCTCCCAGGGCGGGGTCTATCTCAAGGGGGCCGACCGCCTGGAGGCCCTCTCCAAGGTGGACACCGTGGCCCTGGACAAGACGGGGACCATCACCCTGGGCAGGCCCCAGGTCATCTCTGTGGATGGAGATGAGAGGATGGTGGCCCTGGCCAAGGGCCTGGAGGCCGGGAGCAATCACCCCCTGGCGGGGGCCATTCTCTCCCTGGAGGGCCCTGCCGCCAAGGTGACGGAGCTGGAGGAGATTCCCGGCAAGGGGATGTCCGGCAGGTATCAGGGGAAAAAAGTCATTCTGGGAACCCCCGACTGGATCCGGAGCCTCCATCCCCACTATGTGGATGAGGGCCAGGACACCGCCGTGGTGGTGGCCACCGAGGACGAGGTACTGGGGAGCATACACTTTGGCGATGAGCTCAAGCCCCACAGCCGGGAAGTCTTTGAAGCTTTGAAAAAATACCGGCCCATGATTCTCTCCGGGGACCGCCAGGGGGCAGTGGATGCCCTGGCGACCACTCTGGGGGCCAAGGGCATGGGGGGCATGAGGCCCCAGGAAAAACTCTCCCTGGTCCACGACCTGGAAACTTCCGGCCACCGGGTCCTCTTTGTGGGGGACGGCATCAACGACGGTCCCGTCCTCTCCCGGGCCTCCATGAGTCTCGCCATGGGCCTGGAGGGCTCGGATCTGGCCATGGAGGCCGCCGATGGGGTCCTCCTGAGCCCCGATCTTCGGGGGATTCCCATGGTACTGGGCCTGGCCCGGAGGACCAAGGCCACCGTTTTGGGCCAGTTCACCTTCGCCCTGGGGGCCAAGCTCCTCATCCTCCTTCTCACCTTTGTGGGCCTGGGGGACCTGTGGCTGGCGGTCTTCGCCGACGTGGGGGTGGCCCTCATCTGCGTTCTCATTTCCATGAGTTTGCTCCGCTATCAGAAGTGATTGCGGCCCTCCTCCTTGTGCTATAATGGTCTGCGAAGGAGAAACGAGATGACGCTACGCAATGAACGCAGCCAACGCAAAAACAACTATCGCATCCTGGCCCAGCGCTTTGTCCTGGAGGAGCAGTGGGAAAAGGCGGTGATGGCCTACGAGAAGGCCCTGTCCTTTAGTTCCGGGGAGGATGCCCTGGATCTCCTCTTCGACCTGGCCAATGTCTATTGGACCATGGGGCGCATGCGGGATGCCGTATTCTGTTATAAAAAAATTCTCAATAAAAAGCCGGTCCCCGGGGCGTACTATGCCCTGGGGGTCTTGGCGTTTTCCGATGAAGATTATAAAAAGGCCATAAAATTTTTGAGAAAGGCGGTCTACTACGATCCCGCCTATGAGGAGGCCTACTACTACTTGGCCCTGACCTACGACGCCCTGGGGCGGAAGAAGGTGGCCCTGGAGCTCTTCTTTCAGTGCATCCACCTCAATCCCTACAATGCCGTGGTCTACAGCGACATCGGCTCCCTCTATGAGGAGTGGGGCCAGTACCAAAGGGCCCGGCGCTATGTGAAGCGGGCCCTCTCCCTGGATGAGGGCCTCTATCTCAGCTGGTACAATTTGGGGGTCATAGAGCAGAAGAGCGGCCATCTGGCCAGGGCCGAGGGGGCCTATGCCCGGGCCCGGGCCCTCATGCCCAACTACCCCCCGGTGTATTTAAATCTCTCCAGCATCTATCTGCCCCTGGGCCTCTACGAGAAATCGGCCTTCATCCTCTCCCAGGGGATTCGCCTGGGGGCCAAGAGTGTCAATCTCTACTACAATCGAGCCTGTAGCTATATGCGCATGGGCTTTCGCCAAGAGGCCATTGGGGATCTCTCCCAGGCCATTGTTTTGGAGCCCGAGGCCAGAGAGTGGGCCAGCAGGGACAGTGATCTAAAGAGCATAGTAAAGGAGGTTCCATGATCATTATCAAAACACCCCAAGAAATACAAAAAATGCAGGTGGCCGCCGACCTCCTTGTGGAGGTACATAGGGCCCTCAGGGAAAAAATTCGCCCGGGAGTGACCACCCTGGAGCTGGATCAATTTGTGGATGAATTCATCATCTCCCGGGGGGGCTATCCCGAGCAGAAGGGCTATGAGGGCTTTCCCTATGCCATCTGTGCCTCCGTGGACGATGAGATCTGCCACGGCTTTCCCCGGAAGGAGGCCCTTCAGGAGGGTCAGATCCTCACCGTGGACATGGTGGTCAATGTGGACGGCTATCTGGCCGACAGCGCCTGGTCCTATGCCGTGGGGGAGATTTCCCCAGAGGCTCAAAGGCTCATGGAGGTCACCAAGGAGTGCCTCTACCTTGGCATTGAACAGGCCCAGGTGGGCAATCGCCTGGGGGACATTGGCCATGCCATTCAGTCCCACGCGGAGAAAAATGGCATGAGCGTGGTCCGGGACTTTGTGGGCCACGGCATCGGCAGGAAGATGCACGAGGCGCCCCAGGTCCTCCACTATGGCAAGCCCGGCAGGGGCCTGAGGCTCCAGGAGGGCATGGTCTTCACCATTGAGCCCATGATCAATCTGGGCAACTGGCAGATGAAGCTGGACAGCAATGGCTGGACCGCCCGGACGGTGGATGGCTCCCTGAGCTGTCAGTACGAGCACACCCTGGCCGTTACCAAGGATGGCCCCATCATCCTCACCGAGCAGGATCGATAATATGGATGCGCAGAAGCGTCTTTTAGAGGGCCCCATTGCCGGAGCCCTTTTTCACCTGGCCCTTCCCCTCATGGGGATTGCCTTCATTGAAATGACCTATGGGCTGGTGGACACCCTCTGGTTGGGCCGCCTGTCCACGGAGGCCGTCTCCGCCGTGGGGGCCGTCCACCTCTTTATTTGGCTGGCCTTCTCCATGGTCCTCATCTCCAAGACGGGGCTCATAGTGGCCGTCTCCCAGGCCCTGGGGGCCCAGAGGCGGGAGGAGGCTCAGAGGAGCATGGCCGCTGCCTATCAGGTGGCTCTCTTTTTTGCCACAATCATGTTTATCGCTTTTGTTTTTTTCAGCGATGAACTCTTGAGCTTTTATGGTCTCTCTCCCGAGGTCCACAAGGGGGCGTCCTCCTATATGAGAACCATCGGTGTGGGGATGTTTTTCCAATTTTTTCTCCCCGTTTCCTCAGGAGTCTTTGTGGCCCAGGGGGACTCCCGGACTTCCTTTCGAATCTCGGGGATGGGGATGGTCCTCAATATGATCTTGGACCCCTTTTTCATCTTTGGCTGGGGGCCCTTTCCCCGCCTGGAAGTTCAGGGGGCGGCCATGGCCACCATGCTCACCATGGGTCTGGAGGCATTCCTCTATTTCTGGACCCTCTACCGCCACAATTCCCTCTTTCGCACCACAAATTTCCTTCACATCTCCTGGAGCCACATTGGGGACATCTTCCGCTTGGGGATTCCCGCCTGCCTCCAGTCCATGGTTCACGCCGTGGTGGGGATCATCCTCAATCGCTATATTGCAAGCTTCAGCTCCCTCTACATTGCCGTCTACTCCGTGGGGGCACAGATTGAGTCGGTCTCCTGGATGAGCGCCGAGGGCTTCGCCTCTGCAGTGAGCACCTTCACCGGGCAGAATTACGGGGCCAAGGGCTATGAGCGGATTCCGGCGGGCTTCAAGGTGGCCATGAAAATCATGAGCGGCATCACCATCACCGCCGCCCTGGTCTTTTTCTTCAAGGGGGAGTCCCTCTACAAGCTCTTTGTGGGATCGGATATGGAGACGGTGGTCCGCGGGGGGATGTATCTCAAAATCATCAGCCTCAGCCAGTTCTTCATGGCCCTGGAGACCATCACCAGCGGCATCCTCAACGGCCTGGGCCTCACCAAATACCCCTCGGGAGTGGCGGCGGTCTTCAATGTCCTTCGCATTCCCATCGCCCGAGGACTCATGGTGCCCCTGGGGATCACTGGGATCTGGTGGGCCATCAGCCTCTCCAGCATCTTCAAGGGACTGGGCATCTTCCTGGCCTATAAAATTCTCAAGGGGAAGACCGACGGTTTTCGGGTAAATATGGACAAGTACGTACAGCGATCACAAAAATTAGCATAAATAGGAGGAAGCAATGAATCAATTGGAACAACCAAAAGTGGGAGAGGAAGTCGTCGTCATCGAAACGGATCTGGGCAAGATCAAACTCCGCCTCTTCCCCGAAGCGGCCCCCAAGGCCGTGGAAAATTTCAAAACCCACGTGGCTGAGGGCTACTACAATGGCATCCTCTTCCACCGGGTCATCCCCGATTTTATGATTCAAACTGGGGACCCCACCGCCACTGGCAGGGGCGGAGAGAGCATCTGGAAGAAGTCCTTCGAGGACGAATTCCACCCCGAGTACCGAAACATCGTCGGGGCCCTCTCCATGGCCAATGCCGGCCCCAATACCAATGGCAGCCAATTCTTCATCGTACAGGGCTCCCCCGTGGCCCCTCAAATCCTCACAGAGATGGAGGGCCTGGGCGCTGAAGGGGGCTATCCCCAGGAAGTGGTGGAGGCCTACCGCACACTGGGCGGCGCCTTCTGGCTGGACGGCAAACACACCGTCTTCGGCCAAGTCTACGAGGGCCAAGGAGTAGTGGATGCCATCGCCGGTGTGGACCGAGATTCCATGGACCGCCCCAAGGAAGATCTGGCCATGAACAAAGTCTATCTGGAAGTAGTGGCAGGCTGAGTCCTAACAGGACACGAGCAAAAGAGCAGGGAAAGCTGCTCTTTTTTTGTTGGAGGAAGCTCCTATGGAAACAATCAAAAAAGCCGTGAGCAATGCTCACGGCTTTTTGTGTGTTTGTTATTTTCTCAGGGGGATATAGTCTTTAAATTCTTCCGATGCCTTGAGGGCCTCATCGTTGCCCATGGCGGCGTGGACGTCTTCTGTCATGACTTTTCTCACAATGTCGGCTTTGTCCTTGATGTCCTCCAGGGTGGTGGCCAGGGCCTGGGCCTTGGTCTGTTCCACGTCTTCGCTGGTGAGGCCTGCGAGGTAGCGCTTGAAGCCCAGGCTTCCGTAGCCTTGGGGGGAGCTGTGGGGGTCGAAGACATTCATGGTGCCGATGATATAGTTGGTGAGTTCTTGGGGGCTGAGGTTCAGCTCTTCCAAGTACTGGGGAATGGAGCGGTAGACTTCCAGAGTCTCCTTGACTCGGGGGTCTCGATAGGAGTAGGCCACCAGATTCCCATTGCGGGTGGCCTGGATGCCGGAGCCGTAGGCCCCGCCCTTGGCCCGGATTTCGTTGTGGAGATAGCCCATGCTCACCAAATTGGCCAGGACCGGCCAAGTGCCGTCGTAGGATGCCCCCAGGGCCTTGAAATTGTAGCCCTGGGCCACATAGTTCACCTGGGAAGAGGAGGTGAAGGCCTCGTTTTTCCTTTGAGGGGCGAAGTTTTGGACCAGGGCCTTCACGGGTGCTTCAGGCAGGGCGGAGAGGAAGTTCTTCACCGTGGGGAGGATCTCCTCCCGGCCTTCCTCCTCGCCGGTGATTCCCAGGGTGAGGGTATTTTTCAGGAAGACTTTTTGGCTCAGGGCCTCAAAGGCTGGGCCTGAGACTTCCCCCTCTAAAAGCTCCGAGAGTTTGTGATAGAGCTCCAGGCCTCCCGTGGCCTCGGAGAGGGCGCTGGCCCCGTCGAAATAGCTCTTGGTCTTGAGGATCATGGCGCTGTGGCCCCCCTGGAGGATGGAATTTTCCATATCGGCCTTGGCCGCCACCAGAAGCTCCCGGATTTTTCTTTCGTCATCGTAGCGGCTGTGGAGGAGAATTTCCTCCAGCAGGGCCACCCCTTGGGGGAGTTTTTCCCTCAGGGCCGAGAGATTCACCAGGGCCACGGGGTAGTAGCTGCCGTCCTTTTTGGAGATGACATCCACATCCACTTGGATGCCCCCCGTGTGAAGGGAGAGCTCTTGATCCAGTTCTTCCAAACTGTATTTTTCCGTGGGGATTTTCCCCAATAGTTCCGTCAGAAGGGCGAAGCGGCTGAGCTCCTCTCCGCTCAAGTGACTCAGGTCAAAGGCCAGGTGGCCGTAGACGATGCCATTGGTGGGTTGGGGGAGGAAGATTCCCTCCATCTCGTCGGTCAGCTCCGTCAGGGGCAAGGTGGGGATGGGGGTGATGCTGGGGGGAATGTCCTCCAGGGAGAGGCGAGGAATGGTGGCCTGGGCCTCGAAGCTGTCGGGGGCATTTTGAAACTCCCTCAGGGCCTCCGAGGTACGGATGATCTCCTCCTTCTCCTCGGGGCTCAGGGACTTTTCCTTGGCCTTGAGCTTCTCCGAGAGCTCCCGGGCCTGTCGCTCCAAGAGCTGAGTATCGGGGGAGAGGAGGCCGGAGATGGGGGCCGTGCCCTCCAAAAACCACTCCCGGATGTACTTCTTCAGGCCCTCCATGGTCATCTCAGAGCGGAGGCGCTCCAAGAGGGCATCTAAATTCAGCTGTTCCAGGGGATCTCCTCCGTAGAGCCAAGTGCTCAGGGTGTTGATATAGGCGATGAGGGCCCGGTGGGCGCCGCCCCCCTGGCGCAGGGCAAATTCAAATTTACTGAGGGTGGCCTCCAGATCCCGCTGGTCCATGCCCTCCTCCGCCACTTCCCGGAGGCTGTCCATAATGAGGGAGGTGAATTTGGGGAAGTCCTCCTTTTTGCTGTGATAGCTGACGATGATGAGGTCCAGACTGTCCCCGGCAGTGTGCTCGGTGTACACATCTTCCGCCAGGCCTGCCTCTAAAATCTTTTTCTTAATGGGGGCATTTTCCCCTCCCACCAAGAGCTCGTCGATGAAGCTTCTCACCAAGTGCTCGTAGGGGGTGGGGTGGGTCTTCACCGTCCAGCCCAGGGTGAAATAGTCCAGCCCCTCCCGGTACTCCTGGGGGGCAATGGCATAGGAGGCGGTGAACTCATGGGGCTCAGTTCTCAGGGGAGCGTGGACCACCTCACTGTGGGGCTCCGTCCTCTCAAATTGGGAGAGATACTCCCGGTCCAAAAAGTCCAGTCGCTCCTCAAAGTCCATGTCCCCCGCCAGGATGATGTAGGCATTGGAGGGGTGATAGTATCTCCGGTGGAAGTCTAAAAAGTCCTCGTAGCTGAGATCGGGGATGTACTTGGGATTGCCGCCGCTGTCGTGGCTGTAGGTCCCCGTGGGGAAAAATTCCTCCCGAATGAGATCCGAGACCTGATTGGAGGGATCGGAGTAGACCCCCCGCATCTCGTTGTAGACCACGCCGTTGATGGCAAGGCCCTCCTCTGTCCAGTCGTAGTGCCAGCCCTCTTGGAGGAAGATCTCCTTCACTTCCTCCATTCTGGGGTGGAAGACACTGTCCAGATACAGGTCCATGAGCTGACGGAAGTCCTTGTCGTTGCGACTGCTAATGGGGTAGAGGGTCTTGTCGGGATAGGTCATGGCGTTTAAGAAGGTCTGAAGGGAGGAGGCCACCATGTCCATAAAGGGCTCCTTGGTCCGGTACTTCCGGGAGCCCGAGAGGGTGGAGTGCTCCACAATGTGGGCCACCCCCGTGCTGTCCTCCGGCGGGGTTCTGAAACCAATGGCAAAGGTCTTATTTTTATCGTTATTTTTTAAGAGCAGCACTTCCGCCCCCGTGGCCCTGTGGATCAGGTGGAGGGCCTGGGACTGGAGGGAGGAGATATAGGCCTCCCCCTTTAGGCTGTAGGCATTTAATTTCAAAGTATCACTCCATTCTTCCTAAAATTGTACCCGAAAGGCCCTATATTCACTCAAAGACGGCACTTTAGGAGTGCATTCAATATATCATGTAATGGAGAAAAAACTATACCTATGCTATAATTTTGGAGAACGGGGGAATAGAATGAGTTTGCGTGATGAATTGAGAGAAAATGGAGATATTTCCGTTGCCATTATAGGGGCGGGAATCATGGGCATGGGACTCATGGAACAGCTGACCCGACTGGAAGGCTATCGTCCAGTTCTCTTGGCCGCTCGCCACCGGGAAAAACTTGAAAAGAACTATGCCTCTGTGGTTGGAAACAGCTATCTGTTTACCAATGGGAAGGACGAAGCCCGGGATGCCATGGTCAAGGGGCTGCCCGTACTCACCACCAATAATGAACTTGCCTGGACTTTGAACCAGGTGGATGTGGTGGTGGACTGTACCGGGGACACCCGGGAGGGGGCCAGGATCAACGAGGAGTCCATACTGGCGAAAAAGGACGTGGTGAGCCTCAATGTGGAGGTGGATGTCCTCCTGGGGCCCTACTTCCGGAGGTTGGCCCACGAGTACGGGGTCACCTACACCGGCAGCGCCGGGGATGAGCCCGGGGCCATTGTGGAGCTCTACGAGTTTGCCACCATGCTGGGGCTGCCCGTCATTGCAGCGGGGAAGGGGAAGAACAATCCCATGGACCGCACGGCCACCCCAGAGGCCCTGGCGCCGGAGGCCAAAAAGCGGGGGCTCTCCCCCCGGATGCTCACCTCCTTTGTGGATGCCACCAATACCATGATTGAGCTCAATGCCGTGGCCAATGCCACGGGCCTGGTGCCCAATTTCAACGGGCCCAAGGGGATCATCTCCAGCCGGGAGACCCTCACGGAGGATTTGAGGCTCAAGGAGGAGGGGGGGCCCCTGGAAAAGAAGGGGGTCTTGGACTTTGTCCACGGCATTGCCCCTGGGGTCTTTGTCCTGGTGGAGAGCCCCAGCGAGAATGTCACCCGGGAGCTCAACTATCTCTCCATGGGTGATGGCCCCTACTATGCCCTCTACCGGCCCTATCACCTGACCAATTTGGAGACCCCCCTGAGCATCGCCAAGGCCCACCTTCGAGGGGAGGAGACCATCGCCCCCTTTAAGGGCTATGTGGCCCACACCGTGGCGGTGGCCAAGCGGGACATCAAAGAGGGGGAGGTCCTGGAGGGCATTGGCAGTGGAGACTTCTACGGGGAACTGGTCACCGTCTCCACCATGGAGGAACACGGCTACGCCCCCATTGGCCTCATCACCGGGGGCCAGCGGGCGAGCCGAGATATAAAAAAGGGGCAGTGGATCACCACCGAGGACATACAGTGGCTGGATGAGCGGCTCTTTAAGCTCTTCCGCAGATCCTACCCCCAGATCTTTCACAATTGTCACATGCTAACATCCATGCTATAATTTGGAGGAAATATGAGACTCACTCAAGAAGTTGACTACGCTTTTCGCATCGTCTCCTATTTGGCGAGATTCGAAGGCGAGGTTATTGGGGCTCCCACCATTGCCAGACACATGGTGGTGCCAGAGCGTTTTGCCCTGCGAATTTTGAGGAAACTCAATTTGGCGGGAATCACCAAGTCCAAACGTGGGGTGGATGGGGGCTATATACTAAAAGTCCCAAAGGAAGAAATCAATCTCTACGACATCATCTTGGCGGTCAATGGCCCCATTGTCATCAATCGCTGTCTGGCCGGGGAGGACTCCTTCTGCAATCGAATGGAGAAGGGGGAGTACAATAGCTGTCCCTTCCACCGGCGCTTGGCAAAGATTCAAAGCAATATCATCTCTGATTTCAAGAATGCTAAAATAACTGAATTTATCTGATAAGAATGGCCGAAGAGGCTGAGTCCCTCCGTACAGAGAGGCATGTGGCTGAGAAATGCTCGGATACTCATCTTCGCATCAACCATTCGTGGAACTACTCACGTGGTCGCTTGCCTGCGTTACGGGCTCGAGAGACTGCGCTCTGCGCAGTAATTAGGGTGGTACCGCGGTAACAATCGTCCCTTTCGCTTCGGCGAGGGGACTTTTTTTGTAGGCAAATTTATTTTAAGGAGGGAATATGTCTGTATTTCAAGAGCTGTCCAATGAACATGTGGACCAAAGGGAACAGAATCTGCTGGATTATTGGAGAGAGATCGATCTGTTAAAGCGCTCGGTAGAGGTGCGGGAGGGGAGCGAACCCTACATATTCTATGAGGGTCCCCCGACGGCCAATGGCAAACCTGGGATTCACCACGTCATGGCCCGCTCCCTGAAGGATATGACCTGCCGCTACAAGACCATGAGGGGCTACAAGGTCAACCGAAAGGCGGGCTGGGACACCCATGGCCTCCCCGTGGAGCTGGAAGTGGAAAAGAAGCTGGGGCTTCACAGCAAAAAGGAAATCGAGGACTACGGCATCGAGGCCTTCAACAATAAGTGCAAGGAGTCGGTCTTCGAGTACGAGAGCCTCTGGCGGAAGATGACCGAGCGGATGGCCTTCTTGGTGGACATGGACGATCCCTATATCACCATGGAGAACAAGTACATCGAGTCGGTCTGGTACATCCTCAACAAGATGTACACCGAGGGCTATATCTACGAGGGCAATAAAATCCTCCCCTACTGCCCCCGCTGCGGGACGGGCCTGGCCTCCCACGAAGTGGCCCAGGGCTATGAGCTGGACAAGACCCCAACCATGGTCATGAAATTCAAGGCCCTGGACGAGGACGCCTACTATCTGGCCTGGACCACCACCCCCTGGACGGTGCCCAGCAATGTGGCCCTTGCCATGCACCCCGAGGTGAACTACGCCAAGGTGAAATACGCCGATGGCAATGTCTACTATCTGGCCCAGGAGCTTCTGGATGCCGTACTGGATCAGGAGTATGAGGTGCTGGAAGTGAAAAAGGGCGCCGAATTTGAGGGCAGAAAATACCAGCAAATTCTCCCCTATGTCCAGGTGGACAAGGAGGCCTTCTTCATCGTCCTGGGGGACCACGTCACCACCGAGGACGGCACCGGCATCGTCCACACCGCCCCCGCCTTCGGGGAAGAGGACTATGAGATGGGCCGCAAGTACGACCTGCCCCTGGTAAAGCCCGTGGATGAGTCCGGGAATTTCACCGAGACCCCCTGGAAGGGGATCTTTGTCCACGACAGCAATGATGCCATCATCGCTCAGATGAAGGAGGACGGCACCGTCTTCAAGAAGGAGACCATCGAGCACAATTATCCCCACTGCTGGCGCTGTCACACCCCCCTCATCTACTACGCCCACCCCAGCTGGTATGTCTCCGTTACCAAGTACAAGGATGCCCTGGTGAAGAACAATCAGGGGGTCAATTGGTTCCCCGAATTTGTGGGAGAAAAGCGCTTTGGCAACTGGCTGGAAAACATCCAGGACTGGGCCCTGTCCCGCTCCCGCTACTGGGGCACCCCCATCCCCCTGTGGCGCTGTGGCGACTGCGGCAAGGTCCGCTCCATTGGCTCCATCGCCCAATTGGTGGAGGAGGCCCAGGAGGACATCACCGATGAAATTGAGCTCCACCGCCCCTATGTGGACGATGTCCACCTCACCTGTGAGTGCGGCGGCACCATGACTCGGGAGAAGGACGTCATCGACGTTTGGTTTGACTCTGGGGCCATGCCCTTTGCCCAGTGGCACTATCCCTTTGAGCACAAGGACGACTTCGACCAGCTCTTCCCGGCCAATTTCATCAACGAGGGGATCGACCAGACCCGGGGCTGGTTCTACTCCCTCATCTCCATCTCCACTTTCATGACGGGCAAGAGCCCCTACAAGAATGTCCTGGTCAATGACCTCATTTTGGACAAAAACGGCAAGAAAATGAGTAAGTCCAAGGGCAACACCGTAAATCCCCAGGAGCTCTTCTCCGTCTATGGGGTGGATGCCGTCCGCTGGTACCTCCTCTACACCTCCCCCCCGTGGATGCCCACCAAATTTGACGAGGACGGCCTCAAGGACGTCAATGCCAAGTTCTTCCGCTCCCTGAGAAATATCTTCAATATGTTCACCATGTACGCCAATATCAATGGGGTGGACCCCAGGGAGGAAATGCCCGTGGAATACGAGGAAGTGGACCGGTGGATCCTGAGCCGCTTCAACAGCCTGGTGGAGGCCACCCGGAAGGATCTGGACATCTTCGAAGTGACCAAAGTGGTCCGGAGAATCACCGACTTTGTGGTGGAGGACTGGTCCAACTGGTATGTCCGGAGAAATCGCCGGCGCTTCTGGTCCAGCGAGGACTCGGCCAATCGCAATGCCGTCTTCTCCGTGACCTATGAGCTCCTCCTGGGCGTGGCCAAGCTCATTGCCCCCATGGCCCCCTTTATCTCCGAGGAATTCTACCGCGCCCTCACGGGGAAGGAGTCCGTCCACCTGGCGGACTATCCCGAAGTGGATGAAAGCCTCATCGACTTGGCCCTGGAAGAGCGGATGGAACTGGTGCGGACTCTGGTCAATCTGGGCCGCAGCGCCCGGGAGGCAGCCAAGATCAAGGTGCGCCAGCCCCTCAGCGAGATCCTAGTGGACGGCGACCTCAAGGAGGTCATCGGCGATATGGACGACCTCATTCAAGAGGAGCTCAATATCAAAAACATCAAGTACCAGGAGGATCTCTCCGAGTTTATGAACTACTCCCTGAAGCCCAATTTCGCGGAAGTGGGTCAGCTCTTCGGCTCCAAAATTCGGGATTTCACCAAGCACCTCAAGTCCGTGGACCCCAAGGAGTTCTACAACCAGCTCCAGGAGGGGGGCCTCAGTTTGGTACTGGAGGGGGAAGACACCGAGATCAAACCCGAGTACGTCCTGGTGGACATTGAGGCCAAGGAGGGCTTCAATGTGGCCATGAGCAACAATGTCTTTGTCATTCTGGACACCACCATCACCCCCGAACTCAAAGACGAGGGCTATCTCCGGGAACTCATCTCCAAAGTTCAGCAGCTCCGGAAGACCACCGGCCTGGAGGTCATGGACCACATCCACCTCACCTTGGATGCCCCCGAGGAAATTGTGGCGGCCATTGCCCCCCACAGGGCGCGGGTGCAGTCCGAGACCCTGGCCGACACCTTTGAAATGGCCCCCGGCGGGGAACACGAGGTCACCCTCAACGATGTGACCGCCCATGTGGGCCTCCAAAAGGTGGAGGATTAGTGGAGATCTATCTCCTGCGCCACGCCCAGACGGCGTGGAATTTGGAAAGCCGCCTCCAGGGCTGGTCCGACAGCCCCCTCACGGAGGAGGGGAGGAGGAAGGCGGAGGAAATGGCCCGGAGGCTGAAGGATCTCAAATTCGACTGGGCCTACTCCTCGGACCTGGGGAGGGCCCGGGCCTCCCTGGCCCCCTTTCTGGTGGGGCGAGAGCTGCCCGTCTCCTACACCTCCGATTTGAGAGAGCTCTCCCTGGGCCCCTGGGAGGGCCGCCTCTATGAGGAAGTGTGCCAGAGGGAACCGGAGAAATTCCGCATCTACTTCAATGATCCCGCCGCCCACAGGGTGGAGGGGGCCGAGACCTACGGCGACCTGCAGCTGCGAATCCGCCGCTTTCTAGGGCAACTCAAGGAGAGTTCCCACCAGCGGGTCCTCATTATGGCCCACGGGGTCAGTGTTCAGGGCATCCTCAATGAGATCCAGGGGAAGGAACTGGCCTCCTTTTGGGAGGAACCCCTGGTGGAGGGGATGGAGATCACCCTCCTGGAGTATGAAAATGGGGTTTTTTCCCTGAAAAAGAGGGCCCAGCCCCTGAAAGGGCCGTCTTATTAGGCAAAATGGGATAAACTAAAGGTGGTAGAAAGGAGGTCCTCCATGGATCTGAAATTGAAGAAATTGCGCCTGGCCAATACGCCGACCCCCATTGAACAGATACAGCTCATGGAAGCGGAACTCCCTGTGGAACTCTATGTGAAGAGGGACGATCTCACGGGAGTGGCCCTCAGCGGCAATAAAATTCGCAAACTGGAGTACATCTTCCACCAGTGCCTGGAGGAGGGCATCACCGATGTCATCACCTGCGGGGCCCTTCAGTCCAATCACTGCAGGGCCACGGCCTTTGCAGCGGCCAAATTGGGCATCAAGGCCCACCTCCTCCTGGCGGGGCCCCAGGGTCAGGAAGTGGACGGCAATCACTTCCTGGACCTCATGGCGGGAGCGGAGATCCGCCAGGTGGACGGCAAGACCTACGACCAAAAGCGGGATGAGGTGATGGCCAACTGGGCAGAGGAGCTCACCGCCAAGGGCAAAGTGTGCCGGGTGATTCCCGAGGGGGCATCGGAGGCCCTGGGGAGCTTCGGCTATTTGGACTGCTACGACGAGATCGCCCGGTATGAGGCGGAGCGCAATCTTCCCTTCGACCGCATTGTGGTTACAGTGGGGAGTGTGGGCACCCACGCCGGCCTCCTCTACGGGAAAAAACTCCGGAAGGGCCAGGAGGAGATCACCGGGATCAGTGTCTCCCGCAGCCGGGACTACTATCTCCCCAGGGCACGGGAAATTTTCCGGGGAATGAACGAACTCGCGGGCCTGGACCTTGCCATAGAGGATGCCGAGGTCCACATTTTGGAGGGCTACGAGGGGAGAGGCTATGGCCTGAGCCGCCCGGAGGAACTGGCCTTCATCCGGGACTTCACCTCCCAGACGGGGATCATCCTGGACCCCGTCTACACCGGCAAGGCCCTCTACGGCCTCATCACTGAAGCCCTGGAGGGACGCTTCGTTCCAGGGGAGCGGATCCTCTTTGTTCACACGGGAGGGGCCTTCGGCTGGACCCGAAGGGCCATGGCAGAGCTCCTCAGGGGCTGAGGAAATAGAACCCACAATATTGTGGGTTCTATTTTTTTATTTTTGCATGGCGTATGTAAAATACAACATATTTCAATTGGGAGGGGAAATGTTATTGTTTTCCTGGGATGATTGGTTCATAATGGACTTGTATCTAAGTAATACGTTTCCATAGGAGGTTCACATGACGGAAAAAAACAATCCTTTCGTATCGGCCCAAGCAAAAGTAAAGCACGCTGTTGAGCAATTGGGTCTTTCTGAAGATTACTACACCATTTTGAGCGAACCCATGCGGGTGATTGAAGTAAACATCCCCGTTCGCATGGACGATGGTACCTTGAGAATTTTCAAGGGCTGGCGGAGCCAACACAATGATGCCATTGGTCCCTTCAAAGGTGGCGTACGTTTTCACCAGGATGTAAATTACGACGAAGTTCGGGCTCTCTCCCTCTGGATGACCTTCAAATGCGGCATCATGGACATCCCCTACGGCGGAGGTAAGGGCGGCATCATCGTAAATCCCGCTGAACTCTCCAGTCGCGAGTTGGAACAAGTTTCCCGCGGATACGTCAGAGGTCTGTATAAATACTTAGGGGAAAAATTCGACGTCCCCGCTCCCGACGTTGGCACCAACGGTCAAGTCATGACCTGGTTCCTGGACGAGTATCTGAAACTCACCGGTTCCAACGACATGGGTACCTTCACCGGTAAGGACACCCGCTGGGGCGGCTCCGAGGGTCGGAACGAAGCCACCGGTTTCGGTATCTACACCATCGGTCGCGCTGCCGCTGAAAAGCTGGGCATCAATATTAAAGACGCCACCGTTGCCGTACAAGGCTTCGGTAACGCCGGTCGCTTCACCGTGAAAAACTACACCAAGAACGGTGTTAAGGTAGTGGCCGTTGCTGAGTGGGAGCCCAAGAACGGCACCTACGCCATCTACAACGAAAATGGTCTCGACTTTGACGAGATGGTAGCCTACATGGACGAGCACAAAAATCTCCTGGGCTTCCCCGGCTCCAAGGCCCTCACCATGGACGAATTCTGGGCACTGAATGTGGACATCCTGGTTCCCGCTGCTCTGGAAAACTCCATCACCGGCGAAGTAGCTGAAAAGCTCAACTGCAAGCTGGTCAGTGAAGCTGCCAACGGACCCACCACTCCCGAAGGGGACAAAGTCCTGGCTGAAAGAGGCATCATCCTCAC
Organism: Tissierellia bacterium; assembly: GCA_030535395.1. Classification (GTDB taxonomy): domain Bacteria; phylum Bacillota; class Clostridia; order Tissierellales; family Peptoniphilaceae; genus JAUNLK01. Next base: position 35,844 of record JAUNLK010000010.1, read on the forward strand.
CCCCGATATTCTCACCAATGCCGGTGGCGTAACCGTATCCTACTTCGAGTGGGTACAAAACCGCTATGGCTACTACTGGACCGAGAAGGAAGCCGAAGAGCGTCAAGAGCAGGCCATGATGAAGGCCTTCAACGACATCTGGAACTTGGCCGAAGAGTACAAAGTGACCATCCGCGAAGCTGCCTACATGAACTCCGTAAAGAAAGTTTGCGATGTCATGGATCTCCGGGGCTGGATGCAAAAATAAGCCTCTCCCAAATTCTTCAAAATTCCCCTCTGGGGAACCACAAAAAAGCTATGAGTTCTGCTCATAGCTTTTTTTGCGTGTTGTGGAAGCTTGGATCTGCCCTTAACTTGGACTTTACAGGGGATTCACCTGCGTTTTTAGATCCTCTGTTATCCTTGCTGGGAAGCTTATAGCAGCGACTCATAGAAAGGGAAGACCATGAAATCATTTGGAAGACGACTTCTGGCACTGATGCTGGCCCTCATTATGGTGGCCTCCCTGGTGCCGGAATTTGCAATTGCCGCCGGGGAGGGCGCGAGCCCCGGCCCCATTGTCCTCTACGGAGCCTATGGCGGAGGGGGCAATAGCAGAAGCACCTATACAAACGACTACATCGTGCTGAAAAATATCGGCAAGAAGACCGTGAATCTCACGGGCTGGAAGGTAGAGCGGTATTCCGCTAGTGGGAATTTGCAAGAAACTGTCACTTTAAGCGGTAGTTTTTCCCCGGAGGCCTACTATGTTATGCGAGGGGGAACAAACGGAGGGGGAACTCTCGATTTGCCCCGAAAGGATTTGGACTCTAATATCAACATGAGTGCAACTTCCTTCAGCCTGAAATTGCTCAATCCCCAGGGGCAAGAAGTGGATGTATTGGGAACGGGAAAATCTAAAATTTTCCTGGGTACTGCCATGAAGGCCCTCTCCAATACCACTGCCGCCAAGCGGGTGCAATACACAGGGGACAATGCCAAGGACTGGGAGAAAATTGATGCAAATGAGGGCCATCTGGCCTATCTGACCGAGGGCACCACTCCGGGAGTTGGCCCCGGTACGGAGCCCGAAAATCCCGGCACTGGGGAGACGCCCACACCTGTCCCTGGAGTAAAGACCATCTCCATTGCCGATGCTCGGGATGCCGCCCAAGGCACTGAAGTCACCGTGGAGGGGGTAGTGACCTATCAACACACCGATGGCAATGTCTTCATTCAGGATAAAACGGGAGGCATTGGGGTCTATCCTGTGGCATCCACCTCTCAGCTCTACGGTCGCAAGGTCCGGGTGACGGGAAAACGGGGGGAGTACAGCGGTCAGGCGCAAATCAGCCAGACCAAGGTGGAGGACCTGGGCGCCGCTACCCTGCCCGAACCCGAGCTGATCACTCTGGCACAGCTCAAGGACGATGCCAGTGTCAATGGTCAGCGGGTGTTGATCAAGGGTCTCACCCTGGGAAAAATTGACCCGTACAACACCTCCATCACCCAGGATGGGATCACTCTGAGTATTTTCAGACTCCCCAAGGGAGACTACAAGGAAACCGATGTGGTGAATGTCATTGGTGTGGCGGGAACTCACAACAGCAAAGCCCAACTCCGGGTTCAGGCAGCCGGAGACGTCACCATCGTTGACCCGGGTGAGGGTCCCGCTCCCGTGGATCCCCTGCCCAAAGTGACGGAGGACCCCCTCACCGATGAAAAAATTGGGGAACTGAAGAAAAAATATCCCGATCTCCTCACCATCAGTGATGTCCACGAGATCTATGAAAATTACACATTGACCCAAGACAAAGAGACTTTGCGGGAGAATGTCACCATTGTGGGGGTGGCCACCTATGCCTATGCTGGGGGCTCCTCCCTCATTATCGAGGACGTGGTGGACGGTGAGGTTCTGGGCTATCAGATCTATGGCCCTACGGAGACCGTGGTCCCCGGGGACATTGTGGTGGCTAAAGGAAATTTGATTTACTTCTATGGCCTCCCGGAAATGAGCGGGGTCACCTCCATGGAGATTGCAGGCCAAGGGAAGCCCGTGGCGGCTCAAGAGCTCACCTTCAAACAAATCAATGCCCACGCCAGCCACCTGGTCAATGAGTATGTCACGGTAAAGGACGTCACCCTCCCCACTTACAATGGCGACGGCACCATCACTTTCACCGATGACACGGGGAGCCTTCCCTCCTATCGCAGTCCCCAGTATCCCCTGGGCAGCCAGGCGAGGGATGTGGTGGACATTCGTGGAGCCATTGCCCCCCACAAGGGAAATCCCCAAATTCGCATGAACGACTCCGGGGACTATCTGGTGAAAGACGACAAGTTGGCCCCCTATATTGTGGTGGGGACTCTCATGGAGGCCCGGGGGGGCCTGGACTATCCCCTCTATGTGGATGTATTGGACAATGTGGGTGCCACTGAAGTGATCCTTCACTACGAGGGCAAGGATGTAGCCATGAAACGGGATGAGATCACCGGCAAGTGGAAGGCCACCATTCCCGGGGCCGATCTTCTGGGGAAGGGGAGCCTGAGTCTCAGCTTTACCGCTGTGGATGCCCAGGGCAATACCTCCAATAAGATCTATAATGCACCCTTTGTCTACGGTAAGTCCGAGCCCGTGGGCGAGAAGATCACCCTCAATATTGACAATCGCCCTCAAATTGTAAATCCCAGCCCCAAAAACTTGGCGGCAACGGGAGCAGAAAAGCGGCCCGTCATCTCCGCTGAGGTGAAGAATGTCAGCGACAATGCCAAGGTCACCATCTCCCTCAATGGGGGCAAGGCCCAGCCCATGACCCTGGAAAATGGAACTGCCTCTTACCGCCCAGAAAGTCCCCTAGAGGACGGACTGGTGGAAGTACTGGTAAAAGTTCAGGACGGGGATGCCACCAATGAGCTCTCCTGGAAGTTCTATGTGGGTGAGCGGACGGTCCAGCACTACCGGGGACAGATCCACTCCCACAGCAACTACTCCGACGGTGCGGGGACCCCTGAGGATGCGGTGGAATACGCCTCAATGGCCGATGCCATTGACTTCTTTGCCCTCACCGACCACTCCAACTACTTTGATAAGGCTGGGAATTTAGGAGAGATCAACGATGAAACCAAAGGCCTGAAAGATCCGGCGGATTCCAGTCTCTCCAAGTGGCAGAAGTACAAGAAAATTGTGGAGTCCTATACCACCGAGGGTTTCCTGGCCATGTACGGCTATGAAATGACCTGGACCAAGTCCGGGGCCAACTACGGCCACATGAATACCTTCAATACCAAGGGCTTTGTCTCCAGAAACAACGAATTCTACAACAACAAGACCGACTCCAAGGGGCTTCTGGCCTACTATAATATGCTCAAAACTTTGGGCACGGACACCTTCTCCCAGTTCAATCACCCGGGAACGACCTTCGGCACCTTCGATGACTTCGCCCACTACGATCCTGCAGTGAACGAGAATGTCAAACTCCTGGAACTGGGCAATGGGGAGGGGCCCATCCACGGCAATGGCTACTTCCCCAGCTACCGGGAGTACACCAAGGCCCTGGACATGGGCTGGAAATTGGCTCCCTCCATCAATCAGGACAATCACAAGGGCAAGTGGGGAGATGCCAATGACGGCAGAACCGTGGTCATCGCCTCCTCCCTCACCAAATCCGACATCATCAGCGCCATTCGCAATCTCAATGTGTACGCCTCGGAGGACAAGGACATCACCGTGGACTACGCCATCAATGGAGAGATGATGGGTGCCATGGTGGAGGCCAAAAGTGGCGATCAGCTTCAAGTGAATATCGACATTGCTGAAGTGGGAGATGAATCCATCGGCACCATTGAGGTGGTGACTGCCGGCGGAAAAGTGCTCCACAGCCAGGTGGCCAATGGGGCAACGGAGAGCCTCTCCTTTGAACTTGAAAACACCCATCCCTACTACTTTGTGGAAATCACCCAGCCCGACGGCGACCACATTTTCACCGCCCCCATTTGGACGGAGGATGTGGTAGTAAAGGGCATCACCTCCTTTACTCCCAAAGACGGTAATGGGGCCACTGTGGGTGTGGAAAAAGAATTCAGCTTTGAGTTTGCAGCTGAGGATGAGACCATTGAAAGCACCACTGTCACCGATGGCAAAACTCAAATCGGCACGGCGAAGCCTGGGGCCACCTCCATTACCGTAGTGCCTCGGGTTTCAGGGGAGCGGGAGTACACCCTCACCATCACCACGGATAAAGGCAGCTACACTAGGACTGCAAAGGTGGTGGTGTATCCTGAAAATCTCAAGCCCAGCACCATTGCCGATGCCTGGAAAGCAGCGGAGAGGACCATCTTCCAAATCGAGGGGACCCTCACCTCCAATGGCTCTGATTTCAATAAAAATACGGCCTTCTTCGATGCTGCCTACATTCAGGATGGTACCGGCGGCATCAATATCTTCCCCTTCAGCGGCAACTACCAGGTGGGAGACCGGGTCCGGATCAAGGGCATGCGGAGCTCCTATCAGGGCGAGGGCCAGATCAATGTGTACAGCGTGGAGAAATTGGAAGGCACCGGTACGGTGGAGGCCAAGGTCCTCAAGACTGGAGAAGTTGCCAAGGACACCGGTCTTCTGGTGAAGACTCAAGGCACTGTGACCCAGGTCAATGAAGACGTGAGCCAGATTGTCATTGACGACGGCTCCGGCCCCATTCGCATCTTCATCGATGGCTATATCGGCAGGGGCGGCGAGAGGGACAAGACCATGCCGGAAATTAAGGTGGGAGATCTGGTATCCGCCGTGGGTCTCTCCTCTGTGGATCCCAACGGGAACCGGATTCGCATTCGAGACCGCAATGATGTGACGGTGGAGCAGAAGGACCAGGGGTCTGAAGGGGAAAAGCCCCATCCTGAAACTCCCGAAACTCCCGAGAAACCGGAAACTCCCGTGACCCCCGAGAGACCCCAGGGACCCAGCTGGATGCCCTCCCAGCCCATCCTCCCCAGCCAGCCGGAGGCCAAGCCCGAAGTCCAGGAGGGAGAGGGGAAGGAGGAACCGGAAATTCAGCCGGTGAAAGACTTCATCGACGTCTCACCCGAGGACTGGTATGCCGAGGCCGTGGAGAAAATTGTGGCCACGGGCATTATGAAGGGCATCTCTGAAGACAGCTTTGGCCCCAAATTGGAGACCTCCCGGGCCATGATGATCACCATGCTCTACCGCATGGCCGGGGAACCCCAGGTGGCCCCAGACGGCAGCTTCCAAGATGTGGAGGCGGGCAGCTGGTACCACGATGCCGTGGTCTGGGCCGCCCAGGAGGGCATCACCCAGGGCCTCTCCGAGGGAGAATTTGGCACCCATATCAGCATCAGCCGGGAGGACTTTGTCACCATGGTCCACCGCTATCTCCTAAAGGAGGGCCTCATTGAAGAGGGCGCTTCCTCCGCCCCCGTGGATGGCGTCTCCCCCTGGGCCCAGGAGTCCATGGCCTGGGCCGTGGCTGCCGGCATCATTCAAGGCAGGGAAAATGGCGACCTGGCACCACAGGCCACCACCAATCGCGCTGAAGTGGCCACCATTGTCCTCAGAGTCATGGAGGAGTACTCCCTGGACTAGTGGATCCAAAGAAAAAAACACCGATGATTCATCGGTGTTTTTTCATTTCTCATTTTCTCTTCATCTTCTCTTTTTGTCGTGGATCTTCTGGAGCTCGTCCTGGCCGTGGAGGAGATTTTCCAAATTGCTTCGGTCCAGGAGGAAGATGTCCCGCTGCTGGAGTTCCCGCTTGGCCTTCTTGGTGAGCCAGGCGCTGTCCATGAGGAGGACCTTGTGGTGATAGACGCCCTTGGGAAAGACCTCCAAAATTTCATTGAGGTCTCCCTCCTCCACTTCCTCGGGGGCGGTGATGGCCTTGATCTCCACGGCATAGCGCCGGCCCCTTTTCTCCACCAGAAAGTCGTAGGGGAGGGCGGGATTGGTCTTGTCGTTGTCCAAGATTTTGTAGCCCACACTCTGGAAGGCCTTGAGGGCCAGATCCTCGTGGGTGAGTTCCTCATTGAGCATTCTGAGGGCCTGGAGGAGCTTCTCGGGGATCACCTTCATAATGCCATTGCAGCTGTAGGAGCCCCCGGCCCCCGAGGGATTGGTGGCATCGAAGGCCATGATCTTGTCCTCCACTACGGTGAAGATGCCGTGGGCAATGGCATTGCGCATGTGCCGGAGGAGGGCGGCGGACTTGGTTTCCTTCTCCCCAGTGACTACGATGATCTTCTGGCAGTTGGTACAGATGGACTCCATGTAAAAGTGGACCACATCATCGTCTATGTACTCCGGAAAGAGGACGTCCTCCGAGGAGAGGCCCATCACCGAGCAGAAGAGCTCAAAGGTGAAGTCCTCATAGAGGGGATTGTCGATTAAAGGATTGGAACTGGATTGATAGGAATTGATATTGGGGACATACCAGAGGAGGTACTCCACGGCCTTGGTGAGCTCGCTGCTCATGGCCAGGGGCTTCTCCTCGTGGCGGAGGCTGTAGGGCACTTCCCGGTGCTCCTGGCAGGTGTAGGAGAAGTCGGGGAAATTGGGCATAAAATTATTTCTCATGGCTACAACTTCTTGGCCAGGCGATAGAGAATCAGGGCGTAGACATTGGCCAGATGATCGGACATGGTGCTGACGGCTCGGTAGAGATCTCCTTGGATGAAGTACTCGTAAATTCTTATGTGCTCGCTAATGGCAAATCCGTAGGGGTGATCGAAGTCACTGTAGATATTGTAGCGATAAAAGAGATCGTAGACATTGTCCAAGCCATTGATGAGATAGGGATTATTGGACATCAGCGCAAATCGTAGATGAAACTCTCGGTTCAATCTCAAATATTCCAAGAGATCATAGGGTTCTTTTGCCAACTTTTTTTGTTTGTTGATATTCTCTTCCAAGGCGGGGACATCCTTCCTGGAGCCCAGGAGGACGGCTTCCCGAATGGAGAGACTCTCGTAAATTTCTCGCATTTGGTAGATGTTTTTGTAATCGTCGATGGACATTTCCGCCACCCTGTGGCTCCCATGGGAGTGGACGAGAAAGTGCTGATGGGTGAGAAATCTCATCACATCGCGAATGGGGGTCCTGGAAATGGAGTAGTGCTTAGAGAGGCCAATTTCTGTCAGGGTGGACCCTGGAGGCAACTCCAGGGAGATAATTCTGTTTTTCACATCATCATAGATGGCCATGGTGGATGTGCTGCTTATGATTCCTGTCATAGGTCCCTTCCTTTGCGCGCTCATGTTTAGAATAAGTATAGTACAAATATAAACAATTTTATAGCGATACTTGAAAGGACGGGGGCGAGGCCCGGGAATCTTCCCCGGAAACGCTCGGGGCGGGGAATCCAAGGTGGGGGATTTTTGCCCCGGAAAATCCCCCGAAAGTGGGGAATTGGGGGGATTTTTATTGTTAAATCAATTGACAAGTGCCCATGGATGCTGTAAAATACTCTGCAGTGTTTAAAAGCCCCGGAAACTTTTTGTACACCATCACGTCACAAGTAGTGGGAGGTCAAGATGAAAACTACTATGGCAAAAGCCAATGAAATTGATAGAAAATGGTATGTCATCGACGCCGAAGACATGGTTTTGGGTCGCATGGCTACCGAAATTGCCATGATCCTTCGTGGTAAGCGCAAGCCCATTTACACCCCAAATGTGGACACCGGCGACTATGTCATCGTTATTAATGCAGATAAAGTTAAGCTCACCGGCAACAAATGGGATCAAAAAATTCATGCGTACCACACGGGATACCCCGGTGGCCGTCGTGAAATCGGCTACCGTGACCTTCGGGAGAAGCATCCGGAGCGCATCGTAGAGTACGCCGTCAAGGGAATGCTGCCCAAGAATCGTCTGGGTCGCGCAATGTTCCGCAAACTGAAGGTCTATGCTGGCAGCGAGCATCCCCATGCCGCTCAGCAGCCCGAAGTTTATGAGTTTTAATGGGAAAGGGTGATTCAATGGCTCAACAACAATATCGTGGAACCGGTAGAAGAAAAACGTCGGTAGCCCAGGTTCGCCTGCTCCCCGGCTCCGGTACCTTTACAATCAACGGTCGTCCCATCGAAGAGTACTTTGGCTATGAGACCCTGCGTGCAGTGGCTCTCTCCCCCCTGGTACTCACTGAAAATCAAGGGGCCTTTGACGTTATGGTTCGCGTCAAGGGCGGTGGCTTCACTGGCCAAGCCGGTGCCATCCGTCACGGGGTTGCCCGTGCCCTCCTGCTGGCCGATCCCGAACTCCGTCCCGTTCTCAAACGCGCCGGTTTCCTCACTCGGGACTCCCGCATGAAGGAACGTAAAAAATACGGTCTCAAGAAAGCTCGGAAGGCACCCCAATTCTCCAAGCGTTAAGATCACAGAGAAAACCTCCCATCCCTTGGATGTGGGGTTTTTTTGTGCCCAAAATCAAAGGGCTGAGGGGCCTTTTGGAAAAAGCGGCAAAAAAAGAGTGAGCCATTGGCTCACTCCGTGGAGTTTTGGAAGAGGGCCCTCCCCTGGGGCCTGAAGTTTTAGTAGTGATAGAGCTTGAGGTCCCTCACCAGAAGGAAGAGGACGCCCAGGGCGCCGTAGACCAACAGGACCATGGCCAACATGAAAATCACCATCTGATACTGCATCAGGGCACCCCCCACAAAGATGAGGAAGAAGGTGAAGATCAAAGAGCCCAGGGAGGAGATGAGGGTCTGCTTGGAGTTTTTTGCAAGCTTCTGGGGGTCGTCCCAGTCGTAATTGGCAAATCGCAGATCCACCGCAAGGCTCAGGGCATTGATGAAGATGAGATAGCCCACAGAGCCCAAGAGGGAGAGGATCACCGTGGCCCCCTGGGGCTTCAGGGTGACAAAGATCACCACCTCGGTGAAGAGGAGGAAGGGGAGCACCTGGACAATGGCCGCCGTCAGTTTCCCCCAGATGACCCTCAGAGAGGAGAGGGGCAGGGTGTAGCTCACATAGGCCGCCTTCCCCTCCAGGCTGAACTGGAGGGTGGAGAGATTGAGGACTGAGGCCAGGAAGAAGATGGTCAGGAAGATGAGTCCATCCCTGGGGACGAAGTCAAAGAATTCCAAATAGGCATTGATGAGCTCCTGGGTCATGGGGAGGATGGCAATGGCAGCCACGGCTAGAACCATGAAGACGCTGAAGAAAGTGTTCATCACCACGGCGGGGACCGACCAGTAGAGGCGGATCTCCTTGAGGACCTGAGCCACAAAGGGGTGGCGGGGGCGGAAGTCCTTTTGAGCCACGGCCTTGTTTTGGCTGCGCTCTTCAAAGCGGTAGGAGAGGCTGAAGTAGTTGCTCTTCATGACCCAGTAGAAGGCCAAGAGGATCAGCGCGGTAAAGAGGACTGCCCCCAAGAGGTAGAGGAAATTCCCCGTGAGGAGATTTTGGAAAATGGGGAGCCCGTCGGCGAGACCGGAAAAACGCTGGTAGAATGCGGCAATTTCTCTAAATTCCGTGAAGATTTGATAGTAGTAGAGCCCGCCCCCCAGGACAAAGATCAGCAGATAGAGGAGGGATTTTCCCCAGATGGGAAGGGCCACAGGGGGGAGGACCTTGGCCGCAGCGATTCTCAGCAGATAGCCCAAGTGGGAAAAGCCCAAATAGAAGATCATAAAGGTGAGGTAGTAGAGGAAGAAATAGCCCACGGACAGATGGGCCGCCATCATGAGGACAATGGGCGCAATGGTCATGGCCGAGATCAGGGGAAAGTCAAAGGCCATGCCCCCCAGAAATTTGGAAGCCAGATGTTCCTTTATGGAAATGGGCAGGGGCCAGAGGGTGTTTCTGTCCTGATCATTGTAGTAGACCGTGCGAAGGCTGAAGAAGCCAAAGAGGATGAAGATGATGAAGTTGATGATGGCGGAGAAGTCCAAGAGTTTCAGAATTCTTGCTCCGGTGAAGTAGACATCAAAGGCCTCATCTCCCATGAGGGACAGATTCCCGGCGATGATAAAAAGGGGAATGAAGCCCCCAATAAAGGCGTAGGCAATGAAGCTGAAGATGTACATGACCACGGCCAGAACCGTATTCTTCTGCCTGAGCCTCCCCAAATTGCGGCGAAATTCCAGTTTTGAAAGGAGGATAATTTTAGACATGCTCCTGCATCCTCTCCATAAAGAGATCCTCCAGGGTACCGGATTTTAAGAGCTCCTTGGCATCTCCAAAGAGGAGGAGGCGGCCGTCCCTGATGATGGCCAGCTTATTGCAGAGTTTCTCCGCCACTTCCAGGACGTGGGTGGAAAAGAGAATGGTGGTGCCCTCATTTTGGGCCATCTCAATGAAGCGCTCCCGGACAAAGCGGGTGGCCATGGGGTCCAGGCCCACAAAGGGCTCGTCCAGGACGAAGAGGCCGGGGCTGTGGATCATGGCCCCAATGAGGGCCAGCTTCTGCTGCATGCCGTGGGAGTAGCCCTTAATGGCCTCCCCCAGGCGGTCCCGAATGCCAAAGGCCTGGGCCAGGGTCTCAATCTTCTCCTTCCGAACTTCGTAGGGGAGTTCGAAAATATCGGCGATGAAATTCAAATACTCAATGCCTCGCATCCACTCGTAGAGCTCGGGATTGTCGGGGACATAGGCCAGCTCCCGCTTGGCCTCCACGGGATTTTGGGTGATGTCGTGGCCATTGATGGTGATGCTTCCCTCCTCAAAGGGAATGAGGCCCAGGGCGGACTTAATGGTGGTGGTCTTCCCGGCCCCATTGGAACCAATGAAGCCGCAGATGTCCCCCTTCTCCAGGGAAAAGGAGATGTCGTGGAGGACCTGCTTTCGATCGTAATATTTAGATAAATGCTGGATATTTAGCATATTCGCTCCTTTATTTCAAGATTTCAAAGGTTACTTTCTCTAAAACTATCACACCCCCTCGGGGGAGTTCAAGAAAAATCCATGTAAAGCCCCTCGTGGAAGATCATCAACCATCCATGCTATAATATGACTCCAAGGAGGCCTAAATGCATCAATACAAGGGGCGATTACTCGTCCACACGGGAAGTATGTTTTCAGGAAAAACCAGCAGTTTAGAGCGGGAGATCAAGCGCTTTCGAATCGCAGGCTATGCCACGGAAGTCTTCAAACCCAATACCGATACTCGCTTTCGTAAAAATGCCATCACCAGTCACGACGACACCCACACCGCCGCAGTGGTGGTGGACCACATTGGTGAAATTCTCCAGCGGGTGGAGGAGTATCAGCCGTCGGTGATTGCCATTGACGAGGTTCAATTTCTCGGCGGGGAAGTGGCGGAGATCATTGAAGCTTTGGAGTCCCTTTTGAAGGAGGGAAAGACCGTGGTGGTGGCGGGTCTGGACATGGACTTTGAGGGCAGGCCCTTCGATCTGGTAAAGGAGCTCATGGTTCGGGCCGACTATGTGGACAAGCACCACGCGGTCTGTGCACGCTGTGGCAGTGATGGGTGGATCTCCCACCGGATCACCAAGGAGGCGGCTCGGGTGGTCATTGGTGCCTCGGAGACCTATGAACCCCTGTGCCGCAACTGTTATATTGAGGTGCAAGAGGGTGAAAACTAGAGATTACGCCGTGGTGATGGGGGGCGCCAATGTGGACATTGTGGGCAGGCCCCTGGAAAAGCTGGAGCGCTACGACTCCAATATTGGCACCGTCCACATGGTGGCCGGGGGCGTGGGGCGAAATATTGCAGAGAATTTGGCCCGCCGGGGAATCTTCACCGAGATCATCTGCGCCATGGCAGACGACAGCTACGGAAAATTCTTAAAGGGCCACAGTATAGAGCATCTCTCCTTTGCCCACGCCCATGAGGTGGCGGGAGGGCGAACGGGGGTCTATCTGGTCCTCCTGGATCACGACGGGGAAATGGACACGGCCATCAACGACATGGCCGCCATGGACGCCCTCACCCCAGAAGTTTTGGAAACTCGCCGGGAGGTCCTGGCGGGGGCCAAGATTTGGGTCATGGACACCAATCTCCCCCGGGAGAGCATTGAGTGGATTTTGGCGGCGGCCAGAGAACTGAACAAGCCCATCATTGTGGACGGCGTCAGCGCCCCCAAGGTGGTGAAGCTCAAGGGACTCCTCCAGGGCATCCACAGCCTCAAGTGCAATCAGTACGAGGCCCAGGCCCTCACGGGGATCCACCCCGGCAGCTTGGAGGAGATCATCGCCTGTGGCCAGGCCCTCAGAAGGGAGGGCGTGGGAAATGTGGTCCTCACCCTGGGGGCCCGGGGGGCCTACGCCTTTACGGAGGAGGGCCGCTACCACGTCTACGGCGCCCCCCTGGAAGTCACCAATGCCACCGGCGCGGGGGATGCCTTTGTGGCCGCCCTGGCCCTGGGGGCCTACAGGAATTTGAATTTTTTAGACACAGTCATGGATGCCACGGCCTACAGCCGCCTCACCCTACAGGCGGAGGAGTCCGTGGTGGAGGAATTGGAGCCCGAGGAGCTCATTGGGGAGCGAAAGGAGATCAAGTATGAAACAATTTGAGGGACTGAAAAAGTACGTGGACATCAAAGACGAGGTGCGGGAGGCCTTGGAGCGGGGCAAGCCCGTGGTGGCCCTGGAGTCCACCATTATCTCCCATGGCATGCCCTATCCCCAAAATTTGGAGACGGCCAAAAAGTGCGAGGAGATCCTCCGCCAGGAGGGGGTAGTGCCCGCCACCACCGCCATCATCGGTGGCAGAATCAAAGTGGGCCTCACGGAGGAGGAGCTGGAATTTATGGCTACCTCCGATAAAATCATCAAGGCCAGCCGCAGGGACTACGCCCACATTGTGGCCCGGGGCCTCCACGGCGCCACCACCGTGGCCACCTCCATTATCACCGCGGGCCTGGCGGGGATTCCCATACTGGTCACCGGGGGCATTGGCGGGGTCCACCGGGGGGCCCAGGAGACCATGGACATCTCCCGAGACCTCCAGGAACTGGCGGGCACCGACATCGCCGTGGTCTGCGCCGGCTCCAAGTCCATTCTGGACATTGGCCTCACTCTGGAGTACCTGGAGACCTACGGGGTCCCCGTGGTGGGCTACACCACCAGCGAAATGCCCGCCTTCTACACCCCCAAGAGCGGCCACAAGGTGGACTATCAGTACGACGACACCGACCTTCTGGCCCAAATGATGAAGACCAAGTGGGACCTCAATCTACAGGGGGGCGTCCTGGTCACCGTGCCCATTCCCGAGGCCGATGCCATGGACGGCGAGGTCATTGAAAAGGCCATCCAAGAGGCCCTGAAGGAGGCCGAGGCCCAGGGTATCCACGGCAAGGAGACCACGCCCTTCCTCCTCTCCAAGGTGGTGGAAGTCACCGGTGGCGACAGCTTAAAGGCCAATATCTCCCTGGTCCTCAACAACACCCGGGTGGGGGCCCGCCTGGCCAAGTCCTACGCCGAGCTGCAGTAGCATTACAGCCCAAGTACAGGGCCCTCCCAGTGGAGGGCCTTTTTTTGTGGGAATTTTTGGAGGGAAGGGTGCAAAAAAACCAGGGAGCCAAGGCCCACTGGTTTGGATGGATGTTTTGAAAAGCGCCCCTATTTTCTCCTCTGGAAGCGCTTCTGCCGTTCCTCTTCAATTTTTTTGTCCCAGTACTCCAGGACGCTGTGCCAGTGCTTTTCCAGCCAGTCCTCCAGGGGATAGACCTCCCGCTCCTTGCGCCGGTTCATGCGGTGGTAGCGGACACTGAGGGCCAGGCCAATCATGGCAAAGTTCACCAATTGGAAGGAGCCCCCATAGGAGATAAAGGGAAGGGGGATCCCCGTTACAGGCATGAGGCCCAAAGTCATGCCGATATTCTCCCAAATGTGAATGAGAAAGACCGCCAGTATCCCCATGGACATATAGCGCCCCGATTTGTCGGAGGAGATCTCCCCCATGTGATAGAGGCGGTAGAAGAGGCCCAAATAGAGGATCAGAAGGAAGAATCCCCCCACAAAGCCCAGTTCCTCCACCAATACCGGGAAGATGAAGTCGGTCTCCTTGGTGGGGATGAAATTGAACTGGGTCTGAGGGCCCTTGTAGAGGCCCCGGCCGAAAAATTTTCCGCTGCCAATGGCAATGCGGCCCTCGTAGGCCTGATAGCCGGAGCCTGAGATATTCTCCTCGGGGTGGAGGAAGTCGAAGATCCGGTCCTTCTGATAATTGTCCAAGCGGAGATAGAGGACCGGCAGGGAGACCAGCCCCGCCCCCATGGCGGCAAAGATGTACTTCCAGTCGATCTCGGCAAAGTAGAGCATAATGGCGATGAAAAAGAGAAAGACCATGGCCGTGCCGAAGTCCGGCTGGAGGAGGATGAGGCCCACGGGAAAACCGGCAAAGAGGAGGGTCTTGCCCAGGACCAGGGGCTTGTTGATTCGCTCCTCATGGGCCTCCAACCAGGCCGCCAGGGCAATGATGAGCCACACCTTTACAATCTCCGAGGGCTGGAAAGTGATGGGCCCCAGGGAGAGCCAGGACCGGGCCCCCCAGGTGCTCTCCCCGTGGCCGAAGACGAGGGTGGCCAGGAGAAAGAGGATGCTCAGGCCATAGAGGAGGAGGTAGTTTCGCTTCCAAAGGCGATAGTCCACCACCATGAGGACCACCATGGTCACCAGGCCCAGGGCCGAGGCCACCCCCTGGCGGAGGAGGAAGGAACTCCCGCCCCCGGGCTGGGTGCGAACGGCGGAGGAGAGGACCAAAAGGCCCAGAAGGGTGAGGGCCAGGACAATGGCCAGGAGACTGAAGTCGATGTATTTTTTTCGGAAGAGGGGCAGACTCTTCATTTTCTTTATCAATGGCAAAAAGCTCACCTTCAAATCTTGAGATCATTTGAGAACGGCTACTGTAGTGGAATCTTTCCTCTGAATATTATACCTGAAAGGGGAAAGAAGTGGACTTGAAAGGAGCTGAGGAGCCAGGGCACAAAAAAAGGAAGGTCTCCCTTCCCTTTAATCTCCAGGGGCCGGTGCCAACTTTCGTCGGTGGCCCAGATACTGATAGCGGAGGAGGCCTCTATTTTCCTCACAGGGCTGCACCTTGAAGAAAAAATAGTGATCGGCCCCGTCCCTGGCATTGGGGGCATTGAGCTTGAAATAATTTTTCTCCGTGGTGACCATCATGTGGAGGATGTCCTCGGTGAGAAAGGTGAGGGGGGTGCTCACATTGGCACAGGCGTAGAAGTCCTCCTCAAATTGCTCGTAGTTGCCACTGAAGTAGTCGAATTGGACGCTGCTGCTCTTGAGTCTATTCACTTTCCACCCCCTCTGGAAGGGTCAGCCGGAGGATCTCCCCGTGGGCAAAATTGGGGAGGCCGTCGGCAGTTTTGAAATACAATTTTTCCTGGGTGAGCTGGTGGACGGTGCCCAGAAAGGGGGCCCTCCTCCTACTTGTGTAGAGGAGGACTCTCTGCCGGTTCAAAAGGAGCTGGCTCAAATAGAGGAGCTTCTCCTCCAGAGAGAGGCCTCCGGAGAAGTCCAGGCTGTCCCCCGCCTGGGCCAGGGCCGTGGCGTGTTCCGAAATAAAAAATCCCATCCACTTGGCCATCCCCCGGTCCACATAGGCCCTGGCCGAGGGATAGGGCAGATAGCTGCGGTCAATCATACAATTCCATCCAATCCTCCACAGTGGCCCCCAATGAGCTTGCTCCGCTCCCTGACCCTGGAGCCCTCCATGAGGGAGCTGGCCCGCTGAACGGCCAGGTATCCGAAGCGGTCCCGAATCTCATCAATGGCCCGCTCCAATTGCTCTGTCTTTTCCATTTGTTCAATATCGTCAAAGAAGCTGTAAATGGCCTGGCCCTCATCCACCAGCTCCCCATAGCGGACGCCAATGCGGCGCACGGCCCCCCGGCGGTATTTTTTTCGGAAGAGGCTGAGAACGTGGCCGGTGAGCTCCCGGGTGCTCTGGGTGGGCCGCACCTTCATGCTGGTATTGATGGACTTCAGGGCCTCCCGGTGGCTGAAGCCCACATGGAGGGAGACCACCGTGGCCTTTTTGTGAATGCGGCGGAGGCGAATGGCCACCTGCTCCGCCATTTCCGAGAGGACAATTTCCATCTCTTGAATTTTGACATAGTCCCTCGGCAGCACCTGGGAGTTGCCAATGCCCCTAGACTGGGGCCGGTAGGGCCGGGCCAAATTGCTCTCATCCACCCCGTGGGCGTGGAACCAGAGCTGGAGGCCCATGATGCCAAACTCCCTTTGGAGCCGCTCGGGATTGGCACAGGCCAGCTCCCTTATGGAGTGAATGCCCAGTTTTTCCAGCCTCTTGGCCACGCGCTGGCCAATGCCCCAAAAGTCCGTGAGCTTGGGAATGGCCCACAGCTTGCTCTCCACATCCTCATAGGACCAGAGGGCCCGCATATTCTTGTTCTTCTTGGCCTCATTGTCCAGGGCGAGTTTCGCCAGGAGGGGATTGGCATCGCTCATGCCCACAGTGGAGAAGATCCCCGTGGCCCGCCAAATCTCCTGCTGAATTTTGGCCGAGAGGAGGTCCAGCTTTTCCCGGCGGTCCATGGTTTTGTCGGGGATGAAGTAGTTGAGGGAGGTGGTGAGGTCCAAAAAACCCTCGTCAATGGAGTAGGGGTGGATCTCCCTCTCTGAGGCGAAGTTTTCAAAGATCTTCTGTATCTTTAAGTTTTCCTCAATGTAGAGGGCCATTCGAGGGGGCACAATGAGGGTTCTCTTCGCCCACTTTTCAATGTGGGCCACATACTCTTGGCTGACCCTCTGGCCATTGGGGCGAAACTTCCGGCTGTGGATATCGAAGGGGAGATCCCCGCTTCTGCTCACATTCTCCTTTCCAAAGACCTCCTTGAAGGTGGGGGAGCTGGCCAGAATGAGGCCCCCGGCATTGTCCGCCCGGCTCATGACGCAGAGGGAGGTCTTCAGGGGGTGGAGGCCCCTCTGGACGCACTCCACACTGGCATAGAAGGACTTCATGTCGACGAAGGCGATGTCCGAGTGGGGCTCCCTGCTATAGTCGATGATGGCCATGGCCCATCACATCCCTCCCACTTCCGGCCCTCACGGGGCCTCCTTCCAGAGCTCCTCCTCGGGGCGATAGTCCTTGAGAAAATCGGCGTGGGGCCGCCAGAGCTTGGAGGCGTCCAAATCCAGTAGCTTCATTTTTACCATCTCTGCAATTTTCAAATGGAGGAGATTGACATCCACCCCCAAATTTGCCGCCAACTCCCCATCACTGAGGGGGGAGTCTGCGGCCCTTAAAATCTCCTCGTCGGGGATGAGGAGGTGGGCGGCGAAAATATTGGCCTCCATCTCATAGCGATTGGTGGGCTGAAGGCTCCGGATCTCGTGAAAGGTGGCCCCCTCCATGGACTCCCTTCGGTGGAGCTGATCGTGGCCCAACTCGTGGGCCAGGACCGTCTTTCTCAGCCTCCCCACATTGTTGGGAAGGAAGATGAAGCGATTTCTGAGAATGACCCGGTACATCCCCAAAAGGGACTCCGTGGCATCCATGTACTTGAGGTGAATATTCAGCTGGGCAATGAGCTCATCGGGATCCCTGGAGCGATACTTCTTCACCAGGCCATTGACCTTGTCGTAAATCCATTGATTGCTCATGACGGAACCTATTTCTTGCGATTTCCGTACTTTTTATTTTCAATTTTCGACTGCCAATAGGCCTCCTGTATGGCTTGAAAGAGGGCGTCCTTGTCCTCCTCGGGGAGTTCCCCCCCGGCAAAGAGCCCCGTCATGGAGTCCAGCAGGTCCCGAGCGTCCCGGGCCCCTCCCTGGGAAAACTGCCGGGCCGAGTCCATAATGAAGTACTCCTCCTGGGTGAGGAGATAGTTGACATTGACCTGGAAGACCTCGGCCATTTTCTCATAGACCTCCATTTTTCGGGGGCGCAGATCCTTGGACTCATAATTGCTCACCGTCTTGGAAGAGGTGCCAATGAGCTGGGCCAGCTCCCTTTGGGTGAGCCCCTTTTTCTCTCGCAGTGCCTTTATTTTCTCTCCAAAACCCACAGCGGACCTCCTTACAATAGTAGAAATTCAATTTCCACCTCCCCCGGGAGTTTTCCAGGAGAGGGGAAATTAAATGGGAAGATTTTTCCAAAACTAGAAACTAAGTTACCACTAATATAAATTGAATTTCCATCTAAGTCAAGGGCTTTTTATGGGAACATTGGGCCTTTTGCCCCGGGACCCTCCTACTGGGCCGCCCATGGGATTGAAAGCGCCAACTTTTCCCCCAGAGGCCCCGGGGCCCTCTCCCCTTGGCTCCCTCGGGCCATCTACGGTACAATAGTGAGAGAGATTCAGCAGCATGGGACGGAGATGGGCGCAGGCCGAGGGGGGAATTATGGAAGTTTTGTGGCAAGACTTGAGGGGCATTCACGATCTCAAAATTGTGTCCCCCCAAAAGCTGGACATCCTCCCCATTCTCCGCCACCGCTACGAGACGGCGGCCACCTTTGAGCCCGAGGCCGGTCCCGAGCGGGTGGACCCGGGGGTGGTCCTTCCCGGCTGCCAGTCGGTATTGGTGGCCTTCTATCAGCTCCCCAGGCCCCAGTGGCAGGAGATGCCAGAGGGG
This sequence comes from Tissierellia bacterium, assembly GCA_030535395.1. Classification (GTDB taxonomy): domain Bacteria; phylum Bacillota; class Clostridia; order Tissierellales; family Peptoniphilaceae; genus JAUNLK01. The sequence goes on from JAUNLK010000010.1 coordinate 54,359, forward strand.
GCGGGGCGACTGGCCTCGGTGTCCTGGGGGGAGGACTATCACACCATCCTCAGAGATTCCCTCCGCATGCTCCAAGAGCGACTTGAGGCCCAGGACCCCACGGGGGAATTTTTCCTTCAGGTGGACACCGGGCCCCTCTACGAGCGGGGCTTTGCCCAAAAAACGGGGGCGGGCCACCTGGGAAAGAGCGGCAATTTCATCCACCACCGACTGGGCAGTTATGTGGCCCTGGGCATCCTCTGCACCACCCTGGAGCTGCCTCTGGATGAGGAGGAGGGACACTACAGCTGCGGGGACTGCAGCCGCTGCATCCAGGCCTGCCCCGGCGGCTGCCTCCACGAAGACGGCACCATGATCCCCACCAGTTGCCGGAGCTTTCTCAGTCAGAAAAAGGGCATGCTCACGGCAAAGGAGCAGGAGATTCTCGGAGATGCCCTCTATGGCTGCGACATCTGCCAGTGGGTCTGCCCCAAAAATCAGGGGGTGGAGGAGAAAAATGCGGAGGAGGACCTCCTCCACTGGGTCCGGAGTCAGGATCTGGAGGGCCTCAGCAATAAAAAATTTCGGGAAATCTACGGCCACAGGTCGGGGGCCTGGCGGGGGGCCGCCCTTTGGCGGCGAAATCTGGGCTATATGGAGGAGGCCTCAGGGCCAGGGAAGATCAATGAGAAATGCTAATAATAGGAAAGGAGTTGCCATGAAAGGGGAGAAGCGGGCCATGACCAGGGAGGAGGCCCAGTGGGTGTACGAGGTATTGGAGGAGACTTTTCCCGATGCCCGGGCGGAGCTGGACTTCAACACCCCCTATCAGCTGTTGATTGCCACCATACTCTCGGCCCAGTGCACCGATGTTCGGGTGAATCAAATTACAGAGGTCCTCTTTGAAAAATACCCCGACCCCTATGCCATGGCGGAGGCCAGCCAGGAAGAGATTGAAGAGATCATCCGCAGCTGCGGCTTCTTCCGGAACAAGGCCAAGAATGTCCTGGGGGCCAGCAGGGTCATTGTGGAGGAATATGGCGGAGAGATTCCCCAGACGGTAAAGGAACTCATGACCCTCCCCGGAGTGGGGAAGAAGACGGCCAATGTGGTGGCCAGCAATGTCCTGGGGATCGATGCCATTGCCGTGGACACCCATGTGTACCGCACGGCCAATCGCCTGGGACTGGCCGACTCTGCCTCCATTCAAAAGACCGAGGAGGAGCTCATGGCCATCTGGCCCCGGGCCTACTGGAGCAAGGGCCACCATCTCCTGATCTTTTTGGGGCGGAGGATCTGCCACTCCCAAAATCCCGACTGCCAGCACTGCCCCCTGGCTGAGGGCTGCCACTTCAATTTGGGTCTGGTGCCCGATCGCAAGGCCTCCCAGGCCAAATAGAGGGAAAAAATCATCAAAAAAAACGCCAAAGAGGCCCTTGCGCCTTCCATTGGACTATGATATAGTAACAAATTGCATAATAATCTAGTTTTGCTACTGGGAAGATACAAAGTGGTCAAAGTACTGTTGAACGTGTTGGGAAGCGATCATAGGGTTGAAAACGTTCAAAGGTACTTTTTTTTCTATTTGAAAGGGTGAAGTGTAATTCATGGCACATCCTGTCCAATATGGTAAACGAACACGTATGAGCTACTCGCGCATTGAGGATGTTTTGGAAATTCCAAATCTCTTGGCCGTCCAAAACGAATCATTTCAATGGCTCATTGAAGAAGGGCTGTGGGAGGTACTCCAAGATATCTCACCCATTGAGGATTTTCAGGGCAATTTAATCTTAGAATTCGTGGACTACTACGTGGCCGACGAAGCCAAATACAGCATTCAAGAGGCCAAGGAACGGGACACCAACTACTCCAAGCCCTTGAAGATGAAAGTTCGCCTCATCAACAAGGAAAATGGGGGCATCAAGGAGCAGGAGGTCTTTGCGGGGGACCTGCCCATGATGACGGACACGGGCACCTTCATCATCAATGGGGCCGAGCGGGTGGTGGTCTCCCAATTGGTCCGCAGCCCCGGCGCGTACTTTAAAGAGGAGACCGACAAGGCGGGGAAGGAACTCTACTCCGCCACCCTCATTCCCAATCGGGGGGCCTGGTTGGAATTTGAAACCGACGCCCAGGGTGTGGTCAATGTGCGCATCGACCGGACCCGGAAGATCCCCATTACCGTCCTCCTTCGGGCCATTGGCATCGAGAGCAATATGGAGATCACCGAGCTCATGGGGGAAACGGAAGAGCTCTTGAAGGTCTATGAGAAGGACGCCACCGGCAATCGGGAGGAGGCCCTCATTGAAATTTACAAGAAGCTCCGTCCCGGAGAGCCCCCCGCCATTGAATCGGCCACCTCTCTGTTCAACAATATGTTCTTTGACCACCGTCGCTACGACATGGCCAAAGTGGGCCGCTACAAATTCAACAAGAAACTGGCCCTGAGAGAGCGAATCCAAAACCAAGTTTTGGCAGAGGATGTGGTGGACGAAGAGACCGGTGAAATTCTGGGCCACGCCGGAGACCGCCTCAGCCGGGAGGATGCCATTCGCATTGAAGGGGCCGGCATCAATCGGGTGGCCATCAGCGTCGTGGGCGTCAAGGAGCTGGACAAGGAAGAGACCGTGGTGGTCCTGGGGAACAACTTCGTGGACACCGACGCCTCCGTATTGGAGGAGCTGGACATCGACTTCAAGGCCCTGGGCTTCAGGGAAAAGATCTACCTGCCCAAGCTCCAAGAGCTCATGGATGAGTTTGAAGGGGAAGAGCTGGAGGAGCAAATGAAGCTCCACTACAAGGAACTCTCTCCCAAGCACATCCTGGTGGACGACATTTTGGCCGCAGTGAACTACGAGTTCAATCTCTTCTATCATATAGGCCGCACCGACGACATCGACCACCTGGGCAATCGCCGAATTCGCTCCGTGGGGGAACTCTTGCAGAATCAGTTCCGCATTGGCCTGACCCGGATGGAGCGGGTGATTCGGGAGCGGATGGCCGTTCAAGACCCCGATGCCTCCACCCCTCAGTCCCTCATCAATATTCGCCCCGTAACGGCGGCCATTAAGGAGTTCTTTGGTTCCTCTCAATTGTCTCAATTTATGGACCAAAACAACCCCCTGAGTGAGCTGACCCACAAGCGACGCCTCTCGGCTTTGGGACCCGGGGGCCTGTCCAGAGACCGGGCGGGGATGGAAGTTCGGGACGTGCACAACTCCCACTACGGGAGAATGTGTCCCATCGAGACTCCGGAGGGTCCCAATATTGGTCTGATCACCTCTCTGACCACCTATGCTCGGATCAACGAGTACGGCTTTATTGAGGCCCCCTACCGGAAGGTGATTCCCGGAGAGGGGATTGTCACCGACGAAATCGAGTACATTACAGCGGACATTGAGTATGAAAATATCATCGCTCAGTCCAACGAAGAATTGGATGAAAACAACCGCTTCGTCCAGGAGCGGGTCATTGCCCGGGGCCACGAAGGGGTGGTGGATATTTTCCGCAGGGAAGATGTCACCTACATGGACGTTTCCCCCAAGCAAATTGTGGCCGTGGGTACCAGTATGATTCCCTTCCTGGAAAACGACGACGCCAACCGGGCCCTCATGGGATCCAATATGCAGCGTCAAGCGGTGCCTCTGCTGAAGACCGAGGCCCCCATTATTGCCACGGGGATCGAATACAAGGCCGCCAAGGACTCCGGCGTGGTGGAAATTGCGCAAAAAGACGGGAAAATCGTCAAAGTTTCCAGCAATAGCATCACCCTCCGTCCCCACGATGGCAGTGACGACGAGGTCCACGAGCTGCTGAAGTTCAAGGGGGCCAACCAGGGCACCACCATCAACCAAAGACCCATTGTCGTCAAGGATCAGGAGGTCACCAAGGGGGAAGTCATCGCCGATGGTCCCTCCACCGACATGGGGGAAATGGCCCTGGGGAAAAACATCCTCATTGCCTTTATGAACTGGGAGGGCTACAACTACGAGGACGCCATTCTCCTCTCAGAGGAATTGGTCATTGACGACTCCCTCACCTCCCTCCACATTGAGGAATACGAATCCGAGGCCCGGGACACCAAACTGGGACCCGAGGAGATCACCCGGGACATTCCCAATGTCTCCGACGATATGCTCAGCGATCTGGACGATCGGGGCATCATCCGAGTGGGGGCCGAGGTGAAGCCCGGCGATATTCTGGTGGGCAAGGTGACCCCCAAGGGAGAGACGGAGCTCTCCGCCGAGGAGCGCCTCCTGAGGGCCATCTTCGGTGAGAAGGCCAGGGAAGTTCGAGACACCTCCCTCCGCCTCCCCCACGGGGAAGCGGGCATTGTGGTGGATGTGAAGACCTTCAGCCGGGCCAACAACGATGAACTCCAGCCCGGTGTCAACGAAATGGTGCGGGTGTTCATTGCCACCAAGCGGAAGATCCAAGTGGGGGACAAGATGTGTGGTCGCCACGGGAACAAGGGGGTCATATCCCGGGTCCTGCCCAAGGAGGACATGCCCTATATGCCCGACGGCACCCCCATCCAAATTGTCCTGAACCCCCTGGGGGTTCCCTCCCGGATGAATCTGGGTCAGGTCCTGGAAGTTCACCTGGGACTGGCCGCCAAGGCCCTGGGCTGGCATGTGGCCACTCCAGTATTTGACGGGGCCAATGAGCAGGACATCATTGACACTTTGAGAAAAGCCCAGTACTCCGACGACGGTAAGGTTCAGCTGAGAGACGGCAGAACCGGCGAGGAATTCAACAATCCCGTCACCGTGGGCTATATGTATATGCTGAAGCTCCACCACTTGGTGGATGAGAAGATCCACGCCCGGAGCACGGGCCCCTACTCCCTGGTGACCCAGCAGCCCCTGGGCGGGAAGGCCCAGTTCGGCGGCCAGCGCTTCGGAGAGATGGAAGTGTGGGCCCTGGAGGCCTATGGGGCCAGCCACACCCTCCAGGAGATGCTCACTGTAAAGAGTGACGACATTGTGGGTCGGGTGAAGACCTACGAGGCCATTGTCAAAGGGGAGAACATCCCTCAGCCCGGCATTCCCGAGTCCTTCAAGGTGCTCATTAAGGAACTGGAGGCACTGGCTCTGGAAATCCAGGTATTGGATGCCGATGATCAGCCGGTGGACCTCAATGTGGACGAGGACGACTTGGACCACATTGACTCCATGGGAGGCCGCATTGACGGGGAGGATGCCGGAGAGCTCATCACCGGGGAGAAGACCACCCCATCGGCTCTGGGCATCACCCGCATTGGCTCCGACCAAGTCCCCGTGGGCTATGTGGACAGCGACTTTGACAGTGACGAAGAATAATTGCGGAAAGGAGCAAATCATTGGGTGAACACGAAATTTTTCATTCGATAAAAATTGGACTGGCTTCCCCGGAAAAGATTCGTGAATGGTCCTTCGGTGAGGTGAAAAAACCGGAGACCATCAACTACCGAACCTTAAAACCGGAAAAGGAAGGTCTTTTCTGCGAAAAAATCTTCGGACCCACCAAGGACTGGGAGTGTTCCTGCGGGAAGTACAAGCGGGTGCGCTACAAGGGTGTGGTCTGCGAAAAATGTGGCGTTGAAGTCACCAAATCCAAGGTCCGGAGGGACCGCATGGGCCACATTGAGCTGGCGGCCCCCGTCTCCCACATCTGGTACTTTAAGGGGATCCCCTCCCGCATGGGTCTGGCCCTGGACATGAGTCCCAGGGCCCTGGAGAAGGTCCTCTACTTTGCATCCTACATTGTGACCTATGTGGAGCCCGGACAGACCAATCTCTACGAAAAGCAGCTCCTCACCGACGCCGAGTACCGGGAGTACAAGGCCGAGTATGGGGACAAATTCGAAGCGGCCATGGGGGCCGAGGCCATTCGGGACATTCTCCGGAAAATTGACCTGGACGCCGAGAGTGAAGACTTAAAGGAGCAGCTGGAGGATGCCACTGGCCAAAAGCGGGTGCGGATCTCCCGCCGCCTGGAGGTCATCGAGGCCTTCCGCCAGTCCGGCAACAAGCCCGGGTGGATGGTCCTGGACGCCGTGCCGGTGATTCCCCCGGATCTCAGACCCATGGTCCAATTGGACGGGGGGCGCTTCGCCACCAGTGACCTCAACGACCTCTACCGGAGGGTCATCAACCGGAACAACCGTCTGAGAAAGCTCCTGGACATCAACGCTCCTGAAATCATCGTCCGCAATGAAAAGCGGATGCTCCAGGAGTCGGTGGACGCCCTCATCGACAATGGTCGCCGGGGCCGTCCCGTCACGGGGCCGGGGAACCGTCCCCTGAAATCCCTCTCCGAGATGCTCAAGGGGAAACAGGGTCGCTTCCGTCAAAACCTCCTGGGAAAACGGGTGGACTACTCCGGCCGTTCCGTAATTGTGGTGGGCCCAGAGCTGAAGTTCTATCAGTGTGGTCTGCCCAAGAATATGGCACTGGAGCTCTTTAAGCCCTTCGTCATGAAGGAACTGGTGGCCCGGGAACTGGCCCACAATATCAAGAGCGCCAAGCGCATGGTGGAGCGGGTGAGCCCCGAAGTTTGGGATGTACTGGAAGAGGTCATCAAGGACCACCCCGTCCTCCTCAACCGGGCCCCCACCCTTCACCGTCTGGGGATCCAGGCCTTTGAGCCGGTGCTGGTAGAGGGAAAGGCCATTAAGCTCCACCCCCTCTCCTGTACCGCCTACAATGCCGACTTCGACGGAGACCAAATGGCCGTCCACTTGCCCCTCTCCACTGAGGCCCAAGCGGAGGCCCGCCTCCTCATGCTCTCCACCAACAACATCCTGGCCCTCAAGGACGGCAAGCCCATTGCCACCCCCTCCCAGGACATGGTGCTGGGGAGCTACTACCTCACCATGGACCGGAAGGAACCCATGAAGGGGGACGGCATGATGTTCCGAGACATCGAGGAGATGATGCACGCCTACTACACCGGCCACCTCCACCTCCACAGCAAGGTCAAGGTGCGCCGCTTTGCCGACGAAAACGACACCCGGGGCAAAATGGTGAGCTCCTCTGTGGGCCGCTTCCTCATGAATGAGTACATTCCCCAGGATCTGGGCTTTGTGGACCGGGATGTGGACCCCTACAGTCTGGAAATCGACCGCATCATCGACAAAAAGCTCCTGGGCAAAATCATCGAGCGGGTCTACCACCTCCACGACAATTTGGAGACCGCCCAGTTCTTGGACGGCATCAAGGCCATGGGCTATCACTACTCCACAGTGGGGGCCATCTCCATCTCCATGGGGGACGTGGCCGTGCCCGAAACTAAGCCCGAGCTTCTCAGAGAAGCCGAGGACGAGGTGGACAAGTACGAGAAGGCCTTCCGTCGGGGACTCATCTCCGATGACGAGCGCTATGAGCGGGTCATCGACATTTGGAACCAGGCCACCGATCGCCTGACCAATGAGGTCATGGCGGACTTTGGCTATCTCAACAGCATCTTCATCATGGCCGACTCCGGGGCCCGGGGTTCCAAGAACCAAATCCGTCAGCTGGCGGGGATGCGGGGCCTCATGGCCTCCCCCTCCGGGCGGACCATCGAGGTGCCCATTACCTCCAACTTCCGGGAGGGCCTCACGGTACTGGAATTCTTCATGTCCACCCACGGTTCCCGGAAGGGTCTGGCAGATACGGCCCTTCGTACCGCCGACTCCGGATACCTCACCCGCCGTCTGGTCGACGTGTCCCAGCAGGTCATTGTCACTGAAGAGGACTGCGGCACCGAGGACTATCTGGTGGCCCACAGCTTCAAGGACGGCCGAGAAGTCATCGAGGACTTGAAGGACCGCATCGACGGCCGCACCGCCTTTGAGGACATCGTCCACCCCGAGACGGGGGAGATCATCGTCCACCAAGACGAGATCATCTCCGTCCACAAGGCCGAGGAAATTGTGGCCAGCGGCATCGAAGAAGTGAAAATTCGCTCCGTCATGGGCTGTAAGAGTGAGCACGGGGTCTGCGCCAAGTGCTATGGCCAAAACCTGGCCACGGGCCGTCCCGTGGGCATTGGAGAGGCAGTGGGGGTCATTGCCGCTCAATCCATTGGGGAGCCCGGCACCCAGCTGACCATGCGGACCTTCCACACCGGTGGGGTGGCGGCGGCCGCCGACATCACCCAAGGTCTGCCCCGGGTAGAGGAGCTCTTCGAGGTGCGAAAACCCAAGGGCCTCGCCGTCATTGCCGAAATCGACGGCACCGTGGAAATTAAGGAAAATGGGAAGAAGCGAGAAGTCGTGGTCACAGGAGACGACGGCAATAGTGAATCCTACAATATCGTCTACGGCGCCCGGATCAAGGTGAAAGAGGGGGACCGAGTGGAGAAGGGCGACGAGCTCACCCAAGGTTCCGTCTATCCCCAAGACCTCCTGAGGGTCAAGGGAGAACTTGGCGTACAGGAGTACATTGTCAAGGAAGTTCAGCGGGTCTACCGCCTCCAAGGGGTAGAAATCAACGACAAGCACATCGAAGTCATCGTCCGTCAAATGATGGGCCGGGTGCGCATCGAGGACAGTGGCGATACACAACTCCTCCCCGGCTCCATGGTGAGCAAGGTGGAATTCGAGCGGGTCAACGAGAAGATGGAGGCGGAGGGAAAACTCCCCGCCACGGGAGAGGCCACCCTACTGGGGATCACCAAGGCCTCCCTGGCCACGGACTCCTTCCTCTCGGCGGCCTCCTTCCAGGAGACCACCCGGGTCCTCACCGATGCGGCCATCAAGGGAAAGCAGGACTACCTCAAGGGCCTAAAGGAAAATATCATCATCGGACAACTCATCCCGGCAGGGACCGGAGTCCGCACCAACTCGGAAGTCTATCTCAAAAAGAAAGACCTCCGTTCCCCGGAATACTTCACCCGTCCAGAGGAGGAGGAAACGGTGGAGGGACTCTAGTGCCCATCCAGAGGCAAAGCTCGGCTCAGGCCGAGCTTTTTTGCTGGAAAAAATTGAAAGAAATGGATTTTCACAGGGGTGTTGACAATAAATTAATTTGCCACTAAAATGTTAGTTAACAGTAATACATATTGTCAACTGACCCGAGGGGGAATCTATGAATACCAAATCACTGACGGCCATGGCGCTATTTTTGGCCCTCATCATCATCTCTGGACTCTTTGCCATTCCGCTGCCCGCCATAGGGCTGCCCATTGTGCTGCAAAATATGTTCTGCATGCTCTCCGGCGGCCTCCTGGGAGGCAAGCGGGGCCTTGTGGTGGTCCTGGTCTTTTTGCTCCTGGCCTTTTTAGGCTTTCCGGTCCTGGCCGGGGGCCGGGGGGGCGCTGCCATCTTTGCAGGGCCCAGTGGGAGCTTTCTGGCGGGCTACGCCCTCTCCGCTCTGCTCTGTGGCCTCGCCCTGGAGCGGGTGGGGGACGGGGGCTATCTCAAGACCTTCGTCATCTACTTTCTCCTGGGGGTGCTGGTCATTGATGCCATGGGCCTCATCTCCATGGCCACGGTGGGGGGCCTGGGCCTTACAGGGGCTTTGAAGGCCGTGGTGGTCTTCCTCCCAGGGGACACCTTAAAGGGCGTCCTCGCCGCAGTGCTCACGGTAAAACTCAAAAGAAACAGGGGCTGGACCCAGTGGGCCCAGACCCAGTGAGGCCCCTTGGGCAAACCAAGCTGGATCCAAAACATTCATCCGAAAAAATTTCCTGGAAAATAGGGGAAAACTTGCATTTATCCCTAAAAAATGGTATACTCGCCCAGTGAACATAGAGCTGATCAACTACCCGATACCGGGTAGTTTTTCATGGTAAGGACAAATTTCTGTGATGGATCGCTCTGTGACAAATAAAATAAGGAGGTGCACTTCGTGCCAACAATTAATCAGCTGATTAAAAAAGGTAGAAAAAAGGTCGAAACCAAGTCAAAATCTCCGGCTCTGGACTTCAACTTTGACTCCCTGAAGAAAGTTGAAACGGTTGTCAACTCACCCCAAAAGCGTGGCGTCTGCGTTGCTGTACGTACGGTAACCCCCAAGAAGCCCAACTCCGCTTTGCGTAAAGTTGCCCGTGTTCGTCTTTCCAACGGATATGAAGTGATGGCGTATATTCCCGGAATCGGCCACAATCTACAAGAGCACAGCGTCGTACTCATTCGTGGTGGACGTGTTAAGGACCTGCCTGGTGTGCGTTATCACATCATTCGCGGAACCCTGGACACCGCCGGTGTGGACGGACGTCGTCAAGCTCGTTCGAAATACGGTACGAAAAAGCCCAAGAACTGATAGAGCATCGAAATAAATTTCATAAATGCTCTTGGCTTGCGGCTTCGGTCGAGTACTGTTGATTTTTCTAAACAATGGTTAAGGAGGGAAGAATATGCCAAGAAAAGGACACATCCCCAAGCGGGAAGTTATGCCGGATCCCGTGTATGACGATGTTGTAATTACCAAATTGGTCAACAATGTCATGCTGGACGGCAAAAAGGGTGTCGCTCAAAAAATCGTCTACGGCGCCCTGGAAAAGGTGAAGGAGACCTCTGGTGAAGAAGCACTGGAAGTGTTCTACAAAGCCTTAAACAATGTTATGCCGGTCCTGGAAGTTAAAGCTCGCCGTGTGGGTGGGGCTACCTACCAGGTGCCCATGGAAGTTCGTCCGGAACGTCGTCAGACCCTGGGTCTGCGTTGGATTGTAAAATACGCTCGTGTTCGCGGTGAAAAGACCATGGAGGAGCGTCTCTTTAAAGAGATTATGGACGCTTCCAACGGTCTCGGCGCCAGCGTAAAGCGTAAGGATGAAATGCACCGTGCGGCAGAAGCCAACAAGGCCTTTGCTCACTACAGATGGTAACGAAGGGGGAGTTTAGTGGCTAGAGAAGTGCCCTTGGAGAAAATTCGTAACATAGGGATCATGGCGCACATTGACGCCGGAAAGACGACGACAACGGAGCGGATCCTCTACTACACCGGCCGGATTCACAAAATTGGTGAAACCCACGACGGTGGAGCGCAAATGGACTGGATGGAGCAAGAGCAGGAACGTGGGATCACCATCACCTCCGCTGCAACCACCGCCCATTGGAAGGGTCACCGGTTGAACATCATCGACACCCCCGGACACGTGGACTTTACCGTAGAGGTAGAGCGTTCCCTCCGTGTTTTGGACGGCGCCGTGGCACTTTTCGACGCTAAAAGCGGTGTAGAGCCCCAATCCGAGACGGTTTGGCGCCAAGCTGACCGCTATCGTGTACCCCGTATCGCCCACATCAACAAGATGGACGTCACCGGCGCGGACTTCTACCGCTCCGTCAACACCATCGATGAAAAACTTCACGGCAATCCCGTGCCCATTCAAATTCCCATGGGCGCAGAGGAAAACTTCATCGGTATGATCGACCTGGTGGAAATGAAGGCCGAAATCTACCGCGATGAAATGGGTACTGAAATTGACATCACCGATGTCCCTGAAGAGTACCTGGAAAAAGCCAACGAATATCGGGAAAATATGATCGAAAAAGTGGCTGAGTTCGATGAAGAGCTGATGATGCTCTACCTGGAAGGGGAGGAAGTCAGCGAGGACATGATCCGCAGAGCCATCCGTAAGGGGACCCTCTCCGTGGGCATGACCCCCGTAACCTGTGGTTCCTCCTACAAGAACAAGGGGGTACAACTCCTGTTGGATGCCATCATCGCCTATCTGCCTGCACCCACCGACATTCCCGCCATTGTGGGCAGCGATCCTCAAACTGGAGAGGAAGAAGAGCGCCACGCATCCGACGATGAGCCCTTCTCCGCTCTGGCCTTTAAGATCGTCACCGACCCCTTCGTGGGGAAACTGGCCTACTTCCGCGTCTACTCAGGCGTCCTCAAAGCGGGTAGCTATGTCTACAACTCCAGCAAGGGCAAGCGGGAGCGCATTGGCCGTATCCTCATGATGCACGCCAACAAGCGTGAGGAAGTGGAAGAAATCGGTGCAGGGGAAATCGCCGCTGCCGTAGGTCTCAAGGACACCGGTACCGGGGACACCCTCTGTGACGAAAAAGACGTGGTGGTACTGGAGCAAATGGAATTCCCGGAACCTGTAATTTCCGTAGCCATTGAGCCCAAGACCAAGGCTTCCCAGGACAAAATGGCCATTGCTCTGCAAAAACTGGCCGAGGAAGACCCCACCTTCCGCACCCACACCGACGAGGAGACCGGTCAAACCATCATCTCCGGTATGGGTGAGCTCCACTTGGACATCATCGTAGACCGCATGCTCCGCGAATTTAAGGTGGAAGCCAATATTGGTAACCCCCAAGTATCCTATCGAGAAGGGATCCTCACTGGCGCCGATGGCGAGGGCAAATACGTCCGTCAGTCCGGTGGTCGCGGTCAATACGGTCACGCCAAAATCAAAATCGAGCCCAACGAGCCCGGTGGCGGTTTTGTATTTGAGAACAATATCGTCGGTGGTACCATCCCCAAAGAATTTATCGGACCCACCCAACAGGGGATCGAAGAGGCCATGCAAAATGGTATCCTCGGTGGCTACGAAGTTCTGGACGTGAAGGTATCCCTCTACGACGGCTCCTTCCACGATGTCGACTCCTCGGAGATGGCATTTAAGATTGCCGGATCCATGGCCCTGCGGGATGCCCTGGCCAAGGCCAGCCCCGTGCTCCTGGAGCCCATTATGAAGGTTGAAATCACCACTCCTGAAGAATACATGGGGGATGTCATTGGAGACATCAACGCCCGTCGTGGCCGGATGGAGGGGATGGAACTGGTAGCCGGTGCTCAAATCGTCACCAGCTATGTGCCCCTGGCAGAGATGTTTGGTTACGCCACCAGTCTGCGTTCCAACACCCAGGGTCGCGCCAACTACTCCATGCAATTCGATCACTATGAACAAGTTCCCAAGAGCGTTCAAGAGGACGTCCTCGGCGATAAAAAGAAAAACTAAGGATATAGGAGGAAACTCATGGCAAAAGCAAAATTTGAAAGAAATAAGCCCCACGTCAACATTGGTACCATTGGCCACGTTGACCACGGTAAGACCACCCTCACCGCTGCCATCACCTTGGTACTGAACAAAAAGTTCGGTAGTGGTGAATTCGTGGACTACGCCCACATCGACAAGGCCCCCGAAGAGCGGGAGCGCGGCATCACCATTTCCACCTCCCACGTGGAATATGAAACTGCCAACCGTCACTACGCTCACGTGGACTGCCCCGGACACGCCGACTATGTAAAGAACATGATCACCGGTGCCGCTCAAATGGACGGCGCCATCCTGGTGGTATCCGCAGCCGACGGTCCCATGCCCCAAACTCGGGAACACATTCTCCTGTCCCGTCAAGTAGGTGTGCCCAAGATCGCCGTATTCCTCAACAAGGAAGACCAAGTGGACGACGAAGAGCTCATCGAATTGGTTGAAATGGAAGTTCGCGATCTCTTGAGCGAATACGACTTCGATGGCGACAACACCCCCATCGTAGTAGGTTCCGCCCTCAAGGCCCTGGAAGATCCCGAAGGGGAGTGGGGCGACAAGATCCTCAAGCTCATGGAAGAAGTGGACGCTTGGATTGAAGAGCCCGTTCGCGACGTAGACCACCCCTTCCTGATGCCCGTAGAGGACATCTTCTCCATTACCGGTCGTGGTACCGTAGCTACCGGTCGTGTAGAGCGCGGTCTGGTAAAGGTTGGCGACAACGTGGAAATCGTGGGTCTCACCGAAGAAAAGCGCACCGTCGTTGTAACCGGGGTGGAAATGTTCAAAAAGCAACTGGACCAAGCCCAAGCTGGTGACAACATTGGTCTGCTCCTCCGTGGTGTACAGCGGGACGAAATTGAGCGGGGCCAAGTACTGGCAGCTCCCGGCTCCATTCACCCCCACACCAAATTCAAGGGCGAAGTTTACGTACTGAGCAAAGAGGAAGGTGGCCGTCACACCCCCTTCTTCAACGGCTACCGTCCCCAGTTCTACTTCCGTACCACCGACGTTACCGGCAATATCAAACTGCCCGAAGGCGTGGAAATGGTTATGCCCGGCGACAACGCCACCTTTGAAGTAGACCTCATCACCCCCATCGCCATGGACGAAGGACTCCGCTTCGCCATCCGCGAAGGTGGCCGCACCGTAGCATCCGGCGTGGTAACTGAAATTGTTGAATAATTGATCTTACAAAGAGAGCCCCTCAGGGGCTCTTTTTTAATTGGTCCTGTGTCTACCGTTGGGGGATAAATCTGTACCAACTCTTTGATCTATGCGTGTCATTCTCTCTGGCCGTGGGTTTCAGCTTCTTCTAACCATAGATCAAGTGCTTTTCTAGTATCATTCTTTCTGGGATGTTGATGTAATTGCAGAAGCCCTCTTTTAGGCAGTATGTGCGACGTGTGGATTTGTTACGCTATAGCATATCGGTTAGTTTTATCGATTCCGACGCCTCCCTCTGAGGCCGGGCTTCCATCCATGGAGTTCTGGGGGTGTGGATTTGTGCTATACTCCCCTTAGGAAGGTGACTATGATTTATTATTTCAGTGGTACGGGCAACAGCGCCCATGTGGCGGCCCGCTTGAGGGAGAAACTGCAGATGGAGGTCGTGGATCTGGGCGCCAGGATTCGGAGTGGTGATGGGGCGGCCATTGTGGATGAGGTGATGGTCCTGGTGACCCCCACCTATGGCTGGCGGATTCCCCGCCTGGTGGAGAAGTATCTCAGGGAAGTTTCGGTGTCGGCGGAGCGGCTCTATGTGGTCATGACCTGCGGCAGCTCCATTGGCGGGGCCGAGCACTACGCCCGTAAGCTGGCGGCCGACATGGGACTGGCCTTTGGGGGGATCTTCCAGGTGACGATGCCGGAAAACTACATCGCCCTCTTTGATGTCCCTGAGAGGGAGGAGGCCCGGGAGGTGGTCCGCCGAGGGGAGGGGGCCATTGAGGGGGCGGCTCAGACCATCTCAAAGGGGGAGGGCCACCGGGAGAGGGTGAATCCCCTGGGGCACTTTTTGTCCCGGGTGGTCAACGGCCCCTTCTATCACTGGGTGGTGAAGGCCAATAAATTTTACGCCACCGACGGCTGCATTGGCTGCGGCATCTGCGAAAAGCGCTGCGTCCTCCAGAATATCCAGCTGGTGGAGGCAAGGCCCCAGTGGGGGAATCGCTGCACCCACTGTATGGCATGTATCAATTACTGCCCTGTGGCGGCCATTGAGTACGGGAAGAAGACCCGGGGGAAATTCCGCTACACTTTGGAGAAGTTGGAACTGGAGGAGTCCTGATCCGGCTGGGAGGGCCCCATGGCCTGAGCGTGTGAGGGAGAGCCCCGGGCCCCGCTGCCATCCCGGAGTGTGGCGGCTGGGCTCTGGCTCCACTTAGGCGGGAACTCTTTTCGGGAGAGAGGCCCCGGCCATCTTCCCCGTCTTTCCGCTGCCCTGCCCTTTCAGGTGGCGGGGGAGCCTTTCCTTGAACTCCCCGGGCCTCTGTGGGAGAGCTCCCTTGGAGATTTGTTTTAAAAAGCTCCCTTGGAGATTTGTTTCAAGAAGC
>JAUNLK010000021.1 GCA_030535395.1 Tissierellia bacterium
TCCACTTGTCAGTAACTAAATCTCATGTCCAGTTTTTGGGGTACACACCATTTTTGAGGTGGGGATGTTTATATGAATTTGATATTTCCCTTACAATTTTTCCTCTTTGTTGGCGTCTATGACCTGGCCCAGGACGCTGAGGCCCTCCTCTATGGCATCCAGGCTCATGGAGCTAAAGGAGAGGAGGAGCTCTGTGGCCTCCTTGGGGCGGTAGCGGAAGCGGTTGATATCCGTCACTTTGACCCCGGCGGCCCTGCAGTCTTGGAGGAATTTTTCCCCATCTGCCACCTCCACGGAAACCACAAAGGCGGTATTGCCCTCGTCTCCCAGAATGGTGAGGCCGGGGAGGGTCTCCAGTTTTTCCTTCATGAGTTGGTATTTCTTCTTTCCCCGCTGGCGCATGCGGTTCACATGGCGCTGGAAGTGGCCCTGGGCGATGAAGGTGGCCAGGGCCTTTTGGACGAAGAGGGAGACGGGGCAGTTGTAGCCCTTCATGAATTTTCGGTAGCGCTGGAGGAGTTCGTCGGGGAGGACCATGTAGCTGATGCGAAGGGCCGGGGTGAGGAGTTTGGAGAAGCTCCCCACAAAGACCACCTTATCGGCATTGTCCAGGCTCTTTAAGGTGGGCACCACCCGGCCCTTGAAGTTGAGTTCGGCATCGTAGTCGTCCTCGATGATGTAGTGGTGCTTGGAGCGGGCGGCGTAGTTTAAGAGCTCAATCCGCCGGCCCACGGGCATGGTGAAGCCCAGGGGAAATTGGTGGGCGGGGGTGATGAGGCAGATGTCCACGGCCTCCCACTCCAGATCCTCCACCCGCACCCCCCACTGATCCACGGGGAGGGGAATGGGTCCGGTGAGATTGTGGGTGAAGTATCTCAGGCCCCAGGGATAGCCCGGGTCCTCGAAGCCGTAGCGGAGATTCTCCGGCAGGATTCGCCGGAGGATGCCGTAGAGGTGCTCGGTGCCGGCGCTGATGACAATGTGATCGGCGGTGGTCTCTATGCCCCGGGACTCCCGGAGGTACTCCCGGAGGGTCTGGCGGAGGAAGAGCTCCCCCTGGGGATCGCCGCTGCGGAGGAGGCCCACATCCCCCGTGGCCAGTGCCTCGGTGAAGACCCGCCGCCACACGGTGAAGGGAAAGGAGTCGGGGTCCACGCCACTGTATCCAAAATCGTAGGGATACACATGGGGCTGCTCCCGGGGAATCCTCGCAGTGGAGGCGTCCTTGAGCTTCACCAAATGGGCCACGGGATTGACGAAAAAGCCCCGTTTTTCCCGGGCCATAATATAGCCCTCCCCCTCCAGGAGGATGTAGGCCTCCTTGACGGTGTTGATCCCCGTGCCCATTTGAGCGGCCATGGCCCGGAGGCTGGGGAGTTTCTCCCCCTCTTTTCGACTGCCCTCTAAAATTTCCCCCTTGATAATTTCATAGAGCTGCAGGTACAGGGGGCTGTCCCCCTCCCGGTTCAGTAGCACCATCTCCTCCTCCTTCTGTATCTGAATAATCTTTCTATTCTGGAACTTACTCCAGTCACAGATTGCCCTTAAAATACATAGTATCACAACAGGGAAGGAAGAGATCTACTTATGAATAGCGCAGAACAATTTATCGGCGGCGTCATCATGGACGTCACCAATGTGGAGCAAGCCAAAATCGCCGAAGAGGCCGGTGCCGTGGCCGTCATGGCCCTGGAGCGGGTTCCCGCGGACATTCGGGCCGCCGGGGGCATTTCCAGAATGAGCGACCCCGCCATGATCAAAAA
The DNA here is from genome assembly GCA_030535395.1 of Tissierellia bacterium. Taxonomy (GTDB): domain Bacteria; phylum Bacillota; class Clostridia; order Tissierellales; family Peptoniphilaceae; genus JAUNLK01. Next base: position 1,764 of record JAUNLK010000021.1, read on the forward strand.
GATCATGGAGGCCGTGAAGATTCCCGTCATGGCCAAGGTACGCATCGGTCACTTTGTGGAGGCCCAAATTTTGGAGGCCCTGGGGGTGGACTACATAGATGAGTCGGAAGTTCTCTCCCCCGCCGATGGCGTATACCACGTGGACAAGAAGATGTTTAAGACTCCCTTTGTCTGCGGCGCCCGGAATCTGGGAGAGGCCCTCCGGAGAATCTCCGAAGGGGCTCAGATGATTCGCACCAAGGGGGAGGCCGGCACCGGGGACGTGGTCCAGGCCGTCCAGCACATGCGGATGATCACCGAGCAAATGGCGGAAGTGGCCGCCATGCGGGAGGACACCCTCTACAATAAGGCCAAGGAGCTGGGGGTCAGCGTGGACCTCCTCCGCTATGTCCACCAGCACCAGGCCCTCCCCGTGCCCAATTTCTCCGCCGGTGGGGTGGCCACCCCCGCCGATGCCGCCCTCATGCGTCAGCTGGGGGCCCAGGGGGTCTTTGTGGGCAGCGGCATCTTTAAATCTGGCGATCCCGAAAAGAGAGCCAAGGCCATTGTCCGGGCCGTGGAGCACTACGACGACCCCGAGGTGCTCCTGGAAGTCTCCCAGGACCTGGGAGAGGCCATGGTGGGGATCAACGAGGACGAAATCGAAGTCATCATGTCCAATCGCTGAGTCCAATCCACACAGACTCCAACAAAAAATCCCATCCTCTCGTACCCCGAGGATGGGATTTTTTTATTGCTCGATATAGAGTTTTGGAATTTTGCTCTGAAGGAGGGACTGATAGGCCGTGGGGCTCTTGCCTCCCCAGTCCGACCAGTCGTCCAGGGTGATTTCGTCGTCCCCCTGTTTGCCGAGAAGGACCACCTCGTCCCCCTCTTTGCAGTCCACTCCGGTGACATCCACCATCATCATGTCCATATTGATGCTCCCCAGCATGGGGCAGCGGACCCCGGAGATGAGGACCCAGAGGCCCCTTTCCTCTTCGAATTCCTGACCCAGGCCGTCTCCATAGCCCACGGGGAGAGTGGCCACGGTGATGGCCTCGTCGGTTTCGAAGGTGGCGTCGTAGGAGACGCTGGCCCCATTGGGGTAGTGGGCCACCCGGGCGATCTTGGCCTTGAGGCTCATGACATAGTTGAGGGCAAAGATTTCATCGCCGGGGACAAAGTGCCGCCCCTGGAGGGAGCCCGAGAGGAGGGCGCCGCAGCGGACCATCTCCAGATGGGCCTCGGGGAATTTCACCAGGCCCGCGGAGTCGGCCATGTGAATGGTGCCGGGCGCAAGGCCCCGGGCCCTCATTTCATCCACAAAGTCCAGGAAGGTCTCAAGCTGCCTCTGGGTGAAGGCGTGGTCGTCGGTCTCCGTCCGGGCCAAGTGGCTCATGGTGCCCATGATTTTGATCCCCGGAAGCTTTGCAATGGCCTCCATCTCCCCAAGGCTCTCCTCCGTGGGGAAAAAGCCCAGGCGGGAGAGGCCCGTGTCCACGGCCAGGTGGATTTTGGCTTCCCGGCCCAGCTCCGTGGCCACTCGGCTGAACTGTTCTGCCATGGGTAGGTTCCACACCAGGAGGCTGAGCTCCGCTTCAATGGCCTCGGGGACCATGGCAGGCTCATTGTAGCCCAGAATGAGGATTTCGCTCTTTCCCACCTGGCTTCTCAGCTGCAGGCCCTCGTAAATATTGGCCACGGCAAAGTGGCGGATTCCCCACTCGTGGGCCCAGCGGCCCAGAGTCTCACTCCCCAGGCCGTAGGCATTGTCCTTGAGGACGGCCAGAAGCTGGGTCCCCTCACTGAGGCCACCTTTAATGGTGGCGAGATTTTCCTCGAAGTCCCGCCGGCGAATTTCCATCCACAGGGGTCGATGAATCTTTTCCACAATTCCCTCCTTTGGGCCCTAGAAAGCCAGGGTGTCCACTCGCTCCCTGAGGAGCCGCTTCATATTCAAGCGAGCCAGTGTCGATGCGGCAATCTCCGCAATGGGATAGGCAAACCAGATGAGATTGAGCTTGCCGGTGAGGCTCAGGAAATAGGCCATGGGCAAGAGGACAATGAGCTGACGAATGAGATTGATCATCATGGAGGTGAAGCTCTGGCCCAGGGCCTGGAAGACCCCGGCGCTGATAATGGTGTACCAGGACAAGAGCAGACCCAGATTCACCCGCCGCACGGTGACCACCCCAATGGCCATGAGCTCTTCAGAGGCGTTAAACAGCCCCAGTATGGGCCGGGGGAAGAGCTGCAGGAGAATGCAGCCTGTGATCATCAGCACCGCCCCGGCGATATAGCCGTCTCGAATGACCTCGTGGATTCGGTCGGGCTTTTTGGCCCCATAGTTGTAGGCCACCAGGGGAATGATTCCGCTGTTGATGCCAAACATGGGCATCATGGCAAAGGACTGGACCCGGAAGTTGATGCCAAAGGCCACCACGGCGGTGGAGGAGAAGGGCAGGAGAATATTGTTCATGACAAAGAGGGAGAGGGAGTTGACGCTGATCATAATCATACTGGGCACCCCGATCTCCGAGATCTTCTTGATCATCTGAGCCCTGGGTCTGAAACCCTTTTGAAGGAGATTGATCTCCTTGTTGTAGTTGAGATTTAAGTAAAAGCCCAACAGCGCCGCCACAATCTGACCGGAGACGGTGGCCACGGCAGCCCCGGCCACTCCCAGCTCCGGGAAGGGCCCCAGGCCAAAGATGAGAATGGGGTCTGCAATGATATTGAAAATGGCCCCCACCATTTGGGAAATCATGGACAGCACCGCCCGTCCCGTGGACTGGAGGAGCCGCTCATTGGTCACCTGCATGAGAAATCCGATGCTGAAGATGGTGGAAATTCTCAGATAGGTGGTGCCGTACTGGCGGATGATGGGATTGTCGGTCTGGAGCTGGAAGAATTTGGGCACCAGAAAAACCCCCACCAGGAAAAAGACGATGAAGTAGCACAAATTCATAAACAGCCCCGTCTGCCCGGCCAGATTGGCATCCTCATGGCGCTTTTCCCCCAGGAATCTGGAGAGGACGGCATTCATCCCCACTCCAGTCCCCACAGTGATGGCGTTCATGAGAAAGGTGATGGGAAAGGCCATGGTCACCGCCGCCAGGGCATCCTCCCCAATCCTCGATACAAAGACACTGTCCACCACATTGTACATGGACTGCACCAGCATGGACAGGGCAATGGGCAGGGACATGGTCAATAGTAGCTTGGGTATGGACTCAGTGCCCATTTTATTTTCTTTCACACTTCCCTCCTTCTTCACAATGGCTGAAAACAAAAAGGACCGGTGGGCCGAAATCGGCCCAGGTCCAAAGCTCTCCAACTATTATACAGGATATTTCACCATTTGAAAAGGCCTATTCAATGGCCTTCAGGGCCTCCACCATGTCGATGTCCTTGAGTTTTCGGTGGACCACCACAAAGATCACCACAATAATGGCCAGGGTGATCACCGTGGGGAGGAAGTAGTTCATCCAACCCACTTGGGAGTCCAGCATGATGCTGTCGGGGACCACAGTGGCAATGACCAGAAGGTGGAGCCCCTTGCCCATGGCATAGCCCAGGAGAATCCCCACCAGGGTGTGAATGGCCGTCTCCCGGAGGATGTAGACCGTGGTCTCCCGGGGGTAGAAGCCCAGGACTTTCAGGGTGGAGAGCTCCCGCATTCGCTCTTCAATATTGATATTGATGAGGGTGAAGAGGACCACCAGGGCCAAAAGGGAGGAGGCCAAGACGATGATCACCACAATGCGGTTGATATTGCTCTCCAATTGGCTCACCAGATCCTTGAGGGACTGGGTGCTCACCTGGGAGAGGACGGTGTCGTACTTGAGATAGTCGTCGGAGAGGGGGCCGGTGCTGGCCACCAGATCCGTATTGGCCCGGTACTCCTTCCCCGTGGCCTCCTCGTAGACCTCGTGGGTGAGGAAGAGGCCGTGGCCCACATAGCCCTCGGCAATGCCCGTAATGGCCACGGTGTAGCTCACCCCGTCGATGTCTTGGAAGGTGAATTCTTCCCCCACGGCCACATTGTAGAGCTTGGCGGCCTTTTGAGTGAGGACGGCCCCGGCCTTGAGGGGCGCCTTGGTCTTGGGGTCTCTCAGGAGGATGAGGCCCTGATCCTCCTCGGGACGGGTGACCAGGACGCTGATTTCCTGTTTGGGGAAATTTTTCCCCTTGGGGAGATAGCCCCTCATTTGATAGGCGGGCTGGATCCCCGTCACTGTGTCATCCTCCTGGAGGGCCTTTCGATAGGCCTCGTGCTCCTCGGGGTCCAGCTTTTGCTCATAGAGGACCATGGTGTTGTAGCGGGTGATGGCGCCAAACTGCTTGTCCACCAGACCATTGACACTGGTGCGAATGCCAAAGCCCAAGAAGATCAGGGCCAGGGAGCCCCCGGTGCCAATAATGGAGAGAATCATCCGCTTTTTGTAGCGGAAGAGATTGCGCATGGTGACCTTTTGGAGGAAGCTCATCCGCCGCCACAGGGGCTTGATCCGCTCCATAAAGATCCGCCCCCCGTGGGTGGGCACCACCGGCCGCATGAGCTGGGCGGCGTGAAGGCCCATGGAGCTTCTCAGGGTGGCCAAGACCACCAGGCCAATGGAGAAGACCCCCAGGGCAATGGCCACAGTGGAGATCACAGGATAGAGCTCCACCACCGCCTGTTCCGTGACAAAGCCCGCCATATAGGACTCCGCCACCAAGGGCCCCAGGAAGAAATTCCCCATGACGGCTCCGAAGATGCCCCCCAGAAGTCCCGCCAGGACTCCGTAGTAGAGGTATTTTTTCGAGATTTCCCCATTGGTGTAGCCCATGGCCTTATAGGTGCCAATTTCGATGCGCTCCTCGTCCACCATGCGGTTCATGGTGGTGGAGGCCAAGAGCAGGGCCACGGCGAAGAAGAAGATGGGGAAGATATAGGCGAGATTGTCCACCCGCTTGGCATAGTCCAAGAAGAGGGAGACGGCCACATCCTCCTGGAGGGGGGTGATGTAGTAGTGGGGCTTCACCAGTACTTCCAGGGCATCCCTGCCCAGGTCCACATCCCTCTGGGCTGAGATGAGATCGGCAATATTGTCGTCGTACTCCCTGTTGTAGGTGTCCAGGCCCTCCTGATAGTCCCTCCGGCCCTCTTCCAGTTCCCTTCTGCTGTCGGCGAGTTTTCTCCTGCCCTTGGCCTCCTCCGAGGCCAGGGTGTCTTTGGCATCTTGGATTTTACCCACGGCGGCATCGGCCTGGGCCTTCCCCTGGGCCCACTGCTCTTCTGCCGCTGCCAGTTGCTTTGCCTGTTCCTCCAGCTGGGCCTCTCCCTGGGCCAGCTGCTGACGGGCGGCGTCCAGGGGGGCCTTTTGGGCCAAGAGTTCCTCCTCCTGGGGGGCCATTTGCGCCAGTCCCCCCTGGATCTGACTCAGCTGGGCCTCCACCTGAGCCAGGGCCTGGGCCACCTGGGCCCGCTCCTCTTCCGTGCCAAACTCCGCCAGATCCCCCTGGCGAGTGATGAGGGCGGAGCGCTCCGCCTCCAACTGGCTCTTCTGCCCCTCCAGATTTTTCCGCTGGGCGGAGATTTCCCCCAGGGCGGCCTCCAGGGGCGCGGCCTGTTCCTCCAGCTGCTGTTTTTGGACCGAGAGCTCCCCCCGGGCCTCCTTCAGGGCCGCCTTTCCCGAGTCGATCTCGGCCTTGGCGGCGTCCAGCTCTCTTCTGCTGTCCAAAAGGCGCTGCTCCTGCCGGGCGATCTCCCGGCGACCCTCGGCGGTCTTGGAGTTGAGCTCGTCCTCCCCGTCGGCGATTTCCCTCTGGCCCCGGTCCAGCTCGTCCTTGGCATCTTCCAGTTCCGCCTTGGCATCGCTGAGCTCGGTGTAGCCGTCGTCGATCTCCTCCTGGGCATCGGTGAGTTCCTCCCGGGCATCGGAGAGAATCACCTCAAAGCGCTCCTCTCCCCGGCCCTGAAAGTCCTCCTCCAGGGCGGCCACATGGGCCAGGGCCCGCTCTTGAAACTCGGGCTCCGACACCGTGAGCTTTTCCATGTCCTCGTATTGGAGCTGGGCCTCCCGGTACTTGCTGTTTCCAAAGTCCTGGGGGAGGATCATGGCAAAGGCATCGAAGGTGCCCAGCTGGGCCTTTTTGGACTTCTGGGCGCTGTCGTAAAATTCCGGGGAATTGCCGAAGCCCACCACCTCAAATTCGTAGCGGGTGAGTTCCTCCTCGTCCCCGGCAAAGGGGGGCTTTTTTTCCCGCTGAAATTGGATGGTCTCCCCCAGGTCGTAGGCCCCCAAGAGGTCGCTGTCCAGGAGGATCTCCCCGGCCCTTTCAGGGAGCCGCCCCGAAACCAGGATGGGGAGGGAGATCTTTTGGGGCAGATCCTTCACATAGATGTGGCGGTTGTCCCCGTCCCGGAGGCCAATGCCGTGGAAGTACTCCACCTGTTGGAGGCCCTCCTGGGCCTCAATGCGCCTCAAGTCCTCATTGAGGAGGCCCTCCTGGACCTCCAAGCTCACATGATAGGCCCCATTGTCGGTGGTGAATGTGTCGGCGGTCCTCCGGAGCATGGGCCCCGCTGAGAGGAGGCCCACCACCACAAAGACCCCCAGGCCCACCAGGGAGAAAATGCCGAAAAACCGGGGCCAGCTGTCCCAGATTTCCCGCAGTAGATCTTTTTGTTTCGCCTTCATTTTAGCCACTCCTACCACTCAATTTCATCCAGGGACAGGGGACTCGGGTTCACCCTTTCGCTGCGAACCTTGCCGTCGTAGACCTCAATGACCCGGTCGGCGGCGGGGGCAATGGCCCGGTTGTGGGTGATGAGAATCAGGGTCTTCTTGTGGGTCTTGCGGTTCTCGTCCAGTACCCCCAGCACCTTCCGCCCCGTCTGAGAGTCCAGGGCCCCAGTGGGCTCATCGCAGAGGAGGAGCTTGGGGTTTTTGGCCAGGGCCCGGGCAATGGCCACCCGCTGCTGCTCCCCCCCGGAGAGCTGGGCGGGGAAGTTGTTGATCCGGTCCTTGAGGCCCACCTCCTCCAGCATGGACTGGGGGTCCAGGGCCTCCTTGACAATGCTGCTGGAGAGCTCCACATTCTCCAGGGCCGTGAGATTGGGAATGAGATTGTAAAACTGGAAGACAAAGCCCACATCGTCCCTCCGGTACTGGGTCCGCTCCCTGTCGCCGAAGGCCGCAATATTCACCCCATCCACCAACACCTCCCCCTCATCGCAGGTGTCCATGCCCCCCAAAATATTGAGAATGGTGGACTTCCCCGCTCCAGAGGGGCCCAAAATTACGGCGAACTCCCCCTGCTCAATGGAAAAATTCACCCCATCATTGGCCACAATGTGGGTCTGGCCCATGGTGTAGCTCTTCCGTACCTCTTTAAATTCTACATAGCTCATTTTAATACCTGTCCTCGAATTTCCTCTGGCACCAGCCGGCCCCCGGTGGCCCACAGTAGTTTCGGGGCCCTGGAAAGGCCCGCCTTTTCAAAGTACTCCCGGCTCTCGCCTCTCAGAATGAGGCCCCCAAAGGATGCCGCCGCCGAGGGCTCGATAAAGAGCCCCTGGGTTTTATAGAGGCCCCGGGTCATGGGGTTTAGGCGCTCATCGGAGAGGGTGTAGCAGCCATCCAGGAGGAGATCCATAATGGGGCCCACAAAGCCCGAGGGACGGGAGACGGCCAGGCCGTCGGCCTCGGTTTTGCCGTCGATGCCCACATCCTCGGCAGAGATCTCCGAGTGCTTGCCCGTCATCATCCCTAAAATCATGGCCGGGGCGTGGGTGGGCTCCACAAAAAATACATGGGCCTTGTCCCCATAGACTGCCTTGAGGCCGAAGGTGATCCCCCCGGGGGCGCCCCCCACCCCACAGGGAATGAAGACGGCGAAGGGCTCCTCCCCGGTGATCCCCACTTCCAGGAGCTGACCCTTGAGGCGAAGGGCCGCCACGGCATAGCCCAAAAAGAGATGCTGGGAGTTTTCATCGTCGATGAAATAGCTCTTGGGATCGGCCTCACTGAGCCTCCTCCCCTCTTTCACCGCCAGGGAGTAGTCCGAGGGGTACTCCCGCACGTCCACCCCGTGACTTCTCAGGAGCTCTTTCTTCCACTCCTTGGCATCCTGGGACATGTGGACCACCACCTGAAAGCCAATCTGGGCCGAGCTGATTCCTATGGAGAGGCCCAGATTTCCGGTGCTCCCCACTTGTATGGTATAGTTTTTGAGGAGATCCCGCACCGCGGTGAGGTCCAGCTCCCCGTAGTTTTCCGTGAGAAGGCCGTGTTCTTTTAAAATGTCCTCGGTGTGCTTCAGGACCTCATAGATGCCCCCCCGGGCCTTGACGCTCCCCGCCACGGCAAGCTCCGAGTCCAGCTTCAGATACACCGGCCCCTCCTCCTCAGGGAAGTGGGCCCCTGCCATGGCATCGATTTTTGCCAGGGGAGACTCGATGATGCCCCCCCGGTCCCGGGTCTCGGGGAAAATTTTTTCAATGAAGGGGGCGAAGCGCTTGAGCCGCTCCTCGGCCTGGTAAATATCCGCCACGGTCAGGGGCAGCTCCCCTTGAATCTCATCAAAGGGGCGCTGCTTGGGATTTGCCCAGAAGATCTCTTCCAAATTTTTCAATTGATCCAAAGGTGTTTTTCCATCCATCGGGGGCCTACTTTCTATAAAAAAGCCATGGGCCGGGGCGCTCCGGCCAACAGTTAAAAATATTTTCCTTATCAGGGTACTACCATTATAATATAGTAGGAAAGAAACCACCCACAATTCTCAAAATAAAGGCCCCAGGGCCAATTTTTCTCAGGAGGTCCCATGCCCATACAATTCACCATCACCGAAGAGGACTATATCGAGCTCAATCTTCGCAATCTTCACCAAAATCCCAAGGCCAACAGGGCCATTGCCATACAGCTGTTCATCCCCATTCTCATCTTTGGACTGATCTTCGCCTTTCTCTTTTTCACCGGCAAGCTCACCTTCCGCTCAGGTGCCGTCCTGGTGGGCCTGGCCATTGCCATTCCCGTCGTCTATGTCCTCACCCTGAAAAAACTCCTCTCCCGCCGCTTGAAAAAAGTCCTCCGGAGAGATCCCCAGGGGGTGGACCTGGGAGAGCGCTCCGCCCAAATTCACGACTGGGGCATTGAGGACGACGGCTCCAAGCTGGTCTTCACCCACCTCCACCACATCGAGGAGAACAAGGCCTATTTCTACTTCTTCCAGCGAGAGGACGATGCCTACATCATTCCCAAGCGGGACCTCAGCGAGGAACAGATCCGCTACATTCAAAAGGTCATTCAGGATCTGGCGGAAAGAATCCAAAAGATGATTCAAAACCAATAACCCCCCCGGCCCCGGGGGTACAAAAATCCCCCGGATGGACT
>JAUNLK010000011.1 GCA_030535395.1 Tissierellia bacterium
TCAACGCAAATACCCCCTCTACTGGTTTGTCCAGTAAAGGGGGTACGTTTCATTTTTTCCGGGGGATTTTTCATTCACATTCATTCATAGTCGATGGAGATGAGGCAGAGGCCCTGGGGGGCTGCCGTGGGGCCCAGGGTCCTTCGGTCGCCGTTTAAGGTGGCTTGGTAGAGGACCTCGGGGTCCCTGAGGCCCCGGCCAATTTCCATGGCGCCCCCCATGATGATGCGAATCTGATTTTTTAAAAAGGACTTGGCATGGAAGTCCGTGACAATGAGGCTGCCCTTCCGCCGGATCTCAATGGACTCTATGGAGCGAATGGGATTGCCCGGGGAGGCGTAGCGGCCAATAAAGGCGGAGAAGTCGTGGGTCCCCACGAGCTTTTTCAGGCCCTCCCCCATGGCCTCCACATCCAAAGGATGGGGGCAGTGGGTGGCATGGCGGTCCCAGAGGGCATTTCTGTGGCGCTCATTGTAGATGGTGTAGCGGTAGTGCTTCATTTTGGCCCCGTAGCGGGGGTGGAAGTCCCCGTCCACCTCCTCCGCCCGGACCACGGACAGGTCCCGGGGGAGGTGGCGATTGATGACCTTGGGGAGATTGCCCAGGTCGATTTTGGTGGCACTGAGAATGGTGGCCCGCTGGCCCAGGGCGTGGACTCCCCCGTCGGTGCGCCCCGCTGATCGAAGGCGGACCTCCTCGTGGAGGGAGGCCAAAAGAGCCAGCTTCAGCTCCCCCTCCACCGTTCTCAGATTCCTCCCCGGCTGCTGTTGATAGCCGTGGAAGTCCGTCCCGTCGTAGGCCAGGGTCAGGAGGATGTGCCTCATGGCAGGGGCAGGAGCCTCAGGGCCGCCACTCCCACAAAGAAGGCCGTGGAGATGAGAAAGACCGTCCAGTCAAAGGAGGTGGTCACCAGGGGATTCATCTTGGTCCGCTTTCCCTCCCCCCGGTAGCAGCGGCTCTCCATGGCATTGGCCAGCTCATCGGCCCGCCTCAGGGCATTGATGAACAGGGGCACCAGGAGGGGAATGAGATTCTTGGCACGGCTGACAATATTGCCCGACTCAAAGTCCGCCCCCCGGGCCATTTGGGCCTTCATGATCTTGTCGGCCTCGTCAATGAGGGTGGGGATGAAGCGAAGGGCAATGGTCATCATCATGGCAATGGCGTGGGCGGGAAAGCCCAGCTTGGCCAGTGGCGTCATGAGCTTTTCAATGCCCTCAGTGAGCTGAATGGGGCTGGTGGTGAGGGTGAGAATGCTGGTGCCCGCCACCAGAAGCACCAGGCGAATGGCCATAAAGACCGCCTGATTGAGGCCCTGGCGGCTGATACTCAAAAAGCCAAAGCGAAAGAGCTCCTCCCCGGGAATGAAAAATAAGTTCATGAGAAAAGTCACCAGGAGGATCAGTCGCAGGGGCTTCAGTCCCCGGAGAATCATGGCCAGGGGCACTTTGGAGGCCCAAATGGTGAAGAGGAGAAAGGCCACCACCAGAAGATAGGGGCTGTAGTCCACAATGAAAAACAGGGAGACGATGAACAAAAACATAATGATGATTTTGAACCTGGGGTCCAAGCGGTGGACGGGACTGTCCACCGGGAAGTACTGTCCAATGGTAATGTCTTTAAACATTTTTTGCCTCCCACAGGGCGAGAATGCTCTCCGCCGCCTCTTCCACAGTGATGGCATCGTCCAGTTCCAGGCCCCGTTCCCTGAGATCGTTAATGGCACTCTTCACCTGGGGCACGTCCAGGCCCATGGAGCGGAGGCGCTTTTCCTCCTGGAAGACCTCCCGAGGGGGGCCGTCCATCTGCACCCTGCCCTCACTCATGACCACAATGCGAGTGGCCAGGCGGGCCACCTCCTCCATGCTGTGGCTCACCAGGACAATGGCGGTGTCGGTGCTTTTGAAGATCTCCCGAAGCTCGTCCAGGATCTCCTTGGAGCCGTGGGGGTCCAGCCCGGCCGTGGGCTCGTCCAGTACCAGGACCTCCGGCTCCATGGCCAAAATCCCCGCAATGGCCACCCGGCGCTTTTGGCCCCCGGAGAGTTCAAAGGGGGACTTCTCCCCCACTTCCTCCTGATTGAGGCCCACCTGCTTCAGGGCCCTGGCCACCCGCTGGTCCACCTCCTCCTTGGAGAGACCCAGATTCTTGGGGCCAAAGGCCACGTCCAAATTCACCGTCTCCTCAAAGAGCTGATACTCGGGATACTGAAAGACCAGGCCCACCTTCTGCCTCAGCTGGGAGAGCTTGCCCTTTTCCCGCTGATAGTTGATTCCATCCACGAGGATCTCGCCGCTGGTGGGAACCACCAGGCCGTTTAAATTCTGCACCAGGGTGCTCTTTCCACTGCCGGTGTGGCCAATGAGGCCCACAAATTCCCCCGATTCAATGGTGAGATTGACATCGAAGAGGGCCTGCTTTTGGAAGGGCATGCCGGGACTGTAGATGTAATTTAATTCTTTGACTTCAATGCGCGACATACCGCTTCCACAAACTCCTCTCTGTGCAGGATGTCCCCCTCCAGGGGAAAACCCGCCTCCTTCAAAATTTGGCTGACTTCCGTCACCTGAGGCACATCCAGGCCAATGTCCTTCATGGCCTGGACATTTTGAAATACCTCCCGAGGAGCTCCCTCCAGGATGATCCGCCCCTTTTCCATGACCACCAGGCGGTCCGCCTCCACGGCCTCACTCATAAAGTGGGTGATGAGGATGACGGTCTTGCCCTGTTCCCGGTTGAGGCGCTTCACCGTGGCCACCACTTCCTCCCGTCCCACGGGGTCCAGCATGGCGGTGGGTTCGTCCAAAATAATGTAGTCGGGATTCATGGCCAATATTCCCGCAATGGCCACCCGCTGCTTCTGGCCCCCCGAGAGCTGATGGGGGGATTTTCTCCGAAATTCCTGCATGTCCACCACATCCAGGGCGTAGTCCACCCGGCGGCGAATCTCCTCCGGCTCCACGGCGAGATTCTCCGGGCCAAAGGCCACATCCTCCTCCACCATGGTGGCGACAATTTGATTGTCGGGGTTTTGGAAGACCATCCCCGCCCGGCGGCGAATGTCCCACAGGTGTTCCTCATCCCGGGTGTTGAAGCCATCCACGATGATCTCCCCCTCCGTAGGGGTGTAGAGGGCATTGAGGCACTTTGCCAGGGTACTCTTGCCACTGCCATTGTGGCCCAGGATCACCACAAATTCCCCCTTGTCAATATTGAGAGAGAGATTGTCGATGGCGGGCCGAGGAGCGTCCTCGCTGTACCGATAGCTTAAATTTTTAATTTCAATCATGGCTACTCCTGTCTTGGTCCAAATCCATCTAATTTTACCACAGGCAGTGGTGGTGAACAATGAAAGCCCTCAGCTGAGGCTCATCCGCTTCCGGTAGACGGACACCGCCCGGTCAATGACCGTTCCCGCCAGTCCATTGACCAGGGCTGTGGGCAGCACTATGGCCACAAACATGGGGAAGAACTTGGCACCGCCGGGGAGGCCCACCATGACCATGGCCAAGAGGAGGAAGATGCCCCCGGAGACCATGGTGGAGAGGACAAAATTGATCCCCCGGGCCAAAAGCTGACTCCTGCCTCCCACATAGCTGGGGAGCAATTGCAAGAGGCCGTAGCAGAAGAGGGCCGAGGCCACCTTGTCCACAAAATTGGGGAGCTGCCCCCCGGGGAAGGAGGTGGTGAGGGCCGCCAAGATTCCCGCGGCCACCCCGAGGACCAGGGAGTTTTGAACACTTGGGGCCGCAATAATGGCTACGAACATACACACAGTGAGAAAATCAGGTTTCACCCCATTGACAAAACCCGGTACGACGAAATGCAAAATGGTTCCCAACGCTAAAAGAATCGCTCCCTGTACTAAATCCTTCGTTTTCATGTAAAACCTCTTTTCTCGGCACAAAAAAACCACTTGCCCGTTTAGGAGCAAATGGTGTATTCGCGGTGCCATCCTAGTTGTGCCCAGTGGGCACATCTCAATTTAGATACTAACATATCCTATCTCGATAACGGGAGAACCGTCACAGGCTACTCTACTTCACCCGGAGCTCACAGACCCATTCCCTCATCCATCCCCATCGATTCTCACCAACCATCGACTCTCTGAAAAGTACAGGATCAGGTACTTACTTCTGTTCAACGCTTTGACATCAATTCAATTTCTGACCTCATTATACTACCGGGAGGTCAATTGTCAAGGAGAATTTTTAGCTTTTTAGGGGAGAATTTTGAGGGCCCGAGGGCCCCCTCATTAGTGGTTGTACTCTCCCAGCTCATACACGGGGAGCTCCGCCACATTGGGGGCCGCCATGAGGGTCTCCACATAGACCCGGGCCTTGTCCAGATTGGTAAAGAGTTCCACATCGTGCTCAATGGCCGCCCGGCGAATGGCAAAGCCGTCCCGCTTGGCGTCGTTGCCCTTGGTGGGGGTGTTGATCACCAGATCCAGGTCCCCCTGTTGGATGAGGTCCAGGAGGGTCTCCCCCTCCTCCCCCACCCGCTTCACGGCAGTGCTCTCAATGCCCTGGGCCTCCAAAAATTCCTTGGTGCCCTGGGTGGCATAGAGGCTGTAGCCCAGCTCCGCCATATTTTTGGCGATGGGCAGCATTTCCTCCTTGTCCCGATTGCGGACGGTGACCAGGACCCTCCGCTGGTGGGGGGCGATGTCCATGCCGGCGGCCACAAAGCCCTTGGCCAGGGCCTCTTGGGGGGTGGCCCCCACCCCGAGGACCTCCCCGGTGGAGCGCATTTCAGGCCCCAGGGAGGCCTCCACCCGGTGGAGCTTCTCCGTGGAGAAGACGGGAATTTTCACACAGGTCTTGGCCGCCCGCTCTCCGATCCCCGTTTCATAGCCCAGTTCTTTGAGGCTGTAGCCCAGCATGACCTTGGTGGCAAGCTCCGTGATATTGATCCCCGTCACCTTGCTGAGATAGGGCACTGTCCTAGAGGAGCGGGGATTCACTTCGATCATGTACAGTTCCCCGTCCTGGATGATGTACTGGATGTTGATCATCCCCTTGACCTCCAGGGCCAAGGCCGCTTTTTTCGTGGCCTCGAGAATCTCCTCCTCCATTTCCGGGGAGATCCTCGTGGAGGGATAGATGGAGATGGAGTCGCCGCTGTGGACCCCTGCCCGCTCCAAGTGCTCCATGATTCCCGGGAGGAAGACATCCACCCCGTCGCTGACGGCGTCCACTTCCACTTCCATTCCCTGAATGTACTTGTCGATGAGGACCGTCCGCTCTGGGTCCATGGCAAAGGACTCGGTGAGATAGTAGCAGAGCTCCTCGTCCTTGTAGCAGATCTCCATGCCCTGGCCCCCCAGGACATAGGAGGGCCGCACCAGAACGGGATAGCCCAGCTCCTGGGCCCGCTCCATTCCCTCCTCCGTGGTGTGGATGCCGTAACCCCTGGGGCGATTGAGACTGAGCTCCTCCAGCATGGCATCGAATTTCTCCCGGTCCTCTGCCCGGTCAATGGCCACGGGATCGGTGCCCAAAATGGGAATGCCGTGGTCCTGGAAGGTCTGGGCAAGCTTTATGGCCGTCTGTCCCCCAAATTGGAGGATGACCCCCTCGGGCTGCTCCTTCTCGATGATGTTCAGGGCATCCTCCGCCGTCAGGGGCTCGAAGTAGAGCTTGTCGGAGATGTCGAAGTCCGTGGAGACGGTCTCGGGATTGTTGTTGATGATGATGGTTTCAATCCCCTCCCGGGCCAGGGCCTTGACGCAGTGGACGGAGGCGTAGTCAAATTCCACCCCCTGGCCAATGCGAATGGGCCCGGAGCCAATGACGGCGATCCGCCGGCCATCCGACACGGGGCTCTCGTCCTCTCCCTCGTAGCAGGAGTAGAGATAGTTCACCTTTGCCTCCGTAAGGCCCCCCTGGGTGTCCACCTTCCGGTAGCGGGCGGTGATGCCAAAGAGGCGGCGGAGCTCCCGAATGAACTCCTCGTCGGTGTCCAGGGCCTCGGCGATAAAGGCATCGGAGAAGCCCCGCTTTTTGAGCATTCTCAGCTGCTCCTCGGTGAGGTCCTCCTTGCTAACTCCCTTGAGGACGGTCTCGGTGTCGATGATGTTTTTCAGGATTTGGAGGAAGTAGGCGTCCATTCCCGTCTCCCGGCTCAGGCGCATGAGGTCGTAGCCGGCGTGGATGAGGGCCGCCAGGTAGAAGAGGCGCTCGTCATTGGGCCGGCGAACGTGCTCCTTTAAAGTTTCAATGTCCATGGCCACAAATTTGTCCTGGAGGAGGCTGTACTTGCCAATTTCCAGGGAGCGGAGGGCCTTTAGGAGGGCCACTTCCATGGTGGGGCCCATGGCCATCACTTCCCCGGTGGCCATCATCTTGGTGCCCAGATTCCGGTCGGCATTGAAGAATTTGTCGAAGGGCCACTTGGGGAATTTTATCACCACATAGTCAATGGAGGGCTCAAAGGCCGAGGAGGGGGTGCCGGTGATTTTGTTTTCGATTTCGTCCAGGGTGAGGCCCAACGCCACCTTGGCCCCCACTCGGGCAATGGGATAGCCCGTGGCCTTGGAGGCCAGAGCCGAGGAGCGGCTCACCCGGGGGTTGATCTCAATGACGGCATACTCCAGGCTATTGGGCTCCAGGGCAAACTGCACATTGCAGCCCCCGACGATGTTCACCGCCTCCAAAATTTTAAAGGCGCTCCGGCGGAGCATATTGTGCTCCACATCGGTGAGGGTCTGGGTGGGGGCCACCACAATGCTGTCCCCGGTGTGGACCCCCACGGGGTCGATATTTTCCATATTGCAGACGGTGATGCAATTGCCCTTACTGTCCCGAATGACCTCGTACTCAATTTCCTTCCAGCCGGTGATGGCCTTCTCAATGAGGACCTGGTGGACTCTGGAGAGGTGGAGGCCGCTGGCGGCAATGGCCTCCAGCTCCTCCCGGTTCTTGGCAATGCCCCCACCGGTGCCCCCCAGGGTGAAGGCGGGGCGGACCACCACGGGGTAGCCCAGGGTCTCGGCGTAGCTCAGGGCAGCTTCAATGGTCTCCACCGTCTTGGACTCGATAATGGGCTCGCCAATCTCCTCCATGAGCTGACGAAATTCCTCCCGGTCCTCCCCCCGCTTAATGGAGGGAATATCGGTGCCAATGACCCCCACGCCGTACTTTTCCAAGATGCCCCGGTCGGAGAGCTCAATGGAGAGATTGAGGCCCGTCTGGCCCCCCATGCCGGCAATGAGGTGGTCGGGGCGCTCCCGCTCAATGATTTTTTCCAGGACCTCCACAGTGAGAGGTTCGATGTACACTTTGTCGGCCACTTCCCGGTCGGTCATAATGGTGGCGGGATTGGAGTTGACCAGGACCACTTCCACTCCCTCCTCCCGGAGGGACTCACAGGCCTGGGTGCCGGAGTAGTCAAACTCCGCCGCCTGTCCAATGACAATGGGGCCGGAACCAATGACCAGTACTTTTTTTACTTCCGCATACATAGGCATATTCCCTCCTAGAGATTCTTCAAAAGTTCAGTGATGTCCCCGGCCAAATCGTCGGCGCCGCTCTTGCCAAAGGGATCGAAGAGGACCCCGTGGGCCCTTTTTTCCAGGTGGCGGAAGCCCTCCACACTGCCATCGGCCACATTGCGGTGGCTGACCTCTGCCCCGGCCCCCTCCAGCTCCGTGAGGGTGTAGTCGTGGTTTTGGGCGGTCATGGAAATGGCGCCCCCCTCCAGTTCCCGGACGGCCAGGGAGGTGCCGTAGTGACCCATGGGCAGCTTAGTGAGGGTGGCCCCCAGGGCGAGACCCAAGAGCTGGGCCCCCAGGCCCATGGCGAAGATGGGCACCTGGCCCATGACCTGGCGAATGTCCTTTACCAAATCGGTGTAGTGGGCGGCATTGCCGGGGCCGGAGCTCAAAAATAGAAGTTCGGGCTCGTCCTCCAAAATCTCATCGAAGTTCACCATGGCGGGATACACCCGGAGATTGAAGCCCAGGTCGGAGAGGGCATTGAGGCAGCTGTTTTTAATGCCAAAGTCCCAGACGGCCACCTTTTTGCCGGCTCCCTCGATCTCCATAATCTCCTTGACGGAGACCTCCTCGATGACATTGGGATTCTGCCCCTCCAGGAGCTCTCCCATTTGGGAGGGGGTCCGCAGGCGGGTGGTGATGATCCCCCGCTGGGGCCCGTTCTTTCTCAGGTGGGCGATGAGGCCCCGGGTGTCCACATCCTCCACCCCCACAATGTCGTGATAGCGGAGGTACTCATTTAAATTCATCTCACTGCGGAAATTGGTGGCGTGGTCCATTTTCTCCCGAATGATGAGGGCCTCCACCACGGGCTGATCCGACTGATTGTCGGCAAAGTTCATCCCATAGCCCCCCACCAGGGGATAGGTGAAGACCATGAGCTTGCCAATATTGGAGGGATCGGTGATGATCTCCTGATGGCCGATCATACAGCTACTCACGGTGAAAGTGCCCCCCACGGTTCTCATCTTGCCCCCAAAGTGGCTGCCGGTGAAGATTTTCCCATCCTCCAGCTGAATGTATACGTTCATAAGTCCTCCTTATATGAGACCCCTCAAGTCCTCCCAGCTGCACTGCTCCTCTTCAAGATAGGCCTCCAGGTCCCTCAGGATCTTGGGGATGGCCCCGGGATCCGAGAGATTTTGGGTGCCCACTTCCACTGCCGTGGCCCCGGCGAGGATCATGGCAATGACCTCCTCCGCCGACTGGATGCCCCCGATGCCCACCACGGGAATCTGCACGGCCCTGGCCACCTGGTGGACCATTCTCAGGGCAATGGGGAAGATGGCCGGGCCCGAGAGGCCGGCATAGAGATTGTTGAAGACGGGTTTTTTGGCCCTCACATCAATGGCCATGGCCTGGAAGGTGTTCACCAGACTCACGGCATCGGCCCCGGCGGCCTCCACGGCCCGGGCCACTTCCGCCACGTCCTCCCCATTGGGGGAGAGCTTCACCATGAGGGGGAAGCGGGTGATTTTCTTCACTCGCTCCGTCATCTCCGCCGCCTTCTTGGCGGTGCTCCCAAAGGCCATGCCCCCCTCCTTGAGATTGGGGCAGGAGATATTCAGCTCCAATATGTCCAGGTCTCCCTCATTGAGAAGCCGCGCTCCCTCCTCGTACTGCTCCTCGGAGTGGCCCCCCAAATTCACCACAATGGTGGTGTCCAGGGCCCGCATTTGGGGGAGCTTCTCCTGGAGGAAGGCCTCCACTCCCGGGTTTTCCAGGCCAATGGAGTTCATCACCCCCGAGGGGGTCTCCCAGATGCGAATCCCCTCATTGCCCCCGTGGGGGTTTAGGGTGAGGCCCTTGGAGCAAATGGCCCCCAGGATGGAGGGATCGTAGAAGCGGCTAAATTCCACCCCGTAGCCGTAGCAGCCCGAGGCCCCCATGAGGGGATTTTTCAAGCTTTGGCCCAAAAATTTTACTTCCATCCCAGTACCTCCGTATCAAATACCGGCCCCTCGGTGCAGACCCGCTCCCTGCCCTGCTCCGTCTTGCAGGTGCAGGAGAGGCAGACCCCGAAGCCGCAGCCCATGCGGCCCTCCAAACTGGCGTAGACTTTCCCCGAACTCCCTCGGGCCACGGCCTCCATCATGGCCTCGGGGCCGCAGGTGTAGACGGTCCCCTGGGGGGCTCCCTGCGCCAAAATATTGTCCCCGTAGACGAAGGCGGTGCTCCCTTGAAACTCCGAAAAGAGCCCCTCCAATTTCTCCATGGGGGCCCGGAGGCCCAGGACCACTTTCACTTTCTCCCCGCCGTAGGTCTTGAGGAGGTGGTGGCCCGGGGCCATGCCGGTGCCCCCGCCGTAAAAGGTGATGGGCTCCTCCACTGGGGGAAAGCCCGTTCCAAAGGGCCCCTCCACGTCCACCCTCTCCCCGGGGGTGAACTGGGCCATGAGCTCCGTCCCCTTGCCCACGGTGCGAACGAGAAAGGACAGCCGCCCCTCCCCTTCATCGAAGACGGAGAGGGGCCGCTTCAAAAGCTTCGCCCCGTCCCCGGTGCCCACCATGTAGAACTGTCCCGGCACCGAGGCCGCCTCCTTCTGGGCCACGGTGAGGAGGAAGTATCCCCCGTCCAAATCCTTCACTTCCAGCACTTCTTTTAAGCTCACAGTATCCCCCCTTCTTTTTCATTGAGGAGGAAGAGAATCAGGGCCATCCGCATGATCATGCCATTTTTGGCCTGGCGGAAGTACAGGGCCCTGGGGTCCTCGTCCACATCCACTGCAATTTCGTGTACCCGAGGGAGGGGGTGGAGAATGGCCAAATTCTCCTTGGCCCCCTCCAGGATCTTCCCATTGAGGACAAAGGGAGAGTGGTGCTCCTCCCCGGCCCCAAAGCGCTCCCGCTGAACCCGGGTCATGTAGAGGACATCCAAGTCGCCAATGACCTCCTCCAGACTCCCCCGGCACTGGTGGGGATTGTGGAGTTTACTGGCAAATTCCTCGGGGACCTGGAGGTCCTCCGGGGCAATGAAGCTGTAGCGATTCTCCTCCACATCCATAAACTCCAGGAGGGAGTAGACGGTGCGGCCAAATTTCAAGTCCCCGCAGAGGCCAATGTGGAGGCCCGAGAATTTCCCGTGGGCCTGGTGAATGGTGAGAATGTCCGCCAGAGTTTGGGTGGGGTGGGCGTGGGTGCCGTCCCCGGCATTGATCACCGGCAAATTCTCCACCACCTCCGAGAGGTGCTGGGGCAGGTACTCCTCCCGGCTGCGAATCACCGCCAAATCGCTGTAGCCCTCCAGAATGCGAATGGTGTCCTCCAAGCTCTCCCCCTTGGCCAGGGAGGAGACCTCCTGGGCCCCCAGGTGGATGGTGGTGCCCCCCAGGCGGGCCATGGCCGCCTCAAAGCTCAATCGAGTCCGGGTGGAGGGCTCAAAAAAAAGACTGGCAAGAACCCTTCCCCGCAAGATGTCCCGAAATTGGGCTTCATCTGCGGCAAGGGTCTCAGCCAGTCGTAGTAAAGTTCTGTATTCTTCCCGGGATAGGTCTCCGGGGACCAAAAAATGTCTCAGCACAGGCGCCTCCTGCCATATATGTAGCCCCCACCGAGGTGGAGAGCCCAGCAAGACAAAGGTACGCAAAGCACCGCCGAATGCCCCTGGGGCAACCGGTCATCTATGGTTTTGGACCTTCTTAGTGTCTCGCACTAAATTAAAGTTCGCTTCTGGAAAAGGATACTCTTCTTCCACCCCTTCGTCAAGGGGAAGTTTCGCCCCTAAAAAAAAGGCCCGCCAAGGCGGACCCTTTTTCTTAGGCTATCACTCCGCTCGGCCGGCCTCCATTTAATTCAGACCCGCCCTAATACCAGGTGGGTAAAATGCTACTTACTTCTAACTTCCACTCAGTGGAGGCTTGTTATAGGTAACTAGACACAAATTCCCGTGTCATCTTTGTCGGTTGAATTAAGTTGAAGGGTATCGCACCTCGCAGAGATTTTCCTTGCCCCCATTATAATACGATTCCATTTTCCTGGCAAGGGGGCCACAAAGTTCATGAGCTCCCCCCGCCGGGGGTGCCACAGCTCCAGCTCATAGACGTGGAGGAAAGTCCCCTCCCCCTCCCGGCCATTGCCGTAGAGGCCGTCCCCCACAATGGGGTGGCCCAGGTGAGAGAGGTGGACCCGGATCTGATGGGTGCGCCCCGTCTCGAGTCTCAGGGAGAGGAGACTCCCCTCCTCCAACACTGCCAGGGGGGTCACATGAGTCACCGCAGCCTGGCCGTCTGGCCGCACCTCCCTCAGAAGAGATCTCTCCCCAATCCCTATGGGGAGATCAATGGTCTCCTTGGCTGTCACCTCCCCCTCCACCAAGGCGAGGTACTCCTTGCTGTGGGTGTGGCGGTCCACCAAGAGGCCGTGGACATAGGGGTTTTTGCACACCACCAAGACCCCGGTGGTGTCTTTGTCCAGGCGGCCCAAAAACCGCACCTTCCGGAAAATCCCCCGGGAGCGAAAGTAGTGCCACACCGCCCCCGCCACGGTGTTTTTGGGATGATTGTGGGTGGGCATCACCGCCATGGCCGCTTGTTTGTTCACCACCAAAAAGTCCTCGTCCTCATAGAGGATGTCCAGGGGCATCGCATCGGGGCTCAGAGATGCCTCCTCCGGGGGAAAGTGAAGGGCCAGCTCATCCCCCGCCACCAGAAGCTCATTTCTGTGAATGACGGCGCCATTTTTCTCCACGCAGTTCAGGGCAAAGAGGCGCCTCATGAGTCGCTGGGAACAGCCCTTTTTCAGTACATAGTTTTTTGCTGTAATTTCCGCTTCCTCCACGGAAAAAATCCACTGGTCTTTCATCTTCTCCCTTTTCATTTGGACGGCGATCCTATATTGTTAGTATAATAAGATTTATTATACCACGAGAGAAAAAGCCTAAAAAAACAGCGGAAAGGAGGCCTCATGAGCGAAAAAATAATCACGGTATTCAGTAATTCCAATTTTGAAAGCCGGAGGACCACCAAGTATCTCATTGGCAGGCTCCGGGAGTTTGGCTACAGCCCCGTCACCACCTTTCACAAGGATGCGGAGCTCATCATCACCGTGGGCGGGGACGGCGCCTTTATTAAAACCGTCAATCGCACCAATTTCTCCGACATTCCCATGATCGGCATCAACACCGGCCACCTGGGCTTCTACCAGGAGGTTTCCCCCCGGGAAATCGACAGTTTCCTCCAGAGCTACCACAGGGGGGAGTATGAAGTGGAAAAGCTCCACCTCATTGGGGCGGAGATCTTCACTCGAAACCGCAATTTCTTCATGCACGCCGTCAATGAAGTGGTGCTCAAATCCCAGAGCAGCAAGGTCATCCACATGAATGTCTTTGTGGACCGCAATCACCTGGAAAAATTCTCCGGGGACGGCATGCTGGTCACCACCCCCACGGGCTCCACCGGCTACAATATGTCCCTCAAGGGCCCGGTGATCTTCCCCACCATCCCCGCCTACGCCCTCACCCCCATGGCCCCCATCTCCAGCCACAGCTATCGCTCCCTGGCCAGCTCCATTGTCATTCCCGGAGACCATGTGGTCTCCCTGGTGCCGGAAAAGCGCTACGCCAGCAGCAATGTGATTCTCATCGACGGCATGGAGCACAATTTCACGGGGCTCAAGAAGGTCAATCTCCGAATCGCCGACAAATCCGTCAACAAATTGGTGGTGAGCAAGCAGAACTACTGGGACAATGTGAAGAGCCGCTTCCTCTAGGAAGCTCGGGACCACCTCCGTGGTCCTTTTTTTGTGGCCAAAATCCTTTAGTGCCGGGCAAGGGCAAATTGTGAAGCACTTTCCCCCATAGATGGCCCCAGCCCGAGGGCCCGGGAAGGGCACAAAAAAAGGGCCCCAGCCGGGGCCCCTCTGGGCCACAAGCTGAGGTCCTCATTCACGGATTCTGTCACTTCTCCACTTCTCCCCAGTAGATGATATTGTCCCCATCCTCCTTGAAGTAGAGGGTATTTGTTTTGGGCAGATACATCAGAAGGGTGCCCTCGGACGCGGAAATTCTCTTGGCGGTCACGGTCTCCAGGTCCACAAAGTCCATGTTCTCGTCCCCGTCCAGCACCAAGCGGCCGTCCTTCAGGAAATTGGCATCCCAGAAGTAGCCGTCGCTCTCATAGCCCTCCAGGACATAGGGGGTGTATCCGTCGCCGTCACTCTTATAGATGGCCAGGCCGTCCTCCCCCTCCATGGCGTGGTAGTCCACCATGAGCTCCGGAGTTCCGGAGAAGAATCCGGAGAGCTGATCCACAAAGTCCACCTTGTAGAGGCTGTCTTGGTCCAGATCCCAGAGATAGCTGCCCAGGACTTCGAAGTTCTCCTCATTCATACTGGAGATTTCCTGGAAGCCCACGGTATTGTCCATGGCAAAGAATTCCATGAAGAAATTCCCCTCCTGAACCACGTCATTCTCATCCAAAGTGAAGCTTCCCTTGTGGATCTCCTTGGCCTCATCCCCTTCATAGGGCATGAAGACCAAGGTGGCGTCCACCTGATCGTCCCCTATGTACTCTTCGTACCGAATGTAGAGGCCCTCATCGTTGGGATAGGCGGTCATACTGTCCACACCGTCAAACTCCACCCGCTTCTGATTGCCTTCAGGATCAATGTAGACATAGTCGGCGCCGCCGTCGTCCCTGTAGAGGAGCAGGGCCAGATTTTCCCCATTCATCCAGGCGGAGTAGAAGTACTCGTACTCCACCTCCAGTGAAACATCCTGGCTCTCTCCCGTCTTGAGATGGGTGATCCGCACGGTATCCAGGGCGATTTTATCGGGGGCGGTGACATCCTGATAGACGATCTCCTCCTCGGGATAAAAGCCCAGAACGAAGTCAGTGGTGACCTCCCGAGCGGCAAAGTTCTCCTTGAGGCTCTCCAGGGTCACAGTTTCCACGGGAATTTGCACCTTCTCTTTCAGTGGCCCCTCCAGGAGGATGGCCTCACTGGGTAAATTTTCAGCGGGGGCCGCCACCACATTGCCCTCCACGGGGGCATCCGCTGGAGCACCTTCCTCTGAAGGCACATTCTCCCCCTTGCCACAGGCAAGGAGTGTAAGCAAAATACACAACAAAGCAATTTTCTTCATGATTTCCCCCTTTACCAATGGGACCCCATCTTCAAAGGCGCAAGGCCGGAGGTCCAGCTCCTTCAGCATCAGACCAATATGTAGTGCTGCACGTTCTCGCGGACAGTCTGCCGCCCTGATTTCTCAGAATCTCCCCTCCCTTTCAGGAGGAAAATACGGGGCACTCACTCCCAGAGGATTTTCCCGGCCAATGCCTCCATTCCCGCCTCTGGAAAGATCAGCCCAGAGGACGGGCCCGCCACTGCCACGGCGAAAGGGAGGGCGGGCAGGGCCCTGAAAGATCACGGAGCGGCCAGGGGCCAATTTTCCGTGGCAGTGGACCTCCTCTGGGAGTGTTGATAACGCTTTCCTGATCTTTGTTATATTTTATCACAATAAAGTGGGGATATCCACAAATATTGACTTTTTTCTATAATAGATTTTTCAATCTCCCCCCATTCAGTCCATAAAGCTCCCCTCCATTTAAGTAACAAATCCCCTTTC
The DNA here is from genome assembly GCA_030535395.1 of Tissierellia bacterium. GTDB lineage: Bacteria > Bacillota > Clostridia > Tissierellales > Peptoniphilaceae > JAUNLK01. Next base: position 15,062 of record JAUNLK010000011.1, read on the forward strand.
CCGGGGGCCACACCGAGGCTTCCGCAAAAATAAAAGGACCCCCGCCCCGGCCTTCCCGGCCGGGACGGAGATCCCTCTTTACCGATTGTGTTCTTTCACTGCTCCCCCAAACTCCCCCAGTGGAGGAGGGGGCCACCTTCCCCCCTCTCCACAAAGGAGAGGACATTTCCTTCGCTAAAGTCCAGGAAGTCAAATTGCGCCCCGCCCAGGGGGATTTTTTTCACCACCATGGTCTCCAGATCCAAGAAGTCCAGACTGTGGTCCCCCTGGATGTAGAGCCCGCCGCCCTCCAGGAGTCGGGCCTCTCCAATGAAGTTGGCATACTCGTAGCCCGAAATGACATAGGGAATGTACTCCGTGCCCTCTTTGCGGTAGAGGATCAAGGGCTCCTCCTCCGAGCCCCACTCCGTCTCTCGGGTCTTCAAGTCCAAAATGAGCTCCGGGTCCCCTGCCAAAAATGTCGAGGGCCGGGTGATAAAGCCCACTCCATGGAGGAGGTCGCCCTTTACATCCCAGAGATAGGAGGCCTTCACTTTGGGGTCATTGTCCAGATCCCCCTCCAGCTCCTGAAAGCCCAGATGGTCCCCCATGGCGTGGAAGTTCCCCAGGGCGTGGCCCTCCGCCACCTGACCATCGGCCCCCAGGGTGTAGTGGCCTCGGTACAGTTCCTCCATGTCACTGGAGTCATAGGGCAGATACAGGAGGGCGTACTCCACCCGATCTTCCGCCGCCAAATTTTCCAGCATCACATAGAAGCCTCCGTCGGCAGCCGTGACGCCGCCGCGATCAGAGGGGGGCAGCTCCGTGAGTTCCACGGTGGCCTCGGGGGCGATTACCAGGTGATCCAGGGTCCCCTCCTCGAGATTGGGGCCAATGAGGTGGAGCTTTCCGTCCACCACCCGCTGTCCGTCTAAATACCGGTAGAGGCGGCCCAGGCCCGTCTCCTTGGTCTGGCCGGTCTCAAGGTGGGTGATCCGCACCCTGCCCGTCCCCTCCAGACTGGGATCGGTGACGTCCTGATAGAGGACCTGCTTTTCCGGGTCGAAACCCAGGACGGCATCCTCAGAAATGGCCCTCTTGGAAAAATCCCCCTGGAGTTTCTCCAGAGTCACAGTCTCGACGACCAAAGTGACTGGACGGGCCGCAGGAGCTTGAATGAGCTCCGTCTCACTGGCCAGTTCCAGGGCAGCCACCTCCTCCACCACTTCCTCCTCCACAACTTCCTCCTCGGGGGCCGGGGGCTCCACGGGGCCACAGCCCACAAGGGCAAATAAAATACACAGTAGCGCAATTCTCTTCATCATGTCCCCTCCTTGAATACTGTCAAGGTCCGTCATCATAGAAACGCTTTCTTATATTCATTTTCCCCTTTACATTGGAGCCCGTCAAGGGGGGGCAAATTTTGTAAAATTTCAAACAGCAGCAAAAAATCCCCCCACCGCTCTCGCAGTGAAGGGATCAGCCCTACTTATTTGTACTTGTAGAAGCCCTCGCCGGATTCCATGCCGATTTTACCGGCATCGATGTAGCCTTTGAGTTTGCCGGCGATTTTTCCGTACTTGGAATTGGGATCGTCGGCTCCGGGGTGATTGGCGTTGATATTGTAGACGGTTCTCAGGCCCACCACGTCCATGATTTTAAAGGGACCGTGGGGCGCGCCGGCGCCAATGGTCCAGGCCCTGTCGATGTCCTCGGGGCTGGCGATGTCGTTGGCCCACAGCTCCAGTCCTGCATCCAGGAAGGGCACCAGGAGGGAGTTGAGGAGATAGCCCGGCTGCTCCTTCTTGAGCTCCAGGGGAATCATGCCAATTTCCCGGCCCAGTTCCACGGTTCTCTTATAGATCTCGGGATCGGTGCCGTCGTGGCCCATGACTTCCACAGTGTTGTTTCTCCAAATGTGATTGGCGAAGTGGAAGTGGAGGAAGCGCTCGTTGTGCTTCACATCGTCCTTGAAAAAGGAGGGGAGGAAAGTGGAGGAGTTGCTGAGGATGATGGTCTCATCGTCCACCACTTGGGAGAGATTGTGGTAGAATTTCCGCTTTTCTTCCACATCCTCTGCCACGGCCTCAATGATGAACTGGGCATCTTCCACGGCCTTGCCCAGATCCAGCTCGTATTTGATCCCGGCGTAGGCGTCCTCCACCTGCTTTCTCAGGCGCTGAATGTCCTCGTCCGTCAGGTTCTCCACGCCGTCCACAAAGCTCCGGGGATAGTCCTTGCTGTCGGTGCCCTTGATTCTGTCCAGATTCTCCACTTCGGCCAGATAGGTCTTGTAGAAATGTTCGATTCTGGGCTTGGTCCGACCAATGGAGCCCTCGCTCCTCATCCAAATGGTGACATCCTTTCCTCGGAAGGCACTTTGAAGGGCGATTTGGGCCCCCAAAACTCCGGCACCTGCGAGTACGACTTTATTTTTATTCATGTTTTCCTCCTATTCACATCTACTTACCTAGGAGGATACATACCCAAATTGCTAGGTTTAATCGAGGGGGGCATCTTTTCATGAAAACTTCACTTTCCCCCTGCTTTTTACTGGCCCAGGAGCTCCTTGAGTTCCTTCACCGAGGGCACCCGCCCTTGAAAGAGGACTTTCCCGTCCACCATAAGGGCCGGAGTGGAGAGCACGCCGTGGCTGGCAATGACCTCGAAGTCCCGGAGGTGGCGCACCTCCCGGTCCAGGCCCAGTTCTGAAAGAGCTTTTTGGGTGGCCTCCTCCAACTGGTCACACTTGGCGCAGCCGCCTCCCATGACCACCACCCCCTGGGTGACTGGGACGTCCTTTTCTGCCTCCAATTCGGGGGCAGCTTCCTTGTTTTTCTTTCCAAAAAATAACATGCTCAGGCTCCTTTCACAGTAAGAGGGGGCTCAGCCCATTGAAGAGATAGCCCACCAGAATGATGCCCACGGTGCAGATGGCCACAAAGAGGGCCAGAAGCTGGGGCTTTACGGCTTTTTTCAGCATAATCAGGGAGGGGAAGCTCAGGGTGGTCACCGCCATCATAAAGGAGAGGACGGTCCCCAGCTGGGCCCCCTTGGCCAGGAGGGCCTCCGCTATGGGAATGGTGCCGAAGATGTCGGCATACATGGGGACCCCCACCAGGGTGGCCAGCACCACCCCCAGGGGATTTTCCCGGCCCAGGAGGCCCACCACCCACTCCTGGGGAATCCAGTTGTGGATGACAGCGCCAATGCCCACCCCCACCAGGATGTAGGGAAAGACCTTCTTGAAGGTGTCCACCACCTGGGTCTTGGCAAAGGCCATTCGCTCCCTCTGGCTCACTTGGGGGGAGGAGAAGTCCACCCCCTTGGAGCGGAGAATGAAGGCCTCCACATAGCGCTCCATGTGGAGCTTCTCAATGATGAGGCCCCCCAACACGGCAATGACCAGGCCCACCAGGACATAGGCCACGGCGATTTTCACCCCGAAGATGCTCATGAGGAGGACCAAGCTCCCCAGATCCACCATGGGGGAGGAAATGAGAAAGGAGAAAGTGACCCCCACCGGGAGCCCCGCGCCAGTGAAACCCATAAAGAGGGGAATGGAGGAGCAGGAGCAGAAGGGGGTCACCGTCCCCAAAAGGGCGGAGAGGACATTGGCCCCCAGGCCCCGGTAGCCCCCCAGGATCCTCTTGGTCCGCTCCGGGGGGAAGAAGCTCTGTATGTAGGAGATGACAAAGATCAACAGACAGAGGAGGATGGTGATTTTCACCACATCGTAGATAAAAAATTGCAGGGCACCCCCAGCGGGACCACTGAGATCCAGCCCCAGGGCCGTAAGCCCCCGGCCCACCAATTGCCAGAGCCACTTCATGCCCAAAAGTTCCTCCTGGATCCAGCGGCCAAATAGTACAAATCCTTCCAAATATTCCCCCTTACTCTTCCTTCCACAGTCCGGCAGGTTCCAGCAGGCCCAGGCCCTTTGCGGCCTCCTCCCAGCCCCTGCCCCCCAGCTGATAATAGGTCCACTTCCCCTGGGGCCTGGCCGTCACCAGCTCCGCCTGACAGAGGATTTTCATATGATAGGACAGGGCCGACTGGGCCATGTCCCTGGCTTCCATGAGGACACAGGCGCAGCGCTCTCCCCCCTTGAGTTCCTCCAGTATCCCCAGGCGCTTTTCATCCCCCAGGGCCTTGTATATCTTGGCCAATTGGGAAAGATCCACGGCCCACCTCCTCAAATCAATTATTTTTGATGAATCAATTTTAGCCCCTGAGACGGTGCCCGTCAAGTTGGGGATGGGTTTTTTCTCCCGCAAAAAAGGGACCACCTTTAAGTGGTCCCCATGAATCTTTAGCAATGAATCTTTAGCTGCGAATCTGTCCCCTCCCGGTGACAATGTACTTGGTGGTCACCAGGTGCTGGGCGCCAAAGGGCCCCCGGACGTGGAGCTTCTGGGTGCTGATCCCCATTTCCATGCCATAGCCGAAGCAGCCCCCGTCGGTGAAGCGGCTGGAGGCATTGACATAGACCACGGCGGCATCCACCCTCTGGGTGAACTCCTCCGCGGCAGCGATGTCCTCGGTGACAATGACCTCACTGTGGCCCGAGGAGTAGCGGCCAATGTGTTCCACCGCCTCATCCAGGCCGTCCACCACCTTTACGGCAATGGCATAGTCCAAGAACTCATTGGCAAAGTCCTCCTCGGTGACGGGCTTGGCCTGGGGAAATTCCGCCAGGGTGGCGCTGTCCCCGTGGATGACCACGCCGTGGGCCTCGGCGATCTCCCGGAGTTTGGGGAAGAAGTCCCCCGCCACCTCCCGGTGAATGAGGAGGGTCTCCAGGGCATTGCACACCCCGGGCCGCTGGGTCTTGCCGTTTTCAAAGATGGCCGCCGCCATATCCACATCGGCCTTGGCATCCACATAGAGGTGGCAGTTCCCCACCCCGGTTTCAATGGTGGGCACCGTGGCATTTTGGGTCACTGCAGAAATGAGCCTGCCGCTCCCCCGGGGGATGAGGACGTCCACGTGGCCCTTGAGGCCCATGAGGATATTGGAGGAGTCGTGGGTGGTGTCGTCAATGAAGCCAATGAGGCCGGGGTCCAAGTCCACCTCCGTGAGGGCCTCCTTCATGAGGGCCACCAGGGCCCGGTTGGAATTGAGGGCCTCCTTGCCCCCTCGAAGGAGGATGCCATTGCCCGACTTCAGGGCCAGGGCCACGGCATCCACGGTGACATTGGGCCGGGCCTCGTAGATCATCCCCAAAACCCCCATGGGCACGGTCTTTTTCAAAAGGCCCATGCCCTCCTCCAGGGTGCTTCCCTCCACCACCTGACCCACGGGGTCCGGCTGATGGAGGAGGACCTCCGATGCCCCGGCAATGGCCTCGATCCGCTCCCGGTCCAAATAGAGGCGGTCCAGGAGGGCCTCACTGAGGCCGAGGGCTCTGCCGGCTTCCATGTCCAGCTCATTGGCGGCCACCACCTGGGGCCACTTTTCCCTGAGTTTGTCCCCAATGGCCTCAATCCCTGCCATCCGCTCACCGTGGCTCTTGGCGCTCAGGGCCCTCTGGGCCCGGCGGGCCTCCTCAGCCAGGGCGATGATCCTATCCCTTAAAGAACGTTCCAATGTCTTCTCCTCCAATCATTTCTTCCAAAAGTCCGATGTCCCTGCCATTGGCAATGATGGTGTCGATGCCCTTTTCCCCGGCGAGCTTCGCCGCCTTGATCTTGGTGGCCATGCCCCCGGTTCCCAGGGCCGAGCCCGCCCCCTGGGCCACCGCCTCCACTTCCGCCGTAATGGCGGGGACATAGGAGATCCGCTCTGCCTCCGGGTTTTTCCTGGGATTGTCGCTGTAGAGGCCGTCGGTGTCGGTGAGGAGGATCAAGAGATCCGCCCCCACCAGCCGGGCCACCATGGCGGAGAGGGTGTCATTGTCCCCGTACTCAATTTCGTAGGTGGAAATGGCGTCATTCTCATTGACAATGGGAATGAGCTGCTGGGCCAAGAGGCGCTCAAAGGTGTTTTGCGCATTGAGGGTCATCTCCTCATTTCCCTCGATGATCTTGGTGAGGAGAATCTGGGCGGGCATATAGCCGTGGTGGGAGAATCCCTGGGTGTAGAGATTCATCAAAGCCACCTGACCCACGGCCGAGGCCGCCTGCTTGGCAATGACCTCCCGGGGCCGCTCCTTCATCCCCATGCCAAAGGCCCCCACGGCAATGGCCGCGGAGGAGACCAAAATCACCTGGTAACCCAAATCCATGAGATGGGCAATTTCCCAGCAGAGTTGGTCCAAATATTTTAAATTTATTTTTCCATTTTCGTGGGTGAGGGAGCTGGTCCCCACTTTGATCACCACTCGCTCAATGGATGATTTCATCGGACGCATAAACTGCCCCTTTCTTCAAGTATGACGTTATTGTACACTTAACGTGCACCCCGTGACCAGTCCCGGAGGGGGAGTTGTCTGTAGCTTGCAAGATCCAATGTAGAAAGAGGTGTCTATGAGTTTTTCCAAGAAATCCAATTTTCCAGATAAAAATAAAGACTTCCGCATCATTCCTGAAAAATACATCCCCGAAATCGAATCGGAGCTGAGAAAAAAGGCCATCACCATTCCCAAGGAGGTCTATGACTGCTCCGGGATTCGCATACAGGGCACCCGGATCAAGTCCTTTTTGTTTTCCATGGACATCGCCGTCATTAAAAACTCCAATGCCCAGTCCATCCTGGCGGTGTATCCCTTCACCCCCCAGTTGTCCATCATCGATGCCATTATCAAGGCCTCCTCGGTGCCGGTCTTTGCCGGAGTGGGCGGGGGCATCACCAGTGGCCAGCGGAGCATACAGATCGCCATTCAGTCGGAGCTCATGGGGGCCTATGGGGTGGTAGTCAACAGCCCCATGCCGGCGGAGATCATTGCCCAGATGTACGAGGTCCTGGACATTCCCATTGTGGCCACCGTCACCACCGAGTACGACGACATTGTGGGAAAGATCAATGCCGGCGCCCGCATCCTCAATATCTCCGGGGGAAAGGAGACGGCCAGCCTCATAAAAAAAGTCCGGGCCATTGTGGGGGACGAGTTCCCCATTATCGCCACGGGGGGCCACAAGGGGGAGAATATCACCCGGACCATCCAGGCCGGGGCCAATGGCATCAGCTACACCCCGCCCTCCAGTGCCGAGCTCTTCCAGGGGGTCATGGAGGACTACCGCCAGAATGCCCAGAAGAAGACCAATCCCAACGATCCCAAAAAGCTCATTCCCGACTATCAGGACGACTTGGTCTTCTCCCCCGAGGAAATCGAGTACATTGAGAAGGGAGCCTCTGGGGAAGATGATGAATAGCAAATTTACCCGGGCCCTGATCCACATCATCCTGGTCCTCCTCATCATCCTCCTCTTTATGCTCACCCGGGACTTTCTGAATCCCGTCTACAGCATTCTCTCCTTTCTCATCACCCCCTTCATCCTGGCCATCTACATCTTCTACGCCTTTCGCCCCATTCGCAATCGCATCACCAAGTGGACGGGGCGAAACACCCTGGCGGCGGTGATCACCTTTCTCCTCTTCATCGTCTTCTCGGTCTTTCTCATCTTCATTACCACCGATCTCATCATCAATCAGTTTATGAGCTTCGTTCAGACCCTGGACTTCGACCGCCTCTCCCTGGCCCTCAATTCCATTGATCTGGAGGTGGTCAATGACTATGTGGACGTCCAGGCCTATATCGACAAGGCCGAGCAGCTCCTCCAGCAATTTGCAGCTCAGGTGCCCTATCGCCTCCAGGGCCTCATTGGCAATCTCGCCAATATTGGCTCGGTGCTTCTGCTCATTATCATTGGCTTTTTCTATCTCCTGAAGGATGAGGAGGAGGTCTCCCAGTCCCTGGCCAAGCTCCCCATGGGCCCCTACACCTCCGACATCCGGAAGATCCTCCACGAGATCCACAACACCCTGGAGGACTACATCGCCGGGCAGATCTTTGTGGCGGTCCTCTTAGGGGTCCTCATGTTTGTGGGCTACCTCATCATAGGCCTCCCCTACAGCTTTGCCCTGGCCCTCATTGCCATGCTCTTTAACTTTATCCCCTTTATTGGCCCCTTCCTGGGGGCGGTCCCCGCCGTGGTGGTGGCCCTCACCATGAGCCCCATGATGATTCTCAAGGTGGCCCTGGTCTCGGTGGTGGTGCAGCAGCTGGAGGGCAATGTCATCACCCCCAATATTATGGGCTCCAAGCTGGACATTCACCCCTTTGTGGTGATGATCTCGGTGCTCATTTCCATGAGCCTCTTTGGCGTCCTGGGGGCACTGGTGGCCACCCCCCTCTACATGGTCATTAAAATCGTCATCACCAATCTTCACATCATTCGCCTGAGAAGCCGAAATATGAATCCCATTCCCGACGAGGGGCCCCTGGACTTCAGGGAAAAATAATTCCATCTTAAAACAAATGTCGACCCCCAGAGGCCCGTCCCAAGACCGGCCTTTGGGGGTCTTTTTCCAATAAAAAACCCTTGGACCGCAGCGGAGCCAAGGGTTTGTTTTTTGATGTGAAAATGAGCTTTAAGCCATGGCTGCGGCCTCTTTGGCCACGGCGATTCTCCGCAGGAGTTCGTCTTTTCCAATGAGATAGAGGATGTTCACCATCTCGGGGCCGTGGACCACGCCGGTGATGGCGGCCCGGGCGGGCATAAAGAGCTTCTTGCCCTTGACGCCGCTGGCCTTTTGGACTTCCTTCATAAAGGTCTTGGCCCTCTCGGGAGTCATTTCCTCCATCTCTTTCAGGAGGGCCTCCATGGTGCTCAGGACCTCGGGGGCAGTTTCCGACTTCAGCTCCCCCAGGGCCGCCTCGTCGGTCACTTTAAACTCCCCGAAGAGGAAGGCCGAGCGCTCCGGCACCTGCTCCACCCGGTCCAGGGAGTCCTTGATGGTCTCCATGAGGGTGAGCATTTTTTCCCTGTTTTCCCGAATATAGTCGGCGGTGATTCCTCCATCGGCCAAATAGGGGGTGGCCAGTTCCAGGAGCTCTTCGTTGGTGAGCTCCTTCATATAGTGGCTGTTGACCCAGTCCAGCTTCTTCACATCGAAGACGCCCCCGGCCTTGGCAATGCGGCTGGGGTCAAAGGCCTCGATGAGCTGATCCATGGAGAAGATCTCCTCATTGGAATCGGGGCTCCAGCCCACCAGTGCCAGATAGTTCACCAGGCCCTCTGGGAGATAGCCGTGGCCCCTGAAGTCCTCCACGGAGACGTCCCCCTGGCGCTTGGAGAGCTTCTTGTGATTTTCATTGAGGACCCCGGGGAGGTGGATGTAGGTGGGCTGCTCCCAGCCAAAGGCCTCATAGAGATAGACGTGCTTGGGGGTGGAGGGGAGCCACTCCTCCCCCCGAATGATGTGGCTGATACCCATGAGGTGGTCGTCCACCACCACCGCCAGGTGATAGGTGGGGAAGCCGTCGCTCTTCATGAGAACCTGGTCGTCCATCTCATTGGTATTGATGGTGATGTCCCCCCGAACGATGTCGTGGAAGTGGATGTCCCGGTCGTGGGGGAGCTTCAGGCGCACCACATGGTCCTCGCCCTGGGCCACCCGCTCTTTGGCCTCCTCCTTGGAGATGGCCCGGCACAGGCCGTCGTAGCGGGGCACCTGGCCCTTGATTTTCTGCTCTTCCCTCAGAGCGTCCAGGCGCTCCTTGGAGCAGAAGCAGTAGTAGGCCTTGTCCTCTTCAATGAGCTGATCCACGTATTTCTCGTAGGTCTTCAGCCGCTGGGACTGGATGTAGGGGCCCCGGTCCCCCACCTGGGTGAGTTCCCCGTCCTTTAAGGTGACTCCCTCGTCAATTTCAATCCCCGACCACTGGAGGCTCCGGACCAGATTTTCCATGGCCCCCTCCACAAAGCGGGTCCTATCGGTGTCCTCAATGCGAAGGAGGAACTTCCCCCCCTTTTGCCGCGCATAGATGTAATTGTAGATGGCCGTTCTCAGGCCACCAATGTGTAGATATCCCGTGGGGGATGGCGCAAAGCGCACCCGTACTTCTTCCATTCTGTCCTCCATATCTAGGCCCTCAGGGGCCTTTATTTTTCCGCCAAATCAAAACGTCCCAAAATCTGAGCTCTCTCCCCCATATTGAGAATCAACTCCCGGGGATACTGAATCTCCTCCAATAGGCTCAAAGCCAGATCCAATTCCCCCACGGACACATCCATGTGGGCATCGGAATTCACCACCACTTCCATGCCCAGCTCTCCGCCAATGGCCAGGAGCTTCAGGAGATTCTCCCGGGCCCCCTTTCTGGGGCCGTGGGCCTTGAGGGAGGTGTTGTTCACCTCACAGAAGAGCCCCCGATCCACAATCTCCCGGGCAAGAACCTGGTAGTCCAGGGGGTAGCGCATATCGTCGGGGTGGCCCACAATGGCCACCTTGGGGTGGTCCATGGCCCCCACTACGGCCCGGGTGTTTTCCAGTGTGCTGCCCGGCAGGATACAGGGCCGGTGAAGGCTCACGATGACATAGTCCAGGGGCCGGTGGAGGGGGTCGATGTCAATGGCCCCCCGGTAGTCGGTAATATTGGCCTCCACCCCACAGAGGACCGTCACCCCGTCCAAGACCCGGGGAATGGCATTGTAATTGGTAAAAAAAGCATTGGTGTACACGCCACTCATGGCCTTGGAGTGGTCCGTGGTGCCCAGGATCTCCAGCCCCTTGGCCTTGGCCGCGGTGACATTTTCCCTGAGGGTGGAATACCCGTGGGCACTTGCCAGGGTGTGGGTGTGTAAATCCATTTGTACCAATATCCTCACCCTTTCTTCTTTCATTTCCGTAAACTCATGGGATCTATTATAGCACAGGCCACGGGACCATGGAAAAGCCGACCCGCTGTCGGATCGGCCAAACTCACTCTGTAATCAGTCCCTCTTCCAGGAGATACTCCCGGGCCACTTCCCGGGCATCCTCTCCCTCCACCTCCACTCGGTAGTTCATGGACTGCATTTGTTCCTCGGTAATTTTCCCCGCCAGGGCCTCCAGGGCCTCCACCAATTGGGGGGACTCCTGGGCCAGCTCCTCCCTCAGAAGGGGCGCCCCCTGATAGGGGGGAAAGAGCTGGAGGTCGTCCTCCAGGAGGACGAGATCGTAGCGACGAATGTCGCTGTCGGTGGAGTAGGCGTCCACCACGTGGACCTCCCCCTCCTCCAGGGCCCGGTAGCGGAGGGCGGGCTCCATGGTCTTCACCTCCAAGTGGAGATCGTAGAGGGACTTGAGCCCCCGATTGCCGTCCTCCCGATCGGCAAATTCCAGGGTGAAGCCCGCCACAATTTCATCCTCCACCTTCTTGAGATCGCTGATGGTTTCAAGGCCCTTTTCCTCAGCAAGGGAGCGGGGCACCGCCAGGGCGTAGGTGTTTTGAAAGGCCATGGGCTCCAAAAAGGCCAGCTCATCCTGGGCCAAAATGCCGTCCCGGGCGAGCTCATAGACCTCCCGGGGATCATTGGAGGCCTCCGGGGGATTTTCAAGGAGGGAGCCCAGTATGGTCCCGGAAAATTCCGGATAGATGTCCACATCCCCCCGCTTGAGGGCCTCATAGAGAAAGCCGGTCTTTCCAAAATTGGACTCCGTGGTCACATCGTAGTCCGTCTTCTCCTCAATGAGGGCCTCGTACATGTGGATGAGAATTTCAGGCTCCACGCCCAGCTTTCCCGCCACCACCAGCTCCCGCTGACCGCCGCCTCCCCAGGGGATAAAGGAGGCCAGCAAGAGGAGGCCCAGGACCGAGAGGCTCACCACCACCCCCCGGAGGCGGACCCGCTCCAAGAGGCCAATGCCATAGGAAAAGACAATGGCAAGCAGAGCCGAGGAGATGGCCCCAATGAGAATCAGCTCCATGTGATTGCGGTCGATGCCCAGGAGGATGAAGCTCCCCAGGCCCCCGGCCCCAATGAGGGCCGCCAGGGTGGCGGTGCCAATGATCATCACCGCCGAGGTGCGAATCCCCGACACAATGACTGGCGTTGCCAGGGCAATTTCAAATTTCTTTAATTTCTCCCACTTGTTCATGCCAAAGGCCCGGGCCGCCTCCTGAAGGGAGGGGTCGATTTCCTTGAGGCCCACGAGAGTGGCCTGGAGAATGGGGAAGATCCCGTAGATCACCAGGGCCACCACCGCCGGCAGCCGGCCAATGCCCATGAGGGGAATGAAGATCCCCAAGAGGGCCAGGGAGGGAATGGTCTGGAGAATCCCCGCCAGCTGGAGGGAGAGCTCACTCCCCCGCCGGTACTGGCTGAGGAAAATCCCCAGGGGCACGGCGATGATCATGGCAATGTAGAGGGAGACCAGGGAGATCTGAATGTGCTCCATGAGGCTCAGGAGCCACTGGTCCTGTCGTTCCAACCAAGTTGTCCACACGCTCATGACTCACCTCCCCTGAAAAAAGTCCGAGATAAAGGCATTCTCGGGATTCTCTACAATATTTTCCGGACTGTCCACCTGAATGAGCTTCCCGCCCCGGAGGACCCCAATTCGGTCCCCCAATTTCAGGGCCTCATTGAGATCGTGGGTGACGAAGACCATGGTCATCTTCAGCTCCCGGTGGAGGTCCAAGACCAGGTCCTGGAGCTGCTCCCGGGCCAGGGGGTCCAGGGCACTGAAGGGCTCGTCCATGAGGAGGATCTTGGGCCCCGCGATAATGGCCCGGAGAATCCCCACCCGCTGCTGCTCTCCCCCGGAGAGGTCCCGGGGCTTTCGCTTCATATAGACCTTGGGGTCCAGGCCCACCTTCTCCAAGAGCTCCCGGGCCTTTTTCAGTCGCTGCTCCCGGGGCCAGCCCTTCATCTCGGGGATCAGGGTGATGTTCTCGCACACGGTGAGATTGGGAAAGAGGGCAATCTGCTGGAGGACATAGCCCACATCCAGCCTCAGTTCCCGGAGGGGATAGGATCCAATGGGCCTGTTTTGAATGAGGATCTCCCCCTCCGTCCGCTCAATGAGGCCATTGATCATCTTCAGCAGGGTGGTCTTGCCGCTGCCACTGGGCCCCACCAATACAAAAAATTCCCCCTCCCGGATGGAAAGATCCACTCCATCCACCACGGGGCGGTCGCCATAGCGCTTGGTCACTTGCTGAAAATGTATCATGCTCTCTCCTTTTGGGTCCCTGTCCATGTGCCGTCATTTGATGGATACCCAAGTGGGATACATTCATAGGAAAAATCTAAATATTGTTCCATCAAAAAAAACGCCCTCAGGCGTTTTTCCCCTCTATGGCGTCCATGGCCGAGATGACGGCGTGGCGGAAATTGGCCGCCTCCAGGGCCGCCACCCCCCGAATGGTGGTGCCCCCCGGGGAGGTGACAGCATCCTTCATGGCCCCGGGGTGGGTGCCCTTTTGAAGGTGGAGGGCCGCCGTCCCCTCCAGCATGGCCGCCGCCAGCTCATAGGCGAGCTTCCGGGAGAGGCCGTAGCGGACGGCCCCGTCCCCCAGGGCCTCCAAAAACATGGCGGCAAAGGCGGGGCCGCAGCCCGTCAGAGTCCCCGCCACACTCATCTCATCCTTGGGCACCATCACCGGCCGGCTGATCCCCTCAAAGAGGGCCAGCACCCCCTCCAGGGAGGCCGCCGTAAGGCTGTGCTCCTCGCTGACAATGAGGGTCCCCTTGGCCGCCGCCATGGGGGTGTTGGGGAGGGTGATGAGGACCTCCACCCCCTCCAGAAAGTCGTAGTCTGCCAGGCTGAGGCCCACGGCGAGAGACACCAGGACCTTCCCCCGCAGCTCTTCCCTCAAGGGCTCCAAAACACTCCGCACCAAATGGGGCTTCACCGCCACCACCACCAGGTCGCTTTTGGCCACCAGCTCCCCATTGTCCCCGGCGGCGTGGATTCCCCGGGCCAGGGTGTTTTCCGAAAGCTTCTCTGGGTCTCTGGCCGATGCCCAGAGGCGACTTGCATCAAAGCCCGTGAGCAGGAGCCCATCGGCAATGGCCATGGCCATATTGCCGAAGCCCAAAAATCCCACAGTGCCCGTAAATTTTTCTCCAGTTTTCATGTCCTCATCCTCCCTTTTCTTCCCTCCAGTGTACCCCAGAAGAGGGGCCGGGAAAAGTGCCCGCCCAAAAAGAATACCTAAAGAATTTTCCAAATCTTATCTTTTTCCCCCGGCCTCCAAGGTTATAATAGCTTCAGGAGGTATACACATGACTGCTGCACCCACTGAAAATCATCAAAACACTTTGGAAATACACAATGCCGTCACCCACGGCATCGGGGTCCTCCTGGGGATCCTCTTTCTCCTGCTCCTCACCATTCCCCCGGCCCTGGAGGGCAATGTCCTCCGCACGGTGGCCTATGCCATCTATGGGGGCTGCTTCATTCTCATGTTCTTGGCCAGCACCATCTATCACGGGGTGCGGGTGCCTCGCCTCAAGTCCATTCTGAGAATTTTCGACCACATCTCCATCTACTATTTCATCCTGGGCTCCTTTGCCCCCGTGGTGCTCCTCCTCACCCAGGGGAAACAGCGGATCTTCTTTCTGGCCTTCCTGGGCCTTCTCACCCTCTCGGGCACCGTCTTTAAAATTGCCACGGCCCGGGCCTACGACCGGCTCAAGTCCCTCTCCACTTTCACCTACATCGCCATGGGCTGGACGGCGGTCTTTCTCCTGAGGCCCATGTTTCGGGCCCACCTGGCCCTGCCCCTTCTCATTGCCCTGGGGGGCGTCCTCTACACCGTGGGGACCATCTTTTACAAAAACAAGAGTCTGAAATACCACCACGTCATCTGGCACCTCTTTGTCTTGGCCGCCGCCGTGACCCACTTCTTCGCCTTCTACTTCTTCCTCTGAGGTGAAAGACTGAAGTGCCAATTCCACTACCGAAATCTCACCCTGGCAGCAAAAAAGGCAGTTGCAAAATGCAACTGCCTTTTTTAGTGGGGATCCTCCCCGCCGTGGTGGTGGTCGTCCCCATTTTCGTGATGGTGATCCTCCCCGGCGTGGTGATCCTCCCCGTGGTCGTGGTGCTCCTCTCCGTGGCTGCCGTGGTGCTCTCCCCCCGAGAGTCCCACCTCCTCCAAGTGGAGATGCTTCCCAATGACCACAAAGGCATCCTCCTCCACCTCGTCCTCCTCAATGCCAATGAGGCCGTAGCGGCCCCCGGCCAGTTCCAGGTGGAGCTTCCCCACGGGGGTGGTCACAAAGCCCTTGGCCCGGACCACATCCCCCCCACTGCCGTGGGCGAGTCTGCTCAGGAGCCCATAGGCGTGGAGGGGGCTCTCCATGTGGAGCCTCCGGAAGGTGAGGCTCTTCAGGTCCTCGTCGGCCTCGTCCTTGAGCTCCTCCTCCCGGAAGCGCTCCCCCACTCGGTCCAAGTCCTTGGCCGAGAACTTCCTCAGGAAGATCCGCTCCCACTCCTGGGGGCTCCACTGGCTGTAGTGCCTCTTGGGAAACCACACGTCCCCCGGCAGATCCAGCTGGGCCGCCAGGTGGTCGAATTCCCCCTCCGACCAGTCCTCGGAGCGGCTCACCACCACCGTCCCCGCCGAGATCATCTGATCCATGAAGTAGTTCCGGTACTCCCGCCGGTGCTGAGCATAGTGCTCCCCGTCCAGTATGGTCACCGGAGCCAGGAGGGAGATCTGCTCGTACTCAATTTTCCCCAAACCCTCCAAAATATTGGAGGGCTGGGCCACCCCGGAGGGCTCCACCACCAAGTAGTCCGGGTGGAGGCTGTTGGCAATGGTCAGCACCGAGAGGGAAAAGTCCAAATTCAAAGAACAACAGATGCAGCCCTCGGTGAGCTCCCAGACCTTCATCTCGTCCCCCTCATCGGTCTTCATGACCTGGGCGTCGATATTGGCCTCGGCAAATTCATTCTCAATGAGGACGAATTTCTTCCCCGTGGCCTTGGCCATGGCGCTGATGAAGGTGGTCTTTCCGGCACCTAAAAATCCGGAGATCACGAGTATTTCCAAAGTCCCCTCCTGACTTTTTTAAAGAAAAAGAGGGGCCCAGCCCCCCTTTTAGACAATCACAAATTAGAGTACAACTACGGGCTTAATGAGATCTCTGGGCTTTTCCTTCATGAGATAGAGGGCGTCCTCCACCTTTTCAAAGCCTTCAAAGCGGTGGGTGATCATGAGGCTCACATCCACCTTGCCGGAGGATACCAGGCTGGAGAGTTTTTCCAGACGAGCGCGGCCGCCGGGCATGAGACCACCGACGATGGTCTTGTGACCCATACCTACACCCCACTCCACTCTGGGGATTTGGATGAACTCGCCGCCACCCAGGTAGTTTACATTGCCGATGATTCCGCCGGGCTTCAAGCAGCGAACGGCCTCGGCAAAGGTGTCCACGGTACCACCGGCGATGATGACCCGGTCCACACCCTTTTGATTGGTCAGTTCCAGAACTTGAGCGTCAATGGCGCCGTCCTTGTAGCTGATGATGTCGGTGGCGCCGTATTTCTTGGCCACTTCCACGGAGTTGGGACGGGTACCTACGGCCAGAATTCTGGAGGCACCCCGGAGGGCAGCACCGCGAACGGCCATGAGGCCCACGGGGCCAATCCCGATGACCAAAACGGTGTCACCGAAGCGCACATCGGCCAGTTCCACGCCGTGGAAACCGGTGGGCACCATGTCGGAGATCATGCAGGCCTCTGCGGGAGAAATGGAGTCGGGCAGAATGGCCAGGTTGCCATCGGCATCATTTACGTGGAAGTACTCGCCGAAAACGCCGTCCTTGAAGTTGGAGAACTTCCAGCCGGCCAGCATGCCACTGGAGTGCATGGGGAATCCCTCTTGAGCCTCCACGCTGTTCCAGTCGGGGGTGATGGCTGCAACCATGACCCGGTCGCCCACCTTAAAGTCCTTAACATTGCTGCCCACTTCTGCTACGACCCCACAGCCCTCGTGGCCGAGAATCATATTGTGACGATCGCCGATTGCGCCTTCCCAAACGGTGTGCACGTCGGAAGTACAGGGGGACAGAGCCAAAGGTTGTACCAGGGCATCATTGGGGCCCAGTTGGGGTTTTTCTTTTTCGATCCAACCGGTCTCCCCGATTTTGAGCATTGCAAAGCCTTTCATAAATGACCTCCTTAGATTGTTAACTATTTGTCTTTCGACTACCACCATTATACTATGGGAAATTCCTTCTGCCAAGTAAAAAATTTGGAATTATTGAAAGATTTTCCCCTGCAACATTCGACTCCCCAGGGGCCGCCAAAGCCGAGAAAATGCCCGCTGAGGGGACTTTCCGCCTCCAAAAGACATTTTTTTCCGCCGGCCACCTTGGGGAGAAGGGAAAAACTCACCTTCTACCTCCCAGTATATAGGAAGGAGGGGTGCAGGAAAAGGATAGCCCCATTTTTCACAAATTTTCTTTTCAAAAAATCCTCCCTTTCCACTGCATTTTCCCCCGCAAATCGTGCCCCTCCATTGAGTCTTCCCCCGGGCAATTCCCCCGGGCCCATGGAAGCCGCAGGTGGCCACCTTTCCCCGCTGCCTCATATCGGGCAATTCCCCCGGGCCCATGGAAGCCGCCCACGAAAAAAGGGGCCCCGAGGCCCCAATTTTTCACTATTTTCTTCTGGCTTCCCCCCGGGCAGCCATTTCCTTCAAGGTTTCCCCAGTGGCCCGGTAGATGGTCCACTCGTCCAGGGGCTCCGCCCCCAGGGAGAGGTAGAAGTCGATGGAGGGCTGGTTCCAGTCCAGGCACACCCACTCCAGCCTTCCGCAGCCCTCTTCCACGGCAATTCTCGCCAGTTCCTCCAGGAGGGCCTTGCCGTAGCCCTTGCCCCGGAACTCCTCTTTCACAAAGAGGTCCTCTAAGTACACGCCGGCCCGTCCCAGGAAAGTGGAGAAATTGTGGAAGTACAGGGCGATTCCCGCCTCCACCTCTCCGTCCATGGCGAAGATCACCTGGGCGGTCTTTTTCTCGAAGAGCCACTCATGGAGGAGCTCCTCGGTGGCCACCACCTGATCCTCCATCTTCTCATAGGTCGCCAGACCGTGGATAAACTCCAAAATCTTGCCCACATCCTCGGGGCCCGCTTTGCGAATCACTACTTTTTCCATAATTCCTCCTTAAAGCTACTAGCCCTAGTTAAACACAAAAAAAGCGACGGAGTCAACCGCCGCTTTTCCAAAAGCACTACTTCATATACACGTCATCGTACTCGGGATTGTCCTTCATCTTGTTGACGGCATAGCCACAGGTGGCCAGCACGCTGATGTCCTCTTTCCGAGCCCACTCCACCAGAGTGTCCAGGAGTTTGCCGGCAATGCCTTGGCCCTCCAGCTCTTTCTTTACAATGGTGTGGTCAATGATGATCTTCTTTTCCCCAGAGGGCACATAGCTGATGAATGCCGCGGGGTCGTTTTCGTCGCCAATATAAAACTGATTGCCTTTATGCAGAATTTCCAAATTTTCCATAGCGTCCTCCTTGGTTTTTTATCTGTAATGGACATATACCCCACTTTTTAAAATATCACCACAGACAAAGTACACAAAAAAACCACTCAAGTTCTGGCAAAGGGGGAGACCCCGAAGACCCTCCGGTAGCGGAAGCCCAGGACCAACAGGATGCCGAAGCCCAGGAGGGCCACCAGCCCATCGGCCAGGAGGACCCGGGTGAAGTCCCCCTCCTGGAGGAGGGAGGCCAGCTTGGGCATGAGGAAGGAGCCCAGACTCATGACAAAGTAGTAGACATTGGTGTTGCGACCCTTCCGCCGAGTGAAAAACTGATTGAAGAGGGCATTGCCCATTTGCAGGACGCCCCCGGCGGCGCAGAAGCCAATGGCGGCGGCGGAGATCCCCAGGACCACGGGGCTCTTCACGGCATAGGCGAAGAAAGCCGCCAGGGCGGAGAGGGCCATGTACACCGTCATCAGGCCAATGTCCCGGACCCCCCGGCCCAAAATCACCATGCTGAGGAGCACCGAGGCCAGGGAGCCCAGCTGATAGAGGGAGGCGATGCGGCCCGCTCCCTGGGGCCCCAGATTCAGGATCTCCAGGGCGTAGAGGGTCACCACCTGCTGGAAGAGATAGAAGGTGGAGTAGATGCACAGGCCCAGAAGGGGAAAGAGAATCCCCTCCACGGCCCAGTTGCCAGAGTCCCGGCCCTCCTGGGCCACCAATTTCCCCTGGCGCTCCTCCAAAATCTCAATGGCCCTTTTGGGGGACACCTTCTCTGCCCTGCGAATGTCGTCATCGGGCAGGGGGGCGAGGAGGGTCAGGAGGAGGACCACCAGGGAGAGGCCCAGGGGAATCCAAAAGAGGAGGGAATAGCTCACCAGCCCCGAGGCCCCCAGGCCCAACAGTAGGGGATAGCCAATCCCCGACAGGGAAATGGCCCCCTTGTTGCCAATGGAGGCCGCGGACTTACTCTGGGGAAAGATCTCCATAATCCCCGGATTCACGCCCCCATCGTAGAGACTGGTGGCCGCCCCCCCAATAAAGGAGAGGGCCTTGGCCACCGCCAAGCTCTCCGTCTGTCCAATGCCGTAGAAGAGGGCCACATAGCCCAGGGTGCCCACCACCACCATGGGCCGCCGACCCACCACATCGGAGAGGGAGCCGGAAAAGGCCTGGAAGAGAATCTTCCCAATCCCCGTCCAGGCAATGACGGTGAAGACCTCCGCCACCGTCACCCCCCAGCGGGCCGCTAAGTATTCACTGTTGTACGCCAGTAAAATGGCCTGAATTCCGTGGAGAAACATACAGGAATACAGGGCCAAGGCACCGAGATGATAGTTCTTTCTCATGCTTCCTCCAATTCTTAGAAACTTCCTCCCCAAGGGAGACTTCATATATTATAGCGGTATTGGAGGGAATTTTGGGAAAAAAGGAAATTCCCCACAAAAAAGAGCCCCTTGCCCCTCAGGGGAGGAGGGCCTCCACATCCTCGGGAATTCGAAGCTGGGGAAAGAGGGGGTCCATGTGAATGAGAAAGTGCTCCTCGCCGTCCCTCCGGTAGTACACCACCTCCCCGTCCTGCTCCCCGCCATAGGCCCGGAAGAGCTCATAGCCCCTCCCCTCCAGGTACTGAGAGAGCTCGTGGTACTTGGCCTCCCGGCTGCGGATGTAGTCCTCCATCTCCCGAAAGTCCACACTGTAGCCTGCAATATTAAAGGCCCCCACGGGAATGCCCCTCCCCTCACTGGAGAGATTGGCCAGCTCCTCCCACACAATCTCCACGGGGCCCAGGGCAAACAAACTTCTGCTGAGGGGCACCACGTGGCCATGGAAGGGAAATTCCCCATAGGGGGGCAGGGCAGCGGCATCCAGGGACTCCACCGCCTCGTCCCCCACCAGCTGGCAATCGTATCCCGGAACTTCCCCGAGAAACTCCCGGCCCTCCTCCAGGGAGTCAAAGAGCCCCACAGATTGCAACAAATCCCCCTGAACCAATTTCAACAAAAACACGGCCCCACCTCCAGATCATTCAACGGGCGCAGCCCATGGGCTGTCCTCAAATAAATTCTAACGTCCCCAACAAAATTTGACCACTTTCATTTCAATATTTGCCATTTTATCCTTCACCCCGGTCCCCGGGGCAACAAAAGACCCGACCTGGCTTTCGCCGGGTCGGGTCGGGTGTTTTGTTTAGAGTTCCTCCCCCTGGGTGATGCTGCCGAAGATCTCGTTTCTCAGTTGGATGTACTCCGGGGTGATCTCCACTCCGCCGAGGTTTTCTCCACAATTTTTTTCCAATTTTCCTCCCCGCTCTCTTCCACCCTACGGTATTGGTGGCTGTGGGTGGCCTCCATGATGTGGTAGTAGGCCCAGTGGTCCGCCGAAAGATCGGGATATGGGGTCACTTCCCCTGGATGGGAGTCGATGTAGTTTTCATCGGGGGAGCGGCCCTGGATTCTGTTGAGAATGCTCACGGCCTCTGCCCTGGTGATTTCATTCTCCGGACGAAATGTCCCGTCGGGATAGCCCTGGATCCAACCGGCGGTCCCACCCTTTTTTATGATTTCGTAGGCCCAGTGGCTCTCGGGGACGTCCACGAAGGTCTGCTCCCCATCTCCAATGCCTTGAAATCTCACAGCCATAGCCAAAAACTCGGCCCTGCTGATCCCCTGGCTGGGCTTGAATGTGCCGTCGGGATAGCCCTCAATGATGCCTGCCTCCCTGACCCGGGCAATGGCCGCCGCCGACCAGTGGCCCGCCGGCACATCGGCGAAGGGCTGCTTTCCCCCTTCCCCCTCTCCTTCCAAAAATCTCGAGAATATGGTGGCCACCTCTTCCCGGGTCATGGAATTTTCCGGTCTGAAGCTCCCGTCCTCATAGCCCCTCAGGTATCCCCAGTGGTACTCCAGGGGCTTTTCCTGATGGGGACCGGGCAGCAACCAGTGTCCCCCCGTCTGGGGCAGGTCATCCTTTGAAGGCTCTGCCTCAAAAGCCCAGGTGCCCACAAATTTCGTTATTTCTCCCTGGATAGTTTTCTCCAGGGCATCATAGGCCAGGAATGTCCACCGGCCCCCTTGAACTGCCACCTCAGTCTCAGCTGGCGCCGTGGCTTCCACGGTCTCGCCCTTGGTGTGGCTCTTCCCATCCACCGGCAACAGGGCCATGACTTCCGGGGGGAGTTCCCTCCCCTCGGTTTCACTGACAAATTCATAGATCACCCGATACTCCGCCCCATAGGCTGCCTTTAGGTAAATTTCTTTCGTCAGGGACTGGGATACATCCACCTCCTCTGCCTCCTCTGGTTTCCACCGTGGTTCACCGTCCAAATACCAGCCGGTGATCTTTCGATGGGATGAACCCGTATTCAGGCTGGCATTCATGGCCTCTGCGTCCGCCAGGGTGAGACTGCCATCGAGGTGGGCGATGTCGGCCCCGGCATCCTCTGCCGTATTATTGGCAATGACGGCCCCCTTCGCCACCACCACAGCGCCCTGATTGTAGATGCCACCCCCTTCCAATGCCTTATTTCCGGTGATTTTGAAATCTTCTCCAATCTCCACTTGGGCACCCATGACAGAGAGCCCTCCGCCATAGTAAAAGGTTTCATTATTTGTTATTTCACCCCCACTGAGGACGGCTTCCCCTCCTGCGAGGAGCACGCCGCCCCCCAGGCCAGCCCGAGCGACACCTCCGGTATTTTTTACGGTATTGTCGGTGATGGAGCCCCCCTCCATATGGAATGTACCATTGATGAGAAAGACGCCTCCGCCATACCCAATTTGACCCAGTAGGAGGGCATGATTGTCCCGGATGGACCCACCGTACATATTGAACTCCACTACTCTACCATATCTACCGTCCCCGGCCACTGCTGCGCCGAAGCCCGAAAGACCTTCCGTGGTGTTTCCGTGAATCTCCCCTCCATACATATTGAAGGTTCCATCGATGATATTGACGGCAGTACCTGGGGTGGCCCCCCGTGTGTGGCTTCCAGTGAGCTGGACCCCGGGGTGCATATTCAATGTGCCGTCGGATATGGCAATAAGGGCCTTGTATCGGACGGATTTCCCCCCCTTGATAATCAGCTCATCCGAGCCGTCCTCTTTCCCTAGGGTGAGGGTGGCATCGCCACCTACCGCCAGTTGGCTATTGGATAGTTCGTTAGGCTTCTCGGGTTGTCCCAGGTTTATGGTGTAGCCATTGCCCAGGATGACCGTATCTTTTTCAAATTTCAAAGTTTCATCCGACGTCCCAAAATCGATATCTTCCGTCAGATTGACGATATGTACATCTCCAGTAGGATCAACATTGATGGCCGCCACGGCATCCTGAAAATCCTTAAAGCTGGAGACATGGTGGGTCACCTCCTGCCCCCACGCCCATACGGGAAGGAGGATCAAAAATAGAAAAAATATAGTGAATACAGAAATAATTTTACCCTTCATCTTTTATCACCATCCTTTTGGCTATTCTAACATCCTTCTCAGGGGAGGAACAAGCAAGAGAGGAAGGGTCCAGTTTCGGGCTCCAGTGGCCCGGGGCCACGAAGTCCCCTTGGAACCGCTGGAAAACCCCCGGTCCCCGGGGCAACAAAAGACCCGACCTGGCTTTCGCCGGATCGGGTCTGGTAGTTTGTTTAGAGTTCCTCCCCCTGGGTGATGATGCCGAAGATCTCGTTTCTCAGTTGGATGTACTCCGGGGTGATCTCCACTCGGCCGTCGGCGCCTGTGCTGGCGGTGTGGGTGAAGTTGGTCTCGAAGGTTTTGACGATGGTGCCCGGGGAGCTGGACATGACCATGACTTTGGTGCCCAGGGCCAGGGCCTCGTCGATGTCGTGGGTGATCATGAACATGGTGTTGTGGTTTTCCTGCCAGAGTCTTCTCAGGAGGGCCTGCATTTGGATTCGGGTGAGGGCGTCCAGGGCCCCCAGGGGCTCGTCCATGAGGATGACGTCGGGCTCGTTGGCCAGGACTCGGGCCAGGGCCACTCGCTGTTTCATGCCCCCGGAGAGTTCGTAAGTTTTTTTGTCGGCGTAGTCCTGGAGTTTCACCTGTTCCAGATAGTGGTCGGAGAGTTCTCTCAGTTTTTCCCTGGGGAGGCCCTGCATTCGGGGGCCAAATTCCACATTTTTTCGCACGGTCATCCAGTGGTAGAGGGTGGACTGTTGGAAGGCCACCCCCCTGTGGCGGTCGGGCTTTGTAATGGGCTCCCCCGCCATGGTGACGCTGCCCTGGGTGGGGCGGATGTAGCCTGCGATGAGTTTTAGGATGGTACTTTTGCCGGAGCCGGAGGGGCCCAGGAGGCAGACAAATTCCCCCTTGTCGATGTGGAAGTTCACATCTTCCAGGGCGTGGAAGCTGCCCCCCCGGGAGTCATAGCGAACGGAGACCCCCTGGAGTTCTATGAGGGCTTGGCTCATTATTCTGCGCTCCTCTGGATGGAGCGTTCAATGTAGGCGGGATTGATGAAGGCGTCCACTTCCTCTTTGGAGGGGAGGCGGTCGATGTGCTTTTGCTCCAGGAGGAATTCTCCGGTGGAGTAGAAGACATCGGCGAAGGCCCCCCGCGCTTCACTGGTGCCCAAAAATTCCGGGGAGATCTCCTCCTCCGCCGTGAGCCAGCGGGAGCCGGCCATTTGCACGGAGGTGATTTCGGGGCTGATGTCCAGGCCCTTGGCGGTGATCTCCGCTCCCTTGGCGGGATCGGCCCGGTAGATGTCCCCGGCCTCAGTGAGGACGGTGATGAAGTCGGCGGCAAGGTCCGGATACTGTTCCAAGAAGCCCTTGCGCCCCAGGACGATATTGGCGGTGATGACGCCCTTTTCCGCCATGCGCTTGCTGTCCATGATGACCCTGCCGCTCTGGAGAATTTCCCCCAGGGTGGGCTGCCAGGTGTAGGCGGCTTCAATGTCCCCCCGCTCCCAGGCGGCCACAATGTCCGGAGTCTTCATATCCAAAAGGGTCACTTGATCCTCCACCCCGGCTTCCCTGAGGGCGTGGAGGAGACTGTAGTGGGAGGTGGAGGCGAAGACGGTGGCCACCTTTTTCCCCGCCAGATCCTCCACCGCCTGGATGTCGGAGTCCTCCTTGACGGCCAGGGCCTCAATTTCTCCCAAAACTTCGTGGATCCACACCAGCTCCACGGGGAGCCCCTGGGCCAGGGCCACCACGCCATTGGTGTGGCCCATGGAGGCGAAGTCGATGTCGCCGGAGAGGAAGGCCTTGTTGGCATCCACCCCGGAGTCAAAGACCACGAAGTTCACTTCGATGCCCTGATCCTGGAAGTACTTTTGGAACAGATTCTCGGTCTTTGCAATCATCTCGTCATTGGGCACCCGGAGGATGCCCACATTGACTGCCTGGGGCTGGTCCCCTGTTTCGGTCTTTTGAGTGGGTCCGCAGGCAGCCAGTGAGATCACCACAGCCACCATGACAATGAGTGTTAAAAATCTTTTCATAGGTACCGCCCTTTCTAGACGTATCTCTTCCAGTCTACCAAATGATCCTCAATAAAGCGCATGATTAAGTCGATGACCACCCCCGTGATGCCCATGATGATGATCCCCACAAACATGACGGAGCTGTTTAAAAAGCGGGAGGCGTCGATGACCATCCACCCGATCCCCGAGGTGGCCGCCACCATCTCCGCCGCCACCAGGGTGGTGTAGGCCACGCCAATGCCCGTGCGCAGGCCGGTGAAGATTTCGGGGAGGCAGGCTGGGGCCACCACGTGGATGAAGACCTGCCGGCTGGTGGCGCCAAAGGAGAGGGCGCTGAGCTGATAGTCCTCGTTGAGCTTGCCCACCGCCGAGACACAGGCCACATAGATGGGGGCCAGGGCCGCCAGGAAGAGGAGGAGAATTTTCGACTCCTCGTAAATGCCAAACCACAGGACCAGCAGGGTGTAGTAGGCCAGGGGGGGCAGGGGCCGGTAGAACTGCACAATGGAATCCACCACGGCCCGGACCCTGGGGAAGTAGCCACTCAGAAGTCCCAGGGGAATCCCCACCAACATGGCCAGGAAATAGGCCACAAAGAGCCTGAAAAAGCTGATGCCCAAGTGGGCGGAGAGGGGCACGTCATTGTAGCCATTTTTCAAAATGTCCACAAAGGTCCGCCACACCTTCAGGGGGGAGGGCACCAGGACGGTGGAGACCAGCTCCATCTCCGTCACCAAAAACCACGCCCCCAAAATCACCAACCAAGTGAGAATGGTCAGGATTCTGTTTGAATTGAAAAAACCATTCCTATTTTTCTGTTCCATAAAAAGCCTTTCTGCAATTGAGCCAAACCAAAAACCTCCCCTCAGGGGGCCAAGCTGGGCGCGAGCCCCGCCCCTTAAGGGCGCCACGGGTTTAAATCTTTAAGAAATTCATTATATCACAGTGACGGGGAAATCCCCTGCTAATCTGAAAAATAACTAACCTATTCCCCCTGGATAAATCCCCCTCCCCTCATGGTGTCCCCAGGGTGAAAGTGCCATGGGAAGTGGCGACAGTCACGGGCCCCATCCATATCCCCAGGGCCCCGCCAAGGCCAGCAGATACCATTATAGCTAAAATTTTAGAAAATGGGCCGCAAAAAAAGAGATCCGCCGGGGCAGATCTCTCTTCTCAAATGTTTACTTGGCCTGGAGTTTCACTTCCATTCTTTGATCATTGCCACTGGCGGCAACGTCCAGGTCCAGGGCGCCGAAGAATTTTTGGCCGATATAGGTGCGGTCCTCCCTGAGGAAGTAGTCGAAGGCCAGGGTTTTTCCGTCCCGGGTGAGGCTGTACTGGCCGTCCCCTCGCTTCAAGAGGAGCTCATCGCTGGCCTTTTTCAGGACAATGGAGCCGTCCTCGGCCTGCCACTCCACCTCGTAGCCTGCGCCCTCCATAATGGCCCGGAGGGGGAGGTGGAGTTTTCCCCCACTGGAAAATCCCTTGGCATCCAGGGCCTTGCCATTGAGGCTCAGGGGGAGATCCTCCCGCTCCCTGGCGAGATCTGCCAGAGTGGTGGTGAGCTCTCCCTGGGCATTTTTCAAACGGAGCTGGCTCTGGCCCACTTCATTGAGGTCCGGGATCAGGGCGAAGGTCCAGTCCTTCCCCTGAAGGCCCTGGCCCTCTGCAGCGCCGAATTCCCCTTTCAGCTCCTCTGCCGTGAGGGCCCGGGGGGATTCCACCCCTTGGGGGGCCTCGCCCACGCCCTCAGTGAGCTTGCCCTGGGCCAGGTCGTAGCTGTAGGGGGCGCCCCCCTCCTTGGTGGCCCGCTCCAGGAGGAGGCGGTCCCCATCCAGGCTGTAGCTGAAGGACTGATCCCCCTGGGTCTTCAGCCCAATGTCCTCGGCGGGAATTTCATCCACCACCGTAAGGACCTGAGGGTCCAGGATCAAAAGGCCCAGGTGGTGCTCCAGCACCAGATATTCTTCAGATGCCGCGGCCACCCTCACGGGGTCCGCCCCCGGCGCACTGATTACAATGGCGGACAGGAGCCCACCTGCAGCTTCCCCGCCGGGCTGGGCGGGCTTCATGGCCACCATCAGGGGCAGGACCAACAATAGCAATAGGGGAAGGAGAACTTTCATTTTTCCCTTCATCTCACTCATCCTTTCAGTAGATATGAATCCTCGGGTGCTTCTACTACTATGATACAGGCCTACCCCCCCCACAATGATAAGATTTGTCTAATATTTCTTTACAGTAATTTTTTTCAGAAAATTCAGAGCTCTGAAAAGTCCTCTCCCCGCAGCTATTTCTCCTCCTTGGAGCGCTGGGAATTGGCATGGCCCACGGCATCCAATCGGCCGCTGTAGGGCTTGATGTCCAGCACTGCACTCTGGTCGAAGGCATCCAGCCCCCGCACCGTGAGGACATTGCCCTCCCGCTCCACCAAATCCACAATGCCAATATTAATGGGATTGGGGCGATTGGGGGTGCGAGTGGAGAACACCCCGTGAAGGGCCTCGGGGTCCTCATCAAAGGGAGTCCTGTTCTGAAGGGTCTCCCGATTGGCCCGGTCCGCCCAGTAGAGGATGAAGAGATGGCTAAAATCCTCCACATCCTTGAGGGCCGGGGCAAATTCCTCAAAAATCTCCACTTTCGACGTCAAATTCTCCATTCTCCCCTGGAAAGGGGCATCCCCCCGCTTGAGATAGGGGGAGTGAACCACGCCAACGGCTTTTAACTCCATCATAGAATTCCTCCTTAAAGGTCACTTTCGAAACTGCTGCAAAACGCTGAAACAGGGGCGGACATGGATCTGTGAAATAAAAATTCACAATTGGCACCCTACAAAAAAAGAGCTTCTCAGGGAAGAAAGAAGCTCCCATAAATCAGTCCCCAAGTGCGGAGACCCCTTCGCCAAAAACACAGGCAGTACCCCGCCCCGGGGCAAAAGCACAGCTCCCCCCGGCAAAAACAGCCGCCACCGGAGCACCCTCCCCTACGGCGGCGAGAACGCCCTGAAAACACAAGTCCCATTCCTACACAGAGGACCAAGGAACACTTATCATAACACTATAGTATCCCAACACCAAGAAAAAACCAACACAGGAACCCCAAAAAGCCCCCTCCCCTCGTTTTGGGTTTAAAAATAGAGCTCCTTTCTCTTGGAAGGAGCTCTTTTTCCTTGGTTGTTTTGGCTCTGGCGGGTCAGTATTTGAGATTGTAGTCCACTACGTTCATGAGTTCTTTGCCGTTTTTGTATCGGCTGAAGTTTTCTTTGAAGATTTCCATGGCTCGGGGGAAGTAGTTGGGGGTGGTGCCTGCGATGTGGGGGGTGATGATGAGGTTTTCCAGGTCCCAGAGGGGGGAGTCTTCGGGGAGGGGTTCCTCGGGGAAGACGTCCAGGTAGGCCCCTTTGATTTCTCCGCTGTTCAGGGCCTCTACCAGGTCCTCCACCACAATGAGGTCGCCGCGGCCCACATTCATGAAGACGGCATCAGGGCTCATGAGTTTGAATTTTTCGCCATTGAACAGGCCCTGGGTCTTCTCCGTGGAGGGGAGGACGGAGACGATGAAGTCTTGGTCTGCCAGGTGCTCATCCAGGACGTCGGTGGTGTACATCTCGTCGAAGTTTTCGGGAATTTCCGCCACCGCCCGGTTGCGGATGCCCGTGACCACCATGTCAAAGGCCTTGGCCTTTCGGGCGATTTCCCGGCCGATGGCCCCGGCCCCCACAATGAGGAGCTTTTTGCCGCAGAGCTCCGCCAGGGGGAGATTGCGGTCGT
Organism: Tissierellia bacterium; assembly: GCA_030535395.1. Lineage (GTDB taxonomy): Bacteria > Bacillota > Clostridia > Tissierellales > Peptoniphilaceae > JAUNLK01. Next base: position 43,629 of record JAUNLK010000011.1, read on the forward strand.
AGATTTTCTTCTGCTGATTCTTCATGGTGGTGAGATAGCAGCGGGTGAACATGATCATGGCCCCGGTGACCTGCTCGGCAATATTTTTGCCGTGAACTCCGGAGACATTGGTGAGGATGACACCCTTCTCCCGGAGCATCTCCATGGGGTAGTGGTCCACTCCGGCGAAGTAGTTGAACACCCAGCGGAGATTGGGAAATTCTCCCAGGACGGTGGCGCCCCCCAGGCCCGCCCCCTCCAGGCCCGCATTGAGGATGATCTCAATCTTTTCCTTTTCCGGGAGCATGTCGTTCAGTGAGGAGTAGATCTTCCACTCCTCCCCCTCCCCCACAATGGCGGGGAAGGCGGCCTCCACATCTGCTACTTTTAAAAACATTCCATTCGTTACTACGCCAATCATCATTTGCTCCTTTCAATTTACAATCTTTCTTCACTATTTTATCAGAAACCCCAGGGCAGATAGGCGCTGATTACGGCAAAAATTATGGCCGGGAGCATATTGGCCACATTGAAGCGCTTCTCCCACACCAAATTTACCCCAATGCAGAAGATGAGGACGGCCCCAATGAGGGAAATATAGGAGATGGCCAGCTCCGTCATCACCGGCGCCAGTAATTTGGCAAATAGAGTCACCGAGGCCTCCAGGATAAAGACGGGAATGGCCGCAAAGACGGCGCCCTTGCCCATGGAGGAGGTGAAGATGGCGATGATGAAAAAGTCCAGGACGGATTTCACCGCCAGGGTGGAAAAGTCCCCGGTGATGCCCTCCTGAATGGCCCCCACAATGGCCATGGCCCCAATGCAAATGGTGAGGGAGGCGGTGACGAAGGCGTCCAAAAAGCGGGTGTCCCCACTGTTGCCGCTCCTCTCCCTGAGCCAAATGCCAAAATTTTCGAAGCCCCTCTCAATCCCCATTAGTTCCCCCGCAATGGTCCCCAAAGTGAGGCAGAGGACCACAAACATGGCCTTGCCACTCAAGAGGCGGCCCCCGTCAATGGAGAGCATCCCCTCCATGGCCCCGGCCACGGCTATGAACATGACACTGACGCCGCAGGCCCGGCTCAGGGACTCCTGCTGCTCTTTGCTGAAGAGTTTTCCGGCGAAGTGCCCCAAGAGGCCCCCGGCAAGGACGGCGCCACCATTAATCAAAGATCCCAACATATCGATCACCCATTATAAAAAATTTTCGGGAAAGTCCCCGCCCCTGGGAGGGGGGAAACTCCCATTGCTACACAATACATACTCGCCCTCGTCCAGACCGGAGGGCCCTAAGAAGGCCCTCACGCGCCCCCCAGGGGGAGGAGCCAGCCGGCCAGGAGGAAGTAAATCACCAAGACCAAAGAGTCGATGATGGTGGTAATGAGGGCCGATGCCATAATGGCCGGGTCAATGTGGACCCGCTTGGCCAGCATGGGAAGGGCCGCCCCCAAGAGCTTGGAGAGAACTACCGTAATGAGGACGGTAAAGGACACCAGCCCCGAGATCACCAGTCCCGCATCGGTGAAGATCATCATTCTCCCAAAGTTCACCAGGGCCAAAACCAAGCCCACAATGAGGCCCACCCCCATCTCCTTGAACATCACCCGGAAGACATCGGAGAGGGTCACTTCCCCGGTGGCCATGGCCCGGATGATGATGGTGGAGGACTGGGAGCCCGTGTTTCCCCCGGTGTCGGTAATCATGGGGATGAACATGGTGAGAATGAGGTACTGACTGATGATGTAACTAAAATTGTCGATGATCCCCGAAGTGAGGGTGGCCGATACCATGAGAATCAAGAGCCAGGGGATTCTGTTCTTGGCCAGCTGCCATGGCGTCTGGGACAGATACTCGTCATCGGAGGGATTGATGGCGGCCATCTTGTGAAAGTCCTCCGTGGCCTCCTCTTCCACCACGTCCATGATGTCGTCGAAGGTGATGATCCCGCAGAGGCGGTGCTCCAGGTCCACTACGGGGAGGGCGATGTAGCCGTATTTCATAAACTGCTCCGCCACCAGCTCCCGGTCGTCGGTGGTGGTGACGAACATCACATCCTCCTCCATGATGTCCCGAATGAAAAGATCAGCGTCGGAGACCACAATGGTCCTCAGGGACACAAAGCCCAGGAGCATCTTGTACTCATTTTCCACATAGCAGGTGTAGATGGTCTCCTTGTCCATCCCCGTCTTTTTAATGTATTCCATGGCATCCTGCACCGTCATCTCCGGCTTCAGGCGGACATACTCAATGGTCATCATGGAGCCGGCGGAGTCCTCGGGATAGCGGAGGAATTCATTGATCAGCTTCCGCTCCTCGGGGGTGGACTGGGCCAGGACCTTGGTCACCACATTGGCCGGCATCTCATCGATGATGTCGATCCGGTCGTCAAAGTCCAACTCGTCGATGATGCCCTTGAGCTCCAGGTCGGTAATGGAATTGATGATCCGAAGCTGATTGTAGGTTTCCATATAGGAGAAGACCTCGGAGCCCTGGAGCTTGGGAATGAGCCGGAAGACCATGAGCATGGTCTTGTCCTCCATGTCCTCGATGATCTCCGCCAGATCCACCACATTGATCTCCTCCAGGACCTCCTTGAGCTCCTTGAGTTCCTTCGTTTCTATGAGTTTTTCGAAGTACTCCCTGTACTCCTGATACTCCCTGTAATCCATATCATCACCTCCAGCTGATCCATGGTATCACAAAAAGGGCCGTCCCTCCCTGGAAAGACCTCCGGGAAATGAATTTTAGTCAAAATAAAAAAGACATCCCCGGGATGTCTGAAACTCACCAATGGCCCCTGAAATTCACATAGACGTGAAGGAAGTGGACGCCCCCAAAGGCGAGGCCCAGGCCCGAAAGGAGCCAGTGCCCCCGCCACAGGCCAATGGCGGCGTAGTAGAGGGGAGGCAAAAGGACCAGAGCCCCCAGCATCAGAGAGAGGCTCTGATGGCCCTGAGCGTAGAAAAACCAGCCCAGATAGTAGCCCAAAAGGGCCAGGGCCGCCAGGAAAAAGCCCAGTTTTTCCCTGCCACTGGCCAGGGAAAAGAGGGGCGCCTCCCCGTAAATGACAAAGCACATGACCAAAACGCAGGAGATCCCCAACAACTTTTCCAAAAAATTGAGCCCCGGGGAGGCCTCCACCATATTCATAATGGGATTTTCCTCCAGGGCAAGGAAGGGCATCACCAAATAGGGGAGCTCCTGGAGAAAAAAGAGGGCGAGACCCAGGGGCCAAAAGCCCAAATCAGTCTTGCCAAAGAGATGCAGCCAACGAACCATCACAGCCCCCCCTTTCTAGGCCCGGGCCCCCAGGGCCAGCACTTCCCCCCTCAGGAGCCAGGCAAAGACCAGCTCCACCAGGACCAGGGCCCCGGCCACCACAGTGCCCTGAAAGAGGCTCCCCAAGATCAGGGCCAAAATGGGAATTGCCACGGCAAAAAACAGATAGGCCCTGGACTTATACAGCCAGGAAAAGGGCAACAAGTGGGCCCCAAAGACCATGGCATAGACCATGACCATCTTCTCAGGCACCGCCCGGAAGACCCACATCACAATGAGCAAATACAGGAGCTGATTCACCGAGAACAACAGCCCCAGCTGTCCCAACTGGTGCTCCTTGGAAAAAATATCCACCCCCATCCTCCGGCCCAAGAGCCAGGAGATGGGCAAGAGGGGCGCCGAACAGCAAAAGACCAACAAATTTCCCAGGGGGAGGGGCAAATCCAAGAGCCCCACCCCAAAAATCAACAGCCAAATCACCACAGAGGCCAAAATAAAAGGCAGGCCCTTTTTCTGACCCACCATGATGTCATTTCTCAAATCCTCCACACCCATGACAAGATCCTTTCTGGAAGCGGGGGAAAGACAACGATTTCAGCGCCCCCCTTGTGTTCCGTCAATTTCACGATAATTATATCACAGGGAACTGGGGGGAAGGACCCCGGCCCAAAAATCGACCCCGCCCCCAGGGCCAAAACCGGGGGCAGATTGAAACGCCGACTCCCGCCCCTGCGTGGTGCCGTGGAGGTGGATACGAAGAGGCCGGGACCCCGTGGCCCCGGCTCTTTCTTCCTATATATTGCCCTTCAGGGGCTGGCCCTGGCCCGTGAGTTTGCAGCGGACCACCACCCTGGACTTGCCCCCCAGGGTGCAGGTGAAGAGGGTCAGGTCCCACTCCCCGCCCAGGAGGGCCTCCAGCTCGTCTCCCCCCACCTCCTGGATGTCCACAATCTCATAGTGAAATTGATTCTGATCCACATCGGTGAAGGTCACTTCATCCCCCAAGTCCACACGGGGGAGCTTGCCAAAGTGGGAGCGATAGTTGTGGGCCATGATGATCATATTGTCCCGGTAGATGCTCCCCTGGTATCTCGCCGGGGCGATTTTGATCTTGTCGTAGGACCAGGAGCTCATTACGGGAAGATCCAGGCCCAAAGTCTCCAGCTTCAGGTGGCCAATGTACTCGTGGCCGTCCACCAGGTGGATGGGCATCTCCCGCCGGGGGTCCTGAAAGGCACTGCCATCCAGACTCCCCGCCGAGCTCAGGGAGGCCATGAGGGCCTCCGTCCGCCTCCCCACCAGGACATCCTCCACCCTATTTTTGGCAAATAGAAGGGCGGCCACCAGGATGCACAGGATGCCCACTCGGAAAAACACACTGTTCTTTTTCAATCTCTCCTCTTTCTCCTGAGTATGGAAAGGCCCGATGCCGAGACCAAGAGGGCCCCCACCCCTCTCATGGCACCGGTCCCCCCGCCGCCGGCAAAGGGCAGCTCCACCCCCGGAGGGGTCTCCGCCTGCACCACTGGGTGGGGGAAGTACTTGATTTGGTCGCCATTGTAGCTCACATGGGCCGATGTATTGGAGTGAAAGCCCCTCTCCTTGGAACTGGTGGCATTGTCCCCAAAGTCGGTTTCGGAATCGCCGGTGTGGTCATAGCCACTGGTCTCATAGGCCTCCTTGGCCGCATCATTGACCTTGATATTGTAGGAGAGGGTGTAGGTCACATCGTCCTTCAACTCGTAGCTCTCGTTGAATTTGAGGACGATTGTCCGGCTGCCCTGGTCGTAGCTCAGGCTCTCTAGGATTTTACTTTCCCCCGAGCCATTGGCGCCGGTCTGTCCTCCATTTTCCCAGAGGACCACCTCCTCCCCAGTGGTCCGATCCTCCATGGACACCCGGTAGTCCGCCCGGTCTGCCACCAGCTCCATTCGGCTGCTCAGGCTGTCCTCCACAGTCACCTCACACACCGCAGCCTCGATGACCCGGCGGAGCTCCTCAATGAGCTGGTTGAAATCGCTCCTCACCCCGATGTGCTTTCCATTCCCCAGCTCTGCCATCTTCCGCAGGACCACCGGGCTCTGGGAGGCATTGCTGTCCTCGGCATTGATATCATCGGATACCCCCACGGCAAAGGTGGTGACCTCGGAATGCCGCTCATAGAATCCCTGGAGATATTGGATGGTGTTGTTTTTGGACTCCGGAACCGTATAGGTGAGGTCCAAGTTCGAGCCCGTTCCGTCCCGATCTCCATTGTCTTTGATCCAGAAGGTGGGCACCCCGTCGCTGATAAAGATCATGGCCTGTCTTCTCCCCGCCGCCTTGGACACATTGATGAGGTCCTCCGCCAGCATGAGCCCCGCCTGATAGTTGGTGCCCATGTAGTTGTCCGTCGGCACGGGGCAGTGGATGTTTCCGCTGAAGACATTGGTCCAGCCACTGATGATGTGGGCGTCTTTTTTGTAGGTGTAGCCCTTGGATGCCTGGGTTATGGTCCCCTGCTTTGAGCTTCCATTGAAGTAGATAAAGGCCACCCGATTGTCCTGGTTTTTCTCCAGGAAATTGGGAATGAGATCCGTCTGATTGATGAGATTCATCATGGCATCCATCCGGCTCATGGGCGCCCCATTTTCCCCAATCATATCCGCCTCGGTCATGGTGGAGGAGCCATCCAGCACAAAGAGGAGGTCCAGAGGCAGCTCCCTGCTCACCTTCTCCCCCTCAATGGTGAGGTACAGGCGGTAGAGATCATTGAGCTGATGCTTGTAGGGGGGCTCCTCCTCAATTTGGGTGTGGGGATTGTCGGCCCCGTCCCCCAGAAAGTCAATCTGCTTTTTCACCAGCACATTGGGCTTTAAAGTCTCGGAGACACTGGGCCCCTCGGGGGTAGTGCTGTCCTTGGTGCTGACGATATTGAACACCCCATTTCCCACATCGCTGGTAATGGTGGTGCTGTAACCGGGGATCTTTAAAGGGGCGATGTCGTAGCTGAAATCAAACACCGAGAGAATTTCGAAGTCATCGTGGACGTCCTCCGGGAAATGGGCCCCGGCATCCTCCCTCAGCTGATTTTTGTCCGTGCTGTAGATCTTCTCAATAATTTTTAACTGCGATGCCTCGTCGGGAATTTGGTGGAAGATGAAGCTCCAACCCCCGGCCTGGGAGAGATTCACCGAATCTGCAACAAGATCCCGAATCTCCACGGTTTTTTCCACCCTCCCCAGGGGGCCGTCCGTATAGGCGATGGTCACATTGTAGTTTTTGACGAGATCCACTTTAACGGGCCCGTGATAGGCCCCGCTGCCATCGGGCCAGGTCTTTTTCACCTGGATGTCCCTGTAGCTGACATAGTGATCGGTGAAGGACTGGGTGGACATGGAGGCCCACATGAAGTCCGTCCTGGGGACAGCGGACCTCTGTGGCTCCCTCATGAGATTGCCCATGGTGAAATTCAGATGATCGGTATTGGCCGTGGTAAAGAGGACGGCATTTTGGGACCAATTGGGATGACTTGGCTGGTCCCCATCCCAGGGGGTATTGCCCCCATTGTAGCCATGCTGAGTGCCAAATGCCGGGCCGCCATCAAAGGAGTTTAGAATGTGGGAGCCCGGAATCACATAGGCCCCCGAAATGGTGTTTTGGTCCGGCCGGACAAATTGGGGACCCACGGTATTGTTCCCTGGATCCAGGGAGTTAATGGTGAAGTAGCTCCCCCTCCCGTCGGCGTACTGACAGGTCTCGAATTGGACGGTCTCCCCGCTTTTTTTCTTGAAGACCAGATCGATATTGATCTCTCGGACATTCTGCCAGGCCCAGCCATAGTAGAGATTGTGACTGAATTGGAGGATGGGATCGTAGTTCCTGCTGCCATAGTCCTGGGGCCGATTCCCCCTGTCATCCACATTTTTCATGGGGGTGATTTTGAAAGTCACCTCGGCATCCACAATATCACTGTCGAAATAGGCAGCATTGTCGTACTTCACTTTGAGCCACATCTTGGTGGTATCTAGGCTCAAATCCCCCGCCGCCCATCCAGCATTCATATCCCTGCTGTAGTTTGCCGCATTTTTATTGGAGCTTGCAAATCGAACTGCGGTGACGGTCTGCCCAGCAAACTGAGGATAGATCTTGGGGTGAACTTTAAAACCGTGGAGGCCCCACATTCCATTTTTCACCGCCTCGGGATCCGGGCCCGTTTTGGCCGACAAGATCTTAATATCTGGTTTTGTCGTCGATCCATTTAAACCGCTGTATTCCACCACCCCCGCACTGACCTGCTCCATATTGGGGTCCAAGCGCAGGTGGTTCACCGGGGCAATATCCTCCGGGCCAATGAATTGCGGGGACTGGAGGGCCCTGCCACTCCCCAAGGGCCGGAAATTGGGGGCTCTGTTGCCCCCGAGGGTGGCACTCTCCAGGCGGTACTCGTCCCTCTCCCCGTGGCCGCTGGCGGTGAGTTTCAGGACTTCCCCCTCCTCGGGAAGGGGGTCCGGGACTTTCACCACCAGTTGGATGGGCCCCTCCTGGGCCCCGTCCCTGGCCAGGAGATAGTGGTGGCGGCCCTCAGCGGGATTCGGGGAGTCCCGGAGGACGGTGAGGCCCTGGGCCTCCAGGGAGTAGTGGGGCGCCATGGCCTCCAGCTCCTCCAGGAGATATTGGACTCTGCCATAGCTCTCCCCATCCAGTGCCCCGCCCGGTGCCCCGGTGGCCCCCAGGGCCTCCAGCTGATCCAAGATACGCCCCAGCTCCCTCTGCTGCTCTCGGGTGTAGAGCTCCTGGACCAGGGCCGCCTCCCCCGCGAGCTCAATTTCCAGCTCCTCCACGGGCTGGCCCCCCTCCCCCGTGAGGGTGAGCTGGGTGTAGCCCTCGGGGCTGCTGCCTCCGGCGGTGAGCTCGGTGTAGTCCTCCTCCCCCCCAGTCTTCACAATGGTGAGGGAGGGGGCCGCCTCCGGGGAGGGAAAGCCCCCGAAGAAGATCTCCCTCTGGCTGAGACTCCGGTACTCTTCAATGAGGCGATTCTCCTCCGGACTGAGGCGGTATTCCGGGAGGGGCTCCGGGCTCTCCTCCTCTGAGTCCTCCCCCTGGGTGGACTCCTGAAGCTCCTCCTCCAGCTCTTCCGGGGGAGTTTCGGGCTTTCCCGAGGCCTCCGGGTCCGGTGCCTCCCCTTCCTCCAGCTTCCCCGAAGGGGCATCGGCCTCGCCGGAAGTCTCCGGGACTGGGATCTCCTCCAGCTCCGTCGAAGGGGCATCGGGCTCGGTGGTCTCCGGGGCCGTCGCCTCCAACTGCTCCTCCACTTTCCCCGGCGCCTCCATCCCCCCTGCCCCGGCAAGGGCCACGGAGGAGTGCGCCAAGAGGATGAGGGCCGCGAGGATCACGTGGATCCACCGGGATGCTCTCTTCATCCCTTTCCTCCTTTCTTCCTTTTCCTGATTTCCTGCAGATGGCCCAGGGCCAAGCTCAGAACGCCCGCCCCCGCAAAGACAAAGACCGGCCACCAGTCCTGCCCCGTTTGGGGGATCCGGGGGGGACTGGGCGGCTCCTTCCCCGGGGGCCTCTCCGTGTCCCCCTCCCCGGGCGGCTCCTGGGGGGGACGGTAGCTGTTGACCACGGTGAAGATCCCCTCCTCCTCCCGGATCAGGACCTCGTATGTACGGGCATCCACCCCCTCCTCCGTCACCGCCCAGGACGAGCGAGGATTGAGCTCATGCCAAATGTGCCGCCAGTGATTCTCCCGGGAGAGCTCCACCACTTCCCGGACCGCGCCATTTTCCAGGAGGGCCACCTTCACAGAGGCCGGCCGCTCATCCCCGTGGCCCCGGTCCTCCCAAATTTTAATGACCTTGATCTCCGTCTCCTCCGAGGGGCCGGGAGGGAGCTCCTCCCCCTCGGGCTTGGGCAGGGCCGTCACCTCATGAAGGGCCGGGCCCTGGGTCCCGTCCAAGGCGGGGAGGGCCAGGATAAAGGGGCTGGTCCTGTACTTGTGGTTTCCCCGGACCGCGTCCTCCCCCACAATGAGATAGACCCCCGCCGGCAGGGTCCAACTGAGGCGACCCTCCCCATCGGTCCGCCCACTGGCCGTGGGGGGAAGCTGATCCCGGAGGACATAGGCCCCCAGGGTCTGGGCACACTCATTCCACTGGGCGGCCTTCGTCCCCTGAAGATGGATGGGATATGGGCGAAAGCCCTCCTCCAGCTGGAGTTTTTGCTCCCGGTCCAGACTGCCAATTTTGTAGATCTGAAAGGCCACATCAGCCAGGGGTAGCTCCCCGTCCCTGTAGTGGAGGTGCAGGAGGCTGTCGCCACTGGCCAGGACTTTCCCCGGGGCCAGGATCAAAACAAAGAGCAGCATGAAAAGAGCTGCCCTGTGGCTTCCATTGTTTTTCACCTTCTCACCCTCCCTCTCTCAAGTCCGCCCGGGGCCTCGGCCCAGTGAATTTCGTCCCTCTAGTCTTTAATGTCCTTGATGATGGAAACCAGGATGGCCAAAATCACTGCCACAATGGCCAGGAACTTCAGCAGATCCAAGATTCTCCTCTGCTTCACGGCCTCCTCGATGATCTCCATCTCCTCCTCTTCCGCCACCTCAATCCGCTGTCCCCTCACCAGGAGGCGGTGGGTGTTGATCCCATAGGGGGTACAGGTGAAGAGGGTCACTTGGTCCCGCCCCTCCGCCACATGGAGGGCCTCCACCTCCGTGGGAAGCACGGTGATGATCTGATCCACTTGGTAGAACAAATTTTGTCCCAGCACGGAGAGGACGAACTGGTCCCCCTCCACCAGTTGGTTCAGGTCGGTGAAGAGCCTGGAACTGGCCAGGCCCGTGTGGGTGGAGAGGACGGCGTGGGTGGAGGGCCCCCCTACGGGCAGGGAAGTCCCCTGCAAGTGACCCACGGCGCTCTGGATGACCCCCTCATTGGTGCCGTGATAGACGGGGAGATTGACATCGATTTTGGGAATGCAAATGGAGCCCATCATCCCATCCCCAAAGGGATTGAGCTGCTCCTCATAGCCCGCCACCGCCTCCGGGCGATAGAGGGCGTCCCCCTCCCGGAAGATCCGTTCATTGTAGTCCCGGGCGGCCGCCAAAATCTCCTCAATCTCTATGTCGTCGAATTGGTCCAGGGCCCGATTGTACTTCACAATCCCCGTGGTCTGGCTGAAGCTATTTACAAAGTCACTGATGGTGGGATAGAAGAAGATGAGGATCCCAACGATCAAAAAGACCTTTAACAGGATGGATCTCTTTTTATCCATAATGGGATGGAGGGGCAGTGGCACCGGGGCCCTCCCCCTACATCGCAATACCTACTTTCTACCTTCCGCTCTCACCTTGCCGCGAATCAGACTGATCACCGCAAAGGCCATAATGGCGCCCCCCAAGAGGCCAAAGGCAATGGTGCCGGCGCCCCCCGTACTGGGCAGTTCCACACCCGAGGAGTTTTCAACGTTGGAGGTAGCTTCCATTCCCACTACAACGCCTTGATCATCCTTATCGGCGGAAAGGGTGAATGCAATCTCTTCCGTGAGAAGGTTGTAACCTGCAGGAGCCTCAATTTCCTTGAGATAGTAGGTTCCAGCGGCCAGGCCCTCAAAGGTGGCGGCACCACTGCCATCGGTGGTCAGCACCGTAGCTTCAGCTTCAGTATCCACCCAAGAAACTGCAGTATCGGTTCTCTTTACATACTTGTAGAATTTACCTTCTGCATTTTTAACAACAAACTTGGCACCTTCAAGTTTCTTGGTGTCGTCGCCTTTTTCGTGCTTATTGATGGTCACCTTACCGGTGTAGACTTTCTCCTCATCCGGGGGAGTCTTGTCCGTGGTGGTGGTGTCTTTTGGGTCATTGGAGTACTCAATGAGTACGCTGTTGGGGTTGCCTCCGTTGCCCACAACGGCATCCTTGTTGATGGTGGCATCGTAAGTGATGACCACTGCCTTGCCGACCTTGTCTTGGAACTTGAGCATGTCGAAGGCAATGGTCAAGAGGGTGGTGTTATCAGCTTGTACAGCAGAAGTTACGGTGAAGTTCTCGGTAATTTGGGTGCCATTCACTTTAACTACTACGGAACCATCTACAAAGGTCAGGCCCTTGGACATGGTGTCCACGACATCGAATTTGTAGGTGGAGTAACCGGTGGTGTCGGGCACCTTGGTGGTCACTTTATAGCTCACCGTTCCACCGATATCGGCAGTAACTTTCGTTGCTTCCTTCTCCACCGTGGGATATTCCCCCTTGGATGCAATTTCCGCTGTGGGTACCGTGGAGGTCAGGGATACAATGGAGCCGTTCACTTCAGTAGGCTCTGTGGCTCCTTCGGGGCTCACCAGATAGTAACCCAAGGCCAGACCCTCAAATACCACAGAACCGTTAGCTTCAGACTGTGTATCCGTTTTTGCAATGGTGCCAATTTGGCCCTGGGCAGCTTTGGCAAATTCCACAATATTTCCTTCAGTGATATTGATGTACTTTACTTCACCGTCCACCACAATGGCGTTCAAGCTGCCCTCGGCATTGTTTTCAGCAACAATGTAGTCTTTTCCAGCACCGGTGGTGAAGAAGCCCTCCCACTCAGCTGCAATGGTATAGGACACATTGGTGCCACTTTGAGTCAGATCAAAGACCTTGTAGATACTGTAGTTCTTACCTTCCTTAGCATTGGTCACAGTGATTTTCCCGGTGCCTGCTGCGGTGGCCTCCTCCAGGCCCAAGACTGGGGTCATGAGAATGACCAGAGCCAATAGGAACGCCACCAAGGGTTTCATTTTCATATTTTTCCTTCCTCCTTAATATGTACTTTGAGCCTGATTACATAGTTGGTGCAATTACCTAGTAAATAACCACGCCAAAATCCAATTGAGTATATCCACAAACTTAGAGAATAACAATTGTATTTTTATTTTTTGTGAACATTACCTCATCTATTCAACTTCATTTATATAAAGACTAAATTCACATACCTGAAGTTCCCATTCCTCCAACATCATAATATAAAAGCATCCTCCACCAGTATTATTATAAAAATTTTCACACATTCCTTAATCTCCACAACAAAACCACCCCCCCACCCCCAAATCCAGACACAAAAAAAGGGCCCCAAATCTTGGGTCCCTTGGGAGTTTGCTCCCGCCATCACGGCTGGGGCTTTTATTTGTCCAATATTAGTACCGCCGTGACGCTGGTGTAGTCCTCTCCCTGGTACTGGTAGTCCGCGGTGAGGATCAGCTTGGTCCAGATCTTTCCTTCTTCTCCGTGGCGCTGGTAGGGGAATTGGGCGGCGTCCAGAACTATGGCTCCCTCGGCCAGGGTGTAGCTCGCCGGGACGTGGGTGGGTTTTTCTTCCTCGCTTAAGACGTCCACCCACTGGGCCTCCACTCCCTCCACTCTCTCCGGGGATATATTGTTGTGATGGAGGTCCTGGAAGCGGAGGATCACCTGGGCATCCTCCGAGAGCTGCAACGAGGGGATGTCCCCCTCCACCCGCCCCAGGGCCCGCTCCCGGTACTTGGAAAGCTTGGCCTCGTAGCCCTTCTCCCCGGGAGTCCTCGCGGTGGTGAAGGTGATGGCCCGGGAGGGGGTGGCATGGGGAAGGTCCACCAGCATTCTCACCTGGGTGTCGGTGTTGATCCTCTTGCCCTCGGCCGTGGGCTCATGGGCCTTGAGCAGGAGGAAAAAGAGCCCCAAAACGAGCCCCAACCCCAGAACCACTGCCCCCAAAAGCACTCTCTTCATAAGCTCCTCCTCCTAGCCCTCTACGGGGTACTGTGGTTTTTTGCCTTCCATGACCCGGATGAGGTCTTGGGCGGCGGTGTTGGCCATTTCGATTCTGGCTTCGTGGCTGTCGTTGCCGATGTGGGGGGTGAGGATCACTTGGTCCAGTCCCTTGAGTCCCGGGTGGAATTTGGGTTCTTCCTCGTGGGTGTCGATGGCGGCTCCTGCAATTTTTCCCGCCTTCAGGGCTCGGTGGAGGGCCTCTTCGTCCACAATGCCTCCTCGGGCGGTGTTGATGAGATAGGCATCTTCCTTCATGAGTTCCAACTCTTCCGCCCCGATGAGGTGGTGGTTTTCCGGGGTGTAGTTCATTTGCAGGACCACATAGTCCGCCGTTTTCAGGCCCTCTTCAAAGGTCACGTAGCGGGCGCCGGTCTCCTCCTCGGCCCTCTGAAACTCCCGCCGGTCCTTGATGTCGTAGTAGGAGATGTCCATGTGAAAGGCCCTGGCCATGCGGGCGATCTCCTGGCCGATATTGCCGAAGCCGTCGATGAAGAGTTTCTTGTAGGCCACCTGGTGGCCCCCCAAAAAGCCCGTGACCTGCCAGCCCCCAAAGGCGTCGTCCCGAACCAGCTCCTGGTTTTTGAGAATGCCCCGGGAGAGGGCCAGGATGAGGCCCAGGGCCAGCTCCGCCGTGGAGGCCACGGAGTTTCTGCCGGGGGTGTTGGTCAGGAGGACGCCCCGTTTTTTGGCGCTTTCCAGATCGATATTGTTCACTCCTGCGCCGATATTTGCGATGTGTTTGAGATTTTTGCTGGATTCGATGATCTTGGAGCTGATCTTCACATTGACCCCGCTGATGATGGCGTGGGCATCCCTGGCCTCCTCCACAATCTTCTCCTCCGTGGGGGTGTCCAGGGCGTCGTGCATCCTGAGCTCGAGGTCCGCCCCCTCTAAAATTTTTATGGTTTCTTCCGGTAGTTTTACTGCAGAGTACACTATTTTTTTCATTCATTTCACTCCCATATGCTTTCAATATGATCTATCTATATTTCTTCTACCCAAATTCCGGGGGCCTTAAAAAAACCATTGCCCCCCGGCCCCCTGGCAGCGCAAAAACTTGGCCATTTTGGAAATTTTTTATCAAAACTCATACCTTTGGGCGATGTAAAATATTTTCAATGGTTTATACTTTCCTTAGGAGGACATTTTGGACTGATTTTGCAGATTTGTTGAAAACCTTTGCAACTCCCTCAGTCCAGGACTTTTATCTCAAAAGGAGGTCAGTCATGAAAAAGTACTTTTCAACTTTTAAAAGAGGCATATCTCTGCTGGTGGCTGTGGCCATGCTCTGCGCCCTCAGCGCTTGTGGCGGCGGGTCCACTGCCAGAGAAACGGTGGAATACAGCGTAAACAATGACAGGGTCGGATTGCAGACAACCTTCAGTTTGCCCGGCACCGCTGAGGATTGGGACTATTATTCCGGCGGAGAGCTCCAGACCTCTCAGTCCCACTATTTCGACACCACCGGCGAGGCATTCGATGAGAGTTCCAGCTGGGATGTCAGTGTGTCCCTCTCAGTTTCCCCTTTCCTCTACAAGGATCTCCTCATGGATGGCAAAGAGCCCACCCAGGAGGGTCAAAGCGTCATCGCAGCCGAAGATGGCACCCAGTGGGTGAAGAATGCCAACGAGGAGGACCACTTCTATTCCTACGGAACCATACTGGATGAGTTTGTGGACGGCTATCACATCTTCCAGTTCACCATCACCCCATCGGGTCCCATGCAGGAGAGAACCGACCCCGATTTGAAGCTTTTGGCCGATATCGAGCAGACCATGATCAACACCTTCCAGTACTCCACCGACTATGAGGGCAAGCCCGATTATTCCAATGGAGCCTATACGGGAAGCCATATTGTAAAGTGGCCCTTTGAAATTCCCTTTGAGGGCGGCACCATCAAGGCCGAGGAATTCACGGACAACCTGTCCCTGTCAGTGAAGTTTACATACGAGGATCCTGCCACCCCAGATACCCCTTATGAAGTCATTTTGTGGGTCGATGAGCTCTACAACCCGGAAGACCACGACAATATGTCCTTCCTGGACTACAGATACTTTGGCCCAGAAGCCGACCACAAGGACGATCCCTACGAAAAAGTCGAGATTGCAGGCTATCCCGCCGCCATGATCTTTGGCCAAGAAATGAAGAAGGACGCCTTTATTGTGGAATGTGTGGAGGAGGGCGCTACAGAGTATCCCACACTGAGCTTCTACCTCGATATCAAGGGTCCGGAAGAGGATGTACACACCGATGCCCACAAAGAGAAGGCCATGGGTCTCATGACGGCCATTGTGGATGCAGCAGAATTTCAGGAATTAGATTTAGAAGAGGATTGACCCTTTCCATACAAAACCTCCCCACGGGCATTGTCCCAGTGGGGAGGTTTTTTTGCCCCTCACGATATCAGGGGATCTTCCATTTCAAGGTGCCAGGGGCGGGCTGCTACAGTCGTTTTCCGAAAAACACCACCGTTTCAGGCTCTTTTCACCTCTTTTCATGAAAACGATGGCCAACTTTGTTTACAGCCGGGTTTTTTCATTATATGATGAATGATGAAATGAAATTTATGAGGTGATTTATGAAATTAATGTGTGCAGGTCCCACTGCTGTTCGTCAAAAATCCATGGAAGCCATGGGCAAGTTTCTCACCAATCCCGACTTGGATCCCGCCTACACCCGCTTTCACCGGAAGGTGGAGGAAAAATATTCCCAGCTCCTCCACACCCAGTGCCGCTCCATCATCATGTTGGGGGAGGCCATTATGGGCCTGGAAGCTGCCGTGGTCAATCTCATGGAGAAAAATGACCGAGTCCTGGTCCTCTCCAATGGCTTTTTCGGCGCCGGATTTATGGACTATGTGGAAAGTTACGGCGGTCAGGGCACCCTCTACGAAATCGGCTACGACCACAGCTTCAATCTGAAGGAGCTGGAGGCCTTTATCGACGCCAACGGCCCCTTCCGGCTGGCCACCATGGTCCACTGCGAAACCCCCACGGGCATTTCCAACGACATCGCCGCCATCTGCGCCCTCCTGAAATCCAAGGGCATGATGACCATCGTGGACGGGGTCTCCTCCGTCATGGGAGAGCAGATCGACTTCGATGCCGCAGGCTGCGACATCCTCATTGGCGGAACCCAGAAGGCCATCTCCGCCCCCACCGGCCTCACCCTCCTCACCCTCTCCCAAAGGGCCGAGGACAAAATCCACCAGCGGGAGGAAATCACCGGCTACTATCTCAATCTGAAAAACTACCTGGCCTATCCCGGCGACTTCGACTTCCCCTACACCATGAATGAGAACTTGGTCTACGCCCTGGATGCCGCCCTGGACGAAATCGCCACCACCGACTTCGCCGCCATCCATGAGCAATTTGCCAGCGCCGTCCGCCAGGCCGTCCAAGAGAGCGGCCTAGAGCTCTACCCCAAAGAGGCCTATTCCAACACCCTCACCGCCGTCCTCCTCCCCGAAGCCCTAAAGGCCCCCGACTTCATGGAGCGCCTCAAGGCAGAGGGCTATCTCATCTCCGGCTCCATGGGAGAACTCAAAGATACCGTCATCCGCATCGGCCACATGGGCAACAACAACCACTACGAGGACTTCGTGGAACTCTTCACCGCCATGGACAAAGTCTTCCAAGACATGGGCCACAAACTCAACGGCCCCCTGGCGGAAAACTTCAAAAAAGCCTTCCAAAAATAACAAGACCAACCCACAACAAACGACCCCCAAAGCTTGGACCCACATCCAACCCTTGGGGGTCATTTTCAATTTCCCGCTTCCACTTTCACGTCCAAAATCGCCCACCCACATCCCCCACACAAACTCCCCATCCCCCAAACCAGCGAAACACCCACCCCCCCCGGGATGGAAAGAGAATAATCCGGCACTTCCCCCATAATAGAGAAAACCCACTAACCGAAAAAAACCACCAACCAGAGCAACAACCCTTCACCATTTCCCCAACAAAAAAGCCCCACGGGCCGGGGCTCGTGGGGGTTTCTGGGAGGTAGGGGTTAGTTTGCAACGGTGGAGTTTTGGATTTTGAGGTGGGGTTTTGGGTTTTGGTTTGGCTTGTTCCGGGTGGCGCCTTGGGGGTCGTTTGGGAGGTGGGGTTTTGGGTTTTGAGGTGGCTTGTTCCGGGTGGCGCCTTGGGGGTCGTTTTCGTTTTTCCGCTGGGATTTCCACGCTCACCGTCGCCCAGTATTCTTCTCACTGAACACCTTTTGCGGCAACAAAAAAGCCCCCACGGGCCGGTGCTCGTTGGGGCTTTTTGTTGTGGCTCAGTCGATGAAGCTTTTGTCGTTTGTTTCGAGCCATTTTTCGTCTTTTCCGTTGTCTTTCCGTTGGTATTCGTGGCCGTTGGTGGATTCGATGACCGCGTAGTAGGCCCAGTGTTGTGGTTTGTTGTCGCTGAAGTACATGATTTCTTCGCTGTGTTCTGCCACGTATTTTTCGTCGGCATAGCGGTTCAGGATGCGGTTGGTGACGGATACCACTTCGGCCCGGGTGATGGCTTGGTCGGGTTTGAAGCTGCCGTCGGGGTAGCCGGAGATCCAGCCGGCGGTGGCCGCTTTGGCGATGGCCTCGTAGGCCCAGTGGTCGGTTCCCACGTCGTTGAACTTGGCATCTCCCGTGGTGAGTTCGGCGAAGCGGGTGGCCATGGCGGCAAATTCGGCTCGGGTAATGCTCTTGGCCGGTCCAAAGCTGCCGTCGGGATAGCCCTTAATCATGCCCAAGTGGCTCATATAGCTCACTGGGGTGATGGACCAGCGGCTGGGGGCGATGTCGTTGAAGTCGTAGTCGTAGATTTTATTCTTTTCCGGACGCTGGGTCAGGAGGCGGGAGAACATGACGGCCACTTCCTCTCGGGTGATGTCCCGATCCGGACGGAAGGTTTCGTCGGGATAGCCCGTCATGTACTGGTAGTGGTCCTTGGTGTTTAAAGCGGGAGGAATCCCCGGGATAAAGGCGTGGCCGCCGCCAGAGGTACCGCCGCCGCTGCTGGGCTTCTCTTCCCAAATGGCGTATACGGTCATATCTCCACTGACTTTGCTATCGCCGGTGAACCAATCCCCCTTGCCATCGGCCTGGGTGTTCCAGCCCTTGAAGGTGTAACCCTCACGAGTGGGATTTTTCGGCATGGATTCATCGGTCAAATCGTCATTATTGATTGTCTTGCCTGTTTCAACCTTTACTGTAGCATGAGTCGCATCTTCGTTTTTAAAGGTGACGGTGCTGGTGCTGGTGCTGGTGTCTTTTTCCCAAATGGCGTATACGGTCATGTCAGCGCTAACGGTGCTATCGCCAGTAAAGGTTTCGCCTTGCCCATCGGCCTGGGTGTTCCAGCCCTTGAAGGTGTAACCCTCACGAGTGGGATTTTTCGGCATGGATTCATCGGTCAAATCGTCGCCATTAATGGTTTCACCTGTAACCACTTTAACGGTTGCGTGGGTGGTACCTTCATTTTCAAAGGTGACGGTACTGTTGGTGATACAGCTGGGGATTCCCAAAATATCATAAATGGGGCCGCCCTTTTCCCAGAGGGCCAAGTGGCGGGTACCGAAGTCGGGGAGGCTGGCTTGGTTAAAGGGTTCGGCAGCAACCTTCTCTGAACCGGTGGCAATGGGGATAA
>JAUNLK010000012.1 GCA_030535395.1 Tissierellia bacterium
TTTCAACGCAAATACCCCCTCTACTGGTTTGTCCAGTAAAGGGGGTACGTTTCATACAGCCGGGGGATTTTTAAAGTGAGCTCCCCATTTTCTTCCGTGAGATAGAGGTCGTAGGTCAAGAGATAGGGGTGAAAGTAATAGGGCTTCCCATCAATGGTCTGATAATAATAGACGACATTGAGAGAATTGCTGTTTACTTCAATTTTGTCAGAAAAATCGAAGGAAGCCACGCCATCCCAGCTGCATGATTCAGCCGTATAGGTCATGTATTTAGATATTGACCTACGCTCTCCATTCAAATCAATGTGAAGCTTGTGCTCCACCTGAAAGTCCTTTAATCCCCAGTTTTCAAAATCAAAGAATTCACTGTACTTCTGATTGGATGAAAAATGATTGGAGTAAACAGCATGTATATTTTCATATACACTAAATTCGGGACGACTCAGGTCAAAGCTGAGGTAATATTTTTCCCCATCTTTCTCCGTTTCTCCCAATGGCACAGTAATTGTTTCGGAAGAGTTTCCCTTTCCAACAGCTGAAACAGGAGCAAAATCTCCAATTTCCAAGGAGGGTGGCGCTTCCACTGCTTCCTCTTCAGATTTAAAGAGGAGTTCCTTGGCTCTGTTCAACAGGCCCAGGGCTCCCTCCAGCGGTCTCTTTTCCTCCTTGGGGTTGGACTCTTCCAGGGGAGTTTTTTCCTCTACTTGGGTTTTCTCTTCCACCGTGGAGGGGTTTTTCTCCACTTTCCCCTTGGGTGTCTCAGTGGTTTTTTCCCCTTTTTCGGAGGCCTTTTCTTCTTCTTTTTTAGGGGCCTTTTCCCCTTCTTTGGAGATCTCCTCCCCTTTTTCCGGAATCTTATCCCCTTTTTCCAGCTTGGGCGTCTCTTTTTCCCGTTCACTATGTAGCTTGGCTTGCGCATCTTCTGCTGCCTGGGAATTTGGGTCAGTGACTTCCTTTTCTGCAACTGACGCCTCTTTGGATGGAGTTTCCGTGTTTAGGACGGAGATCTGAACCCCCTCCGGCCCCTCCAATACCATGCCGTCCCCTGCTTTTTTCAGGCGGAGAACATAGGACAATTTTTCATCTTGGCGAGTAAACTGAGTTGCCTCATAGGTTTCAATTTTCACCTGAGCCGAGGATAATTCTAGATTTTCAAAGGTGATTTTTCCCTTTGGAGCGGTCTCGTGGTCAAGGGCCATGGTTTTTCGCTGCAGCTCTTGCCCCTCTTCCTCAAGAATAAATTCCAGTAAAATGATTTCTCCGCTCTCAGAATTTAATTCCGACGGGAGTTTCTCCTTCAGTTCCTGAAGATCCACCTCTAAGCGCAGATCTGCTTTGGCAGATACAGCCTCAGCAAAAACCAGGGCCGAAGGGCTCAAATAGCTCAAAAGCAGGATGAATACATAGAGGATTAAAATACCTGCTCTCTCCATTTTTTTGTCGATGGTCAATTTCTACCCCTCCCAAAAAAACATTGAATCAAAAAGGCGAAAAACTTACTAACAAAGATAACGTTTGATGACGTTACTGTTTATATGTATAAACCTATAGATACCTATAGGTTTACTTGTTGTAACATTTTTATCACATCATTTTACCTAAGTCTACCTTCTTTGAAGATTTTAATTTTTCCCAAAACTATGTATCATTCATTTGCCAATGTATAAATCTAAAATACGATATTTTTTTGAGGTTAAAACCTACTATATACATCGGCACAATAAAAAAACCTCCCCGTGGGGAGGTGATTCTGTGTCTGCTTATCTCATTCTGTGTTTGTTGGTGATGTAGTCTTTTACGTTGATGGCTTCGCCGTTTTCCAGGTAGACGTAGAATTCGTAGCGGTTGAGGATGCCGATGCCCAGGCCGATGAGGGCGGCCAGGGGGACGTAGATGGTGAAGAAGCCGCCGATGACCATGGATACGTTGAGGATGACGGTGTCCTTTTCGTCCATGACCACCAGTCTTGTGGCGTTGCCTTTGTCCCAGATTTCTTTGACTGCTGAGATGATTTCTTCGCCGAAGTTGTTCACGGCGTCGTTGATGTCTTCCACTCGTGAGGTGGCCTTGTGTTTGTAGTCTTCTTCCTCTTTGCTCTCTCCGCTCATAATGAGTTGTATGGCTTGGTCCACATCTCCATCGGTGGTGAGGAGGGCCTCCCTCACTCTATTGTAGTCGGCCCCGGTGACGGAGATTACGTAGTCGATTTTTTCCATGGAAATCATATTTCATCCTCCTTAGGTAGTAAGTAGCTCTGCACTGCAATTGTACCCGAGAATTTTGCCTTCCACCGGATTTTGATCTTTCTTTACTTTTTCTTATGACAATTGCCAAATATGTTCTGGCATATTCTGTGGCCCGTTGGGGTTCCCGCCAGGCCCCCCACTCCCGTCTCTCTCAGGGATTCGTCCATGGCATCTCCCACTTCCTTCATGGCCTGGCAGACTTCTTCGAAGGGGATGATGCTGGTGGTGCCCGCCAGGGCGAGGTCGGCGGAGATTCTGGCGTTGTTCACTCCGCTGGCGTTTCGGAAGGTGCAGGGGTACTGGACCAGGCCCCCGATGGGATCGCAGACCAGGCCCAGGATGTTGACTATGGCGATGCTGGCGGCCTGGAAGACCTGGTCCACGCTGCCGCCAAAGAGCTCCACCAGGGCCCCGGCGGCCATGGCGGAGGCGGCGCCGCACTCGGCCTGGCAGCCTCCCTCGGAGCCTGCGAAGGTGGCGTAGCCCCCGATGAACTGGCCCACACAGGCGGCCACCATGAGGCCCCGGGCCAGGTCCTCGTCACTGGCGCCCAGTTTTTCCCGGGCGGTGTAGAGGGCCGCCGGCACGATTCCCGAGGAGCCCGCCGTGGGGGCCGCCACGATTTTCCCCATGCCGGAGTTGGTCTCGAAGGTGGAGAAGGCCCGGGCCATGGCCTCCAAAGTCTCCTTATCGGTGACGTGGATGCGATCCTCTTGGGCGTAGTCCCAGGTCTTTTTGGCGAAGTCGTCGATGATGCCGTGATCCAGTTGGGAGCCGCTCTCCAGGGTGGCCCGGCTGGATGCTTCCATAATGGATGCGAGATTCAGGAATTGTTCCATGATCTCTTCCGGGGGAACTCTCTGCTCCTCTGCCTCCGTCTGGAGGATGTACTCCGATACCGTCCATTGCCGCTCTTCGCAGAGGGCCTTCAGTTGTGCAACTGTCTTAATCATGGATCTCTTCCCCTTTAATCAGATCTATGTATTTTCCAAAGATAAAGGCTTCACTGCCCAGGATTTCCTCCACCACATCGTCTGCCAGAGCTTCGGTGGTCTCCACCACCAAAGTCACCAGATCCTCCTCCTTCTTGGTCTCCATGGACTCGATATTGTAGCCCCTGCCCGAGAGAATGGTGGAGACATAGCTGATGATGCCCCGCTGCTCGTGGTACTGGAGGATGAGGGTGGGGAAGCTGTTGTCGAAGGAGATTTCGATGTCATTGATGGCAATGATCTCGATGCTCCCGCCCCCCACGGAGGAGCCGGTGACGGAGATGAGCTCCCCCCCTTCCAGGGTGAAGTCCATCCGCACGGTATTGGGGTGGACCTCCCCCAAGTCCGCCGGGAGGAAGCGGTACTCTATCCCCGCCTCGGCGGCGATGGTGAAGGCATTGCGCATTCTCTCGTCCTGGGGGCCGATGCCGCAGATTCCCGCCACCAGGGCCATGTCGGTGCCGTGGCCCCGATAGGTGGCTTTGAAGGAGCCGTGGAGGTGGAAGTCCACCTGGCTGAATTCTTTTCCCACAATTTTCCGCCCCGCCAGGGCAATGGCGCAGGCCCCTGCGGTGTGTGAGGACGACGGCCCAATGAGGACGGGGCCGATGACGTCAAAGGCTTTTAGTTTTTTCATATTTCCCTCCGTGGCGTAGCTTTTTTGTATTGTACCACAGGGCGGGGCCCCTTCCTCAAGGCCCTGTGCTACAATATTCTCATGACTACCTACACTATTCTTGGGGCCCACTGCTTCGACCCCATCCAAAACATCGACACCGTGGCAGACATTGTAGTTGAAGACGGCATAATCGCAGAAATTGGAAGCCCTGAGGTGCGGGGCAGCCTCATTGACGGGAAGGGGGCCACCCTCTTTCCGGGCTTTGTGGACGTCCACGTCCACTTGAGGGACCCCGGTTTCCCCGAAAAGGAGACCATGGAAACCGCGGCTCTGGGAGCCCTCAAGGGGGGCTACACCCACTTGGTGGCCATGGCTAATACCAGCCCCACCATGGATAGCCCCGAGCTCATTGGCGAATTTTACCGGAAGGCCGAAGGGGCCCCGGTCCACCTCTACACCGTGGCCGCCCTCACCCAAGGCCTCGCCGGGGCCGAGCTCTCGGACCTTCCCGCCTGTAAGGAGGCCGGGGCCGTGGGCTTTTCCGACGACGGCAAGCCCATTGCCCAGGAGAGCCTCTTCCGGAGGGGCCTTGGAAAGGCCAGTGGCCTGGGCCTTCCCGTGAGCCTCCACGAGGAGGACCCGGCTCAGATCACCCTGGCGGGGATCAATGACCAGCAGGGGAAACTCATGGGTCTGGGGGGCGCCCCCATCTCCTCGGAGGTGGACTTCATCCGCCGGGACCTGGAGGGCCTTCAGGAGGGAGAGCGCCTGGACATCCAGCACATTTCCACCGCAGAGGGGGCCCAGCTGGTGGCCGAGGCCCACGCTCGGGGCCACGAAGTTTTGGGGGAAATCACCCCCCATCACCTCCTCCTCACCCAAGAGGCCGTGGCCCAGTACGGCACCCTGGCCAAGATGAATCCCCCCCTCAGAAGGGAGGAGGACTGTGAGGCCCTCATCCAGTTTCTCAGGCGGGAGCCCTTTGTGGTGGCCACCGACCACGCCCCCCACACCCAGGAGGAGAAGGAGCTCCCCTTCCCCGAGGCCCCCTCGGGGATCATTGGCCTGGAGACGGCCTTCCCCCTCCTCTACACCCATCTGGTGTTGAAGGGGAAGATCAGCCTCGAAGAGCTCATCGCCGCCATGACCCACCGCCCCGCCGCCTTCTACCAGCTCCCCTATGGGGGACTTGCCGTGGGGGCCGAGGCCAGTTTCACCCTGGTGGACTTAGAGAGGGAGGAAACCATCCGCCGGGACTACTTCCACAGCAAGAGCAGCAACAGCCCCTTTGTGGACTGGACCGTCCGGGGAAAGATCCTGGGCACCTTTGCCAAGGGAAAGTACCACCCCATGGTGTGAGGACACTGGGCCGGTCCCCTTTGGAGACTTTGAAAACCTGGGGGAGAATTCCACTTCAAAGTACTTGCCACGAAATGGGGAGGGCCCAACGCCCGCCCTTTTCCAGGAGCTGAAATATCTTTTATCATCCCAAAGGGTGACGCAGAAACAAAAAAATCCCGAAGCAATTTGCCTCGGGATTTTTCAATTGGGGGGGAGCTAGAGTTGTCCGCCCTCTACCACCATCTCCTCGGGATCGGCGTCGGGGCCGTAGGTGGGACGGAGGGTCTTTTCGTAGGCGGCGTGGAAGAATTGTTCCTCGCCCAGTTTTTTAATGGTGTCGTTGATGAAGTTCAAGAGCTCTTCATTGCCCATTTGCACTGCGGGGGCGATGGCATCCACCTCACCCAAGTCGCCAATGCCCACGGCAAAGCCGGGATTTTCCATGGCCCAGGCCAGAACTTCCGTGTTGTCGGTGCTCAGGGCATCCCCGCGGCCGTCCAGGAGGGCACTGTATGCCTCGGCGTATTGGTCGAATTTTACCAGTTCCACTTCGGGGTGGTTTTCCGTGAAGTAGGTCTCGGCGGTGGTACCCTTACTGATGATGAGCTTTTTGCCATCCAGCTGGGCCACATCGGTGATGAGGGCATCCTCAGGGGAAACCACGCCCAGGGCCACTTTCATATAGGGCAGGGCGAAGTCCACTTGCTCAGCCCGCTCCTCGGTGACGGTGAAATTGGCCAGGATGATGTCCACCTTATTGCTCACCAAAAATTCCACTCGGGAAGCGGCTTCCACGGGCACATACTCGGCCTCCACGCCCAGGGCCTCGGCCAGGGCATTGCCCAGCTCGATGTCGTAGCCTTGGAAGTCCCCGTTTTCATCCACATAGCCAAAAGGCTTCTTGTCGCTGAAGACCCCCATGGTGAGTTTGCCCGATTCTTTGATCTCATCGATGGTCCGGGCTGTGCCGCCGCCCTCGGGGGCAGCTTCCCCGTCCCCGGCTCCAGTACAGGCCACTGCGGTGACCACAACCAGGGCCAATAGGGCCAGCATTTTTCCCATTCCTGCCAATTTCTTCCAGAATTTTTTGTTGTTCATGAGAACCTCCCTCTCATCACAGTGAAACACTACAGATCGGAATAATCGAATCCCTTTAAAAATTCCTGAGCCCGCTCACTCTTCGGTTGGGTGAAGAAGGTCTCGGGATCGGAAATTTCCACAATATTGCCCTTGTCCATAAACACAATTCGGTCAGCAATGACCCGGGCGAAGTCCATCTGGTGGGTGACCATAATCATGGTGCGCCCCTCCCGGGCCAGCTCCGAAATCACCACCAAGACTTCCTTGACCATCTCGGGGTCCAGGGCCGCCGTCACCTCATCAAAGAGGAGAATCTCCGGCTCCATGAGGAGGGCCCGGACAATGGCCACCCTCTGTTTTTGACCCCCCGAGAGTTCTCGGGGAAAGGCCTCCTTCTTCTCGGAAAGTTGCACCCGCTCCAGCCACTCAATGGCCTCGGCCTCCACCTCCTTGGGCTTCCTGCCCTGGGCCTTCACCGGCCCCAGGAGGAGATTGCCCATGACATTTAAGTGGGGGAAGAGCTCGTAGGACTGGAAGACCATGCCCACTCGCTCCCGGACTTTGCTGAGTTTCATATTGTTTCCATGAATGTCCTCGCCGTCCAGGAGGATTTCTCCCCCTTGAATGTCCTCCAGACCGTTCAAGGTCCGGAGCAGGGTGGATTTTCCACAGCCGGAGGGGCCGATGATCACCACCACCTCTCCCTGCTCCACCGAGAGGGACAGGCCCCGGAGGACCTCCCGATGGTCAAATTCCTTCACTACATTCTTCACTTCTAGGATACTCAATTGCTCCATCTCCCTTCCAAATGCTCCGCCCACTTTGAAAGGGGAAAACATAAGAGAAAATATAGGACTAAAACGGCCAGATACAGCCATAGGGCGGCGTTGGGAATGGTGAGCCGCTGGGCCTCAATGATTTGCTGGGCCACTTTGGTCACCTCTACCACGCCTATGAGGACGATGAGAGAGGTGGTTTTGATCATGCGGGTCACCAGATTCATGGCCTGGGGCAGGAGCCTCCGAAAGGCCTGGGGTAAAATCACAAAGCGGTAGATCTGAGTTTTGCTCAAGCTGAGGCTGGCTGCCGACTCCAATTGGTGGAGGGGAATGGAAGTAATGGCCCCCCGGACCAAGTCCGCCATCTCCCCGGCCCCCCAGAAGGTGAAGACAATCACCGCGGCCTGAAAGCCGCTCAGGTGGAGGCCCAGGGTACGGGCAAAGCCGAAGTAGACGATGAACAGCAGGACCAATTGGGGCATCAGCCGTCCAAATTCCAAGTAGATTTGGCTGACCCAGTGGACCACAGGGTTTTTGGAGGTCATTACCACCCCCAGAATCACCCCTAAAATCATGGACAGACCCACCGAGAACACCGACACCGTGAGGGTGACGGCCAGGCCCTGAAACAGGCGAATCCAGGTGGATGCTTCAAGCAGCAGCTCGGGTCCCGTGCTGGCCATGGCGGAGCCTCCTTTCCAGGTATTTCATCAAGAAGGTAATGGGAAGTAAGAGAATGAGATAGGAGATCACCAACAGGAGGAGGGCCTCATCCGTTTCGTAGTAGAGGCCAATGAGGTCCTTGGCCACATACATGAGATCGGCCAGGGCCACTGCGGAAAATACCGAAGTCTCCTTGAGAAGAAAGATCACATTGCCGTGGAAACTGGGCATGGCCACGGAAATGGCCTGGGGCAGAATCACATAGCGGAAGACCTGGGCCCTGGACAGACCCACGGAGAGGGCCGCCTCCTCCTGATTGGGATCCACGGCATCGAGGCCCGCTCGGAAACTCTCGGCCATATAGCTCCCCCCCAGGAAGATGAGGCCCACCACGGCGCAGACCTCGCTGCTCATGACAATGCCCACCTTGGGCAGCCCGAAGTACAGGAAAAACAGTTGAATGAGGAGAGGGGTATTTCTACTGATCTCCACATAGATTCCAGCGATTTGATTGAGGACCGGCACCTTCTGCCGCCGAACCAGGGCCACCAAAAAGCCCAGGATCAGTGCCCCCAGTATCCCCGCCATCCCCAGGAAGAAAGTGATCTTGGCACCTTCCACATAGAGGGGTAGGAATCTGCGAATAAATTCCATATTCATTGACCATGCCTCCAAACTTGTCCTGGCAAATAAAAAAAGCAGACCCTCAGGTCTGCTCTCTATCAGTCAAAACACCTATACCGTCCCTCTCGGTCCAGTACTTTTGGGTTCGCCAATTTTATGCAGACCAAATACCCCACTGCCGGAAGACAGAGAGGAACAAGAGGAACAAGAAGCCGCGAAAACGGTCATGTCGATGAAGTTTTTGGCTGCAAATTCTTTCATGGCGTCCCTTTCTATTGATTTTCTTGCCCTTAGCATACTTTCCCGGGGGATTTTTGTCAAGGGGAATATTGAAACATTTTTAGTTAGGTGAAATTTCAGATCCTCAGATGGACTGGAGGAGCTCCCTCAGGGCCTCAATTTCCCCGTCCGTGGTCTCGTAGGTGGTGACAAAGCGGAGGATGGTCCCCTCGTCCGTGGCGCCCATGACCTCGCAGCGGGCCTCCTCCTGGAGCTTCTTCACCAGCTCGTCGTCGCCAATGGTGACAAAGACCTGATTGGCATCGCAGGGATAGGTGAGCTTATAGCCCTGCTCCTCCAAAATTTTGGCCACTTTTTTCCCCTGGGCGCTGGCCTTTTTGCCAATTTCAAAGAGGAGATCGTCGGTAAAGAGGGCATCGAACTGGGCCCCCAGTACAAAGCCCTTGGCCATGAGGACCAATTGCTGCTTTTGGAAGTAGATAAATTCCTCAAAGAGCTCCGGCTCATTGAAGACCAGGGCCTCCCCGAAGAGGGCTCCATTTTTGGTGCCCCCAATGGAAAACATATGGCAGAGTTTGCCGTAATCCTCAAAGGCAAGATCGTTTTCCTCGCTCCCCAGAGCGGCCCCCATTCTGGCACCGTCGATGTAGAGATAGCAGTTGTTCTCTTCACTCACTCGGAAGAGCTCCTCCAGGGTCTTCCGGTCGTAGACTCGGCCGGTCTCGGTGGCATTGGAGATGTAGACCACCTTGGGGAGGACATTGTGGAAGTCGCCATAGCTTTTCAGGTGGCGGTCCAGGGCCTCGGGGTCCATGAGTCCCGTCTCGGAGGGGATGGTGTTGACCTTGTGGCCCACTGCCTCCACGCCCCCCACCTCGTCATTGACAATGTGTCCCGATGCAACGGAGACCACACACTCGTGGGGCTTTAAGAGATAGGTGAGGGCCAGGACATTTGCCGTGGAACCCCCGGGAACAAAGTGAACTGCGGCCTTTCGTCCCAGGCGCTTTTGAATCTTCTCCCGGGCGCTCTCTGATGCGCTGTCGAAGCCATAGCTGTTTCGGTACTGGCCCTCCAAATCCGTCAGGGCCTGGAGTACTTTGGGGTGGGCGATGTCGTGGTAATCGTTTTGAAAGTTGAGCATTTTCCCCTCCTTGTGGATTCATTGGGGCTATTATATCATAGGCTTAGAAAGCCCTAGGAGGTATCATGAAAAAGGATAAACACGGCGTCAATCTCTTTGACCTACAGAAAAAATACAACTTTTCTCCAGAGGAAGTCATGGACTTTTCCTCCAATATCAATCCCCTGGGTCCCAGCCCCAAGGCTCTCTCTGCCCTTAGGGAAAACGTGGCCATGGCCTCGGTCTATCCCGACCCCGAGTATGTGGATCTCTTGGGGGAGATCTCCCGCTATGCCCACGTGGAGTCCGAGCATTTAATTTTGGGGGTGGGCACCACCGAGCTCATTCAGGACTACATCGCCTATGTGAAGCCCGAGAGGGCCCTCCTCAACAGCCCCTGCTACAGCGAGTACGAAAACGAACTTCGGCGCAATGGGGCCGAGATCTTCCACTACAATTTGGACTACAAGGAAAATTTTGCCATCAATGTGGAGGAGGTCATCCAGCTCATCAATGAGCACGACATTGGGCTCTATGTCCTCACCAATCCCAACAATCCCACGGGGAGCATTCTCCGGCGGGTGGAGGTGGAGCGAATTCTCCAGCAGACCAATGTTCAGCTGCTCATAGACGAGACCTATGTGGAATTTACCGACCGCTCCGTCTACTCCTCCGCCCCCTATGCGGAGAAAAATCCCAGAATGCTCGTGGTTCGCAGCACCAGTAAGTTCTTCTCCACCCCCGGCATTCGCCTGGGCTATGGCATCACCTCTGATGAGGGGGCCCTGGAGTCCATTGGCGGGGGCCAGAGCCTCTGGGGGATCAATATCTTTGCCGAGCTCATGGGCAAAATCATGTTCCACGACGAGGAGTACAAGGACCGCACCTTCAATCATATTCAAAAGGAAAAGGACCGCATGATCAGCGCCCTGGAATCCTTGGATCAGCTCAAGGTCTTCCCCAGCTTCGGCAATTTCGTCCTGGTCAAGATCAAGGAGGGCCACACTGCGGCGGAGCTCAGGGAGTTCCTCCTCCCCAGGAAAATCGTCATCCGGGACTGCTCCACCTTCCAAAATTTGGACGAGCGCTTCTTCCGCTTCTGCATCCTCACCACTGAGGCCAACACCCTCCTCCTGGAGGGCATCCGGGAGTTCTTCTCCCAGGAAGGGGCCCCGGCGCAAAATTAAAAAACTGCGGCAACAATTTGCCCCCTGCCCCGAGTTTTCGGGGAGGGGGCATTTTTGTGGCCGTGGTTCAATTTTTTAGAGGGACGCCCTCAAAGGGCCCTACTGGCGCTCTCCATACTGTTCCAATCTTTCGAAATAATCGTCGTACTCCTCCTGGCTCATGGCCCCAGCCTTCAGCGCTTCCTCCATTCGGGCCCTCTCCAGCCCCCTCGGGTCCACGGTGGGGTCGATATCTGCCAGTTCCCCCTCCTCTAAAGTCATGGAGGGGTCGGCGAGATTTTTCAGGATCCCCGAGGAAAAGGTGTAGGCCCCATTGGGTCCCCCCACCAGCTGGTAGTAGTCCTCCCGGGTCTTGTAGGGGTCGGTGGTGGGACGAGCGAGAAAGAGGAGGACTTCCCCGCCATCCTCAAAGTTCAGCTCCTCGGAGTTCCGGTCCAGGAGGGGACCATCCTCCTCCCCTTCCAAATCGCCCCCCTGAGTTCGGAGGATCACTTCGTCCCCTCTCTGGCGGTCTCCCTTGTAGACTTTCGTAATCTCGAATACCCTGTCGGTGAAGACCGCGGGCACATCCCCGCCGTGGGGCAGCACTTTAAAGGCCCCTCCACTCTCCTTGAAATTGGCGGCCACAATGAGATGGGCGTACTGGGAGAGCTCCTCCAGGGAGAGGATGGGATAGCTCTCCTCCCCAGTTTGGGCCACTTCTCCACTGCTGGCCTCTCCGGTTTGGGCCACTTCTCCACTGCCAGCCTCTCCTGGGCCCTGCCCCTGACAGGCCACCAGAAAGAGGCAGAGGGGAAGGAGGGCCAGGGCGCCCTTGAAAGAGCTGATCCTCTTCCTTCCCTTCCATTGAACCTTGCGGAACATAAATCCACCTCCCATTGCCCCACTCCCCCGGCTCAAAACTGTGCCAAAGGAGAAAAGAGCCACCCTCATATAAAAATCCTACTATTTTATTCATACCCCGCCGGGAGCCCCCAGGTCCCAATCATCTCTTTTTTTCACAAAAAAATGGATGCCAGCTGCACCTTCTGCGCCGACATCCACTCTTTGGTGAAGTTGAAAGTATCTTGGGAGGGCTACTCCTCCTCCAATTGGTCCCGGAGGGCCCACAGGGCCCCGGCACTCTCCCCCTCCACTCGATTGTGGATTCGCTGTTCCCGCTTCAGGTACTTGGCCTGGAGGAGGGTGCTCTGCTTGCTCCCCTCCACCATGAGGCGAAATTCCCGGGCCGACACCCGGCTCCCGCCCCGGGAGAGGATGAGCTGTTGCTCCGTCTGGTCGCTGCTGGCCACCAGAATCTCCTTGCTTTTGGGCAGACCGTGGACCTCCTCCTCAATGAAGTGATCCGCCGTCTGATGCTCCTTGGTGTAGACCACCGTGAGGTCCTCCCCACGGATGACGGTGGTGTCGGTGCCCTTCACCCGATAGGCATCGAAGACCAAAATCACCTCACCGGGATTCAAGTGGGCGTACTCCGTGAGCTGGTCCACCAATTTGTCCCGGGCCTGCTCCAGATCCACTGCGGCCAGCTCCTTGAGTTCGGGCCAGTCGTTGATGATATTGTAGCCATCCACAAAGGTGACGGGCTGGCCCCGCTTATACTTCAGCAGCACGACGCTGCCTCAGCACTTCGTAGAGGAGGATGGAGGCGGCGCAGGAGGCATTGAGGCTGTCGAAGCCCGCCATGGGAATTGCCACCCTGCCGTCCAGGTGCTTGGCCATGCTCTCGCTGATCCCCTTGTCCTCGCTGCCAATGACCAGGGCAATGGGTCCGGTGAGATTTTGGCCATAGGCCGGCCCGCCCCCCATTTCGGCGCCGTAGATCCAAATATTTTCCCCCTTGAGCTCCTCCACCACTCGCTTGAGATTGGTGACTCGAGCCACGGGGAGCTGATCCACGGCCCCCGCCGAGGTCTTGAACACCGTGCCATTGACCCGGGCAGAGCGATTCTTGGGGATGATGACCCCGTGGGCCCCCAGGGCCTTGGCCGAGCGGATGATGGCCCCCAAATTGTGGGGATCGGTGATGTGTTCCAAGAGGAGGAGGAAGGGGTCCTCCCCCTTGGCCCGAGCCTGGGCCAGGATGTCAGAAACTTCGCTGTACTCGAAGTCTGAGGTGTAGGCCACCACCCCCTGGTGATTGGCCCCCCCGGTCATCTCGTCCAGGCGGCCCTTCTCCCGCTCCTTCACTTCAATGCCCAGGGCCCGGGCCCGGCCGATGATCTTCTTCATGCTCCCCTCGGTGAGGCCCTTTTGGATGTAGAGGATCTCCGTCTGCTCCCCCAAATTTTCCAGTATGGGCTTGCGCCCATAGATGATCTCACTTTTCATGTAGGCCTCCATAAAATTCTCGGACCTCCTGAATCTTGCCGCAGGTCATCTTCCCCTCGGGACAGCCGCCCCTGACGCAGGGGGGACCCGCCTTGGAAAAGAGGGACGGGGCCACGGGGAGGACCGCCTTGAGCATCTCCAGGGCCAGTTGTCGAATCTCCCACTGGGCCCTCAGGCAGAGGCGAAGATTGAAAAAGTGGAGGAGATTTCTGGCATTCATGGTGACGACAATCTTGGTTTCGCAGGCATTGGGGAAGACATAGCGGGCATCCTCAATGCTCTCCTTCTCGGCCTTGGCGTGGGCCTGTTTGGCCGTAAGGCCCTGGGCCAGGTACTTCTCCTCATGCTTTTTCAAAAGGAGTTCCACCAGCTCGTCATAGGCCCGCTGGTCCGCCTCCATGGCCGCTATGAACTTTTCCCTGGCCTCGGGAATCTCGTCAATGGCCGGGGGCACAATGTATTCAAATTGGTCCAGACGCACATAGCGCTGGGACTGCTGGGAGTAGGAGGCCAGGCGGTGGCGCACCAATTGATGGGTCAGCACCCGGCTGACTCCCTCCACGGCAAAGGTAAAGCTCACATGCTCAATGGGACTCACATGGGAGAGGCCCGTGAGCATCTCCACAAAATTTTCCGCCTGCTCCTGGGTCATTCCCTGGGCGATCTCCTCCACCCCCACGGGGGAATAGCAGAGCTTTGCCGACTGAGCCACCACCATCTCGGGATTGGGGCTGTGGGCAATTAATTCAACTTTCACTGAGCCACATCCTTTCCATTTCATCCAGCACTGCCTTGAGGCGCTGGTCCTGGCCAGCTAAGTAGAGATAGCCCAGGACACACTCCAGTCCCGTGGCCTTCTGATAGTCTCCGGCAGTGGCATTTTTCGCCTTGGTCTTCTGATGGGTATTGCGGCCCCTCCGGTACACTCCGGCCTCCTCCTCCGTCCAAAAATCCCCCAGGGCATCGGCCCAGAGGGCCTGATGGGGGGCGCAGACAATTTGGGAGGCCCTTCGGTGGTAGTCCCCCACCTTGCCCCCCTCCCGGAGGATGAGGTTTCGGGCAAAGAGCTCGAAGACCCCGTCCCCCACAAAGGCCAGGACCTGAGGGTTTTTCATGGCCGCCTCCCTCTCGGTCCAGTCCGGCCGGTGAAAGAGATTCAATTTCTCCGCCACAGGGTTCCCTCCCGGGTGTCCTCGATGGTGATGCCCCGATCAAAGAGCTCCTGACGAATGGCATCGGCCCGGGCGAAGTCCTTGTTCTTCCTGGCCTGGCGCCGCTCCTCCAGGAGGGCTTCAATCTCCTCGGGGGTCTCCTCCACCTCTTCCTCCCGGGTGAGTATCCCCAGGACCTTGGCCATGGACATAAATTCCCCGTAGACGGCCCGGGCCTGCTGGGAAGAAACTCCCCCGGCAAGGGCGCTGTTGATCTCCTTACCCAGGGTGAAGAGCTCCCCAATGGCCTTGGCCGTATTGAGATCGTCACTCATGGCGGCGATAAACTCGGCCTTGGCCCGGTCCACGGCCTCCGTGAGGGCTCCGCTCTCCTCGGCCTCCCCCTCGGAATGGATCACCTGCTCCAAGTGGGTCTTCACCCCATAGAGGCGGTCCAGGCCCTTTTTGGTCTGCTCCATGGCATCGTAGGAGTAGTTGATGGGGCTCCGGTAGTGGGCCGAGAGGAGGAAGAAGCGGAGGACCTCCAGGTCAAAGACCTGGGCCACATCCCGAACGGTGAAGAAATTCCCCAGGGACTTGCTCATCTTGGTGCCATCCACGGTGATCATGCCATTGTGGAGCCAGTAGCGGGCAAAGGTCTGATGATTGTGACACTCCGACTGGGCAATTTCATTCTCGTGGTGGGGAAACTGGAGGTCCTCCCCCCCGGAGTGAATGTCGATGGTGTCCCCCAGAAGGGACTTGGCCATCACCGAGCACTCAATGTGCCAGCCCGGGCGACCCTCCCCCCAGGGGGAGTCCCAGAAGGGTTCCCCCTCCTTCTTCCCCTTCCAGAGGACGAAGTCCCCGGGGTTCTTCTTCCGGTCGTTGACCGCCACCCGGGCGCCGCTCACCAAGTCCTCCAGCTTCTTGCCGGAGAGCTTGCCATACTCCTCAAACTTGGAGATGTCGAAGTACACGTCCCCGTCCAGGGGATAGGCGTAGCCCTCTTTCACCAGGCCCCCAATGAAGTCAATGATGGGCCGCACATACTCCGTGGCCCGAGGATTCAAGGTCTCATACTCATAGAGATTGAGGCCCCGGGCGTCCTCCTTGAACTCCCCGATGTACTTCTCCGCCACCTCAGCCACCGTGGTCCCCTCCTCCAGGGCCCGCTGAATGAGCTTGTCGTCGATATCGGTGAAATTCACGGCAAAGCGCACATCATAGCCCTGGTAGATGAAAAACCTCCGGAGGGTATCGAAGACCACCAGAGGCCGAGCATTTCCCACGTGGATGAAGTTGTACACCGTGGGCCCGCAATTGTACATCCGAACCTCTCCCTCCCGAAGGGGGACAAATTCCTCTTTCTTCCGGGTCATACTGTTGAATAATTGCATCTACTGCTCCTTCTGCTCCCCATAGACCCGGGCCGCTGCCACCAGGCCCTCCAAGGTCCTCCGGGAACTCTCTTCCTTCTCATACATGTACTCGGGATGCCACTGGAGTCCCAGGAAAAATCTCTTCCCCGGGTGATAATAGGCCTCCACCAGGCCGTCCTCGGCCCAGAGGAGGGGCACCAGATCTTCCGCCATGTCCTTGATGCCCTGGTGGTGGAGGGAGTTGACCCTGAGCTCCGTGGTCCCAAAAAATTCCCGGGCCAGCTGGTCGGTCTCCCCCCGAGTGGAGAGGCCGTGGGCCACCTTGCCATAGTCCTCCCCCTCCCGGATTTCATGGGAGATCTCATCGGAAAAGAGCTTGGGCAGGTCCTGATAGAGGCTCCCCCCCAGGACCACATTCCCCAGCTGCATCCCCCGGCAAATGGCCAGCACCGGCAGATCCAGCTCCAAAACCATGGGCATCAGGGCAAACTCCAAGAGATCCCTGAGGGGGGCAAAGGAGGAGAGATACTCCGAGTTCTCCTCCCCATAGTAGGTGGCGGGAAAATCACAGCCCCCGGTGAAGACAATGCCGTCCACCCTGCGGAGGAGGGCCTCATAGTCCTCCTCTTTAAAATCTTGAGTCAGAGGCAGGGGCAGGGGAATGCCCCCATTGTCCCAAATACTGGAGAGCATGGCCTCAGACAGATAATAGCGCTTCTCACCAGTATCGTAATTGGGGGTAATGGCAATGATGGGTTTGCTCACAGACCGACTCCTTCTAAGCACTCAATCGTACAGTTGATTTTGCAGGGCGGCGCCCACGCCGTCCAGCAGTTCTTCCACTTCCGCCTTCTTCACATAGAGGATCTCCGTGGCAATGTCCCGGGCCACATCCTGAATCCGCTTGAGATCCCCCTGGGAGATCTCCTCAATGAAGACCACCACCACATCCAGGCCATTGATGATCTCCTCCAGCTGATAGTAATTGTTCCCCTCTCGGATGAATTCCAATTCACTGTGGGTCTGACGGATCCGGGAGACAAACTCGTCCCTCCGAGGTCCCTCCCCCATAATTCCCACCCGGCTGCCAATGAAGATCTCCTCAGTGAGACTGCCCCGGGGCAGGGGTTCAAAGAGTCCATTTTCAAAATTGTGCTTCCAAATGACCCTGCCATTTAAAATATCGTCATTCCAATAGGCATAGTCCACAATGTCCCCCACGTGGAGGGTGAGATTTCCCATTTTGTGATCACTGAGAATGATCTTCACCTGATCCTGGAGATCCTCACTGGAAAAGATGAAGTATTCCTTCAGCGTGTCATCAAAGTCCACCTGGGCAAAGGAGACCAATTCCCGATTGCTGTCATTTCTCCGCTTGCTGCGGTCCAGGACCTCATACTCGTAGATGGTCTTGGTGTGGCCATTGACATAGCGATTTTCCACCGCCGATGCCCGCACCACATCCCCCTCGTGGATGTCCAATTTTCGAACCAAATTTTCGGGAATGAAAATGTGGTGGTCCTGAATTTCGGCCCCACCCAATTTCAGATGGGCCTCCCCAAAGACCCCCTCCTCCCCCTTCTTCTCCGAGTCCACCCTCCGGTGCCGGGGGGCGGAAGAGGGAACGGGGAGATCCCCCAATTGTTCCAAGAGGGAAAAGTATTTTTCCAAGTGATTTTGAGTGTCATACAAATTATCAAAATCCATGGCCTCAATGAGCACTACCATTTCATTGCGTAAACCTTCAAGAATTTCATTCCGATCCATCATATTCTCCTATTAAAATTATCTACTTTCGTTTCTCCAAATCAATCGATTACCATACCCTACCATTTTAGCACGATAGGGAGCTTATTTCAGTAAATCTCACAGGAAGCATGGGGAAATTGATTATTTCATCACGAAGAGTAGCTCTTTGGCCTAGAATTTACACAAATTTCCCCAAAAAACAATCTTTCTTACTTATAATTGATGTAAGAACATGGAGCTATTTGAGAGGGAGGAGATTGTGAAGGAGAAAAACTACATAGCCACGCTGACTTTCATATTGGCGCTGCTGCTCCTGTTGCCGGAAATGGCCCTGGGAGCGGAGGGAACACCAGTGATTCAAGAGGTTTACACCCGGGCATACCACAAGGACAGCCTCTACAATGGAGACTACATCGTCCTCCACAATCCCAGCCCGGAAAAGATCGAGGGGGAAGAATTCCAAATTCAGATTCTGAACTCAAAAGGAAAGACCGCCTTAGATCGAAAGATCAAAGTGACCATGGAGCCCTGGGGCTACTATGCCTATCACGGGTGTCCACATCGAAATTCGGGCATCGTCCCCCTGAACGGCATCGGCTTTAATGGTGGGTTCGATTCCAGTCCCAGCTACTTCGTCTTTGTCCTGAAAGATGCCCAGGGCAAGGTGCTGGATGCCCTCACCATAAAACATGTTTCTTATACAGTGGTGAAGGACTATTTGGAAGGAGATCCCGTCCCCTACCCCGATGTCAATGAAGTCATCCGCAGAGTGGGAGAGGACAGCGACAACAATCTACAGGACTTCCAAAAAGTGACCATCACCAAGGAAAACTACACGGAGCAGCCCACCTACAAGAAGCCCACACCCCCAGAAATCCCAGAGCCCCAAGAGCCGGAAGAGGGAGGGGACACGACAGAGCCCGGAGAAACCACTGAGCCCACGGAACCCGCGGAACCCGGAGAGGGCGGCGAGACCCAAGAGCCCGGAGAATCCGAGCCCACGGAACCGCAGGAGGGCGGCGAGACGGATGAGCCGGGAGAAACCGAGCCCACAAACCCACCGGAGAGCGGCGAGACCCAAGAGCCCGGAGAATCCGAGCCCCAAGAGCCGGAAGAGGGAGGGGAGACCCAAGAGCCCACCGAGCCAACAAACCCGCCGGAGGGCGGCGATGAGGGAGAACCCACGGAGCCCGGAGAATCCGAGCCCACAAACCCGCCGGAGGGCGGCGAGACCCAAGAGCCGGAAGAGGGAGGGGAGACCCAAGAGCCCACCGAGCCAACAAACCCGCCGGAGGGCGGCGATGAGGGAGAACCCACGGAGCCCGGAGAATCCGAGCCCACAAACCCGCCGGAGGGCGGAGAGACCCAAGAGCCGGGAGAATCCCAAGAGCCCGGGGCTCTGCCCTCGCTCCCGGGGCACTCCGTCTTTCCCCTGGGGCCCGTCATTGACCTCCAGGGAGGTCCTTCCACTGGCGCCCAGGGAAGCTCAGTGGGCCAGGGCCTTCCCCTCCCCTCTGAGCCCCTGCCCTTTGAGGATCTCCCCAGGGACAGCTGGTGCTATGAGGAGGTGGCCAAGCTCCACCACCTGGGTCTCATTCGAGGCATCTCTCCCAGGGAGTTTGCCCCCAATGCCGGCGCCAACCGCGCCATGATCATCACCCTCCTCCACCGCATCCACGGCTCCCCCAAGGTGGATGCCCCCTCCCCCTTTGAGGACATTCGCCCCGGGGAGTGGTTTAGGGAGGCCGCCATCTGGGCCCAGAGGGAGGGCATCACCCAAGGGGTGGCCCCCGGTCGCTTCGCTCCCCACAGCCCTGCCACTCGGGAGCAATTGGTCACCCTCCTCTATCAGGGCCGCCAATGGGAGGCTGAGGAGCTCTCCAGTCCCCCCAGTTTCACCGATGAAGGATCGATCTCCCCTTGGGCCCGGGAGGCCATGGACTGGGGGGCCAGGGTGGGCCTCCTCCAGGGGGACGAGCACGGCGCCCTTCGCCCGGGGGAAGCCATCACCCGAGGGGAACTTTCCGCCATCCTCTGCCGCTTCTTAGAGCTGAACCACCAGTGAATCCCGGGAATTTTGATTTTTTATTGACATTCCCCGGCTTCACTTCCCTTTCTGCGGGTAAAAAGTAAAAAAGGAGGCAGATATGATTTCAACAACAACCCCCACCCTGGAGGGATACGAGATTGTGGAGTACAAGTCCATTGTCTTTGGCGAGGTGATCCAGGGGATCAATTTTGTAAAGGACTTCAGCGCTGGTTTGAGCAATATCTTCGGGGGCCGCAGCGGCTCCTACGAGAGTGAACTCCTCAAGTCTCGGGAGGAGGCCCTTCGAGAGATGGAGGAGCGGGCGGCGGCCATGGGGGCCAATGCCGTGGTGGGCGTGGACATCGACTACGAAATTTTGGGTTCCGCCAACAATATGCTCATGGTCACGGCCAGTGGCACCGCCGTGGTGGTGGAGTAAATGAAAGAGACCCTCGAAAAAATCGAGGGTCTCTTTTCTTTGGCCAAAATTCAAGTTCAGCCCCAGTAGTCCAGGCTCCCTTGGGCCAGGCCAATGTCCCGGGAGGAAAACTGGGGATCTCTCCCCTCTTTCCTCTGGGCACTGTAGTGGCGAAGGGCCGCCAGGGCGTGTTTTTGCAGGGCCAGTATGGCGGGCAGATTGATGAGGGCCATCACCCCCATTAAAAGATCCGCCACGGCCCAGGCATAGGCCGCCTCCTGGGCCGCCCCCAAAAAGATCACCACCACGGCCAAAATTTGGTAGACCGCCGTGGCTCCTTTGGTCAATTTCTTCCCGCGGATGTAGGTGAGATTGTTCTCCACATAGTAGAGATTGCCAATGAGGGTGGTAAAGGCAAAGAGACTCAGGGAGAGGGTGACAAAGGGGTGGCCCCAGGGGCCCAAAAAGGTGCTCAGTGCCTCCTGGACATAGGGGGCCCCGTCCAGAGCGGGGTCCGGGGCGATGCCGGAGCTCAGGCACATAAAGGCCGTGGCGCTGCAGATGAGGAGGGTGTCGATGGCCACCGAGAGCATTTGCACCAGCCCCTGCTTTGCCGGGTGGCTCACCGAGGCCGCTGCCGCCGCATTGGGGGCGGAGCCGATCCCCGCCTCATTGGAGTAGAGGCCCCGCTTGATGCCGTACATGAGGCTGGAGCCTGCCATTCCCCCAAAGATGGCCTGGAAGTTGAAGGCGTCCTGGAAGATCAGGCGAAAGACCGTGGGCATATAGCCGATATTGCGGATGATCATCAACACCGAGACCAGGACGAAGATGATGCCCATAATGGGCACCAGGGTGGAGGTGAAGGCGAGGATTCGCTTTCCGCCTCCAAAGAGGCAGTAGGCCGTCACCAGGGCCAGGATCCCCCCGATGATCCAGGGCGTCACCTCCGGCCGGTAGAACTCATAGGAGGTAAAGCTGGAGGTGAGATTGTAGGCCGCCAGCATATTGAAGCCCACGGCATAGGTGAGGACCAGGCTCACGGCAAAGACCACTCCCAGCTTTCGGCTCTTGAGGGCCGACTCAATGTAGTAGGCGGGTCCCCCGTAGCTGCCTCCGTCCCCGTCCCTGCGCTTGTAGATCTGGGCCAGGGTGGATTCCACAAAGGCCGATGCCCCGCCAATAATGGCCACCAGCCACATCCAAAAAATGGCCCCGTAGCCCCCCAGGCAGAGGGCACTGCTGACCCCCACAATATTTCCCGTCCCCACTCTGGATGCCGTGGAGACCATGAGGGCCTGGAAAGAGGAGACCTCCTTCTCCGAGGAGGGCCTCTCCATGACCACCCTCAGGGCCTCCCTGAAGTAGCGAATCTGAATGAAGCCCGTCCCCAGGGTGAAGTAGAGGCCAATGGCCAAGAGTAAAATGATCAATACGGGATCATAGAGTATCCCATTGATTCCATTGATGATGTCGAACAAAAATTTCATTAATCTATAGTTCCTCCTTTGCCCCCTTCAGGGCTTCTCTCAAGGATAAAAATTTGTTTCCCCGAACCCCCGTCACCGTCTCTGCCCAGTAGAGGGAGCGGAGAATGGCCTCCTCCACCCCCTCAATGACGGCGGCGAAACAGCCATCGGCGGTCTGCTCCGAAAAGCTGTGGAAGGAGAGTTCCGCCGCCCCCTCATGGGGGATTTTTTGTGCCGTGGAAAAGGCCAGAACCACTTCCCCGCTGCCGTGGGCGGTGATGCCCCCGGTTCGGGCGATGCCGCTCTGGGCCCGGCGGGCCAGGCGCTGAAGCTGCCGGTGGCTCAGGGGCAGATCCGTGGCCAAAACCACAATGATGGAGCCCTGCTCCCTCTGGTGGGCCCGGCCCACATGGGGGGCGAGCTCCCGCCCCACAGCTTCTCCGTGAATGGTGAGCTGCTCGGTCTGGCCAAAATTACTGAGGACCAGGGCCCCCAGGGTGTAGGTCCCCAGTTCGGTGACCACCTGCCGGCTGGCGCTGCCAATGCCCCCCTTGAGGCCGTAGCAGACCATGCCCCGGCCGGCCCCCACGGCCCCCTCCTGAAATTCCTCCCTGGCCCCGGCGATGGCCTCTGCCACATCCTCCGCCGTGAAAAATCGGCGGCGAATCTCATTGAGCCTGCCGTCATTGCACTCCAACACCACGGGATTCACCGTCCCCGTGGTGACTCCGATTTCGGGGTTCTCCCCGAGGATGTAGTCCACCAGGCCGTCGCTGACCCGCCCCACGGAGAGGGTGTTGGTGAGGAGAATGGGGCTCTCCAGCGTCCCCAATTCATTGATTTGGATGAGCCCCGTGGACTTGCCGAAGCCATTGACCACATGGGCCGCCGCCACCACCTTCTCCCGAAAGAGATTTCCCCCGTGAGGGAGGATGGCGGTGATCCCCGTTTGGATCTCCCCCTCCGAATAAGTGACATGGCCCACTCGGACCCCGGGGACCTGGGTGATCCCCCCTTGAAAATTTTCCCTCACAGCCTCCTCCTTTCTAGAGCAAAAGCCCCAAGACCATGGCCGCCGGCACCAATAGGGGGGCGGGGACCCTCTTGGAATAGAGGGCCGCGGTCCCCAGTATCAGCACCCCATAGCCCACAGGGTCCCGGGGCAGGGCCAGAACCTGGCTCAGGGCCGTCATGGTCACCAGTGCCGCCGCCGTCACGGAGACCCCCTTTAAAAATCTGCGAACTGCGGTGAGCTCCCGGCTGGCTCGCCAAATGGGAAAGATAAAGTATACCAGTAAAATCCCCGGAAGAAAAATCCCCAGGGCACTAATGATGCCCCCCAAAAATCCGTAGCCACTCCCCGCCAAGGACCTGGCCCCCACAAAGGAGGCAAAACTGAAGAGGGGCCCCGGAATGGCCTGGTCGATGGCATAGCCCGAGAGAAAATCCGAGAGGCTGAGGAGGGACTGACTCCGCACCAAGTCCTGAATCATCAGGGGAATGACAATCTGCCCGCCCCCAATGACGGAGTAGCCATAGCTGTAGAAGGAGGAGAAGAGACCCAGGAGGGGATGTTGAAATTCCCGGGAGAGGAGCTCCGCGGCCACGGCCAGGGCCACTACCAGCCCCAAGATCCACCAGCGGGGTCGGTGGTCCATCCCCTCCCCCCGGGGCACTGGCCCCTGAAAGGCCAGGGGAGTGATCCCCCCGGCGATTAGCAGCAGGGGCACGGCCCACATGGTCCGGCCCACCAGCCACCAGGACAGGGGCACCATGGCCCCGTAGAGGAGGCGGTTTTTCCCATCTCCCCCTTGAGAGAGGACTTTCCCCGTCATTTTCACCGCGGCATAGACCATAAAGGAGACCGCCAGGGGCGGCAAATAGGTCAACAGCGCCTCCCAGCCCTCCCGGGCGGTGACCTCAGTGAAAAAGACCCCCACGGCCCCCATAATGAGAATGGCGGGGAGGGCCCACACCAAAAAGGTCAGAAGGGCCAGGAGAGGCCCCCCCACCTTGTAGCCAATGGCGGTGATGGTCTGGGTGCTGCCGGGCCCCGGCACCAGGGAAAAGAGGCCGATAAATTCCGTCAGTTCCTCCTCGGTGAGATAGCCCCCTCGGTCCACCAAGCTATTGGAAAAGACCCCGTAGTGGGCCTCCGGTCCCCCATAGGAGGCCAGGGCACTGAAAAATACATCCTTCAAAAAGGCAGTTTTGGAAAACTTCATATTTCCCCCTTGTCTTTTATTGCCGGAGCCTGAGCATTTTTTCCGGGGACCCAGCCCCGGTTCAACTGAGGCCCAAGAGCCTCCTCTGTTCCCTGGCCCGCGCCACCATCTCCCGGCGATTCTCGTAGCGAAACTCAAAGACCAAGAACTCCGGGTCGATCCACTCAATGACCTTCCGGGCCCTCTTGGACCGGGCCAAGTCGTGGGTGTCCACCCGGCCCACGTGGCGGTACATCTGGGCAAAGCGGTGGTAGAACTCCTCCTCCATGGGCGGGGGATTTTTCCAGAACTCCCTCTGTATGTCCCCTGTAATGGAGGCCTGGAGGTGTATCCCCCGAATGTAGTCCTTTAAAAAGCCGTGTTCCCTGATGGTTTTCTCCAGGAGCTCCCAGCCCTCGTCCTCGGTGGCCAGATGGGGGTGGGCACAGAAGAAGTGGCCCGTGTCCAGCATAAAACCCTTGTTCTCGTAGTTCACCCGGGAGAGGATGAGCTCCGTGAGGTCGGGGTCCTGGAAGGTGAGACCGGGGCTGTAGAGATTTTCCATGAGAAAGGGCACCGTGTACTTCCCCCCGTCCAGTAATTTGTTGATCACCTCCGCCGAGGCCGCCACCACCTCCCGGTGGCTGTAGCCAAAGTTCCGGGTGAAGTACTCCCGGGTGCCAATATTGGAGATGTGAAAGACGGCATAGGCCCCCCGCTCCTGGGCCAGGTCCATGGCCCCTTGAAAATACCGGTGATAGTTCCCCGGGGTGAAGTGGTAGAATTCCCGGGCCACTTCCAGGGAGCCAAATTCCTCCATGAGCCCGGCCCGATTTCCAAATTCATAGTCCATCCAGGAGGAGTAAAAGGGCAGATGGACGCCCTGAATTTCCCCGGGGTCCAGGGTCTCCGGCAGGGGGCCACAGGGCACCAGTTCAATGCCCTCCACCCCCGCCGCCCTCAGGGTCTTCTTAAAATCTGCCCCACTGGCATAGGCCTCCATCCCCTCCCGGGACCCTATAAAACTCATGAGTACCTTCATCTCTCCCCACTTTCCCCTGAAACTTTTTGTCCATCCCCGAGGGGATGGACATGGAATCATCTGTGCACTTTTATAACTACATGTGGTCCTTGACCCCCACGGCCACCATTCTGGCCTTGGCCCGAAGTTCTCCCGCTGCCTCCATTTCCATGGTGAGGACCACTTTTCGCTCGCCCACTTCCTCCGCCCGGCTGATGACGGTGATCTCCTCCCCCATGGGCACGGGCTTTTTGAAGTCCACTTCCAAGCGAGCGGTGATGTGGCGGCCGATGACGGTGTCCTCGGTGAGTTCCAGGCCCTTTTTCTGATGGGCAAACCAGGCGGCGGAGGCGGTGCCATGGCAGTCGAAGATGACGGCAATCATCCCCCCAAAGAGATTGGCGGGAACCCCGCCGGTGTACTCCTCCGGTGGGGTCACGGCGCAGATGCAGCTGTCCGGCCCCTGGGGATAGGACTTGAGATGCATCCCCAGATCATTTCTGGGCCCGCAGCCCCAGCAGTGTTGAAATCGCTCTCCATAGGTCTCCTGAATGGCAATTTTCTTCTCTTCCATGGCGTCCTCTCTTTCTCTCTTGCAGCGCCAATTGCATCTGCTGTATTTGTACCATTTTTATATTTATATTATTCCACAGATGGGGGGATTTTTGAATTTTTCTAAATCACTTTTTTATAAAAATGGACCAGTTTCCCCACAAAAAAAGAGAGCCCACGGGCTCTCCCCCCATTCTTCCATGGGTCAGCTCATCCGGGGCAGCTCCAAGACAAAGGCCTTGGTTCCCAC
Organism: Tissierellia bacterium; assembly: GCA_030535395.1. Classification (GTDB taxonomy): domain Bacteria; phylum Bacillota; class Clostridia; order Tissierellales; family Peptoniphilaceae; genus JAUNLK01. Next base: position 25,451 of record JAUNLK010000012.1, read on the forward strand.
TGGGGGCGCCCCGTCCAGATGGAGCTTTCCCCCGTGGTTTTCGGCGATGAGTTTTGCAATGGCAAGGCCCAGGCCATTGCCCTGACTGCCGGAGCGGGCCCTGTCCCCCCGGGTGAAGGGCTGGAAGATGGACTCCGCCTCCTCCGGTGGGATCTGCCTGCCATTGTCGGCCACCGAGACCCGGGCCCGGTCGCCCTCCCCTGCCACTTCAATGAGGACGGTGCTCCCCGCTTCATTGTACTTGTAGCCATTGATCACTAAATTGGCCAGGGCCCGCCTCATTTGTTGCTGGTCTAAACTGGCGAAAATGGCCTCCTGGGGAATGTCCAGCTCCAGTGCAATGCCCCTGTCCTCAAATTCGTGATAGTGGGCGATGGTCACCTCCCGGACCAGGGCGCAGAGGTCCCCCCGCTCCCGCTGAAATCTCCCCCCCTCATCCAGGGTGGCGTAGGTGTACATGCTCTCCAAGAGCTCCCCGGCGTAGCGGCTCTTCTCCAAAATAATCTCCAGAATCTCCCCCTCCTCCCCCTGGGGCACCTTCCCGTCCTTGAGGGCCCGGGCAAAGCCCTGGACCGAGGTCATGGGGGTCTTGAGATCGTGGCAGATATAGGCGTAGCGGCGGTTCTGCTCCTCCACTCGCCGGGCACTCTCCCCCTCCACCGCCCGGGCCGTGGAGCGGTAGAAGAGAAAGCTAAAGAGGGCGAAGACCCCCGCCACGGCGAGGCCATAGGCCAGGAGGATGAGGACGGCCCGGAGCTCAGTGGTGGCTCGGGCGGGGAAGATATAGTCCAGAAAAATATTTTCCACTGCCGATTCCAGAATGAGGATCAGACCGCTGAAGAGGACAAAGTAGCGGATGATCTGCCTTTTAAGCTTCATGGTCCATCTCCAATCTGTAGCCCAGACCCCGAATGGTTTTAATGGTCTCCCTGCCAATTTTCTCCCGGAGTCGACTGATGATCACCCGGAGGCTGTTGTCGTCCATGAGATACTCCTCCCCCCAGCCGTGGCGGTAGATCTGCTCCTTGGTGAAGATTCTCCTGGGCTCCCTCATAAGAAGCTCCAGGACCCGGTACTCCACCTTGGTGAGCTGGTGGAGCTCCTCCCCCACAGTGACGGTGCACCGGTGGGTGTCCAGGACCAAGTGCCCCAGAGTCAAAAACTGCTCCGCCCCCTCCCGCCGCTCCTCCCGGCGGAGGTGGGCCCGAACTTTGGCCGCCACCTCCAGGGGCTCAAAGGGCTTGGTGATGTAGTCATCGGCCCCCAGGTCCATGCCAAAGACTCGGTCGGAGAGGCCCACTTTGGCGGAGATGACCAGGATGGGAATGGCGCTCGTCCTCCGAATCTGTTGAATGACCTCGTAGCCGTCCTTTTTGGGCATCATAATGTCCACCAGGGCGAGATCCACGGCCTCCCCTTGAAAGAGGGCCAGGGCCCCCTCCCCGTCGGTGGCCTCCAGGACCCGGTGGCCGTCTGCCTCCAAGTACATTTTCAATAGGCGGAGGATTTCCCTCTCGTCGTCTGCAATGAGTATATTGGCCATGTGCTCCCCTCCTCACAGGGCCCAAAACTGGTAGAGATCAAAGTGAATCATCACTGCCAGGGTCAGTAGGGCCAGGATTGTCGTACAGATGTATTTGAAAGTTTCGCCCCTGCCCTCTCGGTAGGGGTTCCAGCGCAAGTACTTCAGCCCCCAGAGCAGACTGGACAACAGGCCCAGGCCCAAGAGGCCCATGAGGCCGCTCTGAGCCATATAGCTCTCCACGGGGCCAATGTCCCCGGTGGTATTGCCCAGGTGAATCCTGCCAATGAGGACCGCCAAATTGGCGAAGGTGAGGCCCAAGAGGAGGCTCACGGTGTAATTCCACTTCCTCAGAGGGCGGACTTCCCCCTCCCCGCGAATCAGCCCCAAAAGGAGGCCCCCCACCAGGAGGGTGATGATGCCGTAGATTCCCCCCAGGGGAATGACCAGGGCGGCCAGGAGATTTTTTACACTCCTCAGGCTGTCCACCCGGTAATCGGTGTAGCCCCCGTAGATGTGCTTTCCCTCCCCATACCACCAGCTGTCCAAGTCCTCCTCCCCAAAGGAGAGGATTCCCGTGGTCCCCAAAATGGAGAGGGGCCCCTCCTGAATGGTCCTGGCACTGATGACCAGGCCCCCGGGCACCTCCCGCGCCAAATCCGCCAGGGTGGAATCGCTGAAGCTGCCGAAGATCTCCTCGTAAAAATCGTAATTGTAGACCTGTTCGTGGGCCTGATTGGTGAGGACCACCATCCCCAGTCCCGTCTCGGGTTCAAACTGAATCATGGAGGAGCAGCCAAAGGTATTGCCCCCGTGGCCCAGAGTGGTGACCCCGTACTGGCTGGCGAAGAAGCCGTGGTGACTGTTGCCCACGCCGCTGTCCCCGTAAAAACTGCTGGGGCTGTAGAGGAGCTCCCAGGTCTCCGCCCTCTGAAAGAGGGGCCCCGCCTCCCCCTCCCTGGGAATCAGGGCCCGGGCAAAGGTGAGAAAGTCCTCCAGGGGACCCACGGCACTCCCAGCGGGATAGAGCTGTATGTAGTAGAGGCCCCGGCCGGGGATCTTCTCCCCCTCCCCATCATAGCACTGAAGGGCCAGTCTTTTCTCCAGAACTCCGGGACTGTCCCCGTAGTCGGCCCCCACGGAGGTCTTTTCCATCCCCAAAGGCTCCAGAATGTGGCGGTGGACATAGCGCACATAGTCCATGCCACTGACCTCCTGGACAATGTAGGCGGCCAGTGCGGCCCCCCAGTTGGAATAGGCCGTCACCACCCCCGGGGGGAAGATCTGCCTGGGAGGGTGGAAGCTCAAGGCCTCCCCCAGGGGCAAAATCTCCTCCCGGTGGGGGGTCTGAATGAAGTAGGTCTCCTGAAAGCCCCCCTGGTGGTTCATGAGATCCAGTAGGGTGATGGGGAGGTCGTAGCTGAGATTCTGCAAAAAATCCTCCGGGAGATAAGCTCGGATGTCCTCCGAGAGGTCCAGCTTTCCCGCCTCCACCAACTGCATCACCGAAATCCAAATGAAGAGCTTGGAGGTGGAGCCCCACTCATAGACCGTCTCTCCGTCCACCTCCGTGCCGGCCTCCAGATCCTGGTGGCCAAAGTGACCCTCATAGAGGACCTCATCCCCCTCAAAGATGGCGAGACTCAGGCCGGCCATGGTCTCCCGGTGCTCCGCCACATAGTCCTCCACCGTCCGGGCAATCTCCCCCCGGGAAAGGCCCGAGGGGAGCTCACCCTGAGCCTGAACCTTCCCACCAAAACACCCCAATATGAAAAACACAATCAGAAAAACAAACCCTCGCCTCATCTCGCCCATCCTCTCCCTCTCTCAGATCCTTTTCATCTGAGTACAGCATAGAACAGCAGCATTAACCCAAGGGGCCAAAAACATTAACCGAAGATTAAATTTACCATTTTACACAAAAAAAGAGACACCGCCCCCTGCAGTGCCCCTTAGCCCTTTCAGGCTATAGAGATTTGTTTAATAGGTCATCCCAACCCGCAACAAATCCTAGATTTTTTAAATCTACAGATTTATATTTCTTGATTATTTCTAACAAACGATTATAAAATTCCTCATAATATGCCTCATCAGCTAAGATTTTTAGATTTAGAATGGTCGCAAAAATCATATTATTGGATATATTTTGTGCTTTGTATTCTTTGTACAGTGCTGGAGACTTTGTCAATTTTGCTCCATACAGTCTTCCATAATGGGCACAAATATTTCTGACATACGCCAAGTTTTCTATCCAAGATTGTAAATAAGTATAATCGACATCAAACTTTCTCGCAATTTCTCTCTTGTCCTCAGCTTTCATATTCCTATACATCTTAGATAGTGTCCCGAAGCTTGTCACTTCCATTGCAGCATATAAAGGTATTTTCCCACCCTCGTAATTCTCTTTAAAATTCTTTATAAAAGGAGATCTTTTGTTTCTATCTATCTCTCTATGTAGCTCATTTAGAACTTTTTGTTGACCGTATTTATTATCGTAATTATTTATGTTTTCATATCCGAAATTTCCATATTTCAATGAAAAATAATTTGTTATTACCGCCCTTAAACGTACTTCTATGTTTTCAATTAAAGAAAATAAAATGTGTCGAAATTCCACATCAAACTGATAAAGTTCAACTATATTTTCAAAAGACGTTCCATCGATATATTTCCCATCTTTTTTCAAAGTTATACTATAAGCTTTGACCAGCCTATAATAAGATACATTGTCAAGAATTTTTTTTGCATATACTTTATCACCAATTTCTAAATTTAGAGATATTAGATTTTTAATTTGGTCATTTAGATTCATTGGCTCTTGATGAGTTTTTTTCATTTTTTCTCCTTAAAATCAAAGACCCGACGTGGTCCGCATTGTTAAGAGGCGTGTCGGGTACTGTTGTTTATAGGATATGGTATTTTCTGATTTTTGTCAAGTACACTTAACATTTTCCAAAGAGTAATCTTTTAGCTAACTTTATTTTTCTTTTGTTGTCCGTTTTCAAGGGCAGTGGAAATGTCTTCTCGGCTCCCCTGTTTCTCAAACTAGAGGTGGCGCTGGAAGAAGCCCTCCAAGAGGCTCCGGTACTCCTCTGGTCCCTGGGTTGCCAGGCCGATGTGGCCGTATTTTTCGTCCACATAGAGTTCCTTCTCCTCGCTCTCCAGACTCTCGTAGAGGGCCACCATGTCCTCGTAGGAGAGGACCTCATCCACTGGGGAGGCGATGAGTAGCACGGGAAAGTCCAGCTCCTTGCCCTGAATCCAATCTGCGGCATTGGCCTCACTGAAGCTGAAGCCGTACTTCATCCGGGCATAGCCATTGGCCGTAAGGGCCATGAAGCTAGCGGGAATCCCCTCCTGGGCCTCCACCTCGGCCAGGGTCTCTAGAAAGAGGTCCCCTCCCCGGGTCAGGGGGGAGTCCAGGATGAGGGCGTCCACATTGGTGGCATCCCGGGCCACGGCCATCACCGCCGTGGAGCCCCCAAAGGACTCCCCGTAGAGGAGGACCTTGCCCTCCGGGCCTGCCATTTCCCGGGCGTAGGCCAGGGCGTCCAGGGCATCGTAGGACTCCAGGATGCCGAAGCTGTTCTCCTCCGCCGGGTGCTCCCCGGAATTTCTCTGATCACAGATGAGGACATCGAAGCCCAGATTGAGAAGCTGCTCCGCCACCGCCGACATGGAGGTCTTGGTGCCCCCCAGGCCGTGGAGGAGGACTGCCACATGGCCACTCCCCTCCCCCTTTGCCAAGATTCCGGGGATCTCATAGTCGAAAGTGGTGGAGGGAATCCCCACCTCTTCCACGGGATACTTGGCGGCAAAGGCCTCGTACTCCTCTCGGTAGAGGGCTTTGTGCTGAATGGTCTCCTCCCGACTTACCAGTTGGGTGGCCTCCTCCGTCACCGCCCTCCCCGTGAACACACTGATCCCCGCGGCCCCCAAAAGGACCAGGATCAGAATGATGACTCCAAAAATCTTGAGCGCCTTCTTCATGCCTTCCTCCTTGAACAATCCTGGGCAAACTATTTCAACACCCATTATACCGTTCAGGAGGGCTCCCGAAAGGGATTTAACACAGATTTAACAAACTTCTCCCCCGGGCCAAAGTCTTCCGTCCAAAGAAAAAAGCGAGGTCTGAGACCTCGCTTCGTGCTATTTCAAGAGATAATCGTTGATTCGCTCCACATCCTCCTGGGAGATATAGCTGATGCCATCCTCCACAGTGAAGTTCTCCAGGATGCGCTTCTCATCACCCATTTGGAGTTGGGGCTTCAGAATCATAATGGCCACGGATTTTTCCCCCATGGTAATGGAGATCTCCCGGTACTGCTGGTTCCACTCCACGGTGGCCCCCAGAGCCTCATAGTACTTTCTCAGATAGAAGCCCTTTTCCATGGGGGCTCTGAAATCGAAGAGGCTCACGGGCCCATTTTTGTCTTCCAGAACCAGAATCTTGTCGGGAGTGGCAATGGGGGGCAGGGACCTGGTGGCCACGGTGTAGAGGACGGCCAGATCCTTGTCCAGGACATCCTTCACTTCCTCGCCCTTTACATTTTGCCCCACGGTGTCATCTGCCACATTGATCACCAGGCGATTGCTGACTCCACGGCCCTCGCCGTCAAAGTGATCCACATCCAGGGAGAACTGGGCCTCATCCAGGTGAATGGCCACCACATCGGGGGAGAGCTTGGGGGGCAGGGACTGCATCACCGGGGTGTTGTCCTTGAAGAAATACTGAATCTTCTCCCCTTTGGTGAAGCTGTGCTCCTCCACCAGTTCTCCTGTGGCCAGGTCCACAATGAGGGCCTCATCCACATAGAGGTAGACCTCCTCCAGGCCCTCTTCCCCGTGGAGTTCATTCTTCACCAAAATTTCCGTGAACTTCCCCTCGTCCATGACCTCTGTTACTTCGCCGAAGTAGAGCTGATAGCCCTCGGCTTTCTTGGCCTCCTCCCCCTCCTGGGCAAAGACCATGCCACTCATGAGAAAAAGACAGGCAAGAGCCAGAAAAAATGTTTTCTTCATATGTGTTCCTCCTTATTTTAAGGCCATGGTAACACAGATCTTGATGGAAAGTTTTTACATATTGATTACAATTTGTCTATTTTTCCTTGAATATTTTGTGAAGATGTGGTGGGAAGCCCTCCCTCCTCCAGGAGGGGGAGGTGCAGCTCCACAACTCCGCCCGGGCCCTCCTGGAGATTTTTCAGAATGAGGCCCCCTCCGTGGCCCTCCAGAATCTGCCGGGCGATGTAGAGGCCCATGCCATAGTGCCCCCCACCGGAGCGACTCTCATCCCCCCGGTAAAATTGCTCCGTGGCCCGCTCCAGGGCCTGGGGGGAAAATCCCGGACCGTGGTCCACCACCGTGAGCTTCAGAGTCTTCCCCTGCCATTCCCCGTGAAATTCCAGGGGCCCCCTGCCATAGGCCAGGCCATTGGCCACAATATTTTCCACCGCCCGGGTGAGGAGCTGGAGGTCCCCCCGGAGCTTTCCCTCCCCCACTTGTATCCGTAAAAGGCAGTCCACTCCCCGGGCCGCTGCAATCTCCCCGGCCAGATCCGCCATTTTTTCGGCGAAGTCCCCCACTTCCAAAATCTGCCAGGAGGGTTCCAGATTCAGGGACTCATTCATGGCCCTGAGGGCCCGGCTGTAGTCCTCCAGGCGCTGGACATTTTTCAGAATATAGGCCACATAGCGCTCCTGCTCCCGGGATAGCTCCGTGGCCTGGAGGAGCTGGCCATTGCCCTGGATCACCGCCAGGGGGGTCTTCAGGTCGTGGGCCAGGGCGGAGATGCCATTTCTCCGCTCCTCCTCCCTGAGCCAATTTTCCCGGAGGGCGTCCCCCAGGGCCACCCTCAGCTCCTCCAAACCCTCCAGGAGTTCATTGAACTCCGCCACCTGGGAGGATTCCAGAGTGAAGTCCAAGTTCTGTCTGCCAATTTCCCGGGAGGCCCGGAAGATGGGAGCCATCTCCCCGGTGATTTTTCGCCCCCAGAGGAGGGTGATCCAGAGGACGCCCCCCAGACAGAGGAGGAGGACCAGTAGGGCCAGCATCACATTGGGCCCCGGAAGGTGGGCCTCCATCCAGGGGAGCTTGTAGTGGGCCCGGACAGGATAGTTCAAAATGAGAGAGCCGTCGGCCCGCTCAAGTTCCATAAAGGAGGAGGAGGGAGTGGCCATTCCCCCTCCCCCGTGGAACTCCAGGGCCCTCTCTTGGAGCTCCGGCTCCATGTCCGTTTGGAGGATCTCCCCCTCCGGGGAGAGGAGGAGATAGCGGCTGTGGCTGGGCAGAAGCTGAGGATCAAATTCCGACCCCGAGATCAGCTGGGACTTCCTCTGCAAAATTTGGTTTTCCGTTTCATTGGCGGGGACCATCCACCTGGAGGAGAGGAAAGTCACGGCAATGAGGCTCAGTCCCAGGGCCGCCACCAGGACCAGGGCGGTACTGAGAAGATACTGAAAGAGGATGAATTTCAGGGGCCTGCCCTGTCTTTTCACTGCCATTTGTAGCCAATCCCCCACACGGTGGCTATGGGCTGCTCCCCATGCTTTTGGAATTTCCCCCGAATATTTTTGATGTGCTCGGAGATGGCCGAGGCCTCCCCGGTCCCCTCCCAGCCAAAGATCTGCTGGTAGATCTGTTCCCGGGAGAAGACCTGCCCCCGCCTCTTGGCCAAAAGCTCGCAGATCTCATACTCCGACTTGGTGAGGGGAATCAGCTCCTCTCCCACGGAGATCTCCCGGGCGGAGAGATCCAGGTGGACCTTCCCCCGGTGGAGGTGGTGGTGGCGCTCCCGGTGCTCCCGCCGCAAGTGGGCCGCCACCCGGGCCGAGAGTTCCTCCACCCCAAAGGGCTTGACGATGTAGTCGTCCCCTCCGGCACTGAAGCCCTCCACCACCTGAGCCTCCTGACTCTTGGCCGTGAGAAAGACTATGGGCCCGTCCACCAGGGGGCGAATCTCCCTGCAGTAGGCCAGGCCATCCATGCCGGGCATCATCACATCCAGGAGAATGAGATCGCAGCGCCCCAGCTCCTCCCGGGGCACCTCCAGGGGACTCTCATAGGTGGCCACTCGGTGGCCCTCCCTCTCCAAAATCTGCTTCACCAATTGTAATAGATCGGCCTCATCGTCCACTACCAATATTCTGGCCATGATTTCACCTCCAAGTTTTCACTTATATGACCCATTGTAACAAAAGCTATCCCCGGAGAGAGGCCTCCTCACAGCGGCAAAACCAGAGGAAGGAGGCCAGGAGAAGGACCCCTGTCACCGGAGGGCCCACCCTGAGCCACCGGCTCAGTTCCAAGGCCCACAGCTCCCCCCTCGCCACCAGATGAGTGGCGGCAAGGCGCCCCGCCCAGGAACCGGGGAAGTAGTACCAGAGGCCGTCCCCCAGTGCCGTGTAGCTGATGAGGCAGAGGAGGGAGGCCAGGAGCCCCAGGCCCAGGGAGGCCCCGCCGCCCCACTTGAGGGAGAGCCAAAAGTGGATGGCGTAGGGGGCCAGGGTCCCCGCCGACAAGAGGAGGAACTCCGTGAGGAGAGCGGTCCCTCTGGGAGCGGGGTTCATCAGGGCAAAGAGGAGGAGGGCGAGACCCAGGGAGAGGCTCCCCCCCAGCCAGAGGAGGAGGAGCTTCCCCAAGTAAGTCCGAGACCTGGAGGGGAGGGTCAGGAGATTTTGATAGTGGCCCGCCCCCTCCTCCTGAGCGGCCACCGCCCCAGTGACGGCGGCAATGACTGTGGGCAGGGCCCCGCCCAGGGCCATGAGATAGAGCTGCCACAGCTTCACCAGGTCCAGATTTCTCAGGGAAGTCCCCCGCCATGCCAGGGAAAAGAGGAGGCTCGCCCCCAGGGGCAGGAGGAGGTGCACCCAGGCCAGGGCGGTCCCCTTCCAGCTATAGAGGGAGGCCTTGAAGCTGTTCATCATGGCGCCTCCCTCCTGGAAAACCACTTTCCCGTGGCCCAAGTCCCCAGGAGGCAGAGGGCCGCCGAGAGAGCGCAGGCCCGGACCAGTCCCCAGGAGAGGGCGGTCCCGCCCCCATCCGTGGGGATGCCACTGGGCAGTATGCCCAAAACCTCCACCATGGCCCCCATGGCCCAACTTTGGGGCAGCAGTGGCCCCAGGGCTCCGTCCCATGTGAAGATCCCCAGGAGAAAACTCAGGGCACTGTGAACCATCACTGTGAGAAAGAGCCCCCAACTCTTGGCCAGATGGAGGCAGAGGGGAAGCTGCCACAGACTGGTGAGAAAGAGGATGCCACTGGCCAGGGCCAATTGCCCCGGGGGATAGTTTCCCCCCAATTGCCGGGGGAGGAGCCCCTGGAGGAGGACCATCCCCAGGAGGTGGAGGGCAATGGCCAAAAGGAGGTAACCCCCCGCCACTGCCACCTTGGCGGCCCACAGCTTTTCGAAGGAGAGATCCAAGCTGTGGACCCCGCCCCAGTGGCTCTTCTCCTCCCCCTCCACCATGAGCCCCGCCAGGAGGGCCGCGGTCCCCGGCAGCAGAAAGACATACCACCAATTGTAGCCATTGACGGTGAAATAGGCGGGCATGAGGATCAGGGCCGCCAGAATTGTCCCCAGGGGGGCCAGGAGGGGAATCTTCCCCACCAGAGTCCTCCGGTACTTCAGGGTTTCTCCCAAAAGATAAGCCCTCATACCAGTAGCGCCCCCTTTCCCCTCATCTGTTCCATGAAGATCTCCTCCAGATTCGCCCCGGATTCCAAGGGACCCTCATACTCCAGCCGTCCCCCCTGGAGGATGGCCACATCCTGGGCCACCCGGGCCACTTCCCCCAGGTAGTGACTGGAGAGAATCACCGTGATCCCCTCCCGGGGAAGACTGCCAATGAGGGCCCGGAGCTCCTCCATGCCCAGGGGGTCCAGGCCATTGGTGGGCTCGTCCAAGATCAGAAGCTGGGGCTCATGGAGGAGGGCCAGGGCAATCCCCAGCCGCTGCTTCATCCCCAGGGAGAACTGGCGGCTCTTCTTCCTCCCCGTCCCCTCCAGGCCCACCAGTTCCAGTACCTCCTCCTCCCGCTCCCGAGTAAGCCCCAAGAGGAGGCCCCGCAATCTGAGATTTTCCCTGGCAGTGAGATTGCCATAGATGGGGGGACTTTCGATGAGGCCCCCCATCTGAGCCAGATCCCTCCGGCTCCAGGGCCGCCCCCGATAGAGGATCTGCCCCCCACTGGGCCGGGCCATCCCCACCAGCATCTTCAACAGGGTGGACTTCCCCGCCCCATTGGGCCCCAGGAGACCGTAGACCGTCCCCCGTCGCACCTTCAGGGAGACGCCGTCCACCGCCCGCTGGCCCCGAAATTCCTTACTGAGACCCTTTGTTTCCAAAATGTATTCCGTATTCATTGGTCCCTCCTTTTCTCACTTCCACTTTAGGGGAAAAGATTAAGGACTTTGTAAGGATGGGAAATAAAAAATCCCCGGATCTCCCGGAGATTTTGTTTCTCGATTGCTCGGCTATTTTCCCCCGTAGAGTTTCCGGAGGAGGGCCAGTTTTTTGTCGTTGAAGGGCTTGTAGCGGAAGGGGAGGTCCAGGAAAGTGGCGCTCTTCACCACTGCCTTTTGGTGGCTGAAGGTGTCGAAGCCGTATCGGCCGTGGTAGTGGCCCATGCCGCTGTTGCCCACGCCCCCGAAGGGCAGTTTGTCGTTGGAGATGTGGAGGATGACATCGTTGATGCAGCCGCCCCCAAAGGAGAGGCCCTCCAGGATTTTCTTCTGGTGCTCCCCACTTCGGCTGAAGAGATAGCAGGCCAGGGGCTTCTCCCCCTCCCGGACCCGGGCCATGGCCTCGTCCAAATGATCATACTCGATGATGGGGAGGATGGGCCCGAAGATCTCCTCCTTCATGATCTCCCTGGAAAAGTTGGAATTCGGGAAGATGGTGGGGCCGATTTTATTGGCTGCCTCGTCCACTGCCCCGCCCCAATATTCTTCCGTGCCCATGAGGGCTTTCAGTCGCTGAAAGTGCTTTTTATTGATGATTTTGGGGAAGGACTCGTCCATAGGATAGTTCTTTTCAATTTCCCCCTTGAGGGCCTCGAGGAAGTCCCCCTTCACCTGTCGATGAACCAGCACATAGTCCACGGAGATGCAGGTCTGTCCGGCATTGAGGAATTTCCCCCAGGCGATCCGCTTGGCCGCCAGGGCGATGTCCGCCGTCTCGTCCACAAAGCAGGGGCTCTTGCCCCCCAGCTCCAGAGTGACAGGAGTGAGATTTTCACTGGCCACCTTCATGATCTTTTTCCCCACACCGGGGCTGCCGGTGAAGAGAATGTAGTCGTACCTGGGGGCCAAGACCTCCTCATAGGCTACATCGGGGTCCACACAGTGGATGTACTCCGCCCCAAAGGTCTCGTCCACGATTCTCTTAATGAGCCCGGAGGAGTGGGGGCTGTTTCTGGAGCCCTTGAGGACGACGCAATTGCCCGCGGCCACGGCCCCCACCAGGGGGGCCAGGGTGAGATAGAAGGGATAGTTCCACGGGGCCATGATGAGGACCACCCCATAGGGCTCGGAGTGGACGGTGTTCACCGAAGGGAAGGTGGCCAGGCTCTGGCCCTTCCTCTGGGGCCGGGACCACTTGTTCACTCCTCTGAGGGCGGTCTTGATCTCGCTGTAAACCATGGCCAGCTCCGTCATATAGCTCTCACTGGGGGACTTCCCCAGATCCAGCCGGAGGGCCTCCATAATTTCCTCCTCGTACCGGGCCAGGGCCCCTCTCAATTTTTTCAGGGCCTCCCGGCGATGGGCCACGGGCCGGGTGGTCCCCCGCCGGAAAAACTCCCGCTGCTCTGCTACAATTTTTTCCACTGGGCCCATATTTTTCCCTCCTTCATCTACATTCATGGCCCCTCCTCACAGGGCTTTCCACTCATTGCTCTCTGGTCCCCTCGCTGTATATCAGCTGCTTCCGCTCGTTGAAAAAGCCCTTGTAGGAGAGATAGCAGGCGATAAAGGAGGAGATGGAGGTGGTGGAAAGGAGCATGAAGGTCACCATAATCTGATACTTAATGGCATTGAGGGGAGGCGTCCCCGCCAGAATGAGCCCCGTCATCATCCCCGGGAGGCTCACAATGCCCAGGGTCTTGGCGGAGTCGATGGTGGGGAGCATCCCCGTCTTAATGGACTCCCGAATGATCTCAATGGAGGAGGGGAGAATCCCCGCCCCCAGGGCCAGCTTCGTCTCCACTTCCTGCCTCTTGTCCTTGAACTGGGCCAGCATCCTCTTGTAGGACAGGCCCAGGGCCACCATGGCATTGCCCACAATCATGCCGCTGACGGGAATCACCTGATAGGGCTCATAGGCGATGCTCCCGGAGAAGACCAAGACCGACAGGGTGATGGAGGCCCCCACGGCAATGGAGAGAAAGGAGATGGGCAGGGCATTGACAATGCCCTTTCCCCTCTTGGCCGCATTGTAGGAGGCATTGAAGATCATAAAGGCGATGAGGAGGGTGGTGTAGATGGGATTGTCGATGCCGAAGATGTACTCCAGGACATAGCCCACGGCCACCAATTGGACAATGGCCCTCAAAACCCCCACAATGACTTCCTTCTCCAGCTTCAGTTTCTGCCAGTAGGAGAAAAACAGGCTGATCATCACCAGGGAGGAGGAGATCAACAGGGCCTCCACCCCAATGTAGTTCATTTGATTCATCGAATCACCTCCTCCAGGGATTTCACCCGGCCATCCTCCAGGGTCAGAACCCGATTGGCGTACTTCTCCCGCTGCTGAGGATTGTGGGTGATCCAGAGTATGGTTCTGCCCTCCCGGTTGAGGTCCACCATGGCCCCCTCCACAATCTCCGCATTCTCCACATCCAGGGCCGAAGTGGCCTCATCCAAGAGGAGGATCTCCGGCAAAAAGAGGAGGGAGCGAATGAGGGAGATCCGCTGCATCTCTCCCCCCGAGAGATTTTGCACCTCCCGATTGAGATAGTCCGGGGACATCTGGAAGGTGGCAAAGAGCTCCTCCACCCGGGCCGGATCGTATTTGCGATTTCTCACGGCATAGGGAAATTCCATATTGTCCCTCACCGTCTCACCAAAGAGATAGGGGGTCTGAAAAACATAGGCAATTCTCATTCTCAATTCCTCGGGACGGTAGTTGAGATAGTTCTCCCCGTCGAAGATAATTTCCCCGGAAGTGGGGCTGATGAGATTGCTGCAGAGCTTGAGGAGGGTGCTCTTTCCACTCCCCGAGGGCCCCACCACCGAGATAAAGTCCCCCCTCTCCACCTCCAGGGAGACCGATTGTAGGATGGGTTTTCCCCCCGCCTCAAAGGAGACCTCTCTAAATTCCAAGAGCGACAAAATCTTCACCTCCAAAATATTTCAAAACCAATATTGAGTTCATTGTAACACCTTATGAAATCCAAACCAAGGCGAGGGGCCGGCCGCTGCCTCCTCCCCGCAAAAAAACGGCCCCCGAGTTGGGAGCCGCTTTTCGTGTCTTGATTTTTCTCCAATTTCCCTGGAAATTAGATGAACAGATTCATATTGGACTTGTCGTTGTCCGCAAGCATGGTGGCCACGCCGCCAATTTTCACGCCATCGATGAGTTCCTCTTGGGTGAGGCCCATGATGTCCATGGTCATTTGGCAGGCGGTCAATTCCACCCCGGCGTCGATGGCCTGCTGGATCAGGGCCTCCAGGCTGTCCACCCCCTTGTCCTTCATGACGGAGCGAATCATCTTGGAGCCCATGCCCAGGAAGTTCATCTTGGACAGGCCCAGTTTCTTGGAGCCCTTGGGGAGCATGGCGGAGAACATATTGCCCATGAAGTCCTTCCGAACTTTGGGGCCGTTCTCCTTCCGGAGGATGGACAGGCCCCAGAAGGTGAAGAACATGTGGACCTTATTGCCCATGGCGGCGGAGCCGGTGGCAATGATGAAGGCGGCAATGGCCCGGTCCAGATCCCCATCAAAGATGATCATGGTCTTTTCCTTGGTGGCCGGGGCGGCCTGCTGGGGCTGGGCCGCTGTGGGGAGCTGTCCCCCCTTGCCCTTTTGGAGGACGGCGGTGAAGGTGCCCTTGCTCTCCTCCCGGCTGATGAGGGTGTTGCCGGTGTTTTCAGACCAGGACACAATGTCCCGAGCGAAGCCGGGGTCGGTGGCCGTCACTTTCAAAATCTGCCCGTCGGGGAGATCCGCCATGGCCTTGGACACCTGAACCACAGGGCCGGGGCAGCTCATGCCGCAGACATTGAGGACCTTCACTTCCTTGGGGGCCTCCGCCTGAGGGACAAATTTGTCCTGATCGGTGGCCACGGGGCCGCTGAGGCCCACCAGGCTCTGGGGATCGGCGGTGAGGTCCATGGCCGTGCGGTGGCCCCCCACCAGATTGCTGGCCTTGTAGCCCTTGCTCCTCAAAATCCGCTCCCCAATATAGCCCCGAAGGCCCACGGCGCAGTAGACCAGATAGTGCTTCTCGGGGTCCAGCTCACTGAAGCGCTCCCTGAGCTCCGTGAGGGGAATATTGATGGCCCCGTCGAGGAGGCCGGAGACCGTCTCCGTCTCCTCCCGAACGTCCAGGAGGGTGTACTTCTCCCTGTGCTCCTCATACTCCCCGTAGAGGACGGGATCGGAGAGGCCGTCCAGGACATTTCGTGCCGTGAAGCCCGCAAAGTTCACCGGGTCCTTGGCCGAGGAATAGGGGGGCGCATAGGCCAGCTCCAACTGGCTCAAGTCGTCCACGGTGCCGTGGAAGTGGATGGTGGTGGCAATGGTGTCGATGCGCTTATCCACCCCATCGTAGCCCACAATTTGGGCCCCCAGCACCTGCCCGTCCTTGCCGTAGATGAGCTTCAGGCTCAGGGGCGTGGCCCCGGGATAGTAGCCGGCGTGGCTCATGGGGTGAATGATGCTCACAAAGTAGTCTTCCTTGTAGACCTTGCCATTTCGCTTCAAGGCCTTTTCATTGAGACCCACGGAAGCCACGGTGAGGTCGAAGACCTTGGCCACACTGGTGCCCATGGTGCCCACATAGGCCTTTTCTTCCCCCACGCCCAGGATGTTTTGAGCCACTTCCCGGCCCTGCTTGTTGGCGGGCCCCGCCAGGGGAATGGCGGCGGCATCCCCGGTGATGAAATCTCTCACGCTGATGACGTCCCCAATGGCGTAGATGTCCTCATTGGAGGTGCGCATGTACTGGTCCACCTCAATGTGGCCCCGCTCCGTGAGCTTCAGCCCTGCTTCCTTGGCCAGCTCACTGTTGGGCCGCACCCCAATGGACATGATGATGAGATCGGCATCCAAGTTCTTCCCGGAGTTCAGGGCCAGGGTCTTGCCCCCGTCCTCAATGCTCTTGAAGCCGTCCCCCAAGTAGAGGTGGACTCCCTTGCTCACCATGTGGTTTTCCACCAGGCGGGCCATGTCGGCGTCCAGGGGAGGCATCACCTGATCGGCCATTTCCACCACGGAAACGTCGATGCCCCGGTCCACCAGGTTCTCCGCCATCTCCAGGCCAATGAAGCCCGCGCCGATGACCACGGCCCTCTTGGGGCGGCGCTCCTCCACAAATTTGGTGATCCGGTCCACATCGGGGATGTTCCAGAGGGTGAACACATTGTCACTCTCGATGCCCTTTACATTGGGCACAAAGGGATGGGAGCCGGTGGAGATGAGGAGCTTGTCGTAGTCCAGCTCATACTCCTGGCCATTTTTGTGATTCTTCACCTGAAGCTTCTTCCCCTCGGGGTCGATGGAGAGGACCTCATTTTCCACCCGGACGTCCACATGGTACTTCTTCTTGATGTCCTCGTCAGTGGTGACAAAGAGGGCATCCCGAGTGGCAATGGCGCCCCCCACATAGTAGGGCAGGCCACAGTTGGCGAAGCTCACATAGGCCCCCCGCTCCAAAAGTATGATTTCCGCATCCTCATCCAAGCGACGGAGCCTGGCAATGGCAGTGGCTCCCCCGGCGACTCCGCCGATAACGACAATTTTCATTCAAACCTCCAAATCCAAACAAGCGATGAGCTTCTTTATATCCTCTCGCGTACACGAGTAGTAGATCCGATTTTCTTCCTTTTGGCTCTCCACAATGCCCATGTCCTTGAGCTTCCGCAAATGCTGGGATACCGCCGGCTGGCTGGCATCCATACAGGAAGTGATGTCCGAGACACTGGTGGGCCCCTCGTGGATCAACTTCTCAATGATGCACAGGCGCAAGGGATTTCCTATGGCCTTTAGAAGATCGGCCCGTTGGATCATTTTCTGTCTGTGTTCCGATGATACTTTTTCCATTGAATCCCTCCACGAGAATATTAGCATATGCTTATATACTTATCAATGGGAAAAATATATTTTTCTCAATATCCCCTGGGCCCCTGTTTTTCAGGCTTCCACGGCCCATGGGCTCCTTCCAAAGGCGAGGGAGCAGCCGAGTTTTTAAGGGTCCCTTTCCCACGGGCCGCGGGAACCACCCCCCCCGAAAGGGAGAGGCCCCCGGTAAAATTCCCGGCCCGTGGATCCCCCTCCGGGCCACCCATAGGGGCCTCCTACAGTTGAAAAAATCCGCCATTTTCCTTATACTTTAGTTAGATCTCTGCCCCGCCCCAGCTGGGAGGGAGGCAGATCGCAGATTCACTTTCAAATACTTGCTCTGGCAATTGGAATGGAGATTATTTCAGGCTTTCACCCGTGGCCTTGAATAGTCTTTTTTTAAACTGGAGCCGGAGCCATTAGAGCTAGGCGGTGATTGATTTGAATGGACCTCTCCTCCTGGTGGGGGCTGTCATCTTTATTTGCATCATTTTAAATCAATTTTTAGAGAAGATCACCATCCCCTCCCTGCTGATTTTCATTGTCATTGGCATGATCTTTGGGGAAAATGGCATCTTCAAAATCTACTTCAACAATTACGAGGCGGTGAATGTCATCTGCTCCGTCTGCCTCATCTTCATCATGTTTTACGGGGGCTTTGAAACCAATATCAAGGTGGCCCGACCGGTGCTGCCCCACGCCGCCATGATGTCCACCCTGGGGGTGGCGGCCACTGCCGGTGGCGTGGCCCTGGCGGCTCACTACATACTCTCCCTCTCCTGGATGGAGAGCTTCCTCATTGGCTCGGTGATCTCCTCCACCGATGCCGCCTCGGTGTTCAATATTCTCCGGTCCAAAAATTTGGCCCTGAAATACCACACCGACTCCCTCCTGGAAGTGGAGTCCGGCTCCAACGACCCCATGAGCTTTATGCTCACCACCGTGGCCGTGGCCATTATGGCGGGCCAGGTGCCCAATGTGGCCATCCTCCTGATCCAGCAGATTGTCATGGGGATCTTCTTTGGCATCCTCCTGGGCTGGATGGCGGTGAAACTCCTCCATCAGGACCTTCTCCCCACCCAGCAGAGCCACACCATCTTCCTCATCTCCATTATGATTCTCGCCTATGCCGTCCCCGCCCACTTCAAGGGCAATGGCTACTTGGGGGCCTATCTCTGCGGCATTTGGATCGGAAATGCCAATCTCCCCCAGAAGAAATACCTCATCCACTTCTTCGACGTCCTCACCAATGTGGCCCAGTTTCAGATCTTCTTCCTCCTGGGCCTCTTGGTGACCCCCGTCCAGCTCCCGGCGGTCCTCCTGCCGGCCCTGATCCTCATGGCAGCCCTCACCTTTGTGGTCCGCCCGGCGGTGTCCCTCCTCCTCCTGGGCCCCCTCAAGGCCAATCTCTCCCAGATTGCCATGGTCTCCTGGGCGGGCCTTCGGGGTGCGGCCTCCATTGTATTTGCCATTGGCGCGGTCCTCAGCAGGGTGCCCATTACCTACAATCTCTACAATTTGGTCTTCTGCATGGTCATCATGTCCATCTCCCTCCAGGGGAGTTTCCTCCCCTGGGTGGCCAAAAAACTCGATATGCTGGACCTGGACTCCGACATCAACTTCACCTTCAACCACTACCAGGAGGACAGCGACATCAGCTTCATTAAAATCCACCTGGACGGCACCCACAGCTGGTACCACCAGACCCTGGAGGAACTCCGCCTCCCACCGGAACTTTTGGTGGCCATGATCCTCCGAAAAGACGAGATCATCGTCCCCACCGGCCAGACCCGCCTGGAAGCCGGGGACCTCATGGTCCTTGCCGCCCGGGGCTTCGACGACAGGGAGCACCTGGTCCTCCGGGAAATTGTCGTGGAAAACCAAAAACAGTACTGCAATCGCACCCTCTCCGAGATCCCCCAAATGCACGACAATCGCATCATCCTGGTGAAACGGGGAATCGACACCATCATCCCCTCGGGGAAGACCCAAATCCTCCCCGGAGACATCCTCATCATGACCAAATTCTCCCCCCGGAAAATGACCGAAAAACTGGTGGAAAACAACTAAACAGCGGAGGGACATGGCCAGTGTCCCCTCCCCCCTTTGGGCGTCGCGGAGCAGCAGTCCCATACTTATGTAACAAATGTCCTTCACTTCAAGAGGTATTCCCATGGAAAATAAAAAACATCGAAACTGCGCCCAAAAAGTACTCGGCGCTTTCGCCGAAGATTTTGCCATTGATCCGGCACTGGCCGATGGCATCGCCTCGGCTTTTGGAGGCGGCCGCTTCCGCGGGGAGACCTGTGGCTGTGTCGTGGCCGCCAATATGGTCTTGGGACTCGCCTATGGCCATGATCGCGAGCTGCTAAAGGCAAATTCCCTTCGTTTCGAGGAGGGCTTTAAGGAAATTCACGGCTCCGTCAATTGTTCCGAAATTCTGCGGGAAGTCCGTGCACTCCAGACGCCGGCAAAAGTCGATGCCGCCAAGGCAGAGCGCTGCAGTCGGTGCATCGACGATAGTATCGCCATCCTTCGAGGTATTTTGGAAAACCATGGCCCCATAAATGTATAAGCTCCGGAAAGTCTCAAGCTTTTCAAAAAAAATTCCGCCGAGGGATATTTGCAGATCCTCCAGCGGAAATCATAGAACCAAAAAATTGCGCCCCGGAGAGGGGCGTTTTTGTTTGTCGCCTTTATTTTTTCCTGTAGGTCATGACGATGCCAACAACCAATGCCAAAAACACAATGGGTGCAAGCCTCACAAATACAAATTCAAAGCCATGGAGGATGGTTCCTGCGACCAATAATTCAGGATTGCTTTCATCCCAATTTAGATAGGAACCATTGATCCCCATCAGCGCTAGAAAGATCGCGGCAATGATCCCACACAGTAAAATCAACATCCAACGGACGGTTTTCACCCTTGCCATACTTCTCTTTGCCAGCTGTAAATTAATTACCTCCAGCTTCTCAGAAATTGTTTTTAAATCGTCGGTCCCCGTCTCTGTGATTGTTTCCCCAAGTAATGCGCTGACGGAAGTATCCAATTCATTTGCCAAGGAAATCAACATCGTTGAATCCGGAACGGACAATCCATTCTCCCACTTGGATATGGTCTGCCGCACCACATTCAATTGAATGGCAAGTTCTTCTTGGGAGAGGCCCTTTGACTTTCTCAGGTTCCTTATGTTTTCACTCAACATAGTGTACCTCCTTGTATTT
This sequence comes from Tissierellia bacterium, assembly GCA_030535395.1. Taxonomy (GTDB): domain Bacteria; phylum Bacillota; class Clostridia; order Tissierellales; family Peptoniphilaceae; genus JAUNLK01. The sequence continues at coordinate 45,479 of JAUNLK010000012.1, forward strand.
ACAGCCCCATCTTATCGCCAAAAGAGCCGTTGCCACAAGCAACGCAAATGAACATCCAGGGATTTACCGTAGCATATGGGAGTTTTTATGAAATCGTAAGACCACCAGCGAAGCCTCCACAGAATCCCGAAGCAGATGATTTCTCTTTCGTAGGATCCACTCCACGGCCCAAATCCACGGACCGACGATACAAGTGAAATACTCGTAGAAAACAACGAAATTCCCACAAAAAAAGTGTGTCCCTCTCGGGGACACACTTTTTGCTCACAGGATGTCGATTTCCAGTCCCGCCAGGGCTTTGTTCATGCTGCGGATGGCGCAGAGTTTGCCGCACATGGAGCAGCTGTCGTCGTTTTCGGGCTTCCGCTCCTCTCGGATCCTCCGGGCGGTCTCCGGGTCCATGGCGTTTTCGAATTGCTTTTCCCAGTCCAGGGCCGCCCGGGCCTCGGCCATTCGGTCGTCTTGATCCCTGGCGCCTTTGACGCCCTTGGCGATGTCGGCGGCGTGGGCTGCGATTTTCGAGGCCATAATGCCGTTTTTCACATCCTCCACATTGGGCAGGGCCAGGTGCTCGGCCGGGGTCACATAGCAGAGGAAGGCCGCACCGCTTGCCGCTGCAATGGCGCCGCCTATGGCCGCGGTGATGTGGTCGTAGCCGGGGGCGATGTCGGTGACAATGGGCCCCAGGACATAGAAGGGGGCGCCCATGCACAGGGTCTGTTGGATTTTCATATTGGCGGCAATCTGATCCAGGGGCAGGTGGCCGGGGCCCTCCACCAGCACCTGGACGTCCCGGGCCCAGGCCCGCTTGGTGAGTTCCCCCAGGCGCACCAGCTCTTCAATTTGGCAGACATCGCTGCCGTCGGCCAGGCAGCCCGGGCGGCAGGCATCCCCCAGGGAGATGGTGACATCGTACTCCCGGCAGATTTCCAGAATCTCATCGTAGTACTCGTAGAAGGGATTCTCCTCCCCCGTCATGGTCATCCAGGCGAAGACCAGGGAGCCCCCACGGGAGACGATATTGGTCTTCCGCTTGTGCTCTTTGATCTGCTGGATGGTGTTTCGGGTGACACCGCAGTGGAGGGTGACAAAGTCCACCCCGTCCTGGGCGTGGAGGCGGATCACCTCCAGGAAGTCCCGGGCCGTCAGGGTCTTGAGGTCCCGCTGGTAGTGGATCACCGAGTCGTAGATGGGCACGGTCCCCAGCATTGCGGCGCACTCCGCCACCAGCTTCTGGCGGAAGGGCTGGGTGTTGCCGTGGGAGGAGAGGTCCATAATGGCGTGGGCCCCCATGGCCACGGCGGAGTTCACCTTCTCCATTTCCACATCGTAGTCCTTGCAGTCCCTGGAGATGCCCAGGTTCACATTGATCTTGGTCTGGAGCATGGAGCCGATCCCCTCGGGGTCCAGGGCCTTGTGGTGGACATTGGCGGGAATGGCCACCTTCCCCTGGGCCACCAGGGCCCGGAGCTCTTCCACCTCCATCTGCTCCTTCTGGGCCACAATCTCCATTTCCCTGGTGATGATCTGCTTTCTCGCAGCCTCCATTTGGGTCTTATAGTTTCTCATATTCATCTCCTCTGTGGTACTGCCACATGTGATTCAAGGGGCCGCTGCCCCGTCCCAGATTGAGGTCGGCCCTGAGGGCCCCCTCTATGTACTCCTTGGCCCCCTCGATGGCCTCCTCCAGGGAAAACCCCAGGGCCAAGTGGGCCGAGGTGGCCGAGGACAGGGTGCAGCCGGTGCCGTGGGTGTTGTGGTTGTCGATGCGCTCTCCGTGAAACCACCGGAAACGCCCCCGGTGGTAGAAAAGGTCGTTGGCGTCGTTGACCTGATGGCCCCCCTTGAGGAGGACCGCCACCTGGTATTGCTCCCCCATGATTTTGGCCGCCGCCTCCATGTCCTCTGGGCTTCGAATTTCCCGCCCCGAGAGGATTTCCCCCTCGGGAATATTGGGGGTGATGAGCCTCGCCAGGGGAAAGAGGCTCCCCTTTAAAGTGAATACGGCCTCATCACTTAAGAGTTTCGCCCCGGAAGTGGCCACCATCACCGGGTCCACCACAATGTTCTCTGCCCGGTACTCCCGGAGCTTGCCGGCAATGGCCTCAATGAGGGGAATGGACGACACCATGCCAATCTTAATGGCCCGGGGGGGAATGTCGTCGAAAATGCTGTCCAGCTGGGCCTCTAAAAACTCGGGCGGCACCTCCAAAACTCCCGATACTCCCTGGGTGTTTTGGGCGGTGAGGGCGGTGATGGCCGTCATGCCATAGACCCCCAGGGCCGCCATGGTCTTGAGATCCGCCTGAATCCCCGCCCCACCGGAGGAGTCGGAGCCTGCAATGGAGAGGACCGGGGGAAGGAATCTTGCCATGACTACCTCCTCTCCCAGGCATCCACCAGGTCCCGGGCGGCCCCGTGGGGATCCTCGGCCCCCGCCACGGGGGAGACCACAAAGAAGCCGTCCACCCCCGTGGCCCGGAGGTCCTCAATGTCGGCGAGCTTCACGCCGCCCCCCACCACCACCGGGAGGGAGGAGAGGCGGGCCAGCTCCGTGAGCTCCTCCAGGGAGCGGCTCCTGAAATTGCCCTCCTCGTCCAGGCCGCAGTCGGGCTTGGTCTCGGTGTAGCGGAGGGGCCCCGCCCCAAAGTAATCCAGATCCGCCACATCCTCGTACTGGACATAGTGGAAGAGATCCTGAGTGGCGGCGGAGATCCCCACAATGGCATCGGGCCCCAGGTACTTCCGGCACACACTGGCGGGGATGTCCGTCTGGCCAATGTGGATGCCATCCACCCTGGCCCCCGCCTCCCGGGCGGCCAGCACCACATCCAGGCGGTCGTCCACCACCAGGGAGACCTCCTCGGCCACCCCCATCTCCTCCAAGAGCTGGGCCGTGCGGCAGGTGAGGTGGATGAGCTCCCGGGCCGAGGCCTCCTTGGAGCGAATCTGCACAAAGGTGAAGCCCCCCTCAATGGCCGCCCGGATGATCTCCACCGGGTCCCGGCCCAAAGTGTTTTCCGGCCCCACCACCAAATAGGCCTTGATGTCGAAATTTTTTCTACTTCCCACAGTATCCTCCTATAAGTGCTCCTGGAGCCGCTTCAGCTTTTGATTCATACTGTCCTCAAATCCCGGGCGAATGTCCGCCTTGAGGAGGACCTCCGTGCGAATCCCCCGCTCCGCCAGTACGAAGGTGGCCTCCTTCACCAGGGCCATCACCTCATCCCATGGCCCCTCGATCTCCGTAAACATGGCCGAGGTCTTGGAGGGAAGGTGGGAGTTTTGGATGACCCGCACCACTTCCGCCACATCCTGGGAGAGCTCCTCCCCCACCCCCACTGGGGCAATGGCCACGGCAATCAGAGTATTCATTTCAGCACCTCCAGAGTCATTTCATTACCAGCCACATCCTCCCCCGTGGCCCGGTAGAGTTCGTCGATAAAGGCCACTTGGAAGGAGCCGGAGCCCGCCACCTGGGCCTCCGCCCGGGCCGCCGCCAAATTGTAGATCTGAGTGGCCGTCACCGCCGCCGTGAGGGGATCGGTGACGGTGGCATAGACTGCGCACACGCCCCCCAGAGAGCAGCCCGCCCCGGTGATCTTTTCCATAAAGTGGGAGCCCCCGCGGGACCGGACCACCACCTTGCCATCGGTGATGAGATCCACCACCCCGGAGACCGCCACGGCCCCGCCAGTGAATCGGGCCAGGGAGAGGGCAGCATCCAGGGCGGCCTCCACCGAGTCCCGAGAGTCCACGCCCCGCACCCGGGACTGATCCTCGCCCCCCTCCAGGCCCCACAGGCCGCAGAGGGCCATGATCTCAGAGGCATTGCCCCGGATGATCTTGGGCGGGGCCTCCTTGAACTTCAGCAGGGAGAAAGTCCGCAGCTTCCCAATGCCCACGGCCACCGGGTCCAAGACCCAGTTGAGATCCAGCCCCTTCAGAGCCTCCGTGAGGGCCACAAAAGTCTCCTCATAGACCGGGAGCATGGTCCCCACATTCACATAAAAGGACTTGGCCACCTGGGCCAGGGCCACCGCCTCATCGGGGAGATAGACCATGGCCGCCGAGCCCCCCACCGCCAACTGGGTATTGGCCACCAAATTGATGGTCACCGTATTGGTAATGGAGGGCGCCATGGGATTCTCCCGCCGCACATCCTCCACCGCCTGCACAATTCTAGCCATTAAATCTTCCATAATTCCTCCCTCTAAGTACAAAAAAAGTGCCTACAACTATGTAAGCACACAAATTCCAAAGCTTGCTCCCTACGATAGTCTTAACTAACAGGTTCAAAGGGTCAGATTTCATCTTCTCAACTGCAAAAGTTCCCCTGCGCTCATATGAAATTAAAAAAAGTCTCCACTAGGGAGACAAAATAACAAATCTTGATCCCTACGTTGGTCTTAACCACCAGGTTCAAAGGGTCAGGTTCTACCTTCTCAACTCCAAGAGTCCCCCTTCAAGTAAATTCATCCTAACAGAAAAAAATAGCGCTGTCAAAGAAAAAGCTTTCCCCACGAAAACAAGAAATACCCTCAAAACTTGTAAAAACCACCACCCCCCAGGAAAACCCCCGGGAGAAAACCCATCCAAAAAAGGAATTTTTCCCGGGAAAAGAGACCCAAAAAACCGCCCTGAAGCGCTCCATTCTTTGGATTTTTTACATAATTTTTACTTGTATGTCCGGGGGTTTTTGCTTTGCCCTTGGGTTTTTCCCGTGGGGCTTGACCCGGTGGGGTGGAAGGTCTCGGTGGGGGCCCTCTTTTTTGGGCCTTTGAATATGCTACAGAAAAGGTTTTCTTTGTTTTTTCAATCTTTCTCCACCTATTTATTTTTGTAATTTGTCTGCTTATTTTACAGTTTGTTAAACTTATTTACAAGGTATATATACAGTGTAAGCCGTAATTCCAGTGGTAGAAAGGAGTGTTGAATGGAAATTTTTGGTCTTGGAATTGTTGGTATTTGCATGATTGTCGGGATCTTCATTGGTCGCCTGCTGGGTCTCGTTCTGGGTGTAAATGGCGATGTGGGCGGTGTGGGTTTTGCCATGCTGCTGATGATTCTAATTACCCAGTATTTGGAGTCTAAGGGAAAACCTATTTCCAAAAAGACCGGCGATGGGATTCGATTGCTGAGCTCCTTGTATATCCCCATTGTCGTGGCCATGTCGTCCATTCAAAATGTTACCTCCGCCCTCAATGGTGGGGTGGTGGCCCTGCTGGCCGGTGTTCTGGGCAGCATAGGCGGTTTGTTGTTGGTTCCCGTTATTTCTAAATTGGGCAAAAAGTCTACTACGGCTGGGTGATGGAATATGAAAGACATCCTATTTAAAATTGCTGAATCCAATCCCCTGGTGGTGGCCTTTGTGGTGGTGGCCGTCATTATGCTCCTCTCCAATGGGCTGGCAAAATTGATCCACCAAAAGAGAATGGCCTCGGCCATTGCCATCATCATTGGCCTGATTTTGGCCTATGTGGGGGGAAGAATCACCGGTGGAGAAAAGGGGATCTCCGATGTGGCCCTCTTCTCCGGGATGGGCCTTTTGGGGGGCAGTATGTTCCGGGACTTCGCCATTATCTCCACGGCCTACGGCGCCGATCTGAAGAATCTGAAGTCGGCGGGGCTGGTGGGGGTAGTGGGGCTCTTGGCCGGCATCTTCTCCGCCCTGGTCATTGGCGCCCTGGTGGCCTTCGCCTTTGGCTACCGGGACCCCGTGGACATGGCCACCATTGCCGGGGGCACCATGACCTTTGTGGTGGGCCCCGTCACGGGCACGGCCCTGGGGGCCAGCTCCGAGGTCATCGCCCTTTCCATTGCGGCGGGGGTGGTGAAGTCCATTCTCATTATGATACTCACGCCCCTCATGGCCAAGATGATCCACCTGGACAATCCCACCTCGGCCATGGTCTACGGTGGACTCATGGGCACCACTTCCGGCGTCGCCGGGGGCCTGGCTGCCACCGACCCCGACCTGGTACCCTACGGCGCCATGACCGCCACATTCTACACGGGTCTGGGGAGTCTGCTCTGTCCCTCTGTGGGCTATTTCCTGTTGAATCTCATTTTTTAAAACTCAATTTTTCCCTAATGTATAAGGAGGATCAAAATGTTGCCACTGCAAGGTATTAAAGTATTGGACATGACTCGCGTACTATCCGGGCCCTTTAGCTCCATGATTTTATCCGACTTCGGAGCCGATGTGGTGAAAATTGAGGCCCCCAATGGAGGGGACGACACCCGGGCCTATCCCCCCTTCCAAAACGACCAATCGGCCTATTTTATGAGCATCAACCGCAACAAAAAGAGCGTCACCGTGGACACCCGCAAACCCGAGGGGGTGGCCCTGGTCAAGGAACTGGTGCCCCACTTCGACGTCATCATCGAAAACTTCAAGCCCGGCACCATGGACAAAATTGGCCTGGGCTATGAGGTCCTAAAGGAGATCAATCCCAAACTGATCTATGTGGCCATTTCAGGCTACGGCCACTCGGGCCCCTGGTCCACCCGCCCCGCCTACGACGCCATTGTCCAGGCAGCCGGGGGCATTATGAGCATCACCGGTAAGGAACCGGGAGACTACACCCGAGTGGGGGCCTCCATTGGCGACATCACCGCCGGCCTATTTGCCACCATCGGCGCCCTGCTGGCCATACTGGAGCGGATCCACACCGGCAAGGGAGACAAAGTGGACGTGGCCATGCTGGACAGCCAGGTGGCCATACTGGAAAATGCCATCGCCCGCTACTATGTCAACGGAGAAATTCCTCAGCCCAGGGGCAATCGCCACGCATCCATCACCCCCTTCGACGACTTCCAGTGCCAGGACGGCGAAAAAGTGATGATCGCCATAGGCAACGACCGGCTGTGGGCAAAATTCGCCAAAGTGGCCCAGCACGAGGAACTCATCGACCACGAAAAATACAACACCAACCCCAAGAGAACGGAAAACTACGGCGAACTCCGCCCCCTCCTGGAGACCATCTTTAAAGAACACGACGCCCAGTGGTGGTACGACCATCTGGTGGCCGCCAATGTGCCCATCACCTTCATCAACACCATCGACCGCGTGGTAGAAAACGAACAAATCAAAGCCAGAAACATGATCGTCACCGCCAACAAAGAAGGCGTGGGCCCCTTCAAACTGGCAGACACCCCCATAAAAATGGACAATGTAGAAGGCGGCTTCAAAACCCCCGCCCCCTTCCTGGGAGAAGACACCGACACCATCCTCCAAGAAATCCTGGGAAAAACCACCCAAGAACTCCAAGAACTCAGAGAAAAAGAAATCATCTAAACCCAAAAACAAAACAAAACAAAAAAAGACTGGGACACCCAGTCTTTTTTGTTGCGAATAAATCTCAGTGCATGACTTTTTCCAGGAGGCTCTGGTAGCTATCCACCACATCGTAGACCACATGCTCCTTGGAGATGGCCTTGAAGTGCTCTCTGGCGCAGTGGATTTTAGATTCCTCCACGAGGCGAAGTTCCATGGAGTCCATGGAGCCCTTGGTCTCCGCCACAAAGTAGATGTGCTTCACCCGCCCCTCGTAAAAGGCGATGGCCCAGTCGGGATTGTAGCGCCCCACCGGAGTGGAGATGTAGAATCCCCCGGGGAGTTTCACATAGACCGCCATCTCCCTTGGGGGCGCACTTCGATGAAGAAAAACTCAAGGCAAAAAAATGAATGAAAACATTGACAGGAAATCTCCTTTTCTTTAGTATGCCAATTATAAATGACCCTGCAGCGCGAGTTTACCCTGTGTGAATTCATGGAAACGAAAAGGAGCTTGACCCATGGGCATCTTGATACAGTACCTCCTCCACTTTTCAGTCCCCATCCTCCTCTACTGTGCGGACAAAATCTACCTTTCCCTGATCCCATGGGCGGGGAGCATCGCCCTCCCCCTCCTATTTCGAGGAAAGAGAAACTTCTACCCCAAAAATCCCACACTGGATAAAAAACTGGGAGCCGCAGCAATCCTCATCTCCGTGGCCATAGCAAGCTACATGGTCTACTACCAACCGGGAAACAACATCACCCCAGGCACCAAGGAATACTACCTCATAGAACTGTGGAAACTGACCCCCCTAATCTTCATGATCCACCACCCCTTCACCCCGAGAAAAAAGAAATAACACCAGCCAAAAGGAAAAAGAAAAAGAGCAAACCAAATGAAACGTACCCCCTTTACTGGACAAACCAGTAGAGGGGGTATTTGCGTTGAAATATAGCTTTTAGTAAAATATTTTTTATTTGATGCGTCTTTTCGTGTTTATTTTTATCAAATTAATATCTATATAATTCCCCTATATTCTTTATAACTTGAACTTTTTTATAATTATTTTGGTAAATATATATTCTTTTACGATCTTATCAACAGTTCTTGCATTTGAAACCCTAGAACCTAATTCTAGCAAAGATTTTAAAGTTGCATCCTGCTCTATTAACTTCTTATCCTCTACAGTTAATTCAGAATAATTTTTTTCAAAACTAAGTTTAATTAACTTACTTATTGTCCCGGTATCAAGAGTATTAAATTGAATAGCATCATCTATTCTGTTATATATTGGTTCACCTAATGTGCTAATAATGTCTTTTATATCCAAAAAGTTAGAGGTACATATAATTATACAATTTTTTAAATTCACCTTAAAATTCTTATCTTCAAACACGCCTTCATCAAACATTTGATAGAATGCACTGTAAAAGATTTGATTAGGTTTATCAAATTCATCGAACAATATAACATTGCTTTCTCTATCTAACAAATCTCTCGCTAAGCTAGATTCTGTATGATTACCCCCAAAGACATAATTCCAAAATTCACCGCTTTGATACATAGAAAATTGCTTCCTAAATAGATTTTCCTCCAAAATACTTGCAATAAACTTTGCAGTTTCTGTTTTGCCAACTCCCGATGGTCCGTAAAACAATAAAACCAATGGTTTATCTTTATTATATCCCTGAGCCATTCTATATAAATTATTAGTTAATTTTAGGGCTACTTTTTGTTGTCCCAGAATCACATTATCATATTCATCATAAAATCTTTCAACTCTTTTTATATCTAACTTATTAAAACTATATTCTTCAATTTCTAACTTATCACCGTATTCATCTTTTAATTGATTTACAATTAATATAGGCGGATTTTGAAAATACATATTTTCTATATCGTATTCACTCAAAATTGAAAGAAATCCGTTTAAACCAGAATTGCTTAGTCTTGCGTACTCATGCGTTCTTGCAACTAGATTAGAAACTCTTATGCGTTTCGGTCTTTGTCGCGTGCCTTCTTGATTAAAGTAAAACCCCCTGGCGTTCATATCGGATTCATTAATAAGTTGAGTTAGTGTTTTTGGTCTAATTCCTCCAGGCAGTCTTCTGTTGAATGCATTTTCCGAACCATAAAATACTTTAATCATTTTTTACGCCAGCCAAAATTACATCATAAACTTTTACTAAATCATCTTTTACCTTATCATTTATGACACCATTATCTTTTAATGCCCTATCGAAAGCATCCGGTACCTGTTCATTCCCAACAAAACTAAATTCTTTTTTTACATCAAGATTATCTAACTTGATTTCACCAACTTCAACTGCATGATAAGTCAAGTCCATTTTTACTAAATCTGGTAGTGAGTATGAATTTCTAAAAGCATTAAGATTAAACCTCAAAATACTTTTTACTTCTTGATTCAGCACCATTTCAAAGTACCCTTTGCCCTCTCTTAGTGCTGTATCTATCATTGAAACATTCAAGCTAAATTCACCCAAATCAATTTTCCCTTCTGTCATTATCAAATATGGTGCCAATAATTTAATATAAGAAAGTGAATTCTCATATGGATACACTTTAGCCTTATTGAATATATGAATTTTAAAATCATCTATACCTAATTTTAAATAATCTGTTAATACTGTGTTATTTATTACCCTATTTATAAAATTTTCTCTACTCGCACCAGCTGAACCAATTGTATTTAAGCTAAACTTTCCACCCAAAATCGATTTTAAAATTCCAGTTGTAGCTATGCCAACTTCTCCTGAAACTTTACTCCTGTAATTACTACGATTTTCTTTTATGAATTCTTCGCGTAAAGCTCCTTGATTACTTATATAAATTAGGTCTGATGCCGAGTCCTCATCAAAATATATTATTTTATTAAATGCTACTTTTTTATCCTCCATATGTACCTCCTACCTCTTATTTATGTCCTATTATATAACAACTTTTGAATCCCATAACAGGATCTGGTGTGTACCCCAAAAACTGGACATGAGATTTAGTTACTGACAAGTGGATGC
>JAUNLK010000001.1 GCA_030535395.1 Tissierellia bacterium
GGAAGAGCCTCAAGTAGCGGAAGAGCCTGAAATGGTGGAAGCGGTCCAAGAGCCCCGGGAGGAGAAGGTGGGCTTCTTTGGCCGCCTGAAAAAGGGCCTGAAAAAGACCCGCCAGGACTTCAACTACAAGATCAATGACATTCTGGGCAACTATGTAAAAATTGACGAGGAGATGATGGAGGACCTGGAGGATCTCTTGATCTCCGCCGACATCGGCATGGAGACCACCATGAAGCTCATCGACAATTTGCGGGACACCATTCGGGATGAGCAGATCCAAGATCCCAAGGAAGTGAAGCCCCTCCTGGCCCGGGAGATGGAGGCCATCCTCAACAAAAATTCCGAGGCACAGGGCCTGAGCATCGAGCCTCTGCCCGCCATCATCCTGGTGGTGGGGGTCAATGGCGTGGGGAAGACCACCACCATTGGAAAACTGGCCTATCGTTTTCAAAAGGAGGGAAGATCCGTCCTCATAGCAGCTGCCGACACCTTCCGGGCGGCGGCCATTGAACAGATCAAGACCTGGGCCGAGCGCTCCAATACCCCCGTCATCGCCCACCAGGAGGGCTCCGACCCCGCCTCCGTGGTCTACGACGGCATCCAGGCGGCCAAATCCCGAGGGGTGGACATCCTCATCTGCGACACCGCCGGAAGACTCCACAATAAGAAAAACCTCATGAACGAACTGGAAAAGATCAATCGGGTCATCCAGCGGGAGTACCCCGAGGCCACCAAGGAGCACCTCTTGGTTCTGGACGCCACCACGGGGCAAAATGCCCTCCTCCAGGCCAAGACCTTCCACGAGGCCACCGATCTCACGGGCATCGTCCTCACCAAATTGGACGGCACCGCCAAGGGCGGGGTGGTGCTGCCCCTGGTGGACTCCATGAATCTCCCCATCAAACTCATAGGGGTGGGAGAGGGCATGGAGGACCTCCAGGATTTCTCCGGAGCCGATTTTGCCCGAGCACTCCTCCAGGAAGAGGGCTAATCTTCAATAAATCAAAAGTTAAAAAAATGTTTTCTCTTGAAATCGTTTTTCAGATCGTTCATAATAGAGGGTGATAGATACTGAATATTCGCTTTATTGGTCACTTTTTTGAGAAAGTCAAAAGGGTTACACGATTTCTTAAAAAATGAACAATTTTAGAAAAGTGAATATTTGAACATCGAAAGGAGTCATGTATGGATGCAAAAAAAGGTGAATGGGTACGTATCCAATCCATTGTACTGCCTGCAGGGGAACGGGCCAGTTCCGTTCCTGAAGATACTGCCGGAAAGCCTTTAGAGCTTTGGAACAAGGGATTCCTCTTAAACGATTCCGCCTCCATTGGCGATGAAGTTGAAGTGGAGACCTACATCGGTCGCAAAGTTTCGGGAAAACTCGTGGAAGTGGCCCCCCACTGGACCCACAACTACGGCGATTACATTCCTGAAACGGAATTCATCGGCAGACAGGCACGTGAAATTCTGGAGCAAGAGGGAGGTTTAAATTGAGCTTGGACATGAGCTATGAAGCGGTCATGGGTCGCCGGGAGCAAATCCTCGATAAGGCCCTGGGCTTTAATTACGATCAATTTGAATCCGGTTCCATCGCCTTCGACTACGAGGGCATGATGAATGCAGTTCCCTACAGCTTTGAAGAAATTCGGGACTATCAATTGGCCCACGGCGTGGGCAATACCCCCCTCCGGGAGCTGAGAAACATCTCTGCACTGGCTCGAAGCGTAGCGGAAGAGGGCAAGGGCGCTCGCATCTTTGTCAAGGACGAGGCCAACAATATCTCCGGATCCTACAAGGCACGTCGTGCATCCACCAGTGTGCAGTACGCCAAGAGCAAGGGCTACAAGGGCGTCATTGCCGCCACCAGTGGCAACTACGGCACCGGCGTGGCCACCCAAGCCTGCATGGTGGGCCTCAAGTGTATTGTGGTTCAAGAGACCTTCGACTCCAATCAAGTGGGACAGCCTGAAATCATTGAAAAAGCCAGAGCCTGCGAGGCTATTGGGGCGGAAGTTGCCCAGCTCACCGTAGGGCCCGAGCTCTTCTACTACAACCTGGTGCTTCTGGAAGAAACTGGTTTCTTCAATGCCAGCCTCTACTCTCCTCTGGGCATCGCTGGGGTGGAAACCCTAGGGGTGGAAATCGCCGAGGAGTGCATGGAAAAATACGGCAAGTACCCCGAAGTGGTCATCGCCACCAATGCCGGTGGGGGCAACCTCACAGGTACCGCCCGGGGACTCCTCCGTGCCGGCGCCAAGGACACCAAGGTCATTGCAGCCAGTGTCAACCTCTCGGGTCTGCACATGGCCAGTGACAAGCAGTTCAACCGCAAGAGCTTTACCACCGGTCACACCGGCTTCGGTATTCCCTTTGCCACCTATCCGGACCGTTCCGACGTTCCCCGTTCCTCCGCTCGTCCCCTCCGTTACCTGGACCAATACTTCACCGTAACCCAGGGTTCCGTCTTCTACATCACTGAGCTGTTGGCTCAAGTGGAAGGTATGGAACGTGGACCTGCAGGAAACACCTCCCTGGCCGTTGCCTTCCACGTGGCTCAAACATTGCCCGAGGATGCCATTGTGGTTGTTCAAGAGACCGAATACACGGGAGCTGGTAAGCACGTCAATCCCCAACTCACCTTTGCCAAGAAAAATGGCATCAAGGTCATCGTAGGGGACCCCAAGGACGAAGTGCCCGGAGAAAACATCGTGATTCCCGAACATCCCAGCAAGATCTTGGTCACCGAGCTGGATGTCAATCGCACCAAGAAGTCCTATGTCAAGAACGCCTACAAAAACCACAAGGTGGACAAGGTCACCAAGGGCGACATTAAATTCCTGGCAGAGGAAATCAAGGCCGACGAAGCACTGGTCATCGAATTTTTGGAAGAACTGGAAATTCCATACGAAAAATAAATTTTAGGGGGAATAAATATGGAAAGACAAGATGATTTTCAAGAAAGAAGAAAGCATCTCAGCAACCTCTCTGAAGACGAACTAAAGGCAAAATTCTGGGAACTCATCGGTGAGATCGTAGATCCCATTGCCGATTACGCCTACAAACACACCACACCCTCCATTGAGCGCTCCGTCCTCTTGCGCATGGGCTTCTCCAGCATTGAAGCCACTGCCCTGGTAGAGGGAGTTCTGGACCGTGGACTCATTGGCCACGGTGCCGGTCACATTGTGTACCGCATTGCCAAGGAAAACAATTTGGACATTCGCGATGCAGGTCTTGCCCTTGTAGACGGAAAATACTGGGATCAAGCCGTTGAAATCTTCAAAGGAGGGGAACAATAATGTTAGAGTGGAAAAACATCAAGGACGACTATCGAGTTCTGGAACTGACTCCTGAAGAAGAAGAAAAACGGATGAATGGGATGAAACCCCTGAAAGCCGATGAAAAAATTGACATTGTAGAGCTCTTAAAGGGCCTGGAAAACTACTATCCCAAGAGCCGTGGATGGCACTGGCGGAATGGCCGGGACGAAAAGCGCCGCATTGGCGAATTCGACTTCTACGAGACCTCCGAGCCTCTGAAGAACTCCGTGCCCCTGCCCGCAGCTGCTTCCCTGGACAATATCGACCCCCAACCCTCTCCCGTAATCACCACGGAGATTGCCTCCGGTCGCTTTGAAGACGACATTCGGAGAATGCGCATGGCCGCTTGGCACGGTGCAGACCACCTCATGGTCATCCGTACCGCTGGTCAGTCTCACTTTGAAGGTCTCATCGAGGGGAGTCCCCAAGGTACCGGTGGTAACCCCATCTCCCGGAAACACCTCCGCGCTCAGCGCAAGGCCATTGACCTGATGGAAGAAGAAGTCGGTCGTCCCATTAACTACCACTCCTATGTTTCCGGTGTTGCCGGTCCTGAAGTTGCCGTTCTCTTCACTGAAGAGGGCATCAACGGGGCCCACCAAGACCCCCAATACAATGTGCTCTATCGGAACATCAATATGGTCCGCTCCTTTGTAGACGCCGCCGAAGCAAAGACCGTTATGGCCTATGCCGGTATCGCACAAATTGACGGGGCACACAATGCCAACGCCACAGCCATCAAGGCTTGGAATGTAATGCCTGAGCTTTTGGTACAACACGGCATCAACTCCCTCTACTCGGTAAAAACCGGGATGAAGAAGAGCAATATCTGCCTGTCCACCGTACCTCCCACCGCTCAGCCCGCACCCAATATGAGAATCGACATGCCCTATGCCATTGCACTTCGTGACTTCTTCGATGAGTACAAAATGCGTGCTCAGCAGAACACCAAGTACATGACGGCATCGGCTCGGGAAGCTACCGTTACCCACATCATCGACATTCTCATTTCCAGCTTGACCAGTGCAGATATCCAATCCACCATTACGCCCGACGAGGGACGAAATGTACCCTGGCATATCTACAACATGGAAGCCATCGACAATGCCAAACAGGCCTTTGCAGGCTTCGACGGTCTGAAACAAATCCTCGCCATTCGCCGCGACGAAGATCCCTTAAAGAGCGACATCCGCGACCTCAAAGAGCGGGCAGTCCTCTATCTGGAAGAAATCATCGAAGTTGGCGGCTACTTCAACGCCGTGGAACAGGGCTTCTTTGTTGACTCCGCTCTGTATCCCGAACGCAATGGCGACGGTATTGCCCGTGAAATCGAGGGCGGCGTAGGTGCAGGCACCGTTTACGAGCGGGCCGACGACTACATGGCTCCCGTAACTGCCCACTACGGCTACAACAATGTGGCCCAATACGATGAATCTGCCAAGGATTCCCCTGCAGATCTCATTGGCGGCAGCACTTTCGAACTCCCCGAAAAAATCGTCTACATTGACGAGTTGGACGAAACCGACAATGTCAATGTACGTCTGGAAGAAACCAGCAAATACAGAAACACCAACTTCATCATTCCCGAAATGGAATGGACTGGCGACGGGATCATCATGGTCAATATGTTCCTGCCCGTAGAAATTCGCACCGCTGAATTCGCAGCAATTCAAGTGGGTGAAAAGCTCGGTCTCAAGGAAGTTGAAGTCATCAATATGGAAGTAATGCAACAGGCCGAAGGTACCCGCGTTGAAATCAAGGGTCACGTTGACTTTGACATCGACCTGTCCAAACTCGTCATTCCTCCCAAGCCCGAAATCCTCTCCGACGAAGAGCTCCGGGATGCCATTAAGGAAAAACCCATGACCGTCGTTGCCGGAACCATTGGGGAAGACGAACACTCGGTAGGTCTGAGAGAAATCATCGACATCAAGCACGGTGGGGTTGAAAAATACGGTATCAAGGTTCACTACCTGGGCACCAGTGTTCCCCCGGAAAAATTGGTCGACGCAGCCATTGAAGTCAATGCCGACGGTATGCTGGCATCCACCATCATCTCCCACGATGACATCCACTATCGCAATATGAGCAAGATCAACCAAATTGCCATTGAAAAGGGCATTCGGGACAAGGTCATCATCGTCTCCGGTGGTACCCAAGTGTCCAATGAGCTTGCTGTGAAGAACGGTATGGATGCCGGATTTGGTCGTGGCAGCCACGGTAACCACGTTGCTACTTTCCTTGTAAAAGAAAGGGAAAGAAGAGAGAATGGCGAAAATTAGTCTACTCATTGCAGAAATTGGCTCGACAACCACAGCGGTCAATGGATTCCAGTTTGACGGGGATCAATCACGCTTCGTCGGACAGGGACAGTCCTACACCACTGTCGAAGAGGGGGATGTAAACATCGGAGTGATGGCGGCCATTGACGACTTGAAAAAGAACATCAATGACCCCGAACTCCAGTGGGAGCAGCTCATCGCTACGAGCTCAGCTGCAGGTGGACTCAAGATGTCTGTTCACGGCCTGGTCTACGACATGACCGTGAAGGCGGCCAAAGAGGCCGCCCTGGGGGCCGGCGCTAATCTTAAAATGATTACCGCCGGTAAACTCCGGAGACTGGATCTAAAAAAACTCGAAGAATTACAACCCAATATCATTCTCCTGGCAGGCGGCACCGACTATGGGGAGCGGGACACGGCCATTGAAAACGCCGAGGCCATTGCATCCCTCAAGCTCAAGGCCCCTGTCATCTATGCGGGAAATGTGGAGAATGACGAGGAAATTAAGCTCATTTTTGATGAAGCCGGTATGGAGTGCTACATTGTAGACAATGTCTATCCCCGCATCGACGCATTGAATATTGAGCCCACGCGACAAGTCATCCAGGAAGTATTTGAGCGCCACATCATCCACGCCCCAGGCATGGAGAAGATCAATGAATTGGTCACAGGGCCCATTATGCCCACCCCTGGCGCTGTAATGGCCGCTGCCAAGCTCCTCCACGAAGACCTGGGGGATTTGGTGGTCATTGACGTCGGTGGTGCCACCACAGACGTCCACTCGGTCTCTGAAGTCAGCGAGGAGATTCAAAGAATCCTCATTGCTCCCGAGCCCAAGGCCAAGCGCTCCGTGGAGGGAGACTTGGGCTGCTATGTGAGCATGCCCAGCGTGGTGGAATTTGTAGGAAAAGAGGAGATTGCAAAGCGTCTCAATATCAGCCTTGAGGAGCTGGAGGAGCTCATGGAGCGCCACAAACCCATTCCCGAGGAAGAGCTGGACATCGCCTTCACTGAGATCCTGGCGGAATACGCCACGGTGACGGCCATGAAGCGCCATGCCGGTACCTTCCGGGATATGTACGGGGCCGAGGGCAAGAAGACCCTGGCTCAAGGTAAGGACCTCACTCCGGTGCGCTACATCATCGGAACCGGGGGCGCCCTGACTCGTCTGCCTCATCGAGTGGAAATTATGGAGAAAATTGCAAAATCCAACAATGGCTACGAGTTGTTGCCAACAAGAGAAGCGAAGATCCTGGTGGAAAAGGACTACATCATGGCCTCTTTGGGGGTCATGAGCCGGGAATATCCCGAGCGAGCTTTGGATGTTCTGAAACAGAGCCTATCGCTTTAATTTCAATCTCTACAGCTCCGGCTGTAGAGATTTTTCTTTAAAGGAGATTCTATGGAATTAAATCGGCCGGCGTGGCTGGAGGTCCATTTGGACCATTTGGAGCACAATATCGAAGTGATTCGCAAGAATGTCGCAGATCATACGGAAATTCTTTCCATTGTAAAGGCCGACGGCTATGGCTTTGGGGCCCGGGAAATTACCGCCGCCCAAAGGGAAATGGGCCTGAAGCACTTTGCCGTGGCCACGGGCAATGAGGCCCTGGCCCTGAGAAGGGATTTTTCCGACATTGAAATTCTCATTTTGGGCTATGTCCCCGATGAGTCCTTGGAAAAAATCATCGAGGCGGAAATTGACTTTGCCCTCTACGACCTGGAAAAGGCCAAGAGGGTGGATGCCGTGGCCGCAAAATTGGGCAAAAAAGCCCGGGTGCACCTGGTTTTGGACACCGGCATGAGCCGCATTGGCTTTCAAGTGGTGCCCGAGACGGTGGATGCCATTGAGGAAATTTCCAAAATGGAGCACATCCAAATTGACGGGATGTTCACCCACTTTGCCGTGGCAGACTCCGACGATGAGTTCACCCAGGGCCAGTACCAAGGATACCGGAAAATCGCCGATGCCCTCAAAGAGCGGGACATCCACGTGAAGGAGCACGTCTCCAACTCCCACGCCATCATTCGCCACCGCACCTTCGACCTGGACTATGTCCGTCCGGGCATCGTACAGTACGGCTCCGTGGAGGGGGACGACGAGCAGGGCAATTTCCCCGTGAAATTCGTGGGGAGCTTGAAGGCCAAAATTGGCCACTTGAAGGAACTCCCCGCGGGCCGGGGCGTGAGCTACGGCCTCACCTACACCACCACCAAGTGCACCAAGATTGCCACCATTCCCATTGGCTATGCCGACGGCCTGGAGCGGGGTCTCTCCGGAAAAATTGACATGCTGGTGGGGGGACAGCGCTGCCCTCAAATCGGCAGAATTTGCATGGACCAGTGCATGATCGACGTCACTGGAGTGGACTGTGCCGTTGGCGATGAAGTGGTCATCATCGGCAAGCAGGGGGACAGCGAAATCACCATTGAGGAAGTGGCCGAAAAGAACGGCGAAATCCCCACTTCCTATGTCACCCACTTTAACAAGCGCCTGCCCAGGGTCTACACCCGAGGTGGCGAAGTTGTAAAAATTGTGGATCAGCTCCTGGACCGCTAAAAATCGGCCTTGACAGGGGAGGATCGTCCAAGTATAATACGAGGGTCAAGTAAAACACTTGACCCTTTTGTATTGGAGTTGAAGCAGTATTGAACAACACCTTTAAAATGAATGAGTTGATGGACTTCTATGACGCCCTCTTGTCGGAGCGTCAGCGGAGGGTCCTGACCCTCTATCATCTCGAAGACCTCTCCCTCATGGAGATTGCAGAGCTCATGGAGATTTCCAAGCAGGCAGTCTCCCAGCATCTGAAAAAGGGGGAGGAGAAACTCATGGAATTTGAGGAGCGCTTGGGTCTTCGGGACAAATTTTTTCAGCAGACCGAGAAGCAACAGAAGATCCTCTCCTCCCTCACGGCCTTTGCCAGTGGCCTGAAGGGGGAGGATGGGAAGGCGTTGATGGACCTACTCGAAGAGTGGAAACAGGAGGGCTATTTTGATTTTTGAATCTCTGTCCGATAAATTGCAGGCCTCCCTTGGTAAACTCAGAGGCAAGGGAAAGGTCTCGGAGAAAGACGTGGAAGCGGCCATGAGGGAGGTAAAACTCGCCCTCTTGGAAGCGGACGTCAATTTTAAGGTCGTAAAGAGCTTCATCAAAACGGTTAAGGAACGCTCCCTGGGCAGCGATGTCCTGGAGTCTCTGACCCCGGGTCAACAGGTGATCAAAATCGTCAATGAGGAGCTCACCAAACTCATGGGTCAGAGCGAGGCCAAGGTGGACTTTTCCAAGAACCCCACCGTCATTTTAATGGCGGGGCTCCAGGGGGCAGGGAAGACCACCACCGCGGCAAAGCTGGCCCGGATGTTCAAAAAACAGGGCAAGCGGCCCCTCTTGGTGGCCTGTGACGTCTACCGGCCCGCCGCCATCGATCAACTGAAGGTGGTGGGGGGCCAGGTGGAGGTGCCGGTCTTTGAGCTGGGCACCCAACAAAGCCCCGTAGTCATTGCCCAGAAGGGCGT
Organism: Tissierellia bacterium; assembly: GCA_030535395.1. Taxonomy (GTDB): domain Bacteria; phylum Bacillota; class Clostridia; order Tissierellales; family Peptoniphilaceae; genus JAUNLK01. The sequence goes on from JAUNLK010000001.1 coordinate 9,125, forward strand.
GGAACACGCCAGGCAGAAGGGCAATGATGTGGTCCTGGTGGACACCGCCGGTCGCCTCCACATTGACGAGGACCTCATGGACGAGATCACCGGGATCAAAGAGGCCACCCAGCCCACGGAGATTCTCCTGGTGCTGGATGCCATGACCGGTCAGGATGCGGTGAAGGTGGCGGCGGCCTTTGACGAGGCCCTCTCCATCACTGGGGTGGTCCTCACCAAATTGGACGGGGACGCCCGTGGGGGCGCGGCCCTCTCCATTCGCAGTGTCACCGATGTGCCCATTAAATTCATCGCTCTAGGGGAAAAATTGGACCAACTGGAAGTCTTCCACCCCGACCGCATGGCCAGTCGCATCCTGGGCATGGGGGACGTGCTGAGTCTCATTGAAAAAGCGGAGACCATGGTGGATGAAAAGAAGGCCAAGGAGCTGGAGGCCAAGCTGAGAAATCAGTCCTTCACCTTCGACGACTTCTTGGATCAAATGGAGCAGATGAAGAATCTGGGTCCTCTGGAGGACCTCTTGGGCATGATCCCCGGCATGAACAACAAGATGCTCAAAAGCATCAAAGTGGACGAGAAGGACCTGGCCCATGTGGAGGCCATTATCCGCTCCATGACGGCGGAAGAGCGGTCCAATCCCGACATCATCAATCCCTCCCGGAAAAAGAGAATTGCCGCCGGGAGCGGAAGGGACATCTCTGAGGTGAACAGCTTGATCAAGCAGTTCAAGGAGCTCAGAAAGATGATGAAGCAATTCGGCAATATGGGCAAAGGCAGAGGCAAGAAAAAAATGCGGATGCCCTTTCCCTTTTAGTCAATAGAAATTTTTTGGAGGTATGGTATGGCAGTTAAAATTCGCTTGAAAAGACTTGGAACCAAGAAGAGACCCTTCTACCGCTTTGTGGTGGCCGACGTTCGTGCCCCCCGTGACGGTCGTTTTATCGAAGAATTGGGAACCTACAATCCCCTCACCGAACCCAAGAGCATTCGCATCGATGCTGCCAAGGTTCAAGACTGGATCAAAAAGGGTGCCAAGCCCACCACCACTGTGGATCGTCTCCTCAAGGAAAATGGCGTCTACGACTACGATGGCGGCGAGGATTCCATCATTAGCACCGAGCCCGCACCCAAGAAGGAAGTGGTGGTGGAGCCCACAGCTGAGGAAGTAGTGGAAGCTGCAGAAGAGCAAGTGGACCCCGAGGTTGAAGCAGAGGCAGAAGAGGGCGAGGACGCCCAAGTAGAAGCCTAGTCAGGAGTAGAAGATGGTCGATTTCCTTCGCTATATTATTGGAGAACTCATCGGCCCGGATAAGGATTTTTCCGTTGATGAGGAAGTCATCGGAGAGAATGTCCATCTCACGGTTCTATTGAATTCCGAGGACATGGGCCGAGTCATTGGTCGCCAGGGCCGCACCGCCAAATCCCTGCGCACCCTACTGAAGGCCATTGCCACCAAGAACAACAAAACAGTGAGACTGGATATTCATGAGCGACAATAGAGTCCTGGTGGGACGGATCACCTCCGCCCACGGCATCAGAGGGGAAGTACACGTCTATCCCTATACCGACGACCTACAGCGGCTACTTGAAATTCCGGCGTTTTACTTGGAGGGGGAGGAAGAACCCCGCCAGGTGGAAAAGGCCCGGCCTTCCAAGAACCTGGCCATTCTCTCACTGGAAGGAATAGACAGCAGAAATCAGGCAGAACTTCTGAAAAAAAAGGGTCTGTACATTTTACGAGAGCAGAGGAAAGAGCTGGAAGAGGATCAGTACTTCCAGGAGGACCTGGTGGGCCTTGTCGCCTACGACAGTGAGGGGGGCCAGCTTCTGGGCACCATCACCGAGGTTCAAGATGGGGGCGGCCAGAGCCTCTTGGTTCTCTCCACTCCCCAGGGAAAGAGCTGCCTCATTCCCTTTGTAAGGGACCTGGTGCCCCAGGTCAATTTGGAGGAGGGCTCACTGAAGATACAGGTGATTGAGGGGTTGATCCCGTGAAGTTTACGGTTTTGACCCTATTTCCCGAGTTTGTGGCCTCCTTTAAAAACTATTCCATTATGGGCAAGGCCGTGGAAAAGGGCCTCATCCATTTGAACACAGTGGACATTCGAAGCTATGCCCGCAACAAGCACCACAATGTGGACGACTATGTCTACGGCGGGGGACCGGGCATGGTGATACAGGCCCAGCCGGTGGTGGAAGCCATTGAAAAGAACAGGGGCTGGTCGGGGAGGGTGATCTACCTCTCCCCCAGGGGCAAGACGCTGAACCAACAGAAGGTGGAGGAGCTCGCCCGGGAGGAGCATCTGGTGCTTCTCAATGGCCACTACGAGGGCATTGACGAGCGGGCCATGGCCTATGTGGACGAGGAGATCTCCATTGGAGACTATGTCCTCAGCGGCGGGGAAGTGGCCAGCTTGGTCCTCATGGATGCCGTTGCCCGCTACGTCCCCGGAGTCCTGGGCAATGAGGGCTCCACGGAAGAGGAGTCCCACGCCTCGGGACTCCTGGAGCACCCCCAGTACACCCGGCCCTACGATTTTCGGGGCTACAAGGTGCCTGAGATCCTCCTCAGTGGCAACCACAAGCTCATCCAGGAGTACCGGCGACGAGAGTCCCTTCGGGTGACCTATGAGCGCAGGCCGGATCTATTGGAAGAAGCGGCCCTCAGCAAAAAAGAACGGCAGTACCTGGACTCTTTGAGGGATCAGGAGGCGTAAGTAGAGCAGAAATTTAAGAGGAATGGGCCCCCAGGGGCCACGCCTCAGAGGATATAAAATGAATTAAGGAGGATGGCAATGGACATCATTAGAACCATTGAGCAAGAACAGTTGAAAAACGATCTGCCCGAGTTTCGCGTCGGGGATACCATTCAAGTACACTACCGCATTGTGGAAGGTTCCCGGGAGCGGGTACAAATCTTCGAAGGTACCGTCATCAAAATCCAAAATGGCGGCGTAAACAGAACCTTCACCGTTCGCAGACTCTCCTATGGCGTGGGCGTTGAGCGTACCTTCCTGCTCCACACCCCCAGAATTGAAGATATTAAAGTGGTACGTAGAGGTAAAGTGCGCCGTGCAAAACTCTACTATCTTCGCGAGCGCACCGGTAAGGCTGCCAAAGTTAAAGAGCGGATCAATCGCTAAGACCCATAAAGACATTGCCTTGCAATGTCTTTTTTCGTATGAAAGAAGGGACATATGAAGAAAATTTTATTTCTCCTCATTCTCCTCATTGTCATCGTCTTTGGCGGGATCCAATTGGTCTTCCGGGGCAGGGGCAACAACTCCTTTACCGACACCTACGAGTCCTTCCAAGTTCTCTACATGGATCAGGAGCTGGACAAAGGGAAGTTCAAGCGGGAGGACGGCCAGTACTATCTCACCCTGGACCTGTACAATGAACTCTTTGATCAGCAGGGCCACTACGATGCCAACCAAAATGCGGTGCTCCTAGACAGCCCAGTGGGGGAGAAGATCCTTCCTTTGGACAGCGATCAGGGCACCATCAATGGCCGGCCCATTGGCATCCGGGACCCCCTGGTGGAGGAGGACGGGGAAATCTTTATTCCCGTGGAGGCCATTGTTCACGATTTTCCCGTGAAAATGCGCTACAATCCCGATAAAAATGTCCTCATCATTGATCCGGTGAGGGCCAGCTACGCCCAGGCCACCCTGGCGGGGGATGGGGTCAATCTCCGGGTGGAGCCCTCCACCTCCTCGCCCATTGTCAGCACCCTGGGAGGGGACGTGCGCCTCAATGTCTACGGTGAGGAAAATGGCTGGTACCGTGTCCGGGAGGAAGAGGGCTTTGCCGGCTGGATCCGGGGGGACAATTTGGATGTCACCCTTCTGGAGGACGGCAGCTTTGTTTCCATTAGTGAAGAGCCCATTGAGTCCAGAGTGCCCAAGGCCCTAAATATCACCTACGATTACACCTACGGCAAGGTCAAGGAGGAGGTCATCCAAAATATCCGGCAAATTCCCGGACTGGATGTGATGATTCCCACCTGGTTTTCCGTCAATGAGGACGGCAGCATCGTGGACCGGGGGGATGTGCGCTACACTCAAAACTATCAGGCCCTGGGCATCGACACTTGGGGCTATGTGGACAATGCCTTTGATCCAGAGCTCACTACGAAATTCCTCTCCAATCCCGATGCCATGGAGCGGGCCAGTAGCGATCTGGTGTCCCTGGCCCAAAAATACGGCATGAAGGGGATCAATGTGGACTTCGAGAACACCAAAATCTCCGACCGAGACGGCATCACCGAGTTTGTCCGCCTCCTCTCCGACAAGTGCAGGGAAGAGGACCTCATTCTCTCCGTCTGCGTCACCCCTCAAATCTCCCCCAATGTGGAGGATGAGCCCTACGACCGGAAGAGTCTGGCAGAAATTGCCGACTATCTCATTGTCATGGCCTACGACCAACACTGGGGCAGCAGCGACAAGGCGGGCTCCGTGGCCGAGTACAATTGGGTGGAGGGCAATGTCTCCGTTCTCATGCGGGACATCCCCAAGGAAAAATTCATTCTCAGCGTGCCCTTCTACACCAGAGTGTGGCAGGAGGGGGCCGGTGGTCTGGAATCCACCCCCGTGGGCATGGAAGCTGCCAAAAACTACATTGCAAGGAACAATCTCTCCAGTGAGTGGGACGACAAGGCCAAGCAACTCTACGCCGAGGGGGGCAATCAAAAGATCTGGCTGGAGAACAATGACTCCATTCGCTGGAAGGCCTCCCTCATGCGCAAGTACAATTTGGCGGGGATCTCCTCCTGGCGCTACGGCTTTGAAACGGCCGATGTGTGGCAGACCCTCCAGGACGAATTCGGCAGCTATTCCTATCTCTATCAATAATTGACATTCCCTTTTGTTTTTGGGTATAATCCCCTTGTGTATAGCTGAGAACAAAAGGAGTGTGTATGAATCCTGATGCTCATCGACTGGTTGGCCGCTCCATTTTGAAGGAGTTGCGCCAAAACTACAGTTTTTCTATAAATGAACGACAGTTTCTCCTGGGCTGTGTGGCTCCCGATTTTATGCCTCAGTATAAAATGGTTCGCCACTATCAGGGAGAGAGTATGGACTTTGTGGTGGGCGAGATTCTCAAGGTACTTCGAGATCTCAAGAAGACCAATGGCATTCACCCCCTCCAGTCCTTCTACCTGGATAAAGTGAGTTTTCGCCTGGGGGTCATTGCTCACTATCTCACCGACTATGTCACCAAGCCCCATGCAATGAGGCAGCAGTTTTTGAAATTTGGAGACATGAAGGAGCATATTGTTTACGAAACTGGCCTTTCCGCCTTTGCCAAACAGGAGTGGGACGGGCAGTCGGCCTCACTGGACGCTTTGAGCCCCATGGGCCACGGCGAAAACGATATGGCGGGATTCTTTGAAAAGTATATCAATGCCATCGTGGAGGATTACAAAAAGGAGGAGGGCAACTATCAGCGGGATCTGAGCTATGCCCTGGCCATCAACAATGGCATTCTCCAGGAGGTACTGGTACGGGTACCCGATCCCATCCCCATGGGTGCTCCCGTTGCCCAATCGTGAGCAGTTTCTATTGAAGGTATTTAAAAGGAATTTCCACTCAGGTGGAGATTCCTTTTTTAGGAGGAAGAACTATGAGAAACAATTCCAATGCCAAGAATTTTGATGTGAGGGAGACCCAAATCGCCATTAAGACCTTGAAGGACTACTTCCAGCGGGACCTGGCCAATACCCTGAATTTGACTCGGGTCTCCGCGCCCCTCTTCGTGCGTCCGGAAACGGGCCTCAATGACAATTTAAGTGGGGTGGAAAAGGCCGTTGGTTTTGATATCAGAAAATACGACCTCCATGTGGAAATCGTCCAGTCCCTGGCCAAGTGGAAGCGCTACGCTCTGGAAAAGTACGGCTTCCACGAGTACGAGGGGATCTATGCCGATATGAACGCCATTCGCCCCGATGAGGAGCTGGACGACATCCACTCCGCCTATGTGGACCAGTGGGACTGGGAAAAGATCATTCGCAGGGAGGACCGCACCATTGAGTACCTCCGCTACATCGTCACGGAGATCTACTCGGTCTTCAAGCGAACGGAGACCTATATCAACAGCGTCTATCCCTACATTCTCTCGAGAAAACTCCCCGATGAGATTCAGTTCATCACCAGCCAGGAGCTCCTGGACCGCTATCCCAATCTCTCCCCCAAGGGCAGGGAAAATGCCATTGTGGGGGAATTTGGCGCCGTCTTTGTGGCTCAAATTGGCAGCCCCCTCACCAATGGCGACCCCCACGACGGCAGGAGCCCCGACTACGACGACTGGGCCCTCAATGGCGACCTCCTCTTCCACAATCCCGTGACGGGAAAGGCCATTGAGCTGTCCAGCATGGGCATTCGAGTGGACGAAAAGTCCCTGGCGGCCCAACTGGAGGAGGCGGGGGCCACCGACCGCAGGGACATGCCCTATCACCGGGCCGTCCTGGAGGGCCGCCTGCCCCTCACTGTGGGGGGTGGCATCGGCCAGTCCAGAATATGCATGTTCTTTTTGGAGCGCCGCCACATTGGGGAAGTGCAGGTGTCCGTCTGGCCCGATGAGCTCTTGGACCAGGCCCTCATCCGGGGAGAGAAGATTCTCTAAAGGGGGAGGGGCCAACTCATCTTTTTTTCCCCGGGGCCTTGGTGTATAATTAGGGATATATCGGGGGCATCCAATGATCAATACAAATCGCATTACCAGACAATTGAATATGGAGTATTCTCTGTCTGCACTGAAGCAGAGTTTGACCCATCGCTTCCTCTATTTAAATGACAGCGATGCCCTTCAAATTCTCCTCAATGTACATAATGTGGAAGATCATGTGGAGAATATCTTTCCCTCCTATCTCTCCCTGAAGGCCCTCAGTGAGGACATTGTCAAGCTCTTGAAAAAGCGACAGGAGCGGGTCCTCATAGCCAATAGCCTGGCCAGTTTCATTCACGACGATGTCAATCGACTGGAGCTGACCATCTATATTGACGGCTATATCAGCGGTTTCAATGCCAGGCACCGGGCCAATGAGCTGGAGGTCTTGGCCCTGAAGTACTTCGAGGTGGAGGAACTCTACAATCGAAACAGCCTCTTCTCCTTTGTCTCCATGGAGGAGGACCTCCTGGCCTTTCAGCGTAAGTGCTTCGATCCCTTCCGGGAATTTGGCCATGTGAAGATGAAAATCAAGGAGCGAATTCAAAAATTCGACCGCAGGGTCCTCAGGAAGAAGATCAACAAACTCAACTACTATGTGGACCGCCAATTGGTCCTGAATACAAAGGAACCCTGGGACGGCAGGCTCTTTGAAGTGGAAAACTGCATCAGCGACCAGGAACTCTATCTCATCAACAAGAAACTCAAACTCTTCCTCTTAAAGGATGGCCTCAGGCTCTATCGCCAGGCCTATTGGAATGGACTCAATGATTTGGTACTGAAACGCTATCGCGGATGACGGTGGATGAGAGGCTCTTCGGAGCCTTTTCTTTATTTGCAAGGGAGTAATATGATCATCATGGGCATTGACCCCGGACTGGCCATTGTGGGCTTCGGGGTTGTGAAGCTGGAGGGCCACAAAATACGGCCTTTGAGCTATGGTACAATACAGACGGAAGCCAAGACCCCCATTCCCCTGCGTTTGGGGCAGATCTACCGGGAAATGAACAATTTAATTGAGGAGTACAGACCCGATGAAGTGGCCTTTGAAGAGCTCTTCTTCAATCGAAACACCACCACCGCCATTACCGTGGCCCAGGCCAGGGGAGTGGAGATACTGGCCTGCCATGAGGGGGGCATTCCCATTTACGAGTACACCCCCCTTCAGGTGAAGCAGGCGGTGGTGGGCTATGGCCGGGCGGAGAAACATCAGGTCCAGGAGATGGTGCGGATGCTCCTCTGTCTGGATGCCATTCCACGCCCCGACGATGCCGCCGACGGCTTGGCCATTGCCCTGACCCACGCCCACTCTCAGGGTCACAAGTCCCTGTTTTTAATGGAGTAGACCCATGTTTGAGTATTTGGACGGCAGCATTAGCTATTTGGATTTGGATTACTGTGCCCTGGATGTGGGGGGTGTGGGATTTAAGCTCCACATCAGCCAGCGGACCAGGGCCGAGCTCAATGTGGACGAGGAGGTCCGCCTCTTTACCTATCAGCACATCCGGGAGAACATCATGGAGCTCTACGGTTTCTTGGAGCGAGAGGAGCGGGAGATCTTCCTCCTTCTCCTCACGGTGTCGGGGATTGGGCCCAAGGTGGCCCTGGCCATTCTCTCCCACTTTAGCATTCAGCATTTTCTGAGCATCATTCAGGGGGCCGACCACAAGTCCCTGACCCAGGTGCCGGGAATTGGGCAGAAGACCGCCCAGCGGCTGATTTTGGAACTCAAGGACAAGGTGAAGGACATCTCCTTTGTGCCCCTTCCAGTGGCTGAGGAGCTGCCCCAGCAGCGGTCATCCGGCATTGAGGAAGTCCGCCAGGCCCTGAAATCTTTGGGCTACGGACCCCGGGAGATCAGCTTTGCCACCTCGACCCTTTCGGGAGAGGAGCGGCTGGAGGAGGGGATTAAGCTCGCCCTGATGAAACTGTCCAAGGTATAGGATGAAGATCGTACAGAGGAGGTGAGGGAACAATGGAGGAAAATCGAATTGTCTCCAAGGTGCAATTTCCCGATGAGGAGCGCCTGGAAGTCCAGCTGAGGCCCAAATTTTTAGAGGACTACATCGGCCAGGACAAGGCCAAGCACAAATTGAGAATATTCATCGAGGCGGCCAAGGGCCGGGAGGAGGCCCTGGACCACGTCCTTCTCAGTGGCCCCCCGGGGCTGGGGAAGACCACCCTGGCGGGGATCATCGCCAATGAGATGGGGGTGCAGATGAAGATCACCTCGGGGCCCGCCATTGAGCGGCCGGGGGATCTGGCGGCCATTTTGACCAATTTGGACCCCCACGACGTCCTCTTCATTGACGAGATTCACCGCATTCCCAGAACCGTGGAGGAGGTCCTCTATCCCGCCATGGAGGACTTCGCCCTGGATCTGGTCATTGGAAAGGGCCCCTCGGCCCGGAGCGTCCGCCTGGATCTCAATCCCTTCACCCTCATTGGGGCCACCACTCGGGCGGGGCAGCTGGCCAATCCCTTCCGGGACCGCTTTGGGGTCCTCTTAAATCTGGACCTCTACCCCCCAGAGCGACTGGAGGAGATCCTCCACCGCTCCTCCCAGATCCTCAGAATTCCCCTGGACAACAGTGGGGCCGTGGAAATTGCCAAGCGCTCCCGGGGAACCCCCAGAATCGCCAATCGCCTCCTCAAGAGAATTCGAGACTTTGCCGAGGTGGAGCGAGACGGCCTCATCACGGGCAAAGTGGCCCAGGAGGGCCTGGAGCTCATGGAGGTGGACCCGGAGGGCCTGGACCAGCTGGACCGAAAAATTTTAGAGACCATGATCTTGGACTACTCGGGCAGGCCCGTGGGCATTGAAACCCTGGCGGCCACCCTGGGGGAGGAGAAGATCACCATAGAGGATGTCTACGAGCCCTATCTCCTCCAAAATGGCTTTATTTTGAGGACCCCCCGGGGCCGCATCCCCACCAAGAAGAGCTATGACCACTTGCACATCCCCTTTGAAGGTGAAGAATAGGACCCTATGAAAAAATCTGACTTTTATTTTGAACTACCGGAAGAACTCATTGCCCAGCATCCCAACGAGCGCCGGGACGGCTCACGCCTCCTCCACTTGAAGCGGCAGACGGGGGCCTGGGAGGACCTCCACTTCTACGATCTACTGGATCTGATCCAGCCGGAGGATGTCCTGGTCATCAACAACACCAAGGTCCTCCCCGCCCGCCTCTTTGGCCACCGAGAGGGAAGGGAGGAGTCCATTGAAGTCCTCCTCCTCAAGGAGGGGGCGCCCAAGGTGTGGGACTGCCTGGTCCGTCCGGGAAAGAAGCTGAAGCTGGGGGTGCGGGTGATCTTTTCCCGGGAGCTCTCCGGCACTGTAGTGGACATCCTGGAGGACGGCGTGCGCCAGATTCGCCTGGACTACGAGGGCTCCCTCTATCCCATACTGGACGAGCTGGGCACCATGCCCCTGCCCCCCTATATCAAGGAGCGACTGGAGGACCAGAGCCGCTATCAGACGGTCTATGCCAAGGACATGGGCTCCGCTGCGGCCCCCACGGCGGGCCTCCACTTCACCCCGGAGCTCTTGGAAAAAATCCGCCAGAAGGGCGTGGCCATTGCCCAGCTCACCCTCCACGTGGGCCTGGGGACCTTCCGCCCCGTCCAGGAGGAGGAGATCGAAGACCACCTCATGCACCGGGAGTTCTACCAGCTGGATGAGCAGACGGCCCAGCTCATCAATGAGCGAAAGGCCGCCGGGGGCAGGGTCATTGCCGTGGGCACCACCAGTATTCGCACCCTGGAGAGCATTGCCAGGAAGGCGGGCTCCATTGTGGCCGACGCCGACTGGACGGATATCTTCATCTATCCCGGCTACGAATTTAAGGCCGTGGATGCCATTGTCACCAATTTCCACCTCCCCGAGTCCACTTTAATCATGCTCATTGCCGCCTTTACCGGCAGGGAGGAAATTTTAAATGCCTACGGCCACGCCATCGAGGAAAAGTACCGCTTCTTCAGCTTTGGCGATGCCATGTTTATCGATTGAGAGGAGGACCCTTGGGTCAATTACAATTTGAATTAATGAAGGAAGACCAGAAAACCAAGGCCCGGAGGGGGAGGATCACCACCACCCGAGGGGTCATTGAAACCCCCATCTTCATGCCCGTGGGCACCCTGGCCACAGTGAAGACCATGACCCCGGAGGACCTGGAGACCATGGGGGCTCAGATCATCCTCTCCAATACCTACCATCTGTTTCTGAGACCGGGGATGGACATTATGAAAGAGGCGGGAGGCCTCCACTCCTTTATGAACTGGAAGAAGCCCATTCTCACCGACTCCGGGGGCTTTCAGGTCTTCAGCTTGGCCCACCGGCGGAAGATCACCGAGGAGGGGGTCACCTTCCGCTCCCACATCGACGGGTCCAAGAAATTCCTCTCTCCGGAGATCTCCATGGAGATGCAGCACGCCCTGGGAAGCGACATTATGATGGCCTTTGACGAGTGCATTCCCTATCCCTCGGACTACGACTATGTGGAGCGATCCACGGAAAGGACCACCCGCTGGGCGGAGCGCTCCTTAAAGTATCACAGGGAACATCGCAATTACGGACAAAATCTCTTTGGCATCGTACAGGGGGGCATGTTCAAGGATTTGAGAAGGCGGAGTGCCGAGGATTTGGTGGCCATGGACTTTCCCGGCTACGCCGTGGGGGGCCTCAGCGTGGGGGAACCCAAGGAGCTGATGAACGAAGTGCTGGACCACACCACCGACTTTCTCCCCAAACACAAGCCCAGATACCTCATGGGGGTGGGCACCCCCGACTATCTCTTTGAGGCAGTGGAGCGGGGCATCGACATGGCCGACTGCGTCCTCCCCACGCGAAATGCGAGAAATGGCACCGTCATGACCAGCAACGGGCCCCTGGTGGTGAAAAACGCCAAGTACGCCCGGGACTTCCGCCCCCTGGATGAGAACTGCGACTGCTATGTCTGCAGAAACTACTCCCGGGCCTATATCCGCCACCTCTTCCAAAATCGTGAGATCCTGGGACTCCGTCTGGCCACCTATCACAGCTTGTACTTCCTCCTCAATCTCATGAAACAGATCCGCAGCTCCATTGAAGAGGACCGATTTACAGAATTTAAAGATGACTTTTATGACCAATATGGTTATAATTGAATACAGTAAGGAGGCCGTTTATGACCCAAAATGTAGCACTACTCGCCGCTGTCCCCAGTCAAAATATCATCACATCCGTGGTACTTCCCCTGGTGGCCATGATTGCCGTTTTCTACTTCGGCATCATTCGCCCCAATAAGAAAAAGGAGAAGGCAGCGGAGGATATGAGGGACAACCTCAAAGTGGGTGACGAAATCATCACCATTGGTGGCATGACCGGAAAAATCATTCAGGTCAAGGAGGACGTGGTTGTCTTTGAGACCACTGGTATGAAGACGAGAATAGAACTCATGAAATGGGGCATTCAACAGGTCACCAAGGAAAAAAACAAAAAGGAAGTCTCCAGCTCCAAAACTTCAAAGGAAGATGAGGCTTCAGAAGTTAGAGAGGAAGAACAATGAAATACATAAAGACCCTCACCGCCGGATCCCTGCGTAAAAATCTGAAAAACGCTGGATGTGGCGAATGTCAAACCTCTTGTCAATCCGCTTGCAAAACATCCTGCACTGTCGGCAATCAAAAATGCGAAAATAAGAATCGATAAGAAGCTTGTGGCACGCCACAGCTTTTTATTTTAGAAGGAGTTTTTTTGAGAACCATTCACCGTTTTCATCTCAACGATCAATACATGCTTTTGGATGTGGCCTCCGGCAGCGTCCATGTAGTGGCCCCCGTGGCCTATGACCTGGCAGAGGACTTAATGGAGCTGGACAGGGAAGCGCTGGTGGCCAAGTTCCAGGACCGCTACGACCCCGAGGAGATTCGCGAGGCCCACGAGGAGCTCATGTATTTGGTGGAGGAGGGCTATCTCTACACGGAGGATGAGCCCGTAAACTTGGATGATTTTAATCCTGATTTTCTCATTAAGGCCATGTGCCTCCACGTAGCCCACGACTGCAATCTCCGCTGTAAATACTGCTTTGCCGCCCAGGGGGACTTCCACGGGGAGCGCCTCCTCATGGACCTGGAGACGGGGAAGAGGGCCCTGGACTTCCTCCTCCAAAACTCCGGCAGTCGTCACAATTTGGAAGTGGACTTCTTCGGGGGAGAGCCCCTGATGAATTTCGACCTGGTGAAGGAATTGGTGGACTACGGCAGGAGGGAAGAGAAGAAGTACGGCAAGCACTTCCGCTTCACCATGACCACCAATGGCATCCTCCTGAATGAAGAAGTGAGCGACTATCTCAACGAGGAGATGGACAATGTGGTCCTCTCCCTGGACGGTCGCAAGGAGGTCAACGACGCCATGCGCCCCACGGCCAATGGCAAGGGCTCCTTCGACACCATCATCCCCAAATTCAAGTATTTGGTGGACCACCGGGGGGACAAGGACTACTATATTCGCGGCACTTTCACCTCCAACAATTTGGATTTCTCCCAGGACGTGGCCCTCTACCGAGACCTGGGCTTCCAAAAGACCTCCATGGAGCCGGTGGTCACGGACCCAAGGGAGCCCTATGCCATCCGGGAGGAGCACCTGGAGACCATTCTCCAGGAGTACGAGAAGCTCTCCCAAATGTACATGGAGTGGCACAGGGACGATCCCGACTTCAAATTCTTCCACTTTATGGTGGATCTGTCCCAGGGGCCCTGCGCCTATAAAAAATCCATTGGCTGTGGCGCCGGCACCGAGTACATCGCCGTGACCCCCGAGGGGGACATCTATCCCTGTCACCAATTTGTGGGGGAGGAGGACTTCATTTTGGGCAATGTCCGAGAGGGCATTGAAAACAGATCCCTCCAGGAGTCCTTCTACCACGCCACCGTGGAGCACAAGGAGGCCTGCCAACAGTGCTGGGCCAAGTACTACTGCTCCGGGGGCTGCCATGCCAATGCCTATCACAACAACGGAACCATCCTGGAGCCCTTTTCCATTGGCTGCGCTATGGAGCAACATCGATTGGAATGTGCCCTCTCCGTGGCGGCAGCGGAGGCCCAGGAAGCATAAATCAGAGGAGTGGCCTGTGACCAAATGGTTTATAAAAAATAAAAAGCCTGAGACCCCAATTGACCCCAATCAATTGGGGTTAAAACCATGGGCCTATCAATTTTTGGTGAACCGTGGCCTCACGGAAAAGGAGGAGATCGCCCAGTATCTCTCTCCCAGTTTGGACAACCTCCACTCGCCCATTCTCCTGGCGGGGATGGTCAAGGCGGGGAATATCATGATGGAGGCCGCCAAAAAGAAGTTCAAGATTCGCATTGTGGGGGACTACGATGTGGACGGCATCACCTCCACTACCATCCTCCTCAAGGGATTGAGAAATCTGGGCTTTTCCGTGGACTATCGAATCCCCCAGCGGGAAAGGGACGGCTATGGCATCAAGCCCTCCATGGTGGATGAGGCCCATGGGGACGGCATCCAGCTCATCATCACCTGTGACAATGGGGTGGCCCAATTTGATGCCGTGGCCCGGGCGGGTGAGCTGAAGATTCCCGTCATCGTCCTGGACCACCACGAGACGGTGAAGGGGGAGGAGGGGGAAGTACTGCCACAGGCTGCTGCCCTGGTGGACCCCAAGCAGGAGAAGGACCGCTATCCCTTCCCTGGAATCTGTGGCGGCTTCATCGCCTACAAGTTCATCTCCTATCTCCACACCATCTTCGGGAAGTTCGAGGAATTTCCCCCGGAACTCCACGGACTGGCGGCCCTGGCCACCGTCTGCGATGTCATGGAGCTCAGGGACGAAAACCGGGACATTGTGGCCATTGGCCTCAAGTATTTGGAGGAGCCCGGGAGTGTGGGCATCCGCGCCCTCAAGGAAGTGGGGAGCGTCACGGGGCCCATGGAGGTCTTCCACCTGGGCTTTGTCCTGGGGCCCATGCTCAATGCCGCCGGTCGCCTGGAAACGGCAGACCTGGGGGTGGAGCTTCTCATGGCGGAGGATGAGGGGCGGGCCAGGGAGCTGGCTCAGCACTTGAGAGCCCTCAATCAGCGGCGCCAGCAGCTCACCCAGGAGGGGGTGGAGCGGGGCATCCGCGCCCTGGAGGATCCCAAAAAGCGGGCCCAGAGCCTCTATATTCTCAAGGACCTTGAGGCCCACGAGAGCATTGCCGGGCTCATTGCGGGGAAGATCAAGGAGCGCTTTGGCAGGCCCACCATTGTTCTCACCCGGGGCCGGGACGGCCTCAAGGGCTCGGGCCGGAGTGTGGAGAACTTCCACATGGTGGAGGAGCTTTCCCCCTACAGGAAGTACCTCACCTCCTTTGGGGGACATGCCATGGCATGTGGCCTCAGCCTCAAAGAGGAGCAATTTGAGCCCTTTGTGGCCGCCGTGGCAGAGGGGATTCGCAGAAATCCCGCAGACTTCGAGAAGATTTACCGGGCGGACCTCTTTCTGCCCCCGGACAAACTCTCCTTTGCCCTCATGGAGGAGCTAAACCAATTTAAGCCCTTTGGCAATGGCAATGAGGCCCCCCTCTTCGCTGCATCGGCAGTTACACTGGACTCCTATCAAATTCGGGGCAAGCGCCAGAATGTCATCGCCATGGACCTCTCCTATGGGGGGCGAAAGTACCGAGGGGTCCTCTTTCAGGGGAAGGATGAGTTTTTACACTTTTTGGGGCCGGCACTGAGCCATAAAATTCCGGTGCTGGACCTCATGTATCAGCCCAAAGTAGAGGAATTTCGGGGGAATCGATACATTTCCCTGGTGATCAAGGACTATCGACTGTCCAAGAGGGGGTGAAGGAAGGATGATCGAAGAATTACTGGAGATTCTCAGGAAGAATCACGTCACTGAAGAGGGCATCGCCCTGGTGGTTCAGGCCTATGAATTTGCCAAAGAGCACCACGAGGGTCAGCTGAGAAGGAGCGGGGAGCCCTATATCATGCACCCGGTCAATGTGGCCATTATCCTGGCACGGATGAATATGGATGTGCCCACCATTATTGCCGGTCTCCTTCACGACACCATTGAGGACACCGACATTACTTATGAGGACGTTCGGGATCTCTTTGGCGAGGAGATTGCCGACTTGGTGGACGGAGTCACCAAGCTCAAAAATTTAAACTACAAGACCAAGCAGGAAAATCAGGCTGAGAACATTCGGAAGATGGTCCTGGCCATGGCCCAGGACATTCGAGTAGTCATTGTAAAATTTGCAGACCGCCTCCACAATATGCGGACTCTGGAGTATATGAACGACCAAAAGCGGATGGAAAAGGCCACGGAGACCATCGAGATCTACGCCCCCCTGGCGGACCGTCTGGGGATCAGCCGGATCAAGTGGGAGCTGGAGGACCTCTCCCTGAGATACTTGGACACCGATGGCTACAAGCGTCTCACGGAAATGGTCAAGCGCCGCAGGGAGGAGCGGGAAGAGCTCATTGAGCGGCAAATTCAAGAGATCTCCAAGAGCCTGAAACAGGCGGGGATCAAGGCGGAAATCAGCGGCCGGCCCAAGAACTTCTACAGCATCTACAAAAAGATGATGAAGAAGGGGAAGACCTTCGATGAGATCTACGACCTCTCGGCCATTCGCATTATGGTGGATACGGTGAAGGACTGCTATGGGGCCCTGGGGGTCATTCACATGCTCTACAAGCCCATTCCCGGGCGCTTTAAAGACTATATCTCCATGCCCAAGCCCAACAAATACCAGTCCCTCCACACCACGGTGATCAATCAGGACGGGGAGACCTTTGAGGTGCAGATCCGCACCTATGCCATGCACCGGACGGCGGAGTACGGCATTGCCGCCCACTGGAAGTACAAGGAGGGGGTCTCCAAGTCCACCTCCTTCGATGAGAATCTCACCTGGCTGAGGCAGCTTCTGGAGTGGCAGAAGGATCTGAAGGATCCCAATGACTTTATGAACACCCTGAAGGTGGACTTCTTTGCCGATGAGGTCTTCGTCTTCACCCCCAAGGGGGATGTCATCAATCTCCCCGATGGCTCCACCCCCATCGACTTCGCCTATCGGGTCCACACCCAAGTGGGCAATACCTGTGTGGGGGCCAAGGTCAATGGGAGAATTGTGCCCCTGAACTACCACCTGGAAAATGGAAATATCGTCGAAGTCATCACCAATAAAAACTCCTCTCCCTCCCTGGACTGGCTGAACATCGTCCAGAGCCCCCAGGCCAAGACCAAGATTCGCCAGTACTTCAAGGTCAAGGACCGGGAAAAGAACATCCTGAGGGGCCGGGACCTCATTGAGCAGGAGGGGAAGAAATTGGGCTATCCCGCCAGCTCCTTTATGAGAGAGGAGTGGATGGAGGAGCTGAGGAAGCGCTTTAAAGTTTCCTCAGTGGACGACATCTACGCCATGGTGGGCTATGGCTCCATGACGGTGAATCAAGTTGCGGTGAAGCTCAAGGACAATATTCGAAAAGAGGAGAAGAAAAACCAGAAAATCACTCCTCAAAATGCGAGCCTCCTCACCAAGGAGCGGAGCCTCCACAAAAAAACCGGAGGCATCATTGTAAGGGGCATCGACAATGTGAAGGTTCACACCGCCAAGTGCTGCAATCCCGTGCCGGGAGATGACATTGTGGGCTTCATCACCATGGGCCGGGGGATCAGTGTCCACCGAGTGGACTGCCCCAATCTCAGAAATAACTTGGATGAACAGCGGCTCATCTCCGTCATGTGGGACGACGACGACAGTGGCACCTACATTGCAGAGATCGAAATTAAGGCCCAAAATAAAAACACCGCCTTTACCGATATCGCCAATAAGATCAACGATCAGAAGGTGAGCATCACCAATCTATCGGCGAAAAATCACGACAATAACGAAATGACCGTGAGAATTTCCATGGAGATTCACGATCGCCAGGAACTGAAAAATATTCTCAATGCAATTAAGAAAATGCCGGAAGTCTACGATGTCTACCGGATCAATGCCTAAGGAGGAACCATGCGAGGAGTGGTGCAGCGAGTGAAAGAGGCCTCGGTGTCCGTGGATGGACAGGTGATTGGCGCCATAGAAGCGGGCCTCTTGGTCCTCTTGGGAATCACCCAAGAGGACACCGAGGAGGATATGGACTATATGGCCAGGAAAATCATGAATCTGAGGATCTTCGACGATGACCAGGGGGTCATGAACCAAAGTGTTCAGGACATCGCAGGCTCCGTCCTTCTCATCAGCCAGTTCACCCTCTACGGCGATGCCAGAAAGGGCAATCGGCCCAGCTACATCGCCGCAGCCAAGGGGGAGGTGGCGGAGCCCATCTACGAGAAGATGGTGGCCCTCCTCCGGGAAAAGGGCATCTCCGTGGCCACGGGAAGCTTCGGGGCAGATATGGCCGTCTCCCTGGTCAATGATGGACCGGTGACCATACTTTTGGACAGTGAAAGGATGTTTTAATGGAATTAATGCGGATTGTCGTTGGGGCTGGAACCAACTGCTATCTCTATTTTGAAGAGAAGGGTCCGGGCTTTATTGTGGACCCCGGGGCCAATGGCCAGAAACTACTGGAGATCCTGAAGGAGCGGGAGATTGATCTCCAGGCCGTTCTCCTGACCCACGCCCATGCCGATCACATTGGGGGCCTCAATGAGATCAAGGATCACTTGGACGTTCCCATCTATCTCCACCGACAGGAGCTGGCGGTCTACGACGATCCCAAGCTCAATCTCCTCACGGCCTTTGGCTGGCCCGCCATGAAATATCGGCCGGAGGAGCTAATCGAAGATGGCGACACCATCTCCCTTGGTTTTGCCGAGCTCTCCGTCCTCCACACCCCCGGTCACACTCCGGGAAGTGTCTGCTACCGCATGGGGGACATTCTCTTTTCAGGGGACACCCTCTTCCAGGGCTCTGTGGGAAGAATGGACCTGCCCGGGGGAAGTGTTGCCGACATGAAGGCCTCCCTCACCCGGCTCAATGGGCTCACGGAAAACTTCACCGTCTATTCGGGTCACGGTGAGGTAACCACCCTGGAGGCGGAGAAGGGCTCCAATCCCTATTTGAGAAATATCCACGCCCTATGATTCGCATACAAGGTGCCAATCACAGTGAGCAGCACACCTACTATGAACTGTTGCGTATCCTCTTCCCGACCTATGAGCAGGAGGAGGATTTATTTTTCACCGTGGACCGGGAGCAGGGCTACAGGGTAACAGCTGAAATCCAAAACAAGCGAGTGGTGGAGGAATTTCACGGGGAGGATGATGCCGCCACCAAGGAGGCCGTGGCCCGCTGGATGGTGAGGGAGCTGGACCTTCCCAAAAAGCAGTACAGCCCCTGGGGGATCCTCACCGGGGTCCGTCCCATTAAATTTGCCCTCCTCCACGACCTCTCAGGGGAGGAGGGAGTCAGGGAGCTTGTGGAGCACTATCTCCTGGATTCTCTCCTGGCGGAGACGGTGGTGAAAATTGCCGATGAGGAGCGGCGGCGCTTTCAGGGCTCTCACTTTATGAAAAAGGGCCACTTCTCCCTCTATATCAATATTCCCTTCTGCGCCAGTCGCTGCTCCTACTGCTCCTTCCCCACGGTGGTCCACTCCTCCAGAGGGGAGATCCACGACTATGTGAGCGCCCTGCTGACGGAGCTTGAGATCACCCTGGCTGCCACGGAAAGGGCCCCCGACACCATCTACATCGGGGGCGGGACCCCCACATCCATCCCCGTGGGGGAATTGGAGCGGCTGTTGAAGGCCCTGGAGACTCACATTCCCCAGGGGGGACTGGAGTTTACCGTGGAGGCCGGTCGCCCCGACAGTCTCAGCGGGGAGATGCTGGCCCTACTGGCGGCCCATCCCGTCAATCGCATGAGCATCAATCCCCAGACCATGAAAAATGAGACCCTGGAGCGAATTGGCAGACCCCACACGGCGGAGGACATCCTCCGCTCCTACGACGAGGCCCGGAGAATGGGGGATTGGTCCATTAATATGGACCTCATTGTGGGACTGCCCGGGGAGACTTTTGGGGACTTTCAGGATACCCTGGAAAAGATCCACCAGCTGGGGCCCGATGATCTCACCATCCACGCCCTGAGCCTCAAAAATGGATCCAAGATTTTTGAACAGCAGGGGGTGCAGATTCACCCCATTACGGAGTGGACCCAATACGCCCTCAGGGAGAATCTGAAAAAGGGCTACGAGCCCTATTATCTCTATCGTCAAAAGAGAATTTTGGGCAATGCCGAGAATATAGGATACGCCACCAGGGGGCACGAATCCCTGTATAATATGATTATGATGGAAGAACTTCAGACCGTGCTGGGCGTCGGTATGGGAGCCACCTCCAAGATTCGCTTGGAGCCCGAGAAATTGGTGGGGGGTCGAATGGAAAAGTTCACCAACTACCGGAATCTCAGAGACTACATGGCCCACCATCAAGACGAGGGGGCACGGAAGGTGAAATGGGAGGATTTCCTATGAAACTACAGGAGCTACTCAGGGGAGTAAAGATGATCGAGACCAGGGGAGAGCTGTCCCTGGACATGGACATCCCCCAAGTCATCCACGATACCCGGGAGCTTGAATCCGGCGGCCTCTTTGTGGCCATGGTGGGCGCTTTGGTGGATGGGCACAAATTTGTCCCCAGGGCCCAAGAGCTGGGGGCAGCTGTGGCCGTGGTGGAGGAGTTTCAGGAGGTGGATCTGCCTCAAATTCGGGTGGAAAATTCCCGCATTGCCCTGGCAGAGCTGGCCGGCAATTTCTACGGTCATCCCTCCAAGGAGATGAAGATTGTGGGGATCACAGCCACCAATGGCAAGACCTCCACCAGCTATATGCTGGAGGCCATCCTCCAGGAGGCGGGCTGGAATACGGGGGTCATTGGCACCGTGGATGTCCGCTATGGGGATGTGGCCATTCCCTCCATTCTCACGACACCGGAGAGTGTGGTCCTCCAAAAACACCTCAGGGATATGAAAAACGCCGGGGTGGAAGTGGTGGTCATGGAGGTCTCCTCCTCCGCCGGAGAGAACCACCGGGTCCACGGCATGGACTTCGACCTCATGAGCTTCCACAATCTCTCCAAGGAGCACATTGAGCAGCACGGCTCCTTTGAGGCCTATTTTGAAGCCAAGAGCCGCTTCATTCGCGATGCCAAGGAGGAGGCAGTGGTCTTTCTCTCCAGTGAAGATCCCAAGATTTGGTCTTTGAAGGAGGAAACGAATGCTCAGGTGGTGGCCATTGGGGAAAATGGGGCCATCGATGCCCGGGACAAGGATGTCTCCACGGGCTACGGTCACTTCACCTATGTGGTGGCAGATGAGCTTCAGCTCAAGGATCAGCTCTGGAAGAGAGAGTCCTTCCCCATCTCCCTGTCTGTTGCGGGCTTCCACTCCATTGCCAATGCCACGGTGGCCATTAGCCTGGCCAAGGCCCTGGGGGTAGAGAATGAGCAGATTCAGCGGGCCCTGGACTCCTTTGGTGGAGTGGAGCGCCGCTTTGAAATGATCTACGACCGAGAGTTTAAAATCATGGACGATCACTTTGCCAATGTGAGAAATATAGAGATCACCATGAAGACCCTGGAAAAAATGGACTACAAAAATCTCCACATCCTCTACGCCATTCGGGGGAGCAGGGGAGCGGAGCTCAATCGGGAAAATGCCCAGGAGCTCCTCCACTGGATGGACAAGCTGAAGCCCCAGACCGTCCTGGCCACCCGCTCCACCGATGTGGTGGGTTCCAAGGATGTGGTCACCGACGATGAGTTTCGGGCCTTCCAAGAGGTCATGGCGGAGGGAGAGATGCCCGTGCCCGTACTGGACCAATTGGAGGACGGGGTGGAACAAATCCTCTCCAAGGGGAGTGATGGTGATATAATTTTACTGGCAGGCTGTCAGGGGATGGATTCAGGGGCTCGTTTCGCCTGGAAACGCCTCATGGTAGGGGCCGATGATGAACTGAAGAAGAATTTGGAAGATAAGATCAACCATCGCATCTGTTAGCTAGAGGCCAGTGTGTGGTGGATGAAATAAAGGAGGTTATTGTGGCAGAAGCATTGGCGGGCATGAAGCGCACCCATCTCTGTGGCACATTGCGGGAAGAGCAGATTGGTGAAGAGATCACCGTCATGGGATGGGTGGCCAAGAGCAGAAATCTGGGCTCCCTGTACTTTGTGGATGTCCGGGACTACACCGGCATCCTCCAGGTGGTCTTTGACCACGACACGGAGCCCGAGCTCTTTGAGCGCGCAAATTTATTAAAATCGGAGTATGTCATTGGGGTCACCGGCACCCTGAGACAGCGCTCCAGTATCAACGATCAGCTTCCCACCGGTCGGGTGGAGCTGGCCGTTTCCCAGTTGAAGATTCTCTCCGAGTCTGAAGTGCCCCCCATCTACATTCGGGACGACGACACCGTTCAGGAGGCCATTCGCCTGAAAAACAGGACCCTGGATTTGAGAAAGCCCCGGATGCAGGAGATTTTAAGGACCCGCTCCGAGATGTACAAAGTCACCCGGGACTATTTCTACGACCAGGGCTTTGTGGAGGTGGAGACCCCCATCCTGTCCAAACCCACCCCGGAGGGGGCCCGGGACTATCTGGTGCCCAGCCGTCCCCATCCAGGCTCCTTCTATGCCCTGCCCCAATCCCCACAGCTGATGAAACAGCTGCTCATGTGCTCGGGCTTTGACCGCTACATTCAAATTGCCCGCTGCTTCCGGGATGAGGACCTCCGCTTCAACCGTCAGCCCGAATTTACCCAAATCGACATGGAGCTCTCCTTTGTGGAGGAAGAGGACATCATCGCCCTCAATGAGGGCTATCTGAAACAGCTCTTCAAGGCCA
This sequence comes from Tissierellia bacterium, assembly GCA_030535395.1. GTDB lineage: Bacteria > Bacillota > Clostridia > Tissierellales > Peptoniphilaceae > JAUNLK01. The sequence continues at coordinate 31,640 of JAUNLK010000001.1, forward strand.
TTAAGGGCATGGAGCTGGAAACGCCCTTCCCCAGAATTACCTACAGAGAGTCCATGGACCGCTTTGGCGTGGACAAGCCCGATGTGCGCTTTGGAATGGAGCTGCGGGATCTCTCTGACATCGTGGCAGACATTGACTTCAATGTCTTCAAGGGGGCCCTCTCCTCTGGAGGCAGCGTCCGGGGCATTGCGGTTCCCGGGGGAGCCAGCCACTACAGCCGGAAAAAACTGGACAAGCTCACGGATTTTGCCAAGACCTACAAGGCCAAGGGCCTCATTTGGATCAAGGTCAATGAGGACGGCTTCCAGTCCTCGGTGAGCAAATTTGTCACAGATGAGAAATTCCAAGAGATGGCCACCGCCATGGACGCCCAAGTGGGGGATCTCATTTTAGTGGTGGCGGACCGAAACTCCGTGGTCTACGCCGCCCTGGGCAATCTGAGAAATCACATTGCCAAGGAACTTCAAATGTACGATCCCTCCGTGGTGGCCCCCCTCTGGATCACCGAATTTCCCCTCTTTGAATACGACGAGGAGGAGGAGCGCTATGTGGCCATGCACCACCCCTTCACCGCGCCCATGGATGAGGACTTGGACCTCTTGGACAGCACCCCCGAGGTCTGCCGGGCCAAGGCCTACGACATCGTCATCAATGGGGATGAGATGGGGGGAGGCTCCATTCGGATTCACGACCCCAAAATTCAGGCCAAGATGTTCAAGGCCCTGGGCCTGGGGGCAGAGGAGGCCCAGGATAAATTTGGCTTCCTGCTGGAGGCCTTCAAGTACGGAGCGCCCCCCCACGGGGGCCTGGCCTATGGCTTCGACCGCCTGTGCATGCTTCTGACGGAAGAGGAGAATATGCGGCAAGTCATCGCCTTCCCCAAAACGCAGTCGGCCAGCGACCCTCTCACTGGAGCTCCCATTCCCTTGGCCCAAGAGCAATTGGAGGAAGTTCACATTCAAGTCCTGGAAGAGGAGGAAGTGAATGAATAAGATTGGACGGGTCCTGGCCCTGGACGGGGAGACGGCCTTTGTTCGCGTGGTGAGGGACTCCGCCTGTGGCTCCAGCTGTGAAAGCTGTACCAGCGCCTGCGAGTCCAAGGAGGAAATTGTGGAGATGAGAAACACCACGGGCCTTGAAATCGGCGACCAGGTGGAATTTGAAACCGAAGACGGAAAATATCTCTCCATGATGCTCACCGTCTACGGCATCCCCACGGCCCTCTTCATCCTGGCCATTGTGGCAGCCTATGGCTTGATCCCCAGTACCGTGGCTCAAAAGGAGCTTATGGCCTTTTTGGCGGGACTCTGCTCCTTTGCACTGAGTTTTCTGGTCCTGCGGGCCATCGACAAAAATAGAGGCAAGTAAAAGACAATATAAAATCCCCACCCCATGGACCCTTCAGGTCCCTGTGGGGGAGGGGATTATTTTTTTGTCCGTTCCCGGGACTTCCAGACGAGGAAGAGATTTAATTTTGATCGGGTGCGATTTCTCACATTCCGCAAGCTCCTGGAAAAGATGGTGGACACTGTGACGCCAATGGAAAGGGCCACTGCAATGAAAAAGGTGTTGACCCCCTGACTGAGGAAGAGATTCATCTCCCCGTCAATGAGATAGGTCATGGTGTAGTACATGCCGCCCCCCGGAACCAATACAATGAGTCCGGGAATAGTGAAGATGGTGGCGGGCATTTGAAACTTGCGGCTGAAGTACTCGCTGGCAATGCCCACAAAAAAGGAGGAGACAAAGGAGGAGACCAGCTCTCCCCCCGGGGCCAGTTTTAAAATGCCCAAGTAGAGAAAGTAGGAGCAGGCCCCAATGAAGGCCGAGGGAATCAGAGATCGAGCCGGGGCATTGACGGAGTAGGCATAGCCAATGATGGCCCCCATACAGAGCAAAAAGGCCAGTGCAATTTTCACGATCCACCTCCCAAAATGGAGAAGACATTGAGGCTAATCCCCACCCCCAGGGCAATGGCAAAGGCGGTGAAGACGGCCTTGGTGGCCGAAATGAGGCCGGAGAGGAAGTCGCCACTCATGATGTCCCTCAGGGAGTTGGTCATGGCCATTCCCGGAACCAGGGGCATAATGGAGCCGATGATGATCATGTCCAGATTTACATTGAGAGGACTCATGGCAATGAGCACCCCCTGGGAGGAGGCAATGAGGGAGGCGATGACCGTCTGGGGAAAGAAGCTCATGGAAAGGGCCAGCTCCGACTGCTGGAAAAAGCCCAAATTCATGCCGATAATCAGGGTGCAGAAAAAATCCAGCCAGGTGCCCCCAAAGATATAGGAGAAGCAGGAGGCACAGAGGGCAATGAAGAGACTCTTGAGAAAGAAACTCCGGTTGGGGGAGTCGTCAATGGCCGAGAGGCGGGCATAGCCCTGGTCCAGGGAAATGTCCCCCTGGACAAATTCCCGGGAGAAGGCATTGATCTGACGGATCCGCTCCAGATCCAGATTGCTGATCTCCACATTTTTAAAGAGGGTCAGGGTCTGTCCTTCAAATTGAGCGGTGACAAAAATGGCATTGGTGAGGCCAAAGACAAAGACCTCCTTCATCTCATCCCGGGAGCTACACATTCGATAGACGGTGTCCTCCGCCCGGTAGATCTCCGCACCATAGGCAATGAGTTTGTAGCCGGCGGTAATTGCCAAATCAATGAGTTGCTTTGCATCATCTATATTGTGGATTTTAAATTCATTTGCCATGGCGCAGTTGATACTCCTTTATGAGACGTAATTTCTCCCTTCGAGGGAGCCGCTTCAGGGCATACTCCCTCTTGAGCCCCTGGGACCTGCTGTCCGTCTCCTCCACATAGGAGAGAGTCACCGGCCTCCGGGACCGGGTGTACTTGGCCCCTCGACCGTCATTGTGCTGCCTGAGGCGGCGCTTAAGATCGGTGGTATAGCCTCCATAGATTGTACCATCAGAGCAGGTGAGGAGATAGACATAATGGCGGGAAGATTCCCTTTCAGAGCTCATTTTTAGGCTCCTCATACTCCGAGAGGACGGCGAGGACATCGCCCATATAGTAGCCCCGCTGGAGAAAGTAGCGGATCATTTGGGGGCGGGTCTTCTTCAGCTCACCACCTGGGCCCACAAAGCGCTTTTCCATGAGTTTTCTCAGATTGTCCCTCTGGCGATTTTGAGGATAGTCCCGGAGGCTCTCTTCGATGATCTTATCAGAGACCCCCTTTTCCCTGAGAGCGAAGCGGATTTTTTGAGGGCCCTGGGCCTGGAGGCGGTCCCGGTCGTGGACATACATGAGGGCGTATTCCAAATCATTGATATAGCCGTAGTCCTCCAAATAGGCCAGGGCCCCATGGATGATCTCCTCCTCAAAGCCCTCCCTGGAAAGAAAGCCCTGAATTTCCCCCCGAGTTCTGTGACGGGTGACCTTCTTGAGCCCCAGTTCAATGGCCTCCTGCAGCCGGGACTCCCGGAGGAGGGCGGGAATCTCATCCTCCTCTAGCTCCCCGCCCTTGTACAAATGGTGGCGGACGAAGACCCCCTCCAGGAGAAAGAGGGCCTCATGGTCCTTGAAGTGGAGGAGAAAACCACCCTTGGATTTTTCAATTTTTGTGATGATCATATTATCCTCCAAAACTTGACAGAATCGAGGTAGAATGTTGATTTCTCCAACTCCCTTAGATTGTCACGAAACCAAGGCTGTGTTAAACTTGAATTAATTTCATGGGAGGTGAAACGTGATTGCCATCCTGTCTCAGGTACTAAAATACATCTTTATTCTCATCATCTATTTATTTATTTTTACCATCATACGCATGATCTATTTGGATATTCGATCCATGCAATCCATCGAGGCCACGGAGAATGATTCCTACTTAAAAGTGGTGAACCGTCTGGACTCCCTCAATTTTAAAATGCAGGAATACTATGTATTGAGCAAGAGGACCACCATTGGCAGATCCACCAAGAATTCCATTGTCATTCGGGACTCCTTTGTCTCAAAAAATCACCTGCTAATTTTTGAGGATCAGGGGGCCTACTACATTCAGGACCTCAACAGCGCCAATGGAACCTATCTCAATGGTAGTATACTCTCTTCGGTGGAGCAATTGCAAAATGGGGACCGCATTGGTGTGGGCTTCATTCAGTTTCTATTTGTAGATAAGGAGGACTAGCATGAAACAGCAAACCCTCCGTAAGCCGCGGGATTTACTGTTGGTCTTTGAAATACTGGCCATTTTTTTGGTCTTTTATACCAATAGGGGATTGGTGAACCGAGAACTCCTCTTTATTGCAGGGGGGCTGATCCTCATTATTTATGTTTCCAATTTCATCCTGGGCAAAGTAACCACTGGGGACAATTATATTTTTCTTATTGTCTCTTTTTTATTGACCATTGGCCTGGTGATGATCTTTCGAATTGAGCCGGAAAAGGGCTTGAAGCAGCTTCAATGGGCCTTCTTGGGGGTCATTGTCTTCTATATGACCTACTTTTTCACCCGCTACGTGAAGGGCCTGGAGAACTGGGGCACTCTGGCCATTTTGGCCTCGCTGGTGCTCTTTGCCATGACCCTCCTCTTTGGGAGGGAGATTGGCGGGGCCAAGAACTGGCTCAGCATTGGTCCCGTTCAGTTTCAACCCTCTGAGCTCATTAAGATCCTCCTGATGTTTATACTGGCGGGATTCTACGCCAATTACGAGAAGTACACCAAGTACAAATACGCCTCCTACATCATCATGTCGGTGGTCTATGTCTTTCTCCTCCTCCTGCTCCTTCAGCGGGATCTGGGGACGGCGGCCATTTTTGTGGCCATGTTTTCCGCCATTCAATTCATCTACGACAAAAATCGAAAGGCCATTTTGGTCCACTGGGTCCTCCTGGTACTGGGGGCCATTGCCGCCTATTTTCTCTTCCGCCACGTTCAGGTGCGGGTGTCCACTTGGCTGGACCCCTGGAGCGATGTCTACAACACCGGAAGACAGCTGGCCCAGTCCCTCATTGCCATTGCAGAGGGGGGCTTCTTTGGCACGGGCATTGGCTACGGATATCCCCAGCTGATCCCCGTCAGTGAGACGGACTTTATTTTCCCGGTAATTATTGAAGAGATGGGCCTCTTTGCAGGCTTTGGCATCATCATGCTCTATCTCCTCCTCACCTATCGGGGGATTAAAATTGCCCTGTCCCAGGAGTATCTCTTCTACAGAATTTTGGCCCTCTGCTGCACCCTCCTCTTTGCAGTTCAGAGCTTTGTCAACATCGGTGGGGTCATTAAGCTCATTCCCATGACTGGAGTGACCCTGCCCTTTGTCTCCTATGGGGGTACCTCTATTCTCTCCAGTTTTATGGCCCTGGGGATCCTCCAAGTGACCAGTGAAGATCTCTCCGGCAAGGAGGAGCGGGGAAGTGAGGTGGAACGTGTTCAATAAAGACCGGAAGCGAATCCTCATTGTATTTATTTTCCTGGTGCTCATGAGCATCTCCATGATGCTGTATCTGACCTATTTTGCCGTCTTTCAGGCGGAGACGGTGCGCAGTCACCCGGCCAATCGGCGGAGTTCCATTGCCGAGGGGCAGATCAAGCGGGGGGACATCTACGACCGGAAGGGAGAGCTCTTGGCCACCTCCGAGGGGGAGGCGGGAAACTACCACCGAATCTACAGTTATCCCACCCTCTATGCCCACATCATTGGCTACGCCAATAGTTCCCTGGGGAAATCGGGCCTGGAGTCCTCCATGAACGACTATCTCCTCAATCGCAATGGCAATCGCACCCTGAAGGAAATCTCAGACTTCATTCGAAATGAGAAGCAGGACGGAAACTCCCTCATTCTCACTCTGGACACCCAAATGCAGTCCAAGGCCAGGGAGCTCCTCCAGGAGAACACGGAGAAGGGGAGCATTGTCCTCATGAAGCCCAAGACCGGGGAGGTCCTGGCCATGGCCTCCCTGCCCGACTTCAATGCCCAGACCATTTTGGAGGACTGGGACAAGATCCAACAAAGCGACAATGGGGCCCTCCTCAATCGCTCCATCAATGGCCGCTATCCGCCGGGCTCCACCTTTAAGGTGATCACCGCTGCGGGGCTACTTCAGAGCAATGTCAATCTGAGCTATGAGGACACCGGGGAGCAGGTCATTGACGGGAGGACCTTCAGGAATGCTGAAAATGCTATCTACGGCGATGTGGACCTGGACGAGGCCCTCATGTACTCCCTCAACACCTATTTTGTGCGAAAGGGCGTGGACCTCGGGGCCCCCAATTTGGGAAAACAGGCCGATGAATTTGCCTTCAATCAAAAGATTCCCTTTGAACTTCCCATCTCTCAGTCGGAATTTGACTACAAGGGCAAACTCTCCATGACCACCCTGGCGGCCAGTTCCATTGGTCAGGGCAATGTCCTGGCCACCCCCCTTCAGATGGCCATGGTGGCCTCGGCAGTGGCCAACAATGGTACCATGATGAAGCCCTATATTGTCTCTGAAATTGAAGACAGCGATGGCAGAACCATAGAATCCACAGAGCCTGAGACCCTGAAGGAGTCCATCCCCTCCGATGTGGCTGAAAAGCTCAACGAATACCTCATCGATGTGGTCAATGACGGCAGCGGGAAAAATGCCCGGCTCAATGCCTTCCAAGTGGCGGGTAAAACCGGTACGGCGGAAAATGCCACCGGGAGAAACCACGCCTGGTTCATAGGCTACGGCCCGGCGGAGGATGCCGAGTATGCCGTGGCCGTCATCCTGGAGGAGGCCGATGAGTCCGGCGGAAGCGTAGCAGCTCCCATCGCCAGGGACCTGCTCCTCTATGCCTATCGCAATGGGGGAGAAGATGAGTAGGCCCTACACCACAGTCCTCATTGCCGCCGCAGGCCTGGGGGCTCGAATGCAACTTGGAAAGAACAAGCAGTTTTTGGAGATCGACAAAGTGCCCATGGTGATTCACACCCTGGAAAAATTCGACAGTCTGGATTGCGTGGACCACATCATCCTCCTCATCCGAAGGGAGGACCGGGAGGAGATGAGGGGCCTCTTGGACGCCCACCCCTTCCAACACGAGATTCAGCTGGTTTTGGGGGGCGTGGAGCGGCAGGACAGCATCTACAATGGGCTCATGGCCATGCCCCGTGAGACGGAGCTGGTCATCACCCACGATGGGGCCAGGCCCTTTGTCCGGAGAGAGCGAATCCTGGAAATTCTCGCTGCGGCGGAAGAGTACGGGGCCTGTTGCCTGGTGAGTCCCATGATTGACACGGTAAAAATCAGCGACGACGGCATCTGGTCCCGCCTCACCCCCGACCGCTCCAAGCTCTTCGCCGTTCAGACCCCCCAGGGCTTCCACCGGGAAGTGATTCTGGAGGCCTATCACCAGGCCTTCTCCGAGGGCTACTACGGCACCGACGACTGCTCCCTGGTGGAAAAAACGGGCCGCTCCGTGCGGCTGGTCCCGGGGGATTTCACCAATATCAAGGTGACCACCCCCGAGGACATTATCTTTGCCAAGGCCATCTATGGAGGTGATCAACCGTGCGCATAGGATTTGGATTTGACGTACACCGCCTGGTCCCCGGCAGACCTTTAATACTCGCCGGAATTACCCTGGACCACGACTATGGCCTCCTGGGCCACTCCGATGCCGATGTGGTGGTTCACGCCGTGGAGGATGCCATCCTGGGGGCCCTCGCCCTGGGGGACATCGGAAAATTATTTCCCGACACCGACCCCTGCTACAAGGATGCCTCCAGTATGGAGATGCTCAAAACCGTCATCTCCCTCATGGAAAAGGAGGGCTACTCCATTGGCAATGTGGACATCACCCTGGCCGCCGAGGCCCCCAAAATTGCCCCCTATATCGAGGACATGAGGGCATCGCTGGCGGCGGGGCTCCACACAAAAGTAAAAAATGTTTCTATAAAAGCCACTACCACTGAAGAAATGGGGTATGAAGGTAGGAGGGAGGGCATGAGTTGCTATGCCGTCTGCCTACTGAAAGCGTCCAAGGAAGTTGAAGGATAGAATCTCAAAGAGAGAGACGAAAAAGGAGTTTACATCATGCTGGTAACAGGGAAAGAAATTCTAGCTCACGCTGACGAACACGGATATGCCGTTGGTGCATTCAACATCAACAATATGGAAATCATCCAAGCCATTGCCAAGGCAGCTGAGGATCTTCAGGCACCGGTGATTCTTCAGGCATCCCAAGGGGCCATTAAATATGCCGGGATCGACTATGTGGCCGCCCTGGGGAAATTGGTCGCTGAGCGGACGGCGGTGCCCATCGCCCTTCACCTGGACCACGGGACCGATTTTGAAGAAATTATCAAATGTATCCGCTACGGCTTCTCTTCCGTGATGATCGACGCCTCCAAGTATCCCCTGGAGGAAAATATTGCCCGCACCAAGGACATTGTTCGCATTGCCCACAGCGTGGGGGTCAGTGTGGAAGCGGAGCTGGGTAAAATTGGGGGAACGGAGGACCAAGTCCACGTCTCCGATGCTGAAGTGACCTATACCGACCCCGAAGAGGCCAGAATTTTTGTGGAAGAAACGGGCATCGACTCCCTGGCCATTGCCGTGGGTACCGCCCATGGCATCTACAAGGGAGAGCCCAAGGTGGATCTGGACCGCATCGCTGAAATTGACGCTGCCGTCTCCGTTCCCCTGGTTCTCCACGGCTCCAGTGGGGTCCCCTACGACACCCTGAGAAATGCCGTGGCCCGGGGCATTCGGAAGATCAATATCGACACCGACATCCGCGCCACCTTTGCCAGAACCGTGGGCGCCTTCACCAAGGAGCACCCCGAGGAAATTGACCCCCGGAAGATCCTAGGCCCAGCCAGAGAGGCCATGAGTGAGACGGTGAAGGAAAAGATCCAAGTCTTCGGCTCCAATGGAAAGGCCTGGAAATGAAGCTCTACATCGACACCGCCAATCTGGGGGAGATTGAGCAGATCAATGAGTGGGGGATTCTCTCGGGAGTGACCACCAATCCCAGCCTCATGGCCAAGGAGGGGGAGGTCTTTGAAGAGGTCATTGAGAAGATCACCTCCCTGGTGGATGGCCCCATCAGTGCGGAGGTGGAGGAGGGGGACGCCCAGTCCATGATTGAGGAGGGGCGAAAACTCTCCTCCATCCACCCCAATGTGGTGGTGAAGATCCCCTTTGGCCCTGAGGGCCTCAAGGCCATTGGCGCCCTCAGCAGGGAGGGCATCGACACCAACTGCACCCTGATCTTTTCAGTAAATCAGGGGCTGCTGGCCATGGCGGCGGGGGCCCGCTACATCAGTCCCTTTGTGGGTCGCCTGGACGACATTGGCCACCGGGGCATGGAACTGGTGGAGGACCTCCATCAGATCATTTTGGAATATGGCTTTGATACGGAAATCATCGCCGCCAGCATCCGCCACGCCGACCATGTCAAGGAGGCCGCCCTGGCTGGGGCCGATATTGCCACCATTCCCCACAAAGTACTGGTACAAATGCTCAAGCATCCCTTGACGGATCAAGGCATCGCATCCTTTAATGCAGACGGAAAAGAGATGAAGCGAAAACATGAATAGAGATTTAAGCATCAACTTAGCCAGAGTAACGGAAGCAGCTGCCCTATCGGGGGCCCGGTTTTTGGGCCGCGGGGACAAAAATGGAGCCGATGGCGCCGCCGTGGATGCCATGCGCCGGATGTTCGACACCGTTCACATCAATGGCACCGTGGTCATCGGGGAGGGGGAGATCGATGAGGCCCCCATGCTCTATATAGGCGAGAAGATCGGCCTCCAGGACGAGGGGGACGACTATGTGGACATCGCCGTGGACCCCTTGGACGGCACCACGGCCATCAGCAATGGAATGAACAATGCCATTGCCGTGGTGGCCCTGGCGCCCCAGGGCTGTCTCCTCCACGCCCCCGATGTCTACATGAACAAAATCGCCTGCGGCCCCAAGGCCAAGGGAAAGATTCGCCTGGAGGCCAGCACTGAGGAGAACATCCGGGCGGTGGCCGAAGCTTTGGGGAAGGCGCCCGAGGAGATGACCATCTCCCTCTTGGACCGGGACCGCCACGAGACCCTCATTCAGGAGATTCGTGCCACCGGGGCTCGCATCAAGAAGATCCAGGACGGGGACATTGTCACCGCCATTTCCACCTGCTTTGACGAGAGTGGCGTGGACATGATCATGGGCATTGGAGGCGCCCCCGAGGGGGTCATTGCCGCTGCTGCCCTCAAGTGCCTGGGTGGGGACTTCCAGGGAAAACTCATGTGCCTGGACGAAAAACAGAGGCAGAGAGTGGAGGCCCTCCACGCAGATACGGAGAAGATCTACACCATTGACGATTTGGTCAAGGGGGACGATGTCCTCTTTGCCGCCACTGGGGTCTCCTCCGGGGATCTCCTCAAGGGCGTCCACTTTATGAAGGGAAAGAGAGCCAGAACCCAGTCTTTGGTCCTTCGCCTCCCCTCCAAGACCGTGAGATTCATCGACAGCGTCCACGACTTGGAACACAAACCCGGATACGCACAGTAATTATTGACAATATATATTCTCTGTGCTATACTCAACGAGTTAACTTCTAGCAATATTGAGTAAGGAGTGATCATCGTGAAACAGGGAATTCATCCTGAATATAAAGAAGCTACGGTTACATGCGCTTGTGGCAACACCTTTAAGACCGGTTCTGTAAAGGAAGAGCTTAAAGTGGAAATTTGCTCCGCATGCCACCCCTTCTTTACTGGTAAGCAAAAACTCACTGATGCCGGCGGACGGATTGATAAGTTTAACAAGAAGTACGGTCGGTCCTAAATGGTTCGCTAGGCGAACCATTTTTTTATTGTCTGTGTTTTTATCAGCGGGAAGGGAGGTGTCCATGAAGGAGTTTAAAACAACCATAGGAGGTCAGGCCCTCATTGAGGGGGTCCTTATGAAGGGGCCGTCCAAGACCTCCATGGCCATACGAAAGCCCAATGGAGAGATACACGTGGAGGTGCAGGAGAATTTCTCCCTGGGGGAGAAGTATCCTTTCCTGGAGCTCCCCTTTTTGCGGGGAGTGGTGCGCCTCATAGAGGCCATGGTCATGGGGATTCACGGAATTTTTTACTCCGCCTCCTTTCAGGAGGAGCCGGAGGAGTCCTTTTTTCAGAAGAAATTCCCAAAGTACGGGGAAAAATTGGAGGAGGCCTTCACCCTCCTCCTCTCCGTGGGTCTGTCCGTCCTCCTGTTTTTGATTGTGCCCAATTTCATCACCTCCCTCATCACCCGGGGTGTGGAGAGCTCCCTTGGAAAAAATCTGGTGGAGGGAATCCTCCGCTTCCTCCTTTTTTTCGGCTATCTGATCTTTGTATCCCGCCAGGAGGACTTAAAGAGGGTCTTTGAATACCACGGCGCCGAGCACAAGTCCATCGCCTGTTACGAGCACGGCGCCCCCCTGGAGGTGAGGGAGGCTCTGGCATACTCCAGGCTCCACCCCCGATGTGGCACCAGTTTTCTCTTCACCGTCTTTTTCCTCTCGGTCTTTCTCCTGGCCTTCTTCGGCTGGCCCTCCCCCCTCATGAGGCTTGTCATTCGCCTTTTGATGCTCCCTGTCATTGCCGGGATCTCCTATGAGGTCAACCGCCTGGTGGGCAAGTACGACAATCCCATCACCCGGGCCCTTCGCTGGCCGGGGCTCATGATTCAGCGACTGGCCACAGTGCGAGAACCCAGTGAGGCCCAATTGGAAGTGGGACTGGCCGCCCTCAAGGCCGTTCTTCCCCAGGAGGGGGAGGAGGACCAATGGAAGTAGCGTCCCTGGCCCTTCCTGATGCCATAAACTGGGTGAGAGAGCATCTCACGGCAGCCGTTCCCCTCAAGGATGTCTTTCGGGAGGTCCTGGATCTCTCCTACACCGACATCGCCTTTCCCATGGAGCTGAGCCTCAGCCGGGAGGAGTATCAGAAAATTGTCTGTGCAGTGGAGCGGCTCAATAAAAAAGAGCCCCTGGCCCACATTGTGGGCCACGCTCCCTTCTATGGGCGAGATTTTTATGTAAATGAAGATGTCCTCATTCCCAGGATGGACACGGAGATCAGCATTGAGGTCCTCTTGAAGCTTTTCAAGGAGGGGGACCGTTTCCTGGAACTGGGGGTGGGCTCCGGCTGTGTCAGCCTCACTTTGGCCCTGGAGGGTCCCCCAGGGGCCTTCCATGGGGTGGACATCTCTCCAGAGGCCCTGGCGGTGGCGGAAAAAAACCTCGGCAAATTCCAGGGGGAGCTCCACAGTCCCGTGACTTTTTTCCAGAGCGACTGGTTTTCCGCTCTGGAGGGGAAGTATCAGCTCATCTACGCCAATCCCCCCTATATCAGCTACGGGGAATTGGATGACTTGGATGAGTCGGTAAAGGACTATGAGCCCCATCTGGCCCTCTTTGCCCCGGAAAATGGACTGGCCAATTACAGGAAGATCGTCCAGGATAGTCCCAATTATCTCAAAAACGGGGGCCATTTGGTCTTTGAAATTGGCGCCACCCAGGGAAAAGCTGTGGCCGAATTATTGGAGACCAGGGGCTTTACAGATGTGGCCATTGAAAGGGACCTGGAGCAACGGGACCGGGTGGTCTACGGAACTTGGATATCTCCCGATGGCGGGGAAGATAGGATATAATAAAGATAGATTTCACAGAGGTATCTAGGACAAATAGGTGATGAAATGTTTCAACAATTAAATGTTTTTGATGAGCGATACCGGGAACTGGAGCGCCAAATGACCGACATTGAGGTCATCAACGATAGCGAGCGACTGCAAAAGGCCGCCATCGAGCACGCTGAGCTGGAGCCCATTGTCATGAAGTATCGCAGATATAAGACGGTAGAGGAAAACATACGGGAAAATAAAAGCCTCTTTGATGAGCCCCTGGACGATGAAATGCGGGAGCTGGTAAAAGAGGAGCTCCGTTCGGGGGAGGGGGAACTGGCACAGCTGGAGGAGGACATCAAAATTCTCCTGATCCCCAAGGATAAAAACGACGAGAAAAACGTCATCATGGAAATTAGAGGAGGGGCCGGTGGGGATGAGGCCGCCCTCTTTGCAGGGGTCCTCCTCCGCCAGTACATCCACTATGCCGACAACAATCGCTGGGCCTCGGAGATCCTCTCCTCCAATGAAATTGGCATTGGGGGCTACAAGGAAGTGGTCCTCCAAATTCGGGGGAAGGGGGCCTACTCCCGCCTGAAATACGAGTCGGGGGTCCACAGGGTCCAGCGGGTCCCGGAAACGGAGTCCTCGGGGCGGATCCACACCTCCACGGCCACAGTCATTGTCATGCCGGAGATTGACGACATCGACATCGACCTGGACATGAACGATGTGCGAGTGGATGTCTTCCGCTCCTCGGGCAATGGGGGCCAGAGTGTAAACACCACCGACAGTGCCGTTCGAATGACCCACGTACCCACGGGCATTGTGGTGAGCATGCAGGATGAAAAGTCCCAGCTGAAAAATAAGGAGAAGGCCCTGAAGGTCCTCAAGACCAAGCTCTACGACTTGGAGCGCTCCAAGCAGGAGGCGGAGATCTCCCAGGAGAGAAAGTCACAAATTGGCTCCGGGGACCGCTCCGAGCGGATTCGCACCTACAATTACCCCCAGGGGCGGGTCACCGATCACAGAATCAACTACACCACCCACCGTATTGACGATATCAACAATGGCTATTTGGACGACATCATCGATGCCCTCACGGCGGCGGATCAGGCCGCCCAAATTGAGGGGATGTCCAGTGAGGAGGACTAGGAGGCAGTATGACCCTTCGGGATCAACAAATAAACAGTCAGATGGAGGCCGTCAGGGGATTGTATGACGGCTCTTCCTATTATATTGAGACCCACGGTTGTCAGATGAATGAACACGACTCCCACAAGATTGCCACCCTCTTGGAGGAGATGGGCTTTCAGTGGGCCCCGGAGGAGGAGGCGGACTTTGTCCTCCTCAACACCTGCTCCGTGCGCCACAGTGCCGAGGACAAGGTCATTGGCCACATTGGACGGCTAAAGCACGAGAAGGAGCAGCGGCCCCATCTGAAAGTGGGGGTCTGCGGCTGTATGATGCAGCGGGACGAGTCCAGAAACTATGTCCTCTCCACTTTCCCCCATGTGGACCTGGTCTTTGGCACCAATAATATCTTTGAGCTGCCTCGCCTCCTCTTGGAGATGGGGGAGAAGAAGAGGGCCGTCTCCATTACCGATGAGTATCACACCTTCGACGATCAATTGATGATTGGCGACCGAAACTCCGTCCGGGAGTATGTGAACATCATGTATGGCTGCAATAATTTCTGCACCTACTGCATTGTCCCCTACACCCGGGGGAGGGAAACGAGCCGGCCCGTGGGGGACATCCTGGAGGAAGTGAAACTCCTGGGAGAGCGGGGCGTCAAGGAGATCGTCCTCCTGGGGCAAAATGTCAATTCCTACGGCAAGAATCTCCAGGAGGTGGTGAGCTTCCCGGAGCTCTTGAGACAGGTCCATGAAGTGCCGGGCATCGAGCGGATTCAGTTTCTCACCTCCCACCCCAAGGACATCTCCCGAGAGCTCATCGACTCCTATGGGGATTTGCCAAAACTGGCCTCCTATCTCCACTTGCCGGTGCAGTCGGGCTCCAATGATGTCCTAAAGCGAATGAACCGCCACTACACCAGGGAGCAGTACTTGGAGATTGTGGCCCAGGTTCGCAGGGCTCGTCCGGACATCGCCCTCTCCACGGACATCATTGTGGGCTTTCCCGGGGAGACGGAGGAGGACTTCCAGGACACCCTGGACCTGGTGAGAGAGGTCCGCTACGACAGCGCCTTCACCTTCCTCTATTCCCGCCGCTCTGGCACCAAGGCGGATACCATGGAGGATCAAATTGATCAGGATGTAAAAAATGAGCGCTTCCAGCGCCTCTTGGAGGTGGTCTACGCCATTCAAAAGGAGAAGAACGAGGCCCTCTTTGGCACCACCCAGCAGGTGCTCTTTGAGTCTGTGAGCAAGAAGGATGCCACTCGCATGACCGGCAGGACCTCCGGTTACAAATTGGTCCACGCCCCCTACGATGAAACTGCCCTGGGCAAAATCGTACCCGTTCGCATTGAAGGGGGAAACACCTTTTCACTGGAAGGGACTGTCCTCCATGGATAAACACACATTCGAACAACTGTCCCCCGCCATGCGGCACTATGTGGAGACAAAACAGAAAAACCCCGATGCCTATCTCTTCTATCGCATGGGGGATTTTTTCGAGCTCTTTTTTGAAGATGCCGTGGAGGTCTCCAAGCTCCTGGACCTCACCCTCACTTCCAAAAATGGGGGGCTGGAGGAGCGGATTCCCATGTGTGGGGTCCCCTATAAGAGCAAGGATCAGTATATCGAGCGATTGGTGGCCATGGGCCACAGGGTGGTCCTCTGCGATCAGGTGGAGGATCCCAAGGAGGCCAAGGGCCTGGTGAAGCGGGAGATCACCCGGATCATCACCCCCGGCACCTTCACCGCCAGGGGCGGGGGAGAGCAGCTCTTGGGAGCGGGCTATATTCGGGGCCACAGGGCCTACTTCGCCTATGTCAATTATGCCTCGGGGGAGACCGAGGTGGAGCAGGAGCTCTTCGATACGGAAAAATCCCTCCGGGAATTGAGTGGCCAGTCCATTCTCTCCCATGAGCCAGCGGAGTTTTTGCTGGAGGCAGGCTCCCCCATTCTGCCCCTCATAGAGGAGCAGGAGATCCCCCATCAGATCCTCATTCCCGGGGAAGTTCCCAGCTCTGTGGCCACTCAGCTGAGCCCTGAGGCCCTGGCCAATCCCGCTCTCCAGGGACTCTTGAGCTATCTTGCCGCCACCCAATTTTCCAAACTCCACCACCTCCACGAGAAAAAGCAGCAGGAGGGAATGGCCCTCTCGGCCGGTACCGTCCGGGATCTGGAGCTCATTGAGGGCCTGGACGGGAAAAAGGAGCACGGCCTCTTTGGGGTATTGGACCACAGCAAGACCCCCATGGGCAGGAGATTTTTAAAGGACATGCTCACCCACCCCCTCACCCAAAAGACGGAAATTCGCCGCCGACAGGATCTCATAGAGGCCCTCTTCTCCCAGAGGATTTTGGCCCACAAACTCTCGGAGATCCTGAGAGAGCTCTACGACATCGAGCGGCTGGCCGTGTCCATTGGCAGTAGCACCATTGTCCCCAAAGACCTGGTCCACCTCAAGCAGACCCTACTGGGGGCTCAGAAGATCAAAACCCTTCTCAAAACTTCAAAAATTTCCGTTTTGGAGGAGTTTTCCGCCACTCTGGACCCCCTGGAGGAACTCTACAACACCCTGGAGAATTATCTCATGGACGATGCCCCCACAAATTACGAGAGCAATCGCTTCATAAGGGAGGGGGCCAGGGAGGACATCGACGAGCTCTTCAATCTCTCCGAGGGCTCCCTGGACTGGCTCATTGCCTTTGAAGAGGCGGAGCGGGAGCGGACGGGGATCAAGAATCTCAGGGTGAAGTTCAACAAGATTTTAGGTTACTTCCTGGAAGTCTCCAAGGGCAATCTCCCCATGGTCCCCCAGGACTACATTCGAAAACAGACCCTGGTGGGCTCGGAGCGCTTCTTCACCCTGGAGCTCAAGGAGAAGGAGGAGGAGATTCTCGCCGCCAAGGAGCGGGCCTTTGAGAAGCAGCTCCGGATTCTGGAAGAGATACGGAAATTGACCTTCCGTCATCTGCCCCAGATTCAGCAATTGGGGCGCAGGCTGGGCTTTTTAGATGCCATCTATGCCCTCTTTCAGGCGGCCTTCGACAACAACTATGTCCGTCCCCATTTTTCAGAGGACGGGAGCCTCCACATTGAACAGGGGCGCCACCCCGTGGTGGAGCGCTACACCCTCCGGGACAGCTACATCCCCAATGACAGCTCCCTCTCTCCGGAGGGGCCCATGATACAGCTCATCACCGGGCCCAATATGGCGGGGAAGTCCACCTATATGCGGCAAGTGGCCCTGATCCAAATCCTGGCTCAAATGGGCTCCTTTGTGCCGGCAAAATCCGCCAGCCTCCCCATGATCACCCGAGTCTTCACCCGCATAGGGGCATCGGACAATCTGGCCAAGGGCCAGTCCACCTTTATGGTGGAGATGATGGAAGTGGCGGACATCCTCCTCCACGGGGATGAGCACTCCCTCATCCTCTTGGACGAGGTGGGCAGGGGAACCAGTACCTACGACGGCCTCAGCATCGCCTGGGCCATTGTGGAGTATCTCCATGAGCGGGTGGGGGCCATGGTCCTCTTTGCCACCCACTACTTTGAACTCACGGAACTGGCAGCTCATCTGGAACATGTGGAGAACATCACCATTGCGGCGGAGGAAGTGGAGGGGACCATGCGCTTTCTCAGAAAGGTCATTGTGGGAAAGAGCAATTACTCCTACGGCATCGATGTGGCCAAACTCGCTGGAGTGCGGCCGGAGGTCATCTTCAGAGCCAAGGAAATCCTCCGGAAGCTGGAGGAGGAGCACTCCTCCCCCTCGGCGCCGCCCCCCAGGGAGCTGCCCCCTCAGAGGGACAGCTTAAAGGAGTGGCTTGAAAGTTTGGATCTGGACGCCCTGAGTCCCAGGGACGCCCTGGAACTCCTCTATGGGAAGCGAGATGAACTGCGATGAACAGTCAAAACAGAGCCATTAGACCCCTGGATGAGCACACCATTTCCCTCATTGCCGCCGGAGAAATCATCGATCAGCCGGGGGCCGTGGTGAAGGAATTGGTGGAAAATTCCATCGATGCCCAGGCCACGGAGATCACCGTGGAAGTGGCCCAAAACACCGTGGACTTCATTCGAGTGACGGACAATGGCACCGGCATTGAGAGGGAGGAACTCCCCATGGCCTTTGCCCGCCACGCCACCTCCAAGCTGGAAAAAATCAATGATTTGGACGCCCTCACCACCCTGGGCTTTCGGGGGGAGGCCCTGGCCAGTATCGCCCATGTCTCCAAAATTGAGGTGATTTCCAAGACCCAGGAGGGGGACTTCGCCTATCAGGGCTGGATTGAGAAGGGGGAGGTCCTCAAGGTGGAGCCCATGGGGGCCCGCCAGGGGACGTCCATCCTGGTGAAGGACCTATTCTACAACACCCCCGTGCGAAAAAAATACCTCCACAGCCCCAAGAAGGTGATCACCGCCATGCTCAAGGAGGTGGAGGCCATTGCCCTCTCCCACGGGGACATTGGCATTCACTTCATCTACAATGGGAAGACCCTCTTAAAGACCCGGGGGGACGAAAATCCCATCAATCGCATCTACGATATCTTGGGCCGGGAGATTGCAGAGCACATACTGGAGGTGTCCTTTGACTCCGCCAGCTACAAGGTCCACGGCTACATCGGGGACAATCAGCTCTTTCGCTCCACCCCCGACAAGGAGTATCTCTTTATCAATGGCCGCCACGTCCACAATCAGGAGCTGGCCAAGGCCATTCGCAGAATTTATCAGTCCCGCATCCCCCTCAATCGCTATCCCATCTATCTCCTCTACATCGAAGTGGATCCCATTTTGGTGGATGTGAACATCCACCCCCGGAAGCGAACGGTTCGCCTCTCCAATGAGAACTATCTCATTCCCATTGTTCAGAAATTGGTGGACCAGCGCCTCACCCACAGTCAGGTGTTTTCTGAAGTGGTGGAGGAGGAGGCCCCCGAAAAGACCATCTTTGACCTGGCAAAGGAGCGAAAGTCCGCCCCTGAGCCAGACTTAAAAGAGAGGGGAGGGGAGGGGCCCGTGGCTGGGGAGCCTTCATCCTTTGAGGAGAGCTGGGGAGGAGACCCTTCCACAGATTCCCTTTTCAGTGGGCCAGTCAGTGGAAGGGGACAGCTGGTCCGAGAGGAGTCCCGGTCCTTTTTGCCTGACGAAGATCAAGGTGGGGAAGAGGAGGTGGAGGCCCCCTCCTTTGTGGCCCATCTCCAGTACATTGGCACCCTCTTTCAAACCTATCTCATCTTTGAGGACCCCTCAGAGGGGGAGGCCATTCTCATGGACCAGCACGCCGCCCACGAGCGAATCCTCTACGAGAGATATGTGGCGGCCTTTAAGAACCGAAGCATTCACCGGCAGGTCCTCCTGAGTCCGGAGAAGATTCTCCTCAGCCCCTCGGCCTATCAGCAGGCGGAGGCCCACATGGAGGACTTTGCCTCCATGGGTTTCCACTACGATCTCTTTGGCAGACAGACCATACTCCTGAGGGAGGTCCCCCACGACATTGTCCTCCCCGACACCCGGCAATTTCTCCTGGACGGCCTGGATCAGCTCAATGGCCCCAAGTCCGCCCTGGAGCAGAATATCTACGGGGTCATGAGAATGGCCTGTAGGGCCGCAGTGAAGGGGGGAGACCGGCTGTCCCCCATGGAAGCGGAGGGCCTCATGAGAGAGCTCATGGAGACGGAGAATCCCTACACCTGTCCCCACGGCAGGCCCACCCTCACCCGGCTCAAAAAACGCTACTTTGAAAAACTATTTTTAAGGGAGATGTCATGAGAAAATTTATTGTGGTGGGGGGCCCCACCGGCTCCGGCAAGAGTGACATGGCCGTGGAGCTGGCCAAGAGATATCATAGCGGCGTCATCTCCGCTGATTCCGTCCAGGTCTACCGCCACTTCGACATTGGATCTGGAAAAATCACCCCCCAGGAGATGGGGGGAGTGACCCATCACCTCCTGGATGTGGTGGATCCCCTGGAGGAGTACACGGTCAAGGACTTCTATGAGGATGCCACCGCCATTATCGATGACTACAATGGGCGGGGGAGGATTCCCGTGGTCTGCGGAGGCTCCAATCTCTATGTCCACGCCCTCCTCTATGAACTCACCTTCGACGAGGAGCCCGAGGCCAGAAAAATCTCCCTGGAACTGGAAGCTATTGAAGGGGAGGAGGGGCCTGAGGCCCTGGCGAAGCTCCTGGAGGCCGAGGCCCCGGAGGTGTTCAAGACCATCGATCAAAAAAATCCACGGCGGGTCTTCCGGGCTCTGCAGCAGGTGCGCCAGGGGATAGAGCGTCCCACCCAAAACCTCAGAAGACCCAGAGGGGACGTTCGGGCCCCCCATCTGTGGCTCCACTGGGAGCGGGAGGCCCTCTATGACCGGATCAACCGGCGGGTGGATCTTATGATGGAACAGGGGCTCTTGGAAGAGGTGAGACATCTCTCACGGGAGTACCCCGGGGCCAAGGGCCTCAGCACCATTGGCTACCGAGAAATCAATGACTATCTCCAGGGCAGGGAGTATGAGGACCTGTCCTCGGCCGTGGAGAAGGTCAAACAGCACAGTAGAAACTACGCCAAGCGCCAGATCACCTGGGGGAGAAAATCCCAGGTGATCCCCATCCCCATGGAACAGGGGAGGGGGGAGGCCTTGGCCCAGGGACAGAAGCGAGTGGAAGAATACTATGGATCAGTTTGAAGCGGATATCAACTCACGAGTCTCCCAGGCGGAAGAGGCCCTGAGGGAGCAGTTTCAGGCCTATGAGCGCATGGCCCGAATCAATCAAAAGAAGATTTTAAAGGCCATGCAGCATGCCAAATTGAGCCAGGGGGATTTCCACTGGTCCACTGGCTATGGCTACGGGGACATGGGCCGGGAGAAGACCGAGGAGATCTACCGGGAGGTCTTCCGGGGGGAGGACGCCCTGGTGCGGCCCAATATCGTCTCCGGCACCCACGCCCTCACCATTGTCCTCAAGGCCCTCACCAATGCCGGGGACACCATGGTCTCCGTCACCGGGGACCCCTACGACACCCTTCAAAGGGTCATTGGCATCCAAGGCCATGAGAAGGGAAATCTCAAGAGCCGTGGCATCCACTATCGCTCCCTACCATTGAAGGAAGATGGGTCCATGGACCTGGAGGGCATCCCCAAAGCCATTGAAGGGGCGGATCTCATCCTCCTTCAGCGCTCCAGTGGATACACCTCTCGGAGGGCCTTCACCATTTCAGAACTGGAAGAGGCCATTAAAATCATCAAGGAGCACTCCCAGGCCCCCGTCTTCATCGACAACTGCTATGGTGAATTCACTGAAGAGCGGGAGCCCCTGGAAGTGGGGGCGGACATCATCGCGGGCTCCCTCATTAAGAATCCCGGGGGCGGCCTGGCCCTTTCCGGAGGCTATATTTGCGGTAAGAGGGAATTGGTGGAGGCCTGCAGCAACGAACTCACCGCCCCGGGGGTGGGGAAGGAGTGCGGCCTCACCTTTGGTCAGACGAGAAATGTCCTCATGGGCCTCTTCCTGGCCCCCAGAACGGTAGAGGAGTGCCTCAAGGGCGCCACCCTCTACGCCCAGGTCTTTGACCAGCTGGGCTACCAGGTGGTTCCCAGCCCCACGGACCCCAGGAGCGACATCGTCCAGGTCATCGCCCTGGAGGATCCAAAGCGACTGGAGGCCTTTTGCCGGAGCATTCAAGGGGCCTCTCCCATCGACTCCTATGTGACCCCCATGGCCTGGGACATGCCGGGCTACTCGGAGCCAGTCATCATGGCTGCAGGGGGCTTTATCGACGGCTCCAGCATTGAGCTCTCCGCCGACGGCCCCATGCGAGAGCCCTACAATGTCTATGTCCAGGGGGGCCTCACCTATGCCCACTGCGTACTGGCCCTGGAATCGGTCCTGGAGGATTTGGAGGAACAGGGGCTCCTTCAAAAGTGAGTGGTGGACTCCCACATAAAAAAGAACTCTTCCAATAATAAGGAAGAGTTCTTTTTGGTTTGAAGCATCTGTGGAATTACATAATGGTGCGGAAGACCCCCACCACTTTCCCCAGGATCTGCACATCCTCGGTGTAGATGGGCTCCATAAAATCATTCTCCGGCTGGAGGCGATAGCGGTGCTGCTGGGGCTCCTTGAAAAATCTCTTAATGGTGGCCTCGTCGTCCAATAGGGCCAGGACGATCTCCCCGTCCTTGGCGGACTGTTTTCGCTCGATGAGGACGTGGTCGCCATTGAGTATCCCCGCATTGATCATGCTCTCTCCCTGAACCGTGAGGAAGAAGAGCTCTCGATCGGCCACAAAGTCCACGGCCAGGGGAATGGTGTCGGTGATATTCTCCACGGCCAAAATGGGCATTCCCGCCGTCACCCGACCCAGGACGGGGATGTCCAGAGTGCGCTTTTTGGGCTCCAGGAGCTCATCGGCGGGATCGGTGATCTCATACCCTCGGGGCGTGGAGGGGGCCTTGCGAATATAGTTTTTCAGTTCCAGCTTTTCCATATTGGAGTGAACGGTCGAGGTGCTCTTGATGGTGGTACCCGCCAAGATATCCCGGATGGCCGGGGCAAATCCATTCTTGGCGATATAACTTTTCATAAAGAATAAAACTTCCAACTCTCGCTTGCTCAAATCTTCGTACATAGCAACCCCCTTATTGCCTCCTAGTATATCAGAAGATGGAAATATTTTCAAACACGCATTCGAAAATATATTCGAACAAAGTATTGACTCCGGAATGAGCGTTCGGTATAATGGAACAAGAATTCGAACATACGTATTTTACTTCGGAGGTTACTATGAAGCAATATCATCAAAATCATTCTGGAGCACGGCCAAGACCATCCAAGAAACGTAGCCAAAAGTTCAGACTCCTCTTCCTCCTTCTCCTCCTGAGCACCGCCATCATCACCGGAGGGGTACTGAAGCCCTTTGGCGCCAGGGCGGAGTTCAAGGAGCGCTATGAATACACGGTAATGTCCGGGGACACCCTGTGGAGCATCGCTCAAAATATAAGAACAGAGGATCAGGATATCAGAGATACAGTGGCCTTAATCGTAGAGGAGAATGGGCTGGAGGGGAAGACCCTCAATCCAGGGGACAAACTTATCCTCTACCGCAGTATCCATTTGGAGGAGTGAGGGCTCCAATTTGTGTCCCTGCCTCTGAATCGTGAGATTCTCAGGCCCCCTTGGGGGAGAAAGTCAGGACAGTGGCCCCTGTGGTAAGGGCTGCGCGTTCTCAATCCAGGGGACAAAATCATCCTCTACCGCAAGATCCATTTGGAGGAGTGAGGGGCTCCAATTTGTGTCCCTGCCTCTGAATCAAAAGGTCTTGAGGCCCCCATGGGGGAGGAAGTCCAAAACAGTGGCCCCTGTGATGGGGGCTGCACGCTCTCAACCAGGGGACAAACTCATCCTCTATCGCAAGATCCATTTGGAGGAGTGAGGGCTCCAATTTGTGTCCCTGCCTCTGAATCGTGAGGTCCTCAGGCCCCCTTGGGGGAGAAAGTCCAGAACAGTGGTCCCTGTGTTAGGGGCTGCATGTTCTCAACCTGGGGGCAAAACCATCGTGGCAGTTCCATTGTGGCTGTCTGTGGTGGAGGGTCGGAGCCCCCTTTTCATATTCAATGGGCAGGAACTGTGGCCCGTGGAATGACGGAAGTCCACGGGGCTGCTGGCAGCCCACCCTCCAGTGCCATGGGGCCATGGGAGGGGTCCAGCCCAAGAAAGTGGCTTCGCTTTTTACTCTGAGGTCGGGGACCCAGCTCAGGAAGGCCATGGAAGTCCAGATGGGGATGGAAGGTCAGTCCACGGTTCATATGGTCTCTGAGGGGAGTTGTGGGGGCGCAGAGGCCCCTCGATCCTTGCCCATTTCCATTTGATAGTCCCTATTCTTTCCATACTATCCCTTCTAATAAAAGGAGCTTCCCAAATCAAATAAGGAAGCTCCTTTTTTATTCCACAGAGTGATGATTCCATTTTCTCTCCGCAGCATCCAAAATCCCATCCGAAACTCGGGGAGGAGTGGTGGGCTTTGGGGTCTCTCCCAAAATAAAATTAGTCACAAAATAATAATTTTGTGACTAAAATAGATGGGGGTTTCAGAATCCCCCTCAATCCTCTGATTTTTCCCCTCTCTGAGACAGCATCTCATTGAGGTCCTCACTTCGTCCCAATGGGTTTTTATTCATCATGTGTCGCACGTCCTCGGCGCTCACATGGGTGTAGATCTGTGTGGTGGTCATGGACTCGTGTCCCAGGATCTCTTGGAGGGCTCGTATGTCCTCATCGCCGTACTGATACATCAGTGTCGCCGCCGTGTGGCGCAATTTGTGCACCGTGTACTTTCTGGTATCAAACCCCGCATTCTTCAGGTGCTTTTCCATCATATGCTGGATGGATCTGGTACTCATGGGGGTCTTTCTCATACTTAAAAATAAGGTGTCATTGTCCAGGCCCAGGCGCTTGCGCTCCTTTAAATAGGTATTGAGGGCCTCCAGAACGGTGTCATTTAGGTATACCATGCGTTCCTTGGCGCCTTTGCCGAAGATTCTCAGGGTCTGACCGTGGTTTAAATCGGCAACTTGAATATTGGCCAGTTCACTGAGGCGAATGCCCACATTTAAAAATAGCAAGGTTATGGCATAGTCCCTGAGACGATAGATCTCCTGTTGTTTGCTCTCTTTTACCGTCTGTAAGAGATGTACCGATTCCTCCAGGGTCAGATATACGGGGAGCCTCTTTTCGATCTTTGGCAGCTCCACAGTCTCCAAGGGATTGCTCTCCAATAGTTCCAAAGTCTCGTGGAGATATCGAAAGAATGTTCGAACAGATGACAGCTTTCGAACCACCGTCCTCTTGCCATTGCCTCGCTCCCTCATGAGATAGGAAGAATAGGCGTAGATGTCTCGCTTGTTGATGGACTTTAGGAAATCATCATCGATGGCATCCAGAGGCACCTCCTCCAAGTCCCCCTGGAGGCCCTCCTTCCGCTGAACGAGAAATCGAAATACCATTCTCAGATCGTAGTAGTACTCCTTCAATGTGGCATCGGATCTCCCCCTGGCGGTGCGGAGATAGTTGAGGAAGTCGTCAAAGAGTGTTTCTATGTACATGGCAATCAGCCCTACCCTTCCATGAAGAAAAGCCTGTCCTCAGGACAGGCTTATTTTGCATAGGCCACAACGCGGGTTTCGCGTATGACATTGACTTTGATTTGACCGGGAAATTCCATTTGATTCTCAATTTCCTTCACAATATTGTGGGCTGTGACGGGAATTTGAGCCTCGGAGATCTCATCGGGTTTTACGATGATGCGAATTTCTCGGCCTGCCTGAATGGCATAGGACTTTTCGATGCCTTCAAAGCTATTGGCAATTTCCTCCAACTGCTCCAATCTGCGAATGTAGTTTTCAATGGATTCCCGACGGGCTCCGGGACGGGCCGCGGAGATGGCATCTGCCGCTTGAACAATAATGGATTCCAGGGAATCAAATTCCACATCTCCGTGATGGGCCTCGATGCCGTTGATGACGGCCTCGGATTCCTTGTATTTTCGGGCCAGATCCACGCCAATTTCCACGTGGGGCCCTTCCACTTCATGGTCAATGGACTTTCCAATATCGTGAAGGAGACCGGCTCTCTTGGCGAGCTTTTCGTTGGCCCCGACTTCCTGGGCGATGAAGCCCGCGATTCTGGAAACTTCCACGGCATGCTCCAGGGCATTTTGTCCGTAGCTGGTACGGAATTTCAAGCGCCCCAGATACTTTAAGAGCTCGGGGTGAATGCCGTGAACTCCAGCTTGGAAGGCGGCCTCTTCCCCACTCTCTCGAATGATCTCCTCCACTTGCTCCGTGGACTTTGCAATGGTCTCTTCAATTCTCGTGGGGTGAATCCGACCATCTTGGACCAATTTTTCCAAACTGATCCTGGCGATCTCCCGGCGAATGGGATTGAAGGAGGAAAGTACCACTGCCTCCGGGGTGTCATCTATGATGAGATCCACTCCCGTGAGGGCTTCTATGGCGCGAATATTCCGGCCTTCTCGCCCGATAATGCGACCTTTCATTTCGTCATTGGGCAGATGAACCACCGAAACGGTATTTTCCGCCACTGTGTCTGCGGCTATTCTTTGAATGGCCTTGACGATGACGTCCTGAGCGGTCTTTTTGGATTCATCCTTAATGCGCTGCTCGTTCTCTTTGATTCTGACGGCAGCCTCCGTGGACAAATCCTGCTCCAGTTCCTGTAGAAGCAGCTGCTTTCCCTCTTCATGAGTGAGGCCAGCCACCCGTTCCAGTTCACCTTTGCGCTCCTCAATGAGGTTTTGAACGGAAGTTTCCTTTTCTTCCAGATCCAAGTAGCGCTGCTGCAATTTGCCCTCTTTGTTTTCAAGGCTCAGGGCCTTTTTCTCCAAGATATCCTCTTTGGATTGGAGGCGTTGCTCTTGCTTTTCCAGCTCCAAGCGCCGGCGATCAACGTCCTCTTTTGCCCTGTCTCTGAGCTTGTGAATCTCTTCTTTTGCTTCGATAATCAGGTCTTTTTTGCTATTTTCAGCCTCTCGTTCAGCGTCAAGAATAATATTCCTGGCTAATCCTTCCGCACGATTTATTTTATTTTCAGTAAAATTTTTGCGAACGAAGTATCCAACTGCGACTCCTCCGAGGACCCCAATTAGCAACACCATGATTATCATCAAAGTATTTGGCAAGGGAGCACCTCCTGAAAATATTGTGATAGCTCACGGAATAATTATATCATATTGTATAGGAATCGTGAAATTTATACTTCCCCCTCCAGCTCTTCCACGGAGCTGATGCCCCCTCGAATCTGAACGCGAAAGGCCCGATCGCTCATTTGAGAGAGGTGATCATTGTGGGTGACCATGATGATTTGCCGGTCGAAGAGCTGGGCGCATTCCTTGATAAATTCTCCAAAATTGAAGATATAGTCCTCACTGACGTGTTTTCCCGGTTCGTCCAAAAAGAGGGGGCCCTTGAGGGCCGGCCGGTGAATCTCCAAAAAGGCCATTCGAAGGGCAAAGGAGACCACGTCCACCACCCCGCCCCCCCGGGATCGCTCGGGCTTGGTTTTCACAGTGGCATCTCCGTAGTCGGAGATCACAAAGAACTCCGCTATGGGCAGTCCCCTGCTCTCGGAAAATTCCACGGAAAAACGGGCGTCATTTTCCAGGATATAGGCCAGGCAGCGGGTGACCAATTCTTCCACTTGATTGGCCGCCTGGTCCCTGGCGTACTCCGCCGTTTTTTGGAGGAGGATCACCACTTCCTCCAGTAGTTTCTCCTCTGCCTCCAAATTTTGGATTTCCCCTGAGATCCGCTCCAGTTCATCCTCCAAGACCTGGCGCTTTCCAATTTCCCTCTGAAGGGTGGCTGAAAACTGTTCTTTTCTCTGAAGGAGCCCTTCCAGTTTGCTGGGGATCATGGCAGATCCTTGGGAATCAGCTCATCGGCCCTTTGAAGGAGCTGTTCAATTTCCCCTTCCAGCTTTTTGATGGTGGTCTCCAGCTCCTCGGGCTTGAGACCCAGGGCCTCCAGCTCTTTCAAAAGCTCCCGCTCCTCGGCCTCCAACTGATCCAACCTCCACTGGGCCCTTTCCTTCTTGGACTTGGCATCATTGTAGCGCCCCTCTAAGGCGCGAAGTTGTTCTTCATAGTTTTGGGGCATTACAGACTCCTCTCAATTTCCTCCATGTGTTCCTCGGTGATGGCTTGGTGGCAGAGGGGGCAGATTTTGAGTTTCCTCAAGGTGCTGCGATACTCCTCCAAGATCCCCGTCATTTCAAGATTTCCCCTTTGGAGTTCATCCTCCAGGTTGACAATTTCCACTCTCAGCTGGCGGTACTTCAGGAGGATGTTTTTTAGCGCCAAGTACTGACCATTGCCCTGTAGGATGTCCCCCCTCAGGTGGGGGAGCTCCTCTAAATGGTCAAAGTTCTGGAGATAGTTCCTCCCCTTCTCCAGGCGCAGTCTCACTTCCTTCAAGCGTCCCTGAAGTTCCCGGAGTTTTTCCATTTCACTGAGTTTTTCCCTGGACGTCAACAGGGGGGCCTCGTGGAGTTTTTCGCTGTCCTTGAGGACGGCCCTCAGCTCCTCCTGCTCCCCGAGATTTTTCCCAAGCCTTCCCTCCAAGGGCTTGAGGCTCCGGTACTGGAGGAGTTCCTCCCTGGCCCTGGAGAGGTCTGCCCCACCGGCTTCCAGACTCTCATATTTGCGAACTTCCTCCCTGCCGGAGAGAAGTTCCCCCTGAAGGCGCTCCTGTCTCTGGGATATTTTCAGGAGATATCCCCAGTCCCTTTGGAGGACTTTGATTTCTGGGAGGAGCTGGGCCCCCTCCGTCAAGCTCTGAAACTCCAGGAGGGATGTTCTTAAATCCTTCCCCTCAGCTTGATTGGCCTCCCAAGCGGCCTTGAGCCTCCGGCAGTTTTCCAGCTCCCTGCTCTTTTTTCCGTGGAGGTCCAGGGTCTCTTCCAGTTTGCCGTAATTTTGCTCCCATTGACTGAGATACTCAAAGCCCTCCAATTGCTTCTTCCGAAGCTCCTGGCCCCTCCGAAGTTCATTGAGCTTTTGGGTGTAGCCCTTGCGGTCCCTGAGGGTCTCCCTCATGGTCTCATCGATGATGTGAACCCCCACCAGGCGGCCTATGGCCTGGGCCTTGGAGCTGTCATTTTCATTGAGGAGAAAGGGGCCCTCCAGCTGATTGGAAAAGTTGATGACCACTTCGGTCTTGTCATCGAGATAGACCTTGTGAATGCCCACGGCCTCCTGTACCTCCTGGGGCACCCCCTTGCCAAAGCCCTCGAAGGTGGTCTCCTGGCCGTCTTTGGTGAGGATGTAGCGATTGACACTCTTGGAGCGAATCCGGGAGACGGTGAGTTCGTCGTCGAAAGTGATGTGCACCTCCGCCTGCTGGGCCCCCTCTCGAATGAAGTAAGTTCCCGAGGGCTCGTTAAAGAGGCACCAGCTCATGGCACGAAAGATGGCCGTCTTGCCACTGTCGCTGGGGCCTAGAATGACATTCATTCCCGGGGCAAATTCCAGAGTACTGTCCTCGTGGGATTGAAAATTTATGATGCGAACTGTTTTGATCCGATTCACTCTTTCAATCCCCCCTTTGCCTCGGTCCTGGCCACTCGGTCCATGGCCTCCCGCCGCACTTCCTCCCGCACACCGGTGGCATGGGCCATATCGGAGATGAGCTCCGGGAGGTGGACGCTGTCAAATTGTGAGGCGTGCTCAATGGTCTCCTTAAAGGCCGCGATCTCCCGGCGTTTGAATTTGTGATTTTCAATTTCCCTCCGGTCCAGGACTTCATTGCCGGGGCCCACCCTCTTCAATGGGATCTGGCGGATGAGGTCCTTGGGCTTGCGCCCTGCCACAATGTCAATGAGGACCACCTGGGGAATTCTCCGCAGCTCAAAGGTGGCATTGGAAATGCGGGCCAAGGCTCCAGGATTGAGGAATTTCTTACCCTCAATTTCCTGGAGCTTAAAGCCCCCGTGGACGTGGCCGGAGAGGGTGAGATCCGCCTGGGTGTCCAAGATATCGGAGGTCACCGTATGTGGTATTTGGGGATTGATGGCGGCATCGGAGAGGAAACCGTGGACCAGGTGAATGGCGTAGTCACAGGGGAAGCGTTTTTCAATGCGGTAGAGCTCCCTGTGCTCCGGTCGGTCGATGCCGTAGATGTAGGGGGCACCGGAGAGCTGAACCCTGGTGCCCTCCTTCTCCAGGAGCAGGGGCTCGTCTTGGACCAATTGCACCACCCCCAGGGCGTTTAAAAGGCCCAGTACCGTCCGGTGGAGGGTCACAGGATTGTGGCCAAAGATGTCGTGATTGCCGCTGATGGTGTAAATGGGGCGGTCATAGCTCTGAAGGATTTGAGCCACGGCACTGACCACGGAGATGGAGATGTCCGGTCGGTCGAAGAGATCCCCGCCGTGGAGGATGTAGTCCACCTCGTGCTCCTCCACCAGATCCCCAATCTCCCGCAATTTTTCCATCATGGACTCAAAAAAATTGTCCAGGCGACTCTTGGGATTGGTGCCCCGAATGTGGGTGTCGGTGAAGTAGAGGAAGCGCACGTCAATCCTCTTCCTTTGTCCCTACATCCTCCCCTGGAAATTTGTAAAAGGACCGCACCTGAGCTTCGATCTCCCGCGCCAGCTCCGGATGCTCTTCCAAGTGGGTCTTGGAGTTTTCCCTCCCCTGACCCAATTTTTCATCCCGGTAACTGTACCAGGAGCCGGATTTCTCGATGATATTGGCCTTAGTGGCAACGTCCAGGAGATTTCCGATTTTGGAGATGCCCGTGCCATACATGATGTCAAATTCCGCTTGCTTAAAGGGCGGGGCCACTTTGTTTTTGACCACCTTCACTCGAACCCGATTGCCGATGATCTCATCGCCCTTTTTCAGGGTCTCGATGCGGCGAATATCCATTCGAACGGATGTAAAGAACTTCAGGGCCCTCCCCCCGGTGGTGGTTTCGGGATTGCCAAACATCACCCCTATTTTTTCCCGGAGCTGATTGATGAAGATCACCGAGCACTTGGACTTGGCTATGGCTCCAGTGAGCTTTCTCAGCCCCTGACTCATGAGGCGAGCCTGAAGGCCCATGTGGCTGTCCCCCATCTCCCCTTCGATCTCCGCTCTGGGAACCAGGGCCGCCACGGAGTCCACCACAATGATGTCCACGGCATTGGAGCGAACCAGGGACTCTGTGATCTCCAGGGCCTGCTCCCCGGTGTCGGGCTGGGAGATAATGAGATTTTCCGTATCCACTCCAAGGTTTTTGGCATAGACGGGGTCCAGGGCGTGCTCGGCATCCACAAAGGCCGCAATGCCCCCTAATTTTTGGGCCTCCGCCGCAATGTGAAGGGCGAGGGTGGTCTTCCCCGAGGATTCAGGACCGTAAATTTCCAGGATTCTTCCCCGGGGAACGCCGCCAATGCCCAGGGCGATATCCAGGGCCATGGCCCCAGTGGGGATGACGTCGATATTCAGGCTGGTGGAGTCGCCCAGGCGCATAATGGCGCCCTTGCCATACTCTTTTTCAATTTTTGCAATGGCTGCATCCAGTGCTTTTAATTTTTCATTTTCCATGTTCTGCCTCCATGAGATATTGAAGAATAAGGGACAATCCATTTTTTGCACTCTTTAACTGTATGGTTTCTCGGCTACCGTTGAGGTGGAGCTCCTCCACATGGAGGAGTTTGCCCTGGTAAGCCAGGGCCAGAAATACCGTGCCCACTTGAGCTTGGGTGTTGGTACTGGGCCCCGCCTCTCCAGTGAGGGAGAGGGTGTAGTGGGCTCCTGTGCGTTGATAGAGGCCCAGGGCCATCTCCTCTGCCACCTCTCGGCTCACGGCGGACTTGGATGCCAGAGTCTCCCTCCTGACCCCCAGGAGCTCCTCCTTCTGGTCATCGGAGTAGGTGACCAGGGCGCTGTGAAATACGGAGCTTGCACCGGGAATTTTGGTGATCATGGAGGAGAGGAGCCCCCCGGTGATGGACTCCGCAAAGCTCAGAGTCTCCCCTCTCTCCTGGAGCCGGCGAACCACGGTTTCCGCCGCCGTCTCCGAATTGTCGCTGAAGACATAGCCCTTTAAGAGGGTGGAGACTTTGGCCGTGGCTGCCTCCAGCTCCACAGGGGAGAGCCCCCTACCCATGATCTTCACTTCCACCTCGCTGTAGGAGGCGTAGGTTTCAATTTCCAAGGCGTCATTCTCAAGGTCCAGCTCCCGGAGGAGGGACTCCGCATGGGACTCTCCAATCCCCGTCAGGTGAAGACTGGAGACTTTCAGGGGCGCCTCGGGCTCTGGGAGCCGCTCCAGGACCTGGGCCACCATGGGTTCAAACTCATTGGGGGGACCGGGAAGGAGGAAGATGTACTTGCCCTCTACAGAGAGAAAACTCCCCTTGGCGGAGCCATTGGGATTGTCCAGGAGCTGGGAGCCCTGGATAAAATACGCCTGGCGCTTGTTGTTCTCCGTGAGGACATAGCGACTCCTCCTGCCCCGCTCCTGAATTTCCATCCAGGTCTTTTCATCGAAAATCAAGGGCAGGTGGAAGTACTCCGCCACCGCCTCCTTGGTGGCATCGTCCTTGGTGGGCCCCAGGCCCCCGGAAAAGATGATGATGTCCCCCCGGCCCATGGCCAGATCCAGGGCATTTTTCATATCCTCCATGTGATCCTGTACCGACTGGTGATAGCGGACATTGTAGCCCAGTTCTGTGAGTTTTCGCCCAATATAGGGCCCATTGGTATTTACCGTGGAGCCCAGGAGGAGCTCCGTGCCCACGGTAATGATTTCTACATCCATGGTACCTCCGTGGTGACAATCGTTGGGTTATAGATCGGACAAATTGAGGACCGCTTTGTTTTTCGCGAGATAGTCCCAACCACTGATGAGGGTCAGGGCCACGGCCACATAGAAGAGGATCCTACCGGGGAGGGTCCCCCAGAGGGGATAGAACAGCAGGGCAATAATGGAGATGAGCTGGAAGGTGGTCTTCAGCTTTCCGTAGAAACTGGCGGCAATGGTGATTCCCTCGGAGGCCGCCAGGACCCTGAGGCCGGTGACGATGAACTCCCGGGCCACAATGATGATGACCCCCCAGCCGGGAATGAGGCCCTCCTCCGCACAGAGGATGAAGGCCGACACCGTGAGAATTTTGTCCGCCAGGGGATCGGCAAATTTACCAAAGGTGGTGACCAGATTGTACTTCCGGGCCAAATTTCCATCGAGAAAGTCCGTAGCCGCTGCAATGATGAAGACAAAGGCCGAGGCCAGCTCCATATTGGGCCCTCCCACTCGCCTCAAGATCACAAATACCGGAACCAGGAGGATGCGAAAGAGGGTGAGTTTATTTGCTATATTCAATGAAATCCCCCTCCATATCGTATTCAGTGGTGCCTGTGATTCGTACTTTCGCAAAGGAGGGGAGCTTCAGTTCCCCCTGGGCCCGCACGAAGACCGCCCCGTCGATATCGGGGGCATCGTAGGCGCTGCGGCCCTCGTAGAGTCCCTCCTCCACCATTTCCGTGAGGAGGACTTCCTGCTCCGTTCCCTCAAATCGCTGGAGGGCCTCTTCAGAGACGGCCCTCTGAACTTCCATGAGGCGGTTTTGACGGGCCACCTTGATCTCATCATCCACTTGATGGGGCAGATCATAGGCCGGGGTGTCCTCCTCCCGGGAGTAGGCAAAGCTCCCCACTCGCTCTATGGGATGGGACTCAATGAAGTCCAGTAGGGCCTGAAATTCCTCCTCCGTCTCCCCGGGAAATCCCACCAAGTAGGTGGTTCTCAGGACCAATTGGGGAATTTTTTCCCTGAGCTTTTCCATCACTTGAATGATGTCCCTCCGGGAGGTCTTCCGGTTCATGCGCTTGAGAATCCCGTCTTCAGTGTGCTGGAGGGGCATGTCCATATAGGGGACAATCTTGGGATTGGTGGCCATCTCTTCAATGAGCTCATCGTCGAAGTGATCGGGATAGGCGTACATGAGCCTCAGCCACTTGAGATTCTCTATTTCACCCAGGTGGTGGAGGAGGTCTCTGAGACGGTACTCCCCGTAGAGGTCGATGCCATAGTCGGTGGTGTTTTGGGCGATGAGGATGATCTCCCTGGCCCCCCGCTCCACCAAGTCTTTAACTTCGGAGACGATGTCTTCCATGGAGCGACTCCGATTATTTCCCTTGAGCTTGGGGATGATGCAGTAGGTGCAGCGATTGTTGCAGCCCTCGGAGATCTTCACATACTCGGTGATGGACACAGTGGGTCGGCGGAGCTTCTCCAAATAGGGCCGCTCCATTTGATCCGTGGCCTGGGGCCGCTCTCCCCTCTCAATGGAATCCAGGGCCTCCATTATGGAGCCAATGTGCCCCACCCCGATGATGCCATCCACTTCGGGGATCTGCTCCATGAGCTCATTGGGATAGCGCTGGGCCAGGCAGCCCGCCAAGAGGAGATGCTCCACCCGCCCCTGGGTCTTCTCCTGGGCAATGGTCATGATGGCATCAATGGACTCCTCCTTTGCCGCATCGATAAAGCCACAGGTGTTCACCACCACGGCATCGGCCTCAGTGAGGGATTCGGTGTACTCATACTCCGTTCCCTCCAGGAGGGCCCTCATCTGGGCTGAATCCACATCATTTTTGGAACAGCCCAAAGTTATTATATTCACTCGCTTCATTTTTACTCCTCTTCGGACTTCATTCGTTGGTATTCTTCTCTGGTAATCAGTAGTTTTCTGGGCTTGGAGCCCTCGTGAGGGCCAATGACCCCCACCTCTTCCAATTGATCCACAATTCGAGCGGCCCGGGCATAGCCCACCTTCAGTTTCCGCTGGAGGAAGGAGATGGAGGCCTGCTCCTGGGTGAGGACGATTTCAACGGCCTCGTCCAGAAGCTCGTCCCGGTCATCGGCAGCAGATTCGATTTTTTTGTCCACGGAGGCCACAATCTCTTCGCTGTAGACCTCCTGAGGGGACTGATCCTTCACGAATTCCAGGACGGTTTCAATCTCCTCGTCACTGACAAAGGCCCCTTGGATTCTCTTGGGCTTGGGGAGATAGGAGGGATAGAAGAGCATGTCCCCCTTCCCCAAAAGCTTCTCCCCGCCGGACATATCCAGTATGGTCCTGGAATCAATGGAGGAGGAGACGGAAAAGGCAATTCTCGAGGGAATATTGGCCTTGATGGTGCCGGTGATGACGTCCACACTGGGCCTCTGGGTGGCCAAAATTAGGTGGATCCCCGCGGCCCTGGCCATTTGGGCCAATCGGGTGATGTAGTCCTCCACCTCCTTGGCGGAGACCATCATGAGGTCGGAGAGCTCGTCCACAATGATGACGATTTGACTCATCCGCTCCCCTTCCTCCTCAGTGGCCTCCTCCTGGATCTTCTGATTGTAGCCCTTGATGTCTCGAACCCCCAATTGGGCGAATTTTTTGTAGCGCTTCTCCATTTCATCCACGGCCCAGGCCAGGGCAAAGGCCGCCTTTTTGGGATCGGTGACCACGGGGATGAGGAGGTGGGGAATGCCATTGTAATTGCCCAGTTCCACCACTTTGGGGTCGATGAGAATGAGGCGGACGTCCTTGGGGGTGGCCTTGTAGAGGATGCCCATGAGAATGGTGTTGATGCACACACTCTTACCACTCCCCGTGGCCCCGGCAATGAGAAGGTGGGGCATTTTGTCGATACTGGAGATGATGGTGTTGCCGCTGACGTCCTTCCCCAAGCTCAGGGGCACTTTGGAGTCCAGCGATTTAAACTCGCTGCTCTCCAAAATCTCCCTGAGACCCACGGCCTCCGTGGTGCGATTGGGGACCTCAATGCCCACTGCACGCTTTCCGGGAATGGGAGCCTCGATCCTAATGTCGGAGCTTGCCAATTGAAAGGACAGATTGTCACTGAGGCTGGTGATTTTACTGAGTTTGATGCCGGGATCCGGCTGAATTTCATAGCTGGTAATGGTGGGGCCGTGGTGGATGGCTGTGACTTTGGCGGGGATATTGAAATTGTCCAGGGTCTTTTCAATGATTCGGGCATTCTCTTTGACCAGGGGGATGCCCATATTCCCCGAGGACTTCTGCTCCTTTAAAAGGGAGGTATCGGGGAACTGATAGTCCCGCTGCTCCCCCTCCCCCTGGTGGATCTCCCGCTCAAATTCAGCCCGCTCCTGGGCCGTGACGGGGGTGGCTTTGGCCACAGGCTCCACCTCCTTGTAGTGGTGGACCTGAAGCTCTTCCCCCTCGTTAGCATCGGCATCAGAGAAGCCCCCTGAGAACGGCCCTTCCGGGGGATCTTCCAGGATGAAGGTCTCGGAACTGGGGCGAATCTCCCCTCTCCCCCTCTTGGATGGGGATTTTTTTTCGGCGGTTTTTCCCCCGCTTTCGGTGGCGGATGCTCTCATGGCAGTGGCCCGCTCCCTGCCCTTGGCCCCCAGTTCTCTAAAGGAGTGGACGAGGGCGCTACGCTGCTCACCGGTGAGGGTCCAGTAGATGGCTCCCAAAAAGATGAGGAGCAGTACCAAGAGGCTCCCCACAGTGCCCAGGGTGAGCTCCATAAAACCCCCCAGGTGTTGACCCAAAAAGCCCCCATCCTTGGCCATCAAGAGGGACTTCTCCCAGCGAAGGGAGGTGGTCATGGGATCATTGGGGGCCAGGACCAGAGAGGACAGGGAGAGGGTGAGAAATAACAGCAGACTCCTCAGGGAATTTCTAGGGGGCAAATTGGAAATGAGAACGCCCCCAAAGAGGAGGAGCAACACCCCCTGAAAGGGGGCGGTGATCCCGTATAAAAACAACTGCAGTCTGCCCAAAAATTCTCCCAAGACCCCCATCTGACTGGAGTAGAGGCTGAAGAGATTGAAAATGGACAGAGCCACACACAGTCCCCCCACAAGCCTCAGCTCTTGGGCGATCTCATCTCGTTCCCAGAGTTTGGGCCTCGCCCTTTTTCCCTTGGGTGCCGGTTTTTTTGTGGTTTTTTTTCTAGTGGCCATGGGTCCCTCCAAATGTATGTTCGCCTCTATTATAGCATACCCCCGCCCTGGGAACAAAAGAAAACGGGCCTATCGGCCCGTATGTCCAAAGCCTCCGGTTCCTCGAGAAGTCTCGGAAAGCTCATCAATTGTCTCCACTTCCACCAGTTCCACGGACTCCACCCTTTGGAAGACCATCTGGGCGATGCGCATCCCGTCCTCCACGGTAAATTCCTGGGAGGAGAGATTCACCAGTCCCACCTTGAGCTCCCCCCGATAGTCACTGTCCACAGTGCCAATGCCATTGATGAGGGAAATGCCGGATTTCACCGCCAGGCCACTCCGGGCCCGAATTTGAAGCTCCAGCCCCTGGGGGAGCTCCACAAAGAGCCCCGTGGGGATGAGTTTCCGCTCCAGGGGTTTCAAGGTCACCGACTCAGAGAGATGGGCCCTGAGGTCCATGCCACTGCTGCCGGGGGTCTCGTAGCGGGGCAGAGGGTGGGGACTTTGGTTCACCATGGAAATCTTTATGGTTTCAGACATGTGCGCCTCCTGCCTTTAAGAGTGTCTGTGGTCCTTCCCATCGTCATGGGATCTTTTTTGGGGAGCTCTGCCCTGATCCCTGCCCCGGGGAGAGGAATTTCCCTCGGGCTTGGGGAGGAGGACCTTTCTGGAAAGGCTGATCTTCCCATTGTCGGTGCCGATGACTTTCACCGTCACTTCCTGTCCCACACTGAGGACGTCTTCCACATTTTGGATCCGCTGGTGTTCCACCTGGGAAATGTGGAGGAGGCCCTCCCGGTTCCACAACACCTCTACAAAGGCGCCGAAGTTGACGATCTTGGTAATTTTGCCCTTGAAGATGTCTCCCGGTTGGATCTCGTAGAGGATCTCGGTGATGATCTCCTTGGCACGGGCCGCTTTTTCAGCGTCCTCGGTGATGATGGACACCCGACCGTCGTCTTCAATTTCAATATTGGCGCCGGTCTCGTCGATGATTTTGTGGATGATCTTTCCGCCGCTGCCAATGACCTCTCCAATGCGCTCGGGATCAATGTACATGGCAATGATCTTGGGCGCGTAGGGGGAGAGTTCCTCCCTGGGGGCCTCTATGGTCTCTGCCATGTGGTCCAGGATTTCCAAGCGGGCCACCTTGGCCTGGTGGAGGGCCTGGCTGAGAATTTCCCGGCTGACTCCCTCAATTTTGATGTCCATCTGAAGGGCGGTGATCCCCTCCCGGGTTCCCGCCACTTTAAAGTCCATGTCCCCATAGTGGTCCTCCAGGCCCTGGATGTCCGTGAGGACAATGGGATCCCCCTGGGGATTTTCAATGAGGCCCATGGCGATGCCTGCCACTGGCGCCTGAATGGGCACCCCGGCATCCATCAGGGAGAGGGTGGAGCCACAGATGCTGGCCTGGGAGGAGGAACCATTGGATTCCAAAATCTCCGATACCACCCGGATGTAGTAGGGGAAGTCCTCCTCCGTGGGAAGAACGGGAATCAGGGCCCGCTCTGCCAAGTTCCCGTGACCGATTTCACGGCGACCAGGACTTCTGGGGGGACGGGTCTCCCCTACGGAGAAGGAGGGGAAATTGTAGTGGTGGACATAGCGCTTGGTGTACTCGGGGTCCAGATTGTCCACAATTTGACCGTCCTGAAGGCCCGCCAGGGTGACCACGGAGAGGGCCTGGGTCTGTCCACGGGTGAAGAGTCCCGAGCCGTGGGCTCTGGGGAGAAGGCCCACATCACTGGAGAGGGGGCGAATTTGGGTGAAGCTCCGCCCGTCGCTCCGCCGTCCCTCCTCCAGGATCTGCTCCCGGAATTTGTCCTGGGTGAGATTCTCATAGATGCGGCCCAGTTGAGCCAAATCCAGATCCTCCCGCTCCTCGCTGAGCTGGTCAATGAGTTCCCTCTTGATCCGGTCCAGACTGTGGCCCTGCTCGGTCTTATCGGCAATGTTCAGGGCTTCGGCTACGAGTTCAGATACCCGGCCCCGAATTTCCCCGTCCAATTCCTGGTCCAGGACGAACTTTTCATATTCCATATCGGGCTGACCAATTTCAGCTACAATGCCTTCAATAAAGGCCACCTGCTCCTTAATGGCATCGTGGGCAAAGAGAATGGCCCCCAGTACCGTCTCCTCATCCAGGAGATTCACCGCAGCCTCCACCATGGTCACGGCGGTGGCCGTCCCGGAAACGGTGAGGTTCAAACTGCTCTTCTCCTGCTCCTCCATGGAGGGGTTGAGGATGTACTGGCCGTCCAAATAGCCCACCCGGACGGAGGCCGTGGGGCCGTGGAAGGGAATATTGGAGATGGACAGGGCAATGGATGAGCCCACCATGGCCAGAATATCCGTGGGATAGTCGGGATCATAGCTCAATACCGTGGCCAGCACCTCAATGCTATGGTGATAGTCGTCGGGAAAGAGGGGCCGAATGGGGCGGTCCATGAGTCGTGCCACCAAAATGGCCTCATTGCTGGGACGGCCCTCCCGCTTTTTGAATCCGCCGGGAATCTTACCGGCAGCGTACATCTTCTCCTCGTAGTCACAGCTCAGGGGGAGGAAGTCCACCCCCTCCCTGGGGGTTGTGGAGGCAGTGGCGGTGACCAGCACCACACTGTCTCCGTGGCGAATGAGGCAGGCACCATTGGCCTGCTTGGCAACGCGACCGATCTCCACCGATAGAGGGGCGTTCTTTACTTGAGTTTCATATCGTTTGATCATTACATTTCCTTTTAAAAAAAAGAGCGGTACCCCGCTCTCTTATCCTCTGATTCCCAAACGTTCAATGAGGGTTCTGTAACGCTCAATATCACGTTCTTTTAGGTAACGCATCAAATTACGTCTGCGACCAACCATCTTCAAAAGGCCACGTCTGGAGTGGTGGTCCTTTTTGTGCTCTTTCAAGTGCTCATTCAATTGATTGATTTGATGGGTGAGTACGGCAATTTGAACTTCAGGAGAACCGGTGTCTCCCTCTTCCCTTTGGTATTCCTTAATGATTGCTTGTTTTGCGTCTTTTGTGAGCATTTTTTCCTCCTAAATTTTATTCGCCATAACCGAGAAAGCGTCGAGGTTTCGCAAATCCGAGTTACGGTACAACACGGGTATTATATCTTATTTGCCATGTTTTTGCAATTGACTACGATACTTTCGGCCCTCTCAATGTCCCTGTTCATCTGGATTATTAGCTCCTCCACACTGTCAAAGGCCAGCTCTGGCCGGAGAAATTCCAGCAGCTCCAGTTCCGCCCATTTGCCGTAGATGTCCCCCTCAAAGTCCAGGAGATAGCTCTCCACTTTGATCCCCTGCTCTTTGAAGGTGGGATTGGTGCCAATATTGGTGGCGCTGTAATAGCTCTTACCCTCCACGGTGAAGCGGCCCAGATAGACCCCAAAGCGGGGGTGGACATAGTTGGTGTCAAATTTCATATTGGCGGTGGGCACCCCCAGCTTGCTCCCCAGGTGCTTGCCGTGGACGATTTCCCCTTCAATGGCGAAGGGACGGCCCAGGAGGGTGTTGGCCTGGCGGATTCTCCCCTCCTCGATGAGGCCCCGGATGCGAGTGGAGGAGACTTCCCTGCCGTCCAGGCGCACGGGA
Source organism: Tissierellia bacterium (assembly GCA_030535395.1). Lineage (GTDB taxonomy): Bacteria > Bacillota > Clostridia > Tissierellales > Peptoniphilaceae > JAUNLK01. The sequence goes on from JAUNLK010000001.1 coordinate 71,460, forward strand.
TCCACCACAGTGAGGAGATAGTTCTCCTCCTTTTGGAGCTCTCTCAACAGATCGGTATTGCCCCGGGCCTTGTGGCCAAAGCGATAGTTGAAACCCACCACTATGCCCCGAACCTGAAGTTTCTCCAAGAGAAGTTCTTTGAGAAAGACCTCGGGCTCCATGGCCATGAGTTCCTTGGTGAAGGGCACTTCATAGATCACATCGATGCCCATGGACTCCAGGGCCCTCTCCTTTTGGCGATTGGACTGGATGAGGGACTGCCTCCTCTGCTTGGTCACTTCAGAGGTGTGGGTGGTGAACATGAGGACCGCCGCTTCACAGCCGGAGGCCTCCTTCATCAACTGAAGTTCCTCCATCAGGGCCTGATGACCGTAGTGGAGGCCGTCAAAATTTCCCAGGGCAATGACACAGTCTTGATGAGAAGACAAATGTTCTAATTGTTCGATTCTCATAGGGCTCCCTTCATTCGGAATGATTGGTTTTGAGCAATTTCTTCATGGTGAGTAGATTTTGAGGGCCACTGCCCTGGCCAATGCCATAAAAATCCTCTCCCACATAGACCCGGTAGTGCTTCTCTTCCGTGGGGATGGGCACCGGCCGGCCATTTTCCACGTATTTTCTAAACTTTTCGGGGAGGTGGATTTTTTCGTAGTCCAGGGCCTCCTCCATGGGAATGAGGGCCCCCTCCAGCTCCCCTGGACTCATGGCCTCCAGTTCCTCCAAGCTCAGGGCATCCTCCAGGGAGAATGGGCCCACTTGGGTGCGAATGAGCTGGGTCATGGTGGCCATGGTGCCGGCAGTGTGGGCGATATCCTTGATGAGGGTGCGGATATAGGTCCCCGAGGAGCAGTGGATCTTCAGGGAGAATTCCCCCTCCCCCTGATGGGTGAGGCTCAGGGAGTGTATGGTGATCCAATGGGGCTTTCGCTCCACCTCAATCCCCTCTCTGGCATACTCGTAGAGTTTTTTTCCCTTGATTTTTTTCGCCGAGTACATGGGGGGGAGCTGTTGAATTCTGCCCAAAAAAGGGGCCAGATCTTTTTCTTCGATCCAGCCCTTTTCATCTGAATTGGCCGTGACAGTGCCGGTGATGTCTTCGGTGTCCGTCTCCAAGCCCTTTTGGGCCACCGCCTCATAGACCTTGTCGGCCCCGGAAAGATAGGGCACCAATTTGGTTCCCCTCCCCACACAGAGGACCAAGAGTCCCGTGGCCATGGGGTCCAGGGTGCCCGTGTGGCCCACGGATTTGGTGTGATAGATTCTGCGAATTTTGTTCACAATGTCGTGGGAAGTGGGTCCCTGGGGCTTGTGAATCAGTAGAACACCCGAGGCACTCATAGATACTCGCCTATTTTTTCCAGGAGCCGCTTCTCAGTGACTTCCATGGAGTCGTGGGCGGTGGCTCCCGCCGCCCGGATGTGCCCCCCGCCCCCGTAGAGGGCGGCGATTTTGGTGACATCCACAGTGGATTTGGAGCGGAGGGAGACTTTCACGGCATTCTTCCGCTCCTTGAGAAAGAGGGCCACTTCCACCCCCGCCACATCCCGGGTGAACTCCACAATGCCCTCGGTGTCGTGATTGTCGGCCCCAGTTTCCTTGAGGTCCTCCAGGGTGCAGGTACTCACCACCACTTTCCCGTCGTAAAAATAGCGCATGCCACTGCCCACTCGAGTGAGAAGGGCGATCTTCTCCCTGCTCTTGGACTGATAGACCGACTGAACAAAGGTCTGCTGATCCGCTCCCCTGTTCAATAAATCCCCGATGATCCGGTGGGTGTCGCCATTTACAGAGTCGTACTGAAAGGAACCGGTGTCCGTGGAGATGGCGGCATAGAGCCCCGTGGCCATCTCTGCCGTAATGGGGATTTCCGCGGCCTGAAGCAATTGATAGAGGACCGCCCCCGTAGAGGTGGCCTCGGTGTCCACCACATTGAAATCCCCAAAGAGGGGATTGCTCTGGTGGTGGTCCACATTCACAGTGTACTTGCCGCTTTCAAAGATGGCCTGGCCCTGGGGTCCCAGACGGGTGGGATCACTGGCATCCAGGAAAATGACCAAATCGTAATTTTCCCCCTCGTAGGGCCTCCGATGGGCCACAGAGGAGAGGAATTCAAACTCCTTGGGCACCGAGTCCGTGGCGATGTAGTGGACCTCACAGGGAAATTCCTCCAACGCCCAGTAGAGGGCGTGGAGGGAGCCCAGATTGTCCCCATCGGGATTGACATGGCTCACAATGGCCACCCTCTTGGATGCTGTGAGGAGTGCACGGAACTTTTTTCCCCTATCGGTCCAATTCACGGCGCTCATCCTCTGCCTGAACTTCTTCCAAGAATCGTTGGAATTCCATGGACTTTTCGATGCGGTCGTCGGTGTGGAAAATCAGTTCCGGCATTTGGCGGAGCTTCAGTCGTTTTCCCAATTCCTTTTTGATGAAGCCCTTGGCACTGTTGATGCCCTCCAGGGCGTCCATTTTTTCCTCTTCATTGCCCAGGACGGAAATGCCAATATTGGCAAAGGACAGGTCCCGGGTCACCTCCACATAGGAGATGGAGGTGAACTCGGGGATTCTGGGGTCCTTCAGCTTATTCTGAACCAGATCCGCCACTTCCCGCCTCATTTCCTCTGAGATGCGATGAACTCTTCGGTTATCCATTAAATCTCCTTCTTAACTTCCTTTTCCAGGTAGCACTCCAGAATGTCTCCCACTTGGATGTCATTGAAATTGTCCACCATGAGACCACCTTCGTAGCCCTGGGCAATTTCCCTGGCATCGTCCTGGAAGCGCTTCAGAGAGCTGATGGGGCCCTCGTGAATGACAATGTCCTCCCGGAGGACCTTCACCAGGCCATTGCGGACCACCTTGCCCTTGATGACATAGATTCCCGCAACGATATTGTTGTTGGGGAGTTTGAAGGTCTGACGCACTTCGCAGCGGCCCAGGATTTCCTCCACAATATCGGGAGAGAGCATGCCGGAGACGGCATCCCGAATGTCATTGAGGAGATCGTAGATGATGCGATAGGTGCGAATGTCCACATCCTCCAGCTTGGCCAGATCGTAGGCATTGTTGTTGGGGCGGACATTGAAGCCCACCACCAGGGCATTGGATGCAATGGCCAGCTGTACGTCGGACTCATTGATCCCACCGGCGGCGGCGTGGATGATATTGAGCTTCACTTCATCCGACTGGATCTTCATGACCGATTGACTGATGGCCTCTACCGTTCCCTTTACATCGGCCTTGATGATGATGTTGAGGTCCTTGAGCTCGCCCTCTTTAATCTTGTCGAAGAGGTTTTCCATGGAAACTTTGTTGCGATTGGAGAGTTTTTGCTCCCGCTCGTCCTGGAAGTTCTTCTCGGCAACGGATCTGGCGGTCTTTTCATCGGCCACGGCATAGATGGTGTCCCCTGCATTGGGCACTTCCGAGAGTCCCAACACCACCACGGGTTGGGAGGGACCGGCCTCTTTCACCGTTCTCTTCTTGTCGTCGGTCATGGCCCGCACGTGGCCGTAGCTGGTGCCCGATACCAAGAACTCTCCCTGGCGGAGGGTTCCCTTTCTCACCAGGATGGTGGCCATGGGGCCCTTGCCCTTGTCCAGGCGAGCCTCCACCACGGTGCCCACGGCCAGCCGGTTGGGATTGGCCTTGAGCTCCTTCATTTCGGCCACCAGTTGAATCATCTCCAGGACCTCGGGAATGCCCTCCTCGGTCTTCGCACTGACATTGATCATAATGGTGTCGCCACCCCAGTCCTCGGGCATGAGGCCCTCTTCAGAGAGCTCCTGCTTCACTCGGTCGGGATTGGCCCCCTCTTTGTCGATTTTATTGATGGCGACGATGATGGGCACTTCCGCCACCTTGGCGTGGTGAATGGCCTCCACCGTTTGGGGCATGACCCCGTCGTCTGCCGCTACCACGAGAATGGCAATATCGGTGATGGATGCCCCCCGGGAGCGCATGGCGGTGAAGGCCTCGTGGCCCGGGGTGTCCAGGAAGGTAATGGGGAAACCGTTGTGGCTCACGGTGTAGGCGCCGATGTGCTGGGTGATGCCTCCGGCCTCTGAAGCGGTGACATTGCTCTTTTTAATGACGTCGAGAAGGGAGGTTTTTCCGTGGTCTACGTGACCCATGACCGTAACCACAGGGGGACGAGGGAGAAGTTCCTCTTCCTTGTCCTCGGGATCCAATTGGAAGATCTCTTCGATATTGTCCTCTGCCCCCTCTTCGACAATTTCCACTTGCATGTCGAATTCGTCGGCGAGAATCAATACCACGTCCTCATCAATGGATTCATTTTGAGTGGCCATAATGCCCAAATTCATCAGCTGCATGATGACGGAGGATACGCCCACCCCGGTCTCTTCGGAGAACTCCTTGATGGTGATGGGGGTGGAAATTTTGAAGGTGCCGCCCACTTCCTTGGCCTTGGCCTCCTGGCGAGCCTGGCGCTCCTTGCGCTTTTGGCTCCGGGACTTCATTTGAGGCTTAATGGGCTGCTCGTCTCTCCAGCTCTTGCTCTTTTCCTTCTTCTTACCATTGGCGCTCTTGCGCTTGGCAGGGGCATTGTTTTGGGGCTGCTCGGCCACTGGTTTTTTGGCAGCAAAATTTCGCCCTCCACCGGGGCGATTGTTTCCGCCAAAGCGGCCGCCACCTTGGCCCTGGGGACGACTGCTCCGGTGGTCCCCACCCCCTCGGGACGAGCGAGACCGGTCCCCTTGAGAGGAACCGCCCTTGTCCCGTGGGGTCTCTCTCTTGGCCTCGGTCTTGGCCTTTTGCTCCTGAATTTTTTTCATTTGTTGCTTTTTGGCTCGGGAAATGAAGTCGGTCAGTTGCTTAATATCGTCCTCCGTGAGCGTGGACATGTGGCTTTTGACCTCCACTCCGATATTTTGCAAAAGTTCGACTAAGTCCTTGCTGGAAATTCCCATCTCCTTAGCCAGGGTGTATACGCGTTTATGGGTCATACAGTACCTCCTCTACTCGAGGTTATAGATCTTCAAATTCTTTTACAAGTTCATCATAAGTTTCCTTTGGAATCTCCATGTGGAAGGCTCGATTCAATGCTTTGGATTTTATGGCCTTGGCCAGGCACTGGGGATCGCGATCGATGTATGCCCCCCTGCCATTGGCCTTTCCGGTCAGATCTACAAAAACCTCGTTCTCTTTATTTTTGATGACGCGAATTAGCTCTTTCTTCGGTCTCTGCTCACCGCAACCGATGCACTTGCGCATGGGCACTTTCTTCACTTTTTGCATGGTATCCTCTAGCACTAGAATGCCGATTCCTCTTCGTCCACCCAATCGGGCAGATCAATTTGAATGCTGGCTCCGAAAAAGTCGTCCTCTTCCTCCTCCTCGGTACCCCGATTCATTTCGTTGAATTCCTCCAGGGTAAAGTTGTTTTCCAGGAGATAATCTTGGAATTGAGTCTCAGATTTTATGTCAATTTTCCAGTTGGTCAATTTGGCGGCCAGGCGGGCGTTTTGCCCCTCCTTGCCTATGGCCAGAGACAGCTGGAAGTCGGGCACAATGACCAGGGCCGATCGGTCCTTTTCATTGGTATATACATCCACCACTTGGGAGGGGCTCAGGGCATTGCCTATAAAGCGGGCAATGTCTTTTTCGTAAATGACGATGTCGATTTTTTCGTCGTAGAGCTCGTCCACAATGGCCTTGACTCTGGCTCCCTTGTAGCCCACACAGGCCCCCAGGGGATCCACATTCTCGTCTTTGCTGAAGACGGCGATTTTGGTCCGGCTCCCCGCCTCCCGGGCGATGGAGTAGATCTCCACAATGCCGTCGCTGATCTCAGGTACCTCCAACTCGAAGAGCCGGCGCACCAAATTGGGGTGGCTCCTGCTCAGGACGATTTGGGGCCCCTTAGGCTGTTTGTTCACTTCCAAAATGAGCATTTTGTACCGCTGATTGGGCTCGTAGACCTCCCCGCGAATTTGCTCCGACACGGGAAGAATGGCCTCAGTCTTGCCCATTTCCACAAAGACATTGCCCTTGTTGACCCTCTGGACCTGGGCGGTGATGATCTCATTTTCCTTGTCGGAATAGTCCTCAAAGATCACTTCCCGCTCGGCATCCTTCATTCTTTGAATGACCACCTGCTTGGCGGTGAGGGCAGCGATGCGGCCAAATTTTTCGGGAGCAATGGGAATGTAGTAGATGTCCCCCGCCTCGTACTTGCTGTTTTCCTGGCGGGCATCTTCCAGGGAAATTTCCAGATCCGGGTCCATCACTTCGTCCACTACGAGTTTTTCCGCCTGCATGGAAATCTTTCCCGTGTCCCGATCAATGGAAACGGATACATTTTGGGCGGTCCCGAAGTTCTTTTTATAGCTGGCGATGAGAGCCGACTCCAGGGCGCTGAGGATGGTCTCCTCGCTGATGCCCTTTTGTTTTTCGATCTCTTTAATCGCCTGCATAAACTCCTGATTCATCTGTTTACTTGCCTCCTAAAAATCAATCCACTGGCGCATGGCAGAAATATTTTTTGAGGACAAGCGAGTTTTGGAACCGTCCTCCCCTTCCAGGAGCACGGAGTCCTCGTCGTAATCAACAATAGTTCCAATGAAATCTTTTTTGCCATCGACCTTCGTGTACACGTGGGCCTCTACCTTCTTGCCCCGGTTTCTCCTGTAATCGTCCTGAGTCTTTATGAGGCGATCGAGTCCAGGACTGGAAACCTCCAGGGAATAACTGCCACTGACATCTTTCAGTTCGGGAAGACGTTCATCGATGCCGCGAGAAATCTCCGCACAATCGTCGATATTTACGCCGCCCTCTCTGTAGACATAGTAGATTAGGCGAGGGGGCTTTTTCTTCAGACGATTGTCCATTTCTACCAGCTCGTAGCCCTTTTCCTCGATGACCTCTTTGCCAATTTCCAGTAGTTCATTATGCTTCAAGGTCCATCACCTCCTAAAAAAACTAGAGTGGTCGCCCACTCTAGTACTCAATACACAACTTTTGTTCATTTTACCACAATTTTACCTTTATTTCCAGTTAAAACAGGTCCATTAGGCTGATTTGATCGGTCTTGGGGATCTGAGTGAGGACCCTGTTTTCCCTGAGGGTGTTCACCACACTGGCTGAGGCCCCGGTTCTGCGAACCAAATCCTCCTCCGAGAGGAAGGGCTCCTTCTGATACTCCCGGTGGATCCGCTTGGCGATCCCCTCCCCCACTGCGGGGAGGGACTGAAGGGGGGGCACCAGCTTGCCATCGTGGATGGTGAAGCGATTGTAGTGGCCGTACTTCAGGGAAACGGGCTCAAACTCATAGCCCCTGGCCAACATCTCCCGGACCGACTGGAGGACCCCCAGTTCCCTGGCGGTCTTGTCGGTGCTCTCTTCACTGCCCTTGAGCTTCTCCATGTACTTGCTGATCCCCTCGTAGCCTGTGAGGAGGATCTCTCCATTGAGGTCCTGGAGCTTGGTGGTGAAGAAGGCGGCGTAATAGGCCAGGGGGTGATTCACCTTGTACCAGGCGATGCGCACGCTGGTGGTGACATAGGCCACGGCGTGGGCCTTGGGGAACATATACTTGATCTTTCTGCAGCTGTCCAGATACCAGGGGGGCAGCTCAAGTTTTTTGAGCTCCTCTTCGTATTTTTCGGGGATGCCCCGACCCTTTCTCACGGCCTCCATGACATCGAAGGCCATTTTGTTTTCGGCCCCCGCCAGGATGAGATAGTTCATAATGTCCTCCCGAGTACTGATGACCTGGGAGAGGTCGGCCTTTCCCTGGTGCACCAGTTCCTGGGCATTGCCCGTCCACACATCGGTGCCGTGACTGAGGCCGGAAATATTCACCAGCTCCGCAAAGGTGGAGGGCAGGGTGTCCAGGAGCATTCGCACCACAAAATTGGTGCCAAATTCTGGAATGCCCAGGGTGCCCACGGGCTCATCGTAGTCATCTCTGAGAATATTCAAGGCCTGGGAGGAGCGGAAGAGGCTCATGACCTGGGGATCGTCCAGGGGCACTTCCAGCATATTGGTGCGGGTCATGTCCTCCAGCATTCGCAGGATGGTGGGGGCATCGTGTCCCAGAATGTCCAATTTGAGGATGTTCTCACTGATGGAGTGATAGTCGAAGTGGGTGGTGATGACCCCCTTTTTGGGATCGTCCGCCGGGTACTGTATGGGGGTGAAGTGGTGGATGTCCTCATCCTTGGGGACAATCATAATGCCCCCAGGGTGCTGACCGGTGGTCCGCTTGACCCCCACAATGCCCAGCACCTGTCGCTCCAGTTCCACGGGGTCGCTGTACTTTCCGGTGCCCTCCTGGTACTTCTTCACCAGGCCATAGGCGGTGCGCTCGGCCAGGGTGCCAATGGTCCCCGCCCGAAATACATAGCCCGCCCCAAAGGTGTCCTCCACAAATTGGTGGGCCGTGGGCTGATACTCCCCTGCGAAGTTGAGGTCGATATCGGGCTCCTTGTCCCCTTTAAAGCCCAAAAATACCTCGAAGGGAATCTGATGGCCGTCCTTGAGAAGGGGCGTGCCACATTGGGGACAGAGCTTATCGGGCAGATCCACCCCCGAGGAGTACTTGCTGCTGTCTGCCAGCTCAAAATAGTGGCAGTGGCCGCAGTGGTAGTGGGCCGCCAGGGGATTGACCTCAGTTATGCCCACCATGGTGGCCACCAGGGAGGAGCCCACGGAGCCCCGGGAGCCCACATAGTAACCGTCGTCGTTGGATTTTTTCACCAGCTGCTGGGCGATGCGGTACATCACCGCATAGCCATTGCCAATGATGGAGTTGAGCTCCTTTTCCAGCCGCTCCACAATGATCTCCGGGAGATTTTCCCCGTAGATTGCCCTGGCGCCCCTGTAGGTGTCCTCCCGGAGCTCCTCGTCGGCATTGGGGATTTTCGGGGGGAATTTCCCCTTGGGAATGGGGCGAATCTCCTCCAATTGATCCGCCATGGCCCGGGGGGCTTCCACCACAATTTCCCGGGCGAGTTCTTCCCCCAAAAAGGAGAAGGCCTCCAGCATTTTTTCCGTGCTGTAGTAGTGGGCGCCGGGTTCGTAGCTGTTGCGCCCCTCTTTATAGCGGAGGATCTCATAGAGGGAGGCGTCCTCCTCCTCCAAATAGCGGACATCCCCGGAGGCCAGGACGGGAAGTTCAATTTCCCGGGCCCAGGCAATGAGCTCTTCGATCATTTTTTGAGCGTCGGCCTTTCCCAGGAGGAGGCCGTCGGCCTCGTAGAAGCTGTAGCGCTCCGGGGGAGCAATCTCCAAGTAGTCGAAGAATTTCATTTTCTCCACAACGGACGCCTTCTTCGCTCCCCGGAGATAGTCGTCGATGATGACGCTCCGCACCCCTCCGGTGCCAATGAGAAGGTGATCCCTCCTGGCTGCCAAATGAGAGCGAATGACCTTGGCCTGATTGTAGAAGCGCTTCATATGGGCCTCACTGATGATTTCATAGAGGTCCTTGAGGCCCTGGAGGTTTTGGGCAAAGACGGTGACGGGATTTGCAAACTGCTTTTCCGGGGCCTCCATGGGCAGCCCATTCATCTCATCCAAACTTCGGATCCCAAGTTCTCCGGTCTTTCTCAAGAGCTGGAGGAAGAGTTCCGCCGTGGCCTCCGCATCATTGACCGCCCGGTGGGCATCCACCAGGGAGATGCCAAAGCGCTTGGCCAAGCGGCCCAATTTGTAGGATTTGAGCTCAGGCAAGAGCCTCCGGGCGAGGGCAAGGGTGTCCAGAGAGGGGTAGGGGGTCTTCTCCCCCCTCAAGCTCTCTATGAAGCGGCAGTCGAAGTCGGCATTGTGGGCCACCAGGACGGAGCCCTCACAGAAGGCCTCAAACTTTTCCAGCACCTCTTCAATCTCCGGGGCATTTTTTACCATCTCATCGGAGATTCCCGTGAGCTCTGTGATTTTAGGGGGAATGGGCACACTGGGGCGGACGAAGGAGGAGAAGCGCTCCGTGATCCGCCCGTGGTCAATGGCCACGGCCCCAATCTCTATAATTTCATTGTGACGGGGGGAAAAGCCCGTGGTCTCCAGGTCAAATACCACAAAGCGCTGGGGATTCATCCCCTGGGGCAGATTTTTTACAATGGGCTCGGCGTCCTCCACCATTCGCAGCTCGGAGCCGTAGAGGATTTTGATCCCCACTTTTTCCGCCACCTCCATGGCCTCGGGAAAGGCCTGTACCCCATCGGTGTCGGTGAGGCCAATGGCCTCGTGGCCCCAGGCCTTGGCCCGCTTGGCAAATTCTGTAATGGTATTTAAGCCGTCCATATCGCTCATTTTGGTGTGGATGTGGGTCTCCACGCGCTTTACCGGGGCATTGTCCGGGGGAAGCTTCACGGAAACTTCCTTCATTCCCCGAATTTTCAGAACCCGCATCCGCTCGTAATTGTCGTAATCGTAGGAGCCATAGGCCATGACGGTGCTGCCCTTTTTAAAGTGATCCAGGAAGGGGCCCAGCTCTTTCTCCTTGAGAAAGACCTTCATCCGCACGCTGCCGGTGCCGTCGTAGCCATTGAGGGTGACAATTTCCACTTTTTTGGTGGAGCGGTGGTCCCTGCTAAAAATTTCCACCTGCACGGTGATGTTCTTCTCATTGCTAACTTCCACCAGGGGGCGAACCTCCCCGTATTTGTCCTTGCCGTAGCGGTAGTCTTCTTTTTCCTCCACAGTTTTCTCCTGGGGGGGAAGTTCCGGCACAAAGGACTGCTCCTCCTCTTCCAGCTTCTCCCAGCCCTTGGAGGGGTCCAGTGGGGCTTCCACCTCCCTGGCCCTCATGGTGACCCGGGTGAGGGCGGGGTGGGCCAGGTGCATGGCCTCTTCAAATTCCCGGGGATTTTGCAGCAGCTCTCCGCAGACGGCCTCGAAATAGAGCTCCACTGCCCCCTCCTCCAGCTTCACTTCTTCCAAGTGACTGTAGAGGACGGGCTCGTGTTCCTTGAGATAGCCCAGGAGATCCTCCTTTTGAGGGAGTTGGGGGGCCTGTTCCCTGGGGCTGTAGTGGCAGATCATCTTGAGACTCGGCACCAGGGGGGCCATCTCTTCCAAAAACATCTGGTCACAGCAAGAGTCGCAGCGGTAGTGGACTTCCACCTCCCCCCTCTGGGGGGCGTAGACCACCTGCTCCACTTCCACCCCCAGTTCCCTGAGGCGCTCCCTTTTTCTCTGGAGCTCTGCCCTATTTACCGTCTCCACGGGCTTCCTCCTCCATGGCTCGAATCAAGGTGTCCAGCAGTTCCTCCTCGGGGACTGTGGCCACCACTTGTCCCTTTTTAAAGAGAATTCCCTTGCCATCCCCGCCGGTGATGCCAAAGTCCGCCTCCCGGGCCTCCCCTGGTCCGTTGACCACACAGCCCATAATGGCGATCTTCCCCTGATAGTCCATGCCCTCAAAGCGCCTCTGGGCCTCCTCCACCAGTTCAATGAGATTGATCTTGGTGCGGGCACAGGTGGGGCAGGAGACAATGGAAATTCCCTCCCGGTAGAGGTCCAGGGATTTAAGGATCTCCTTGGCCACGTAGATCTCCTCCACGGGATCCGCCGTCAGGGAAATTCTCAGGGTATCGCCAATGCCCTCCGCCAGGAGGGTGCCAATGCCCACGGCGGAGCGAATGGCCCCGGTCTTGGGGGGCCCCGCCTCGGTGATCCCCAAGTGGAGGGGGTAGTCGGTGACCTTGGCGAAGGCCCGGTAGCTTTCAATGGACTGTCGGACATCGGAGGATTTCAGGGAGACCTTGATGTCTGAAAAGCCCATGGCCTCCAGCTCCTCCGTCTCCTCCAGGGCCGATGCCACAATGCTGTCCACATTGACCCCGTGATAGCGGTCCAAAATTTCCTGCTCAATGGAGCCGGAGTTGACTCCCACTCGAATGGAGATGCCGTGGTGGGCACAGGCCCGCACCACCTCTTGCACTTTCCAGGGGGCGCCAATATTTCCAGGATTGATCCTCATGCCCTTGGCCCCGTGCTCAGCCGCTGCCACGGCAAGCCTATAGTCGAACTGAATATCTGCAATAATGGGGATTTGGATCTGGGGCTGGATCAGCTCCAGGGCGGCGGCATCCTCCAGGGAGTTCACCGCCATTCGCACAATTTGGCAGCCCGCAGCCTCCAGTTTTTTAACTTGAGCCACAGTGGCTGCCACATCGGCAGTGTCGGTGTTGGTCATGGATTGTATGGAAATGGGGGCGTCGGACCCAATGGCGACATCCCCCACAATAATCTGTCTAGTTTTTCTGCGCATATTTCCTCCTACGACTGCATTATCCGAGCTATGTCCCCAAAGATGGTGACATAGATCATCAGGCCAAATAGTAGGGTGATTCCAACGAGGGAAAGGGCCATCTCAATTCGAGGGGAGATGGGTCTGCCCATGATTCCCTCAATGATGAGAAAGAGGAGTTTCCCTCCGTCCAGGGCCGGAATGGGCAAGAGATTCATAAAGCCCAAATTGGCCGAAATAAATCCGGTGATCAAGAGAAGGGAGGCAAATCCCTGGGCCGCAGACTGGCCGATGATTTGCACCACCCCCACGGGGCCCGCCAGCTGCTTGGGAGAAACCTCGCCGCTGAAGATCTTGGCCAGGGCATCTTTTATGGAGCCCAACACCCCAAAGACGCTCTTGAGCCCATCGGAAAGGGCCCTGCCCACGTGGTGCTCCATGGTGGGGACAATGCCGATGATGAAGCGGCCCTCCTCCTCTTGAGGGCTGACCTTGATCTCAAGGGCCCTGCCCTCCCGCTCAATGGTCACCACTCGCTCCATCCCGTCTGCTCCCAAGAGGGGGGCAATCTCCTCCCACTCTTCCGCTGGCTGTCCGTCCACTGCCAGGATCTTGTCCCCGGGCATGAGGCCCGCCACGGCAGCGGGCCTATCCTCCATCACCTCTCCAATGGTGGTGGTGGGGTACCCCAGGAGGAGGATGCCCAGGAAGAAGGCCAAAAAGGCCAGGATGAAGTTCATCCCCGCGCCACTGGCCACAATGGCCATGCGAGCGGGCACACTGGCATTGTTGAAACTCCGGGGGTCATCGGAGGCCTCCTCCTCCCCCTCCATGGCCACAAATCCCCCAATGGGCAGGGCCCTCAAGCTGTACTGGGTCTCCCCCTTTTTTTGCTTCCATACACTTGGTCCCATACCAATGGAAAATTCATTGACCCGGACGCCGGCCCACTTCGCCATGGCAAAGTGGCCGAACTCATGTAGGGCGATGATGGTTAAAAATACAAATATGGCACCAAAAACTGTGGACATAGTACCTCCAAACTACAGAGCGTGATAGATAAAGTAAACCAGTGGAATGATGAATAAAATGCTGTCCATTCGGTCCAAAAAGCCCCCGTGACCGGGAAGCATATTGCCGAAATCCTTGATCCCCAGTTCCCTCTTGATTTTCGATGCAAAGAGATCCCCCAGCTCGCCACAGATGGCGGCAATGGCCAAAAAGAGGACGAGAATGGGACTCAGGGGCACTTGGAAGTACCACAGGAAGAGGGAGCCCAAGAGGGTCGTGGCCACGATCCCGGCAATGGCCCCCTCCACTGATTTGTTGGGGCTGAGCCAGGGGATGAGCTTGTGCCTGCCAATGGCAGAGCCCACCAGATAGGCCGCGGTATCGGTGGTAATGCTAATGAGAAAAACCAAGTACAGATAGTAACTGTCCCTCAAGTGGATGATGGGGAATAGGAAAAAGGGCACATAGGTGACGATGAAAATGCTAATGAGGAGGTCCTCGAAGGTCTGGGATTTGATCCAGAGGAAGTGGCCAAAGAGGATGAGAACCGTGAAGAAATAGGCCGATCCCAGGGGCAGCTCCAGTAAAAAGAGGCCAAATTGAAGGCAGCAGGCAAAGTAGAGGATCCACTTGGGGATTTTATTGCCGTGGCCATTGAAGCCATTGGAAAGTTCTCGGATGAGTTCCAGGGCCAGGAGCAATATGGCGGGAGCAAAGTACTTCCTTGGCATCCAGAGGAGGAGGACGAGGGCCACCGCCAGGGCAAAATACGTGATGGTCCTCTTTACAAAGCTATTCACTTGAGCCCTCCAAAGCGTCGATTTCTCTTGGAAAAATCCTCCAGGGCCTCTAAGAGCACCGGCTCCTTGAAGTCGGGCCAGAGGGTGTCGGAAAACCAAAACTCACTGTAGGCCAGTTGGTACAGGAGAAAGTTGGACACCCGAAGCTCCCCACTGGGGCGGATCATGAGGTCCACCGGGGGCTGTCCCTTGGTGTAGAGATAGTCGTTGAAGCTCTCCGTGGTCACATCCTCTGGCCGCACTGCCCCCGCCTTGATGTCCTCCGCCAAGGCCAGGGCCCCCCGGAGAATTTCCTGCTGCCCCCCATAGTTGAGGCAGACGGTGAGGGTCATTTTTTGAAAGTTTGCCGTCTGCTCCATGAGCTCCTTGAGGGGCTGTCTGAGCTCCGGGGCCAGGGGGCTGAGGTCCCCCGCCACCACCAGCTGGATCTCATTTTCCACCAGCTCCTCACGATATTTTTCAATGGAACGGCCCAGGAGCTTGAAGAGTTGGGTGATTTCGCTCTGGGGACGCTTCCAGTTTTCCGTTGAAAAGGCATAGAGGGTGAGATTGGGTATGCCCAGGCCATAGCAGGACTGCACCACCTCGTAGACGCGCTTCGCGCCCTCTCTGTGTCCCATAAATCGTGGCAAACCACGTTTTTTGGCCCAGCGTCCATTGCCATCCATAATGATGGCCAAGTGACGGGGCAATAGCTTTACATCCTTTGGGTCCATAATTCCTCCAATGGAAAAGCCCCCGGGAGGGGGGCTCTCAGATTTCCAGCAACTCCTCTTCCTTAGCTTTGGTGATTTCATCGACAGATTTTATCTTCTCATCGATGATTTTTTGAACCTCACCTTCGAAAGTTTTTTGGTCGTCTTCGGAAATTTCCTTATCCTTTTCCATTTTCTTAATTTGATCAATGGCATCTCTGCGAATATTGCGAATGGCAATTTTGGCATTTTCCGCGTCCTTGCGAACCACTTTGATCAAATCCTTCCGCCGCTCCTCTGTGAGGGTGGGAATGACCAGGCGAATGAGCTTCCCGTCGTTGGACGGATTGAGGCCCAGATCCGACTTCAAGATCTCCTTCTCAATGGCGGGAATGAGGCTGGCATCCCAGGGTTGGATGGTCAGAAGTCTCGCTTCAGGGGCGGTGATCCCTGCCACTTGGTTCAGGGGAGTTTGGGTGCCATAGGCCTCTACGGTAATGCGGTCCAAGAGGCTGGGGTTGGCGCGGCCGGCTCGGATGGAGTCCAGCTCTTCTCGATAGACGTCCAGGGTCTTATTGAGCTTTTTTTTCATTTCCTTTTGCAGTTGATCAAAGTCCATACCGTCCTCCTATTGAACGTATGTGCCCAGAGACTCCCCCTCCACTACGGAGATGATGTTCTCCTCCTGGTCAATGCCGAAGACGACCAGGGGAATATTGTTCTCCATGCACAGAGAGGTGGCCGTAGAGTCCATAATTTTTAGTTCTTTACTGAGTATTTCGTAGTAACTGAGCTTATCGTATTTTTTGGCGTCCTGGCAAATTTTGGGATCGGCATCGTAGATGCCGTCCACGCCTTTTTTCGCCAAGAGGATGACCTCTGCATCCACCTCTGCAGCGCGGAGGGCCGCAGTGGTGTCTGTGGAGAAATAGGGATTGCCGATGCCCCCGGAAAAGATGACCACTCTGCCCTTTTCCAAGTGGCGGATGGCCCTCCTGCGAATATAGGGCTCGGCGACTTCCTTCATTTCGATGGCCGTCATGACCCGGGTCACCACCCCCATCTGCTCCAGGGCGTCCTGGAGGGCCAGGGAGTTCATGACGGTGCCCAGCATGCCCATATAGTCGCTGGTGGTGCGGTCCATCTCCTTGGAGTCCCTTCCCCTCCAGAAATTACCGCCCCCCACGACGATACAGGTTTCCACCCCGGACTCCCAGATTTTTTTTATTTGATTGGCATAGCGGGCAATGACCGAACTGTCGATGCCAATGCCCTTTTCTCCGGCCAAAGCTTCACCACTGAGTTTTAAAACGATGCGATGATACACCGGCTCCACGCTGCACCCCTTAATTCATTTGTTTTGCAACTTCTTCTGCAAAGTTCTCTTCTCTTTTTTCCATACCTTCCCCTACTTCAAAGCGGGCAAAGCGACGAATGCTGATCTTCTCACCAATGCGGGCGGTAATTTCATTGACCAGATCGCCAATTTTCTTGTCGCCATCCTTGATGAAGGGTTGGTCCATCAGAACGATCTCACCGTAGAACTTCTCCAGGCGGCCTTCCACCATTTTTTCAACGATGTTTTCGGGCTTGCCTTCGTTGAGGGCCTGCTCCTTGAGGATCTTCCGCTCGTGGTCCAGCTCTTCAGCGGGCACTTCGTCGCGGTTGACATACTTGGGATTTGCGGCGGCAACTTGCATGGCAATGTCACGAACAAAGGCGCGGAACTCGTCGTTCTTGGCTACGAAGTCGGTTTCGGAGTTCACTTCCACCATGGCACCAATGCGACCATTGTGGATGTAGGAATCTACAATGCCCTCAGCGGCAATGCGGTCGGCCTTTTTGGCAGCCTTGGAAAGACCCTGTTCACGAAGGTAGTCCATGGCCTTGTCCATATTGCCTTCGGTGTGTTGGAGGGCCTTTTTGGCATCCATCATTCCAGCTCCGGTTCTGTCTCTCAGTTCTTTTACCATTTTTGCAGAAATATTCATTGGTCTGTCTCTCCTTCCGGCGCATTCACGCCACATCTAAAATATATTTGATCCTCTGGGATCTCCATCAAATCTATTGTATCAAAAAAATAAGAGTTCTCAGGGAGAACTCTTAGCAGTCTTATTCTTGCGCCTCAAGAGCCTCATCCGTGTTCTGAGCGTCTTCCTCTTCCACCGCTACATCCGAAGCTTCAGAAGCTACTTCCTCATAGACATCCTCTCCGTCTTGGAGACCTTGACGTCCCTCAATGATTCCATTGGCCATGGTTTCAGTGATCAGCTTAACGGCACGAATGGCATCGTCGTTGCCGGGAATGGGGAAGTCCAATTCGTCGGGGTCGCAGTTGGTATCCAGAATGCCCACTACGGGAATCCCCAGCTTGTGTGCCTCTTGGATGGCGATGTTTTCCTTTTTGGGGTCCACTACGAACAGGGCATCGGGAAGACGATCCATATTCTTAATACCACCCAGGAATTTTTCCAAACGGTCCCGGTCGTGACGGAGGCCAATGACTTCCTTTTTGGGCAGTACGTCAAAGCGGCCGTTGGTTTCCATTTCTTCCAATTCCTTCAGGCGATTGATTCTCTTGCGGATGGTTTGGTAGTTGGTGAGGGTACCACCGAGCCAGCGCTGGTTGATATAGGGCATGCCACATTTTTTGGCTTCGTGCTCAATGGCATCTTGAGCTTGCTTTTTGGTGCCCACAAAGAGAATCACACCCTTGTTGGCGGAGAGTTCACGAACGAAGTCGTAAGCTTCCTCCACTTTGCGGATGGTCTTTTGCAGGTCAATGATGTAAATACCATTGCGCTCGGTGAAAATAAAGCGTTTCATTTTGGGGTTCCATCTCCGGGTCTGATGCCCGAAGTGAACGCCAGCTTCCAATAAGCTCTTCATGGAAATAACAGACATAGTTCCTCCTGTTTTGTCCTCCACTCTCCCAAAAAACCTTGAAAAATGCAACAGGACGGGAAAGTGTGCGTATTTGTACCGACTAATTATAGCAGAGAACGGCCCCTGTGGCAAATAGAATTGCCCCCTCGGGGGTAAATACCAAGGGTATGAACCTAGAAATGACACAGGAGGAATTATGAATCGAATCGAGGCTCAAAAAGCATATGCCAAATTGCTCATTGAAATGGGGCTCCAGCTGAAGGAGGGTCAGCCCCTCACCATCAGCGCCCCAGTGGAGGCCCAGGACTTCATTCCCATGGTGGTGGATGCCGCCTACGACGCCGGCGCGAGCATTGTCCAGGTCTTCTGGCGCCACGGCAAGATCAGCCGGGCCACCCTGGAGCGGGCCCGGGAGGAGGACCTCTTGGACATTCCCGACTATGTACTGGATCAGGAGTTCTTCTACGCTAAAAAGGGCGGCGCCTCCCTCCACTTCACCGGGGACGACCCGGAGCTACTCACCGGTCTCGATCCCCAGAGGCTCCAGCGATACAATAAGGCCCGGAGCGAAAAGCTCAAGCCCTTTATGGAAATGACCATGAACGATGAGGTGCCCTGGAATGTGGCCGCCTACCCCACCCTGGACTGGGCGAAGAAGGTCTTCCCCGATGCCGAAAACCCCGTGGATGAACTCTGGGATGCCATCCTCTATGCCTCCAGAGTCACGGAGGATGCCGTGGGCGCCTGGAGGGAGCACCTGGAGAATTTGGATCAGCGGGCCCAGTGGCTCAACAAAGAGGCCTTTTCCGCCCTCCACTACACCAACAGTCTGGGAACGGACCTCACCATAGGTCTCCCCAAGGGCCACATCTGGGCCGCTGCCTCCTCCACCCTGCCGGAGGGAGGGGAGTTTGTGGCCAATATTCCCACGGAGGAAGTCTTCACCTCTCCGGAGTGGAACCGGATCAATGGGGTGGTTTACAGCTCCATGCCCCTCATCTACGGCGGCCAGCCCATCGACCAGTTCAGCCTCACCTTTGAGGATGGAAAAGTGGTGGCGGCAGAGGCGAAGGTGGGCAATGAAATCCTCCAGGAACTCCTCAACACCGACGACGGTTCCCGCTACTTGGGAGAGGTGGCCCTGGTCCCCTACGACAGCCCCATCTCCAATTTGAAGATGCTCTTCTACAACACCCTCTTCGATGAGAATGCCGCCTGCCACCTGGCTTTGGGCAAGGCCTATCCCACCACTATTGAGGGGGGCACGGAACTGGAGGAGTCCCAGCTCAGGGAGCACGGCATCAATCACTCCCTGGTCCACGAGGACTTTATGGTGGGCACCTCCGACCTCAATATCGATGGAATCAGAGAGGACGGAAGTGTAGTTCCCGTGTTCCGCTCCGGAAATTGGGCCCAGTAACCCTGTAAAGGGCACAAAAAATCTGCCAGGGATTTCCAACTCCCCTGGCAGAAATTATAGAAGAAATAAAAAAGACCCCCCAGGGGGTCTTTTATTATTCTGCAACGGAAATAACTTCTTTGCCTGCGTAGTAGCCGCAATGTGAGCAGATCCGGTGTGGGAGCTTGGGTTCACCACAGTTGGGACATACCGACACCGTTGCTTTGTTCAAGCGATAGGAAGAAGCGCGCCGTTTATTCTTTCTTTGTTTGGACGTTTTTCTCTTAGGTACAGCCATGTCACACCTCCTTGTCTTTTTCTATATAACCCTGCAGGATGCCAAAGGGATTGTTGCCCTGGGCCTCGTGATGATGGTCGGGATCTTCGTTGAGATCCACCCCACAAACGGGACACAAGCCGAGGCAATCATCCTTACACAAGATTTTTTGCGGGACTGATGTGATGACCTGGGAAAAGACCACTTCCTCCAAGGGAAAGGCCCCATCCGAACGAAAGGCAAAAACATCATCTAGGCTCTCTTCTGGGTCGTCTTCCCCACCCTGGGTGATTAAAACTCGACCATCGCTGTGGATCTTGCGATGTACATCACTCAGGCAACGAGAGCAGTTGGTGTCCAGTGCGTAAGCAACCTCCAAATCGACTTCCAAATCCCCCTCCACTTTGTAGACAGTCATTTGATAGTCGATGGGGCCACTGATGTCCAAGTCCTTTACTTTGAAAGGACTCTCTTCGAGGGTCAGCTGCCCCTCAAATTCTTGGCTCAGTGCATCGGATTCAAGAAATTGCGCAAAATCTTTTAGCAAAGTACTCACCCCTAAAAAACTGCTGCAAATAATTCTATTCCATCCGAAGAAAAAAGTCAATTAGTTTTGGGTCAAACGCTCGGTTTCTTGAGCAATTTTGAGTTCCTCATTGGTGGGAATGACTAATAGACGAATGGAAGAATCTTCGCCGCTGAAAATAGCTTCTTTGCCGCGAACATTGTTCTTTTCCTCGTCCAGGGTGACGCCCAGGGAAGCGAGTTTTTGAGCAATGTGGGCCCGGGTTTCGATGGAGTTTTCCCCCACACCGGCGGTAAAGACAATGCCGTCGCAGTGATCCAATTGGGTGAGATAGGCACCGATGGATTTTACCACGCGGCTCTCAAAGGCGTCCAGGGCCAGTTGTGCCCGCTCATTGCCCTCGGCTGCAGCTTGATCCAGGTCGCGGAAGTCGCTGGATACGCCGCTGATGCCCAGTACGCCGCTCTTCTTGTTCATGACATTGTTGACTTCATCGGCGGAGAGATTTTCCTTTTCCATGAGGAAGGGAATGATGGCGGGGTCGATGTCGCCGCAGCGGGTGCCCATGATGAGGCCCTCCAGGGGAGTAAAGCCCATGGTGGTGTCGTTGCTCTTGCCGTTTTTCACAGCGGTGATGGAGGCACCATTGCCCAGGTGGCAGGTGACCAGATTGATTTTATCCAAGTCGATGCCCAGGATGTCGCTGGCGCGTTCGGTCACATACTGGTGGGAGGTGCCGTGGAAGCCGTAGCGACGGATTTTGTGATTCTCATAGTATTCGTAAGGAAGGGCGTAGATGTAGTTTTCCGCGGGAATGGTTTGGTGGAAGGCGGTATCGAAGCAAGCCACTTGGGGGGTGTTGGGCATGAGTTCGGTGACGGCTTCAATCCCCATGATATTGGGGGGATTGTGGAGGGGTGCGATTTCCACATTGTCCTTGATGGCCTTCAGCACTTCATCATTGATGAGGACGCTCTCAGCGAAGGCTTCCCCGCCGTGAACCACCCGGTGGCCAATGGCGCCAATTTCGTCCAGGCTTTTAACGGCACCGTGCTCGGGATCTTGGATGGTGTTGAGTACGATGTCAATGGCCACTTTGTGGTTTTCCATGGGCTTTTCAATGACGATTTCCTCGTCACCAATTTTCTCGTACTTTACACGGGCACCCTCGATGCCAATGCGCTCTGCCAAACCTTTGGCGATGACCTTCTCATCTTCCATATCCAAAAGTTGGTATTTCAACGAGGAGCTACCACAGTTGATTACTAATACTTTCATTTCTTCCTCCTTATACATATTGGAATCTTAACCAAGGGTATTATATCATAAAGCCAAATTAAGAAATCAAATGGCTATTTGAAAAGAGGATGCAGATGAGAAGAACTACCCCAGACCATATTTTGGCCTGTATCATGGAGGCAAATCCCCTTCACCGCGGCCACGCCTCCCTGATTCAGAGGGCCAGGGAAGAGACCGGGGCCACGGGGCTCATCATTCTCCTCTCGGGTTCCTTCACCCAGCGGGGGGAGGCCGTGGTGGTGGACAAATACCAGAGGGCGGAGGACCTCATGGAACACCTGGGGGCCGATCTCATCCTCAGCCACCCCCTCCCCACGGCCACAGCGGCAGGTGGAGACTTTGCCCGGGGGGCGGCCACCATCCTCCACCACTTAAATGTGGTGGACACTTTGGTCTGCGGCAGCGAGTGTACGGATCTCTCCGTCTTTGAAAGGGCGAGGGAGGCGGAAAAAAGCGGGGAATTTTCCCCCAAGCTCCGCTCCTTTATGGAGGAGGGCTTCAGTTATTCCGTGAGTTTTCGAAAAACCCTGGAGGCCCTCGCCCCGGGCACCGAGGAGATCTTTCAGAGCAATGCCCTTTTGAGCTATGGCTACTACAAGGCCCTCCGGGAGGAAAACTCCAAGACCCAGCTTCTCATCCTCCCTCGAGTGGACGGCCCCTCGGCCAGCCTCCTCCGGGCCATGAGCAATGAACCCCTCCCCCACTATCCCCCGGAGATGCTGGCCACGGCCCCCCAGCACCCCCAGGGCCTCCTCCTCCAGAGGCTCTATAGGCTCCAGCGCTGGATGATGATGGAGGGGCGGGACCTGAGGGCCCTGGCGGGCTATGAGGTGGGCATGGGCGAGCGCATTCTCCGCGTCATGGAGTCCTCTCCCAGCTACGAAGCCTTCTACCAGAGGGTCACCACCAAGAGGTACAGCCGGGGCCGCGTGGCCCGCCTCCTCCTCAGCGGCCTCTTAAATATCACCCCCAGAGACATTCGAGATGCCACCGTCATGGCTCCCCTCCAGGTGCTGAGGGCAAGTGCCAGGGGGCTTACGATCCTGGGGAGGATTCAGAGGGAATCTGCCCACCACCCCATCATCACCAATGGCCACCAGATCAAAAAACTTCCCCCCAGACAGAGAGAGCTCTTTTTGCTGGAGATTAAGGCCGCAAAGCTCTACAGCAATCTCACCGATGGCGGAGAGATTTTAGACTATAAAAATAATCCCGTAGTTTGACCAACCACGGGATTATTTTATTGCTCTTGGAGCTCTTTTCTATTTTCGTTGAGGGTTTTGATCATGTCGGAAAATTGGATCTGGGTTTGCTCCAACAGATCATCCACATAGAGGGCAGCGGATCTACGAATCTCATCGCTCTCCTCCTGGGCCCTCTCCATCATGGCGCGGGCCTGGGCCTGGGCCTCTTGAACCACTTCGTCCTCGTCCACCAGTTTTTTGGCCTCCACATGGGCCGCTTGAACGATTTGCTTGGCTTGGAGATTGGCATCTTCAATGATGGCAGAGGCTTTTACTTTTATGTCCTTGGCCTCGGAAACTTCCCCGGGGATTTCCAATTTAATTTGTTCTATGATTGCCTTTACCTCGTCCTTGTCCACCATGACCTTGCCCGTCAGGGGAATGGTGTTGGACACCTCGACCATATCTTCCAGTTCTTCCAGTAAACGAATGACTTCCATTATTTTCCCTCCATTTTTTCCTTTAGCGCCTGACCCACCAGCTCCGGTACAAACATATCCGTTTCCCCACCAAAGGTGGCCACTTCCTTGGCCAGGGAGGAGGAGACGAAGAGCTGGTCATGGGCAGAGAGAAGGAACACCGTCTCCACGCCGTCGCGATAATTCTTATTTGCCATGGCGAGCATGTACTCGTTCTCGTAGTCCGAGGCACTTCTCAGGCCGCGAACAATGGTGCCGATCTTTCGTTCTCGGGCATAGTCCACCAAGAGGCCCTCGAAGGAGTCCACCTCAATGTGATTCTGATCTTCCAGAACCTTTTCAATGAGCTCCATTCGCTCCGCCACAGTGAATAGTCCCTTTTTGTTGCGATTGTTGAGCACCGCAACGACTACCTCGCCGAAAATTTCTCGGGCACGGTAGATGATGTCCAAATGACCATTGGTAATGGGGTCAAAGCTACCTGCGTAAATTACTTTCATGCACTACCCTCAAAGATCCATATTCCTTTTGTACCATAATTTTTTTGACGTAAAACAGGGAATGGGGCACTTTTGGAAAAATCGTAGTCCCGGGGGGCCTCCAGGACAATCCGCCCCCCTGGAGCCATTAGATCCCACTGATGGATGGCCTCCAGCACCGTGGCATAGGCCCCCTGATCCTCATAGGGGGGGTCCACATAGATGTAGTCGAAGGACATCTTCTGATCTCGGGCCTTCTCCAGAACCTTTCGATAGTCCCCTTTTTCAATGTGACACTGGGCAGTGAGGCCGGTCAATTCCACGTTTTCTGTCATCAGGCGAATACTTGCGGGGTGCTGGTCCACCATCCACACCAGTTCCGCGCCCCGGCTGGCAAATTCCAGAGCCATCCCTCCGGTGCCACTGAATAGATCCAAGACCACCGCACCCTGGAAGGGTCCTTGAAGGAGATTAAATACATTTTCTTTAATCCGATCTTCCGTCGGACGAATTCTACGGTCTCGAGGGGACTTCAGTCTGCGTCCCCGGGCCGTCCCTGAAATAATCCGCATATCGCCTCCTAAATTTTGATTTTATCACAGTGGATATTCCTTGACAATGGATGGCGATTTTGATTGTAGAGATAGCGGCCATAGGCATGGAAGAGCGCTTCCTCGTCCTCTCGGTTGAAGTGTCCGCTGGCCACCAGCGCCTCGGCCTCCTTCTTGGCATAGGCCATGATGTCCATGTGTTCCAGGGGATTGCCCGTTCTAAAATTGGAGATTCCCGACTGCTCCGTGCCGAAATAATTGCCTATGCCCCGGCTCTTCATGTCCTCCTCGGCAATGACAAAGCCGTCGGTGGAAGATTCCAGCACCTTGAGGCGCTGCCAGGACTGGGCATTGTCTGAATCCGAGTGGAGAATGCAGTAGGCCTGCTGGTCTCCCCGGCCCACCCTGCCCCTGAGCTGGTGGAGGGTGGAGAGACCGAAGCGGTCGGCGTCGTAAACCAAGAGGAGGCTGGCATTGGGCACATTGACCCCCACCTCGATGATGGTGGTGGCCACCAGTATGAAGATCTCCCCCCTCTGAAAGGCCCCCATGACCTCCCCCTTCTCCTGGGGACTCATCTGTCCGTGGAGGATGCCCACCTCATCCTCACCGAAGATCTCCAGGTAGTTTTGGTAGACCTCCTGGGCCGAGTGGGTGGTAGGGCTGGCCTCCTCAATGAGGGGACAGACCACATAGCACTGCTCTTTTTTCTCCAGGATGCTCCTCATAAAATCGTGAACCCGGTCCAGCTGCTGGGAGGTGGTGGTCATGGTCTCCACGGCCTTTCTCCCATGGGGCATCCCCCTCATGATGCTGATGTCGAGATCGGCATAGAGGACCGCACTTAAGGACCTGGGTATGGGGGTGGCGGACATCACCAGTACATTGACTCCCTCCCCCTTCTCCTCCAGGCGCTGCCGCTGTTCCACGCCAAAGCGGTGCTGCTCGTCGGTGATGACCAGGCCCAGACGGGCCATTTTCACCGGGTCCTGGACCAGGGCATGGGTCCCTATGAGGACGTCGCACTGACCCAGCTGTGCCGCCTCCAGGACCTTCCGCCGCTGCTGGGCCCGGGTGCTGCCCAAAAGGAGCTCCACCCTGAGGCCCAGAGGCTCCAGGGCCCCTCGGAAGCTCTCCAGGTGCTGCCGGGCCAAGATCTCCGTGGGGGCCATGACCATGGTCTGGTGGCCGCTGCCTGCCGTCTGAGCCGCCGCCAGCTGGGCCACCACGGTCTTTCCGCTCCCCACATCCCCCTGGAGGAGGCGGGCCATTTTGTCCCCGGAGGCCAGATCCCGCGCAATTTCCCCAAAGGCCTCCTCCTGGGCCTCTGTCAGGGAGAAGGGGAGCTTCTGGCGGAGCTCTTCCACCAGGCTGCCGTCTGCCAGGGCAATCCCCCTGCCCCGCACCGCCCGATTTGCAGCCACATAGAGCTGAAAGAGGAGGTACTCCTCAAAGATCAGCCGCTGGCGCGCCCTCTCCAGCTCATCTCTGTCCTGGGGCTGGTGAATCCCCCAAAAGGCCTCCTTCCGCCCCATGAGGCCGTAGCGCCTCAGGAGATAGGGGGGAATGAATTCGTGGATCTCGGCCCCCTCCAGGGCCCTGTGAATGATCCCCGAGAGGCGTTTGCCCTTGAGGGCACCCAGAGAACGGTAGTGGGGCACCAGGCCCATCTCCTTGGGCTTATCGGGGACAATTTTGGGAGAGGAGAGGACATAGCGCCCTCCAAATCGCTTCCCCTTGGCAAAGACGAAGATCCTCTTGCCCACGGGAAGCTGACGGTCCATATAGCTCTGATTGAAGAGGGTCATCTCCGTCTGTCCAGTTTCATCGGCCACTTGAAAGCGCTGCATGTGCATGCCCCTGGAGCGATAGATGACCCTGGACTTGCCCACAATGGTCACTTCCATGAGATAGCGGTCCCTGTCGTCCAAATCCCTCACCGTGGTGGTCTTGGTGCGGTCCTCATAGGAAATGGGCAGGGCAAAAAGGAGGTCCTCAATGGTGTATATTCCAACCCCAAGGAGGACCCGCTCCAATTTTTCCCCGACACCGGGGACTTCTCTAATTTTTGAATATTGATCCACTATTCCACACTGACCAAATAGAAGTAGGTGGGCTGGCCGCCATAGACCATTTCAAAGTCAATGTCGGAGAACTCCCCTTCCAGGGACTCCAGCAGGGCATCGCCCTCCTCCTGGGAGACCTCCTCTCCCCGGTAGAGGGTGACAAAAGTGGTGTTTTCGTCTTTCATTTCATCGATGAGTTCCCGGACCACCTGGGGCAGCTTTTTGCCACAGGACTTGATTTCCTTCTTGTTGATGCCAATGAAATCGCCCTTTTCAATATTTTTGCCACCCAGGGTGGTGTCCCGAACGGCATAGGTGATCTGCCCGGTGTTCACTTCTCCAATGGCCTGGGTCATGGTGGCCTCATTTTCCTCCAGGGAGGCCTCCGGCTGAAGGTGGAGGACCGCCTGTATCCCCTCGGGCATGGTCTTGGTATTGAGAACCACCACATTCTTCTTGGAGACATCCTGAGCGGCCAGGGCCGTCATTTTAATATTGCCATTGTTGGGAAGAATGATGATATTTTGAGAGGGCACCCGGTCCATGGCCTTGAGGAGCTCCTCCGTGGGGGGATTCATGGTTTGCCCCCCGGTGACAATTTCATCCACCCCCAGCTCCTTGAAGATCTCCTCCAGGCCGGGGCCATTGGTGACGGCCACCACCCCCAGGGGCTTCTCCTCCACAGCTACTTGGGGACTTTCCCCCTGGGGAGCCTGGTTATTTGCGGTAATTTCAATGTCCTCAAGGCCCACCAGGGGCAGGAGGAGGTCAAAATAGGCCCCCAGGGCGTCACTTTCAATGGTGAGCTTTTGACCCCGGGAGGCGGCCTCCACGGACACCCGCCCCTCCAGGTCCTCTACGGCAGCAAGGGCGCCCTCCCTATCCCCCACTAATGTGGCAGTGAGGCTGTAGTCGTAGACCTTGGCACTTTGGTCCTGTCCCTGGGAGACTTCCTCCAGGGTCTTGCCCTGAGCAGTGAGGAGGGCCCCCTCCAAAAGGACCACCAGGCCCATGCCCCCGGCATCCACCACCCCGGCCTCCCGGAGGACGGGCAAAAGCTTGGGGGTGTTGTCCAGGCTCTTCTTGGCCTGCTGGAGGACATCCTCCAGGAAAGTCACCACTTTGCTGTGCTTTTTGGCCACCCGAATGGCATAGTCGCTGGTCTCCCTGCCCACAGTGAGAATGGTCCCCTCCGTGGGCTTCATGACGGCGGAGTAGGTCATTTCACTGGCCCGCTTAAACGCCACAGCCAGATCCGAAATGGTGGCCGCCTCCACCTCCTTGAGGCCGTCGGCAAAGCCCCGGAAGAGCTGGGAGAGGATGACGCCACTGTTGCCCCGGGCCCCCATGAGGGCCCCGCGAGCGGCCACCTTGGCCACTTCCCCAATGGTCTCATAGCTTGCGCCATTCATTTGGCTGACGGCACTTTTCACCGTCATGGACATATTGGTCCCCGTGTCCCCATCGGGAACGGGAAATACATTGAGCTCATTGATGAGTTCTTTTTTTACTTCGATATATCTGGCCGCATTGTTCAGAGCCAAGGCCAGGTTTTGAGCTGAAACAACATCCATGGTTCCACCTAATCCATTCTTATATCTTCGACTAAAACATCAATGGTATCAACGCTGAGGCCCGTGAGGGATTCCACATTGAAACGCACACTGTCCTTGATGTTTTGGCCCACGGTGGAAATCCGCACACCGTACTCCACGATGACGTGGAGCTGAATACTCACCTGCTCATGTTCCGTATCCACGTAGATGCCCTTGGTGAAGTTCTCGAATTTCAAAAGTTTAAAAATATTCTCAGTTGTGGACTTCGATGCCATACCCACGACACCGTAGCTCTCCATTGCGGCAATTCCCGCAATGGTGGCAATGACTTGATGATCTATCGTAATGTTGCCATAGGAATTTGTTAAGGTAATCGGCATACACGCCTCCTTTTTTATTTCACAGCTTTGACCCATTATACCATAGGAAGCTTATTCAATGGACCCAGAAGGCCCCTCCCCTTGCACAGAGTTTTATTTTGTGGTAAAATTTCTCGTATTGTAGACGACAAGGAGGTGCAACATGTCGAAGAAATGTGAAATTTGCGGTAAGGAAAAAACTTTCGGAAATACGGTTTCCTTCTCCCACAAACGTGGAAATCGTAGTTGGTCCCCCAACCTTCAGAGAGTTCGCGCTGTCGTCAACGGATCTAAAAAAAGAATCTACGTATGCACTCGATGCCTACGCTCTGGACGAGTTGAACGCGCCATCTGATGAGAGCCGATGAAAACATCGGCTTATTTTTATGCCAAACACAAAAAGCCGGCGGAAATAAATCCGCCGGCTTTTTGTGTTTTTTTGTTTCTATTTGTTCTCGCCTCAAGAGCTTCATTAGCGAGCTACTATATTGAGGCTAGAAATCTACAAGCTTTTTCAAAACTCAATTAGCTTTCCAGAAATGTTGAGCTACCTAAGGTATGCCTATGATTCTTGAGGGGATTTTGGGGTTTTAGGCTCTAGTGATATAGGAATAGAACTGAAAATAACACGCTTCAATTATTCGAGAAGATAGATACAAGACGCATCACTTTAAAGTACTCTACTCAGTTTGAATGTAGCTTTGCCTAAAATGAGTACATCATTCATGTTCTCTAGCGTCATTGGCGAATATCTTGGGTTCTCCGCTCTAAGCTGCACCACTCCGCCTATTTTGTATACTCGCTTTAGCGTGGCTTTACCATCAATGAGAACTGCAGCAATCTCTCCATCTTCCACTTCGTGCTGTTGACGAACGAAAACTATATCTCCATCAAATATATTAGCGTTGATCATTGTATCTCCAACAATTCTTAAGGCAAAATCAGCCTGAATTTTCTCTGAGATATCTATGTACCCTACAATATTTTCATCTGCCAAAAAAGGCGCCTCTGCTGCAATCATCCTAACTAACGGTATTTTTTTGTCGGTTTTTTCAAATAATAAAACATTTGGGTCGGATATCTTTTGGGCTGACCTCATAGTGTAGGTGGTTTTACCTAATAAATAATCGACATCAACATTAAAAAAATCTGCTATAATCTCTAGATTTTCGATACTTGGTTTTCTATTCCCAGCCTCATACATACTAATAATAGATGGTGAAAACTTGAGAGCCTCAGATAGCTCCTTCTTGTTCAATCCCTCGGACTCCCTCAAGTCCTTTAGTCGATTTTTGAATTCCATAATTCCCCCTTTTTAGGAAAATACCGTCAACCTCCCTATGTAATATTATGCTTTCTTAATCTCCTGATCCATCTGATCATCCTTGTACATCCGAAGTGGTATTTTCTTTCTCTTTTATTTTGGCCAGGGAAAGTATATTTTCAATTTGGTCCAATATGAATTTTTTTGTATCGTCGTTTATCTCCTCACCGTCTAGTGACATATAGAGTGTGCCACTTTCTAGGTCTTGGCGCATCTCCTCCACATTTCTTGCTATGTCGGACTCGACCGTAAAGCTCAATAGCGGGTTTAAAGATACTCCCAATAAATAATCCGCACTGACCTCCAATTTTTTTGCAATTTCTAGCAACTCCCTGTCCCTCACAGGGCGACTGCCGTTTTCAATCCTGCTCAATACGCTTTCACTCATACCCACACTACTTGCCAGGTCTGCCTGATACAGTCCACGCTGTATCCTTATTCGCCTAATTCTCTTTCCTGTGTTCATGGTTCCCTCAACTTTCTATAATAGCAACTATACTATACCATAATTCCAAGACAATCACCCTTAGAAGTCCAAATGAAATAAAGGATTGGCATAGATGCATTCCCCAACATTTGAAACAGAAGCCAAAAAAATCCCCCCAGTGCGAGATACACTGGGGGCATTTTTGTTTACTTCTCAATTCATGGAGTCATGAAATTAGTCGAAGTTGTATTCGGTGACGATTTTGTCTCTTCCGGTGGTTTGATCCAGGAAGTATTCGTTGTAGCAGATGCCCATGAAGGATCCGTCAATATTTACGATATTGTCGAAGCCCAGTCCTTGGAGGGCCAGGAGGACATTGTAGGATCTTTGAGAGGATCTGCAGTGTACGTATACGGGACGATCTTTGGGGATTTCGTCCAGACGATCTCTGAATTCGGACATGGGGATGTTGACGGCGTTGATGAGGTGACCTTCTTCAAACTCGTCTTTTTCTCTCACGTCAACGATGAATGCGTCGTTTTCTACCAGTTCTCTCACCTTGGACACGGGGACTTTTTTGAAGTCTTCGTGGAGAATGTTCAGGCCCACCAGTGCTGCGTGGTTGACGGGGTCCTTGGCGGTGGAGTAGTAGGGGGAGTAGCAGAGCTCCAGCTCTTTCAGGTCTTCCAGGGTGGCGCCCATGGTGATCATGGCTGCCAGTACGTCAATTCTCTTGTCTGCTCCACCCTTACTGATGGCTTGGCCACCGAGGATTCTGCCGGTGGGCACTTCGAAGATCAGTTTGAGGAAGAGGGGGTGGGGATTGGGCATCAGACCCACTTTGTCGTTGGGGATGATGTAGGCAAAGTCGTATTTGAAGTTGTACTTCTGGCACATTTTTTCGTTCAGACCGGTGTTGGCCACGGTGAGATCGAAGAGGTGGATACAGGAGGAGCCGATGACACCATTGTTGTTGTGGTATTTGCCGTACATGTGGTCAGCAGCAGCTCTTGCCTGTCTTTGTGCGGGACCTGCCAGGGCGAGTTTGGTCTTGTCGCCGGTGAGTTTGTGGAAGGTTTCGATGACGTCCCCTACAGCGTAGATGTCGGGATAGTTGGTTTGGTAGTTGTGGTTGACCAGGATGCCGCCGGTTTCGCCAATTTCAATGCCGCACTCTCTGGCAAGTTTGGTTTCGGGAGCTACACCAATGGCCATGACAACGGCTTCAGATTTGATCTCTTCGCCAGTTTGAAGAACGATGGCATCGTCTTTTACTTCCACCAGGATTTCGCCCAGTCTCAGGTCCACATTGTGATCCATGAGTTCTTTGTGGAGGATTTGAGCCATGTCGAAGTCCACAGGTTGCATGATTTGGTCGGTACCTTCCACCAGGTGCACCTTGCGGCCAGCTTCGATGAGGTTTTCAGCTACTTCCAGACCAATGAAGCCGCCGCCGATAACGGAAACTTCTTGAACATTGTTGGCTTCCAGGTAGCCTTGGAGCTTTTGGATGTCGGTGACATTCTTTACGATAAATACATTGTCCTTGTCCACGCCTTTGATGGATTTGGGCTTAATGGCGGAAGCACCGGGAGCCAGGGCCAGTTTGTCGTAGGATTCGGTGTAAGTTTCCCCGGTGAGGAGATTTTTTACAGTGACATTCTTCTCTTCGGGATTGATCTTCACCACTTCTTGTTGCACTCTGGCTTCAATCTTGTATTTGGTGGCAAATTCGTTGGGATCCATGAGGACCAGCTTTTCGCTGTCATCGATGATGCCACTCAGGTGGAAGGGAAGGGCACAGTTGGAGAAGGAAACGTGGTGACCACGCTCGATCATAATTACTTCTGCACTCTCATCAATTCTTCTAACTCTTGCAGCAACACTTGCGCCACCGGCTACGCCACCAATTACAACAACTTTCATCTTTCTACCTCCTAAAATTTTTTACAGTAGATTAACTTTCTGGGCCAAGGTCCGCTCAGGTGTAGATCTCAGGGCAGGGCCTTGGTCCGGACCGGAACTTCCAGGGCTCCTTTCGCCATCATGGTTGATAATCATCAAACCAAATGATGCGAAAGACAGCCGTTTTTAAAATTGGGGAAGGTCCCGGTCTGGAAATATATTTGTATGTCCCCCCCGGCAGTGCCCTCTGAGATTTCACTTAAAAATCTTGGGCCCGCCGGGGGATCTGTGGACTGAACTTGAAAAATATATTCGATTTAAAGGTCCAGTCCATTGTATTTGCTGAAACCCCAAAAAGAGTTCCAGGCAATGAAATGATTGTCCGATACCGGCTCAAGTGTCAGGAATTAAAGCTCCCCCACCATTCTAGCCGGCCGAAAGACCCTGAAGCTGAGATTGCCTCCGCCCCGGGCCATATATCAATCCCCTTTTTCAAGGACTCCTGAGATTTATTTAAAATCGTCGGGATGTCTATGTCTGGGGGGAACCAGGCAGGATTTGTATCCAGCGAAGAGCTTCAGTGCCGCAACTGCCCCCAGGGAGATGGAAACCATAAAGATCCACCCGGAAATGGAGAAGTTGGGAATGGATGAGTAGAATGCACCGATATTACATCCCTTGGCCAGTCTGGAGCCGAAGCCCATGCAGATGCCGCCCAGGGAGAAGAGCAGGGCGTTTCTGGAGTCGAATTCAAAATTGAAATTGAATCTTCCCGCCATGAGGAAGGCCACCAGTGCGCCGATGATGATGCCGATATTGAGCAGTACCCCACCGTCGTTGAGGATGCCCTTGGCCACGGTTTCGTTGATGGAAGCAAAAGCGGGATCCGCGAAGTTCACGCCAAAGAGGCCCACGAACCAAACGGCCATTTTGGTAAAGCTGGAAGTGACCCCCCAGGCCTTGCCATTGAATACTAAGTAGCCCGCAGAGATAACGGAGAGGATGACAGCTCCGGTGTTGAAGCTCCAGCGCTCCACAAAGAGCTTGTGGTAGATGGCCCAGAAGGTGGACTCAGTTTCCACAGAGTCAGTGAGTTCTTTTTCGAAGTCCTCGTAGTCGGATTTGGGATCCAAATAGGTGCCCTCAGCTTTTCTCATCCGCTCATAGGACTTGGTGAGATAGTACAGGAAGATCAGACCGGCCAGGGTAATGATGAGTGCCCCAAAGTGGCCGAAGTAATCCGGCAAATAGGCCTTCACCCCAATTTCCCCAATGGGATTTCTGTCAATGACCTCCCGGAGATAGTGTCCGGGAATGGTAAAGAGAATGAAGAAAGGCAGGGCGATAATGGCGTGTCCTTCCCCTTCCCCAAAGTCTGCCAGAGTACCGGAGGCGCAGCCACCGGCGATGATCATTCCGATACCGAAGATAAATGCCCCCACAATGGTGGCGATATTTACCATATGCACATTTTGAGTTCCGGGGATGATATCCACGCCCTCACCTGCCATATAAGCGGGCAATGCACCCCCCACACTGGCCTTGTACTGGATATAGGTAAATAACACTGCAGCGATTGCCAGGGAAATGAGAATGGCCTTGGTGAGAGAGCCCTCTCCCCTTACGTAAATTCTCTTGATGCCGCCGGCAAAACCAAATCTCGATCTTGTGAGGGTGTAGCCCAAAAGGGAGCCCGTAATCAAGGCCACCATGAGTTTGGGCTCATTGAGTCCCCGCGCAAAAACCAGAGTGGCAATGATGACGATGACGCCCAAGAGAACCTGCCACTTCTTAAATCTCCCAACAAAAGTTTGTGTATTCATTGGTACCTCCTTTATTCTTGTTGTATTATAAGTTATGATTTTTTATTTTTCAACTATGTTAAATATTATATTAGTTAAATAAATATATTTTATTTATAAAATATACACTATAATCTCCCGGGCCCAAATTTTGTATGGACTCTGACAAGAAAACCGCTTCCCAAAACGTTAAGATAGGTAAATCTATGATTTGTTAAAATGTATTAATTATATTGAATTGAGTGTATATCTGCGTTGGGAGGACCGAGCCCCTCTCGCGGAAGGCCCCATTTCCACTTGTGATGGAAATATCCCGCAGCCCCTCCCCGGGGAATCTCCCATGGGTGTAAAGCTTTTCCCAACGACGTAATTTTCGCCCATATTTACATGAATGTCAAGCGTTATATTTACTACAAAGATCACGGAATAGAGGTGGTTTGTCAAAATTAAAACTAGAATGGCCTTGGTTGGCAATTTTCCGTCCAAAAAGGCCCTTTGTCAAGGCTATAACACATGATCTGGCGCTGGTAGGTATTGTTAAATTACAAACTCGAGGGTATTATCCCCTAAAATAGTCCCCTTTTCTTCCGTATTTTTCTTTAGAATATCTACAAAAGTCCCTCAGATTCTCATTTTTATCATAGAGTTTATGGGCATTTCCTTTCTTTTGAAAAGGGTCCTCTCCACACAAAAGAGCCGAGGGGCGCTGCCCTCGGCTCTTTATGCTGTCACTGTCTTTAATGCTATGAAATTTTCCCGGGTGAAGGTCCATCAGTCCTGGGACTGAAACACCAGGGCCATGCCCTCGTGGATGGTGAGGCGCCCCCGACGGCCCAAGAGCTCGTTGCTCACCCCTCGGGGGGTCCCCCGCTTCAGCCTGAGATGGTGGACCTCATAGGCGAAGTTCTCGGTGGAGTACTCCACCCAGGGGGAGAGGGGGAGGAGGGAGACATAGGTCTTGTCCTTCTCCAAGGTGTAGCTCCCCGGGGCCGCCAAAAAGAGGACATTGTTCTCGTCCTTGATGGTGAGCCTCCCCCCTTTCTCCTGGATCTGTTCCAGGAGGAAGATATTGGCCAGGCTGTGATCCCAGCGACTCCCCCAGGCCCCCAGGAGGGTCATCTCCCCGTGGCCCTTTTCCAGTGCCACAGAGAGGGCGAGCTCCGTGTCGGTCTCATCCTTCTCCGACTTGTGGCGGTAGATCTCCCCCGCTTTGAGCTCCTCCCCCAGGAGGCTGTCGAAGTCCCCCACGGCAATGTCCACGGCAATGCCGGCGTCGGTGAGATAGTTGTAGCCCCGGTCCGATGCGATGATGAGATCGGCCCTCTTGGCCTCCTCCTCCAATAAAAAAACCGGCGGCCTCGTGCCACCGGTGACAATGAGGCTCCCCATTAGAGTACCCTCAGGGAGGAGACGGCCCCGTCCATATCCGCTGCCCCAAAGATATAGGAGCCCGCAACCAGGGTGTCGGCCCCGGCATCCACCAGGACTTTCCCCGTCTCGCCGTTGACGCCCCCATCAATGGTGATGGAGCAGTCCAGGCCCAGGTCTTGGATCTTTTCCCTGAGATCCGCCACTTTTTTGGGGATGTAGGGGATGAATTTCTGCCCCCCAAAGCCGGGATTCACACTCATTATGAGGACGAAGTCCACAATGCCCAGAGTGTAGTCCAGGTCTTCAATGCCCTCGTGGGGATTGAGGACCACGCCCCCCTGGGCCCCGGCCTCGTGAATTTGGCCCATGAGCCGGTCCAGGTGGGTCACCACTCCGGGGTGGACGCCAATTCGGTCGGCCCCCGCCTTGAGATAGTCTTCCATGACTTCCTCGGGATTGTCGATCATTAAGTGGACGTCCAGGGGAATGGAGGTCTTCTTTCTAATGGCGGAGATGATGGGTGGGCCAAAGGTGAGATTGGGCACATAGTGGCCGTCCATGACGTCCAAGTGGAGATAGTCCACCCCCGCCCTTTCCAATCGATCTATTTCCGCTCCTATGGCCAAAAAATCGCAACTCAACAGTGAGGGGGCTACTAGCGCCACTGGACTTCCTCCCTTTCCTTCAACTCCTCATAGAGTTTGAGATAGCTATCGTAACGCTGCGCTTCAATGAGTCCCTCCTCCAGGGCGGCCTTCACCCCACAGTGGGGTTCCCGCAAGTGGAGGCAGTTTTGAAAGCGGCAGTCTTGGGCGTATTTTCGAAACTCGGGACAATAGTCCTTCACTTCCTCCGACTCCATCTCCTCCGGGGAGAAGCTGGAAAAGCCCGGGGTGTCAAAGACAAAAATTCCGTCCTGATGGTAGAGCTCGGTGTGGCGGGTGGTGTGCTTTCCCCGATTGGTCTTTCGGCTCACATCCTGGGTGTCCAAATCCAGGCCCAGGATTTTACTGGTGAAGGTGGACTTCCCCGCCCCGCTGACCCCACTGAGGGCCGTCACCTTCCCCCTCATGGCCTCCTCAAGTTCCTTCCAACCATCGGGGGCGGTGATGCTCACAGGATGCACCGAAAAGCCACTGGCCTCGTAGGAGAGGGCCAGCTCTGCGGCCTCTTTCGGAGCCAGATCCACCTTGGTGAGGAGGAGGACCACCGGGACATTCAGCTGCTCATAGTAGACGGTGAGCTTGTCAATGGTGTAGCGATTGTACTTGGGCTGGGCAATGGGCACAAAGAGAAAAATCTGGTCCACATTGGCCACCGGGGGGCGAATGAGGGCATTTTTTCGGGGGAGGATCTTTTCAATGGCATTGAGATTGTCCCCCTCGGTGATGGAAAAGAGGACCTCGTCCCCCACCAGGGGCTTCACCTGCTCGTGGCGAAAGATGCCCCTGGCCCGGGTTTCATAGCGGTGCTGGCCCGACTGGACGGTGTAGAAGCCCCCCAGGAGTTTTACAATTTTCCCCTGGTGAATCATTCGCCCACCTTTTCGGATTCCATGAGTTTTCCATCCACATAGATGTCAAAGACATCCCCGGCCCTGCCCTTTACGGGAATACTCAGGGAGCTGCCCCCCTCTGCCCTTCGGGAGTCCACGATCTGCTCTTTTCCCCCTCGCTTGCGAACCACGGAGATCTCGTGCTCCTGGCCATCGTCAGAGAGGGAGAGATTGAGATTGAGGCTCTGCTCCGGCTTTTCCTCCCCCTGATCGTCGTCGTCATCGTCATCGTCGGGGGTGGGGGGCTTGGGGAAGCCGGAACTGATGATGATGTCCACTGTGGTGCCCTGCTTCAGTTGATTGCCACTGTCATACTGCTGCCACACCACTTCTCCAGTCCCCACGGTGATGTCCGGCTGCTCGCTCACATCCCCCAAAATGAGGCCCTGCTGGGCGAGGAGCTCCTTGGCCTTTTCCACGGTGACCCCCTTCAAATTGGGCACCACCGTCATTCGAGCATCGGGGCCCTTGGAGAGAATCACTCGAATGGTGGATCGCTCCGCCACTTCCTTGCCGCTCTCCGGTTCCTGGGAGATGATGCGGTCGGCGGGAACTTCGTCGGAGAACTCCGAGGAAGCCACCTCAAAGCGCAGGCCCAGCTCCTCTATGCTGTCCTGAGCCTCGGAGACGGTGAGATTGGCCAGGGAGGGCACTTCCACATAGACGGGCTCGGGACTCTCAGCGACGACAAAGCCCACGGTGTCCCCCTTGTTGAGGACGGAGCCCGCTTCCACATTCTGTTCCAGTATGGTTCCCGGGTCCTTATCATCGGTCTCCTGGAAATCCAAAATCTCCACATAGAGCTCCTGCTCCAGGGCAAATTCCTCTGCCTCAGAGATGTCCCTGCCAATAAAGGAGAGCATCTCCACGGTGTCGGACTCCGAGGAGTCCACCAATTTTCGGATGTGGCCGGCGCCAAAGACCAGCCCCACCAGGAGGAAGATGGCCAAGAGGGCGCCCCCCAACATGGGGAGGGCATTGCTCTTTTTTTTCTTCTGAATGGGGGGCCTGGGGCCCGTGGGGCTCTTGGGCCTGGAGGGAGGGGCCACCATGACATGGGTCCTGTCGGTGACGGGACCGTAGTCGGGGCGGACCTTTTTCCCCAGGAGAATGGCCTTCACATCGTCGATGATTTGCATCACATTGTCGTAGCGGTCCTGGACCTTCTTTTCCGTCATGCGGCTGAAGATTTGGTCCACCTCCACGGTGACTGCTGGATTTTTGGACGAGGGCAGTGGAATCTGATTCTGCACATGCATCAGGGCCACGGTGACCGGGTTGTCGGACTCAAAGGGCACTTCCCCGGTGAGCATCTCGTAGAGGACCACCCCCATGGAGTAGATGTCGCTCCTGTGATCCACCTTCTGGCCCCGAGCCTGCTCGGGAGAAAAGTAGTGGACGGAGCCCATGACGGAGGTGGTGACGGTGACCGTCTGATTGCCCGCCATTCGAGCGATGCCAAAGTCCGTCACTTTCACCCGATTGTCCCGGGTGATCATGATGTTTTGGCTCTTGATGTCCCGGTGGACGATATTTTTGCTGTGGGCCACCTTCAGGGCCTCGGCAATTTGAATGAGGTAGTTGAGGGCCGCATTTTGACTGAGGCGCCCCTCCTCCTGGATCAGGGCCCGAAGGGTCTTTCCGTCGATGTATTCCATGACGATATAGTAGAGGCTCTCCCCTTCCACCACGTCCATGCCCACATCGTAGATGCTGACAATATTGGGATGGGAGATACTGGCTGCAGCCAGGGACTCTCTGCGGAATTTTCGAATGAAATTGTCATCCTGATTGTATTCACTTTTTAAAATCTTTATGGCTACGATGCGGTCCAGTCTTCGGTCGTGGGCCTTGTAGACATCGCCCATGCCCCCAGAGCCGATTTGTTCCAGACACTCATAGCGCTCTGCTAAAATTAAATTCATCATTTCAGCCATTCACATCCCATAACAAAATTGTGATATTATCCCTGGCCCCTTCCTTCAGTGCCGCCGCAATGAGGGCATCGGCCCTTTGCTCCACAGTTTCCTCTCCCAGAATGATCTCCTGGATTCGCTCATCGGAGAGGGCATCGGTGATGCCATCACTGCACAGGAAAACCCCCTTGATGTCTTCAAGGGGTAGGGAACGGATTTGAAATTCAATGCCGTTGGTGGTCCCCAATGCCTTGGTGAGGATGTTCTTCTTGGGATGGGCCTTGGCCTCCTCCGCAGTGATGTCCCCAATTTGGACCAGATAATTGACAAAGGAGTCGTCGGTGGACAGCTGCCGCAGGTGGTCGTCCAGCACATAGATCCTGGAGTCCCCCACATTGGCAAAGTAGAGGTAGTCCCCCAAGATGTAGACAAAACTCAGGGTGGTGCCCATGCCCCGGTATTTTAATTTCTGACTGGAGAGCTGAAAGATCTCCAAATTGGCCATTTGTATACCATCGTTCATTGCATTTAACAGCTGGCGCTCATTGGAGATGGGCTTTTGGTCCAACTCCTTGGACAGGATGGTGATGGCCATTTCGCTGGCAATTTCCCCTGCGGCGTGGCCCCCCATGCCGTCGGCAACCATAAAGTAGCGTTTTTTCGGGTCAATATAGTACCGGTCCTCGTTGTTCTCTCGAGATCCGACGTCGGTACGTCCGACTATTTTCATTGAATCACACCTTTAATGCCATTTTCGTAGCCGGCCTTGAGCTGACCACAACTAGCTGCAATATCACTGCCTAATTCTCTCCTGATTGTACAGGAAATTCCCCTACGGGACAACTGATCCTTAAACTTATGAATACTATATTTATCAGGTCTTTGCCCCCCATAGTGCTCCGTGGGATTTAAGGGAATGAGGTTCACATGGATGAAGAGTTCCTGAGCCATGGCGGCCAGGGCCTCCATATTTTCCCTCCGGTCGTTCTCCCCCTCAATGAGGGTGTACTCCATGGTGATCCGCTGTCCCGTCCGCTCCTGATAAGTCTTTAGAGCCCCCATGAGTTCCCTGAGGGGATAGGCCTTGGTGACGGGCATCAGGGCCTCCCGCCGCTTTTGATCCGTCTCGTGGAGACTGATGGCCAGGCCCACGGGAATCTCTTCCTCACTGAGGGCCAAAATGCCGGGGACGACGCCGCAGGTGGAGATGGTCATATTCCGGTAGCTCATGAATTTGCCCTTCTCCTCGTGGAGGACTTTGAGAAATTGGATGACATTGTGGTAGTTGTCCAGAGGTTCGCCGCTCCCCATGAGGATGACATGGCCAATGGTGATGTCCATGGACCGCTCCGTTTCATAGACCTGAAAGAGCATCTCCTCTGGAGTCAAAGACCTCATGAGGCCCCCCACAGTGGAGTAGCAGAATTTGCAGCCCATGCGGCAGCCCACCTGGGTGGAGACGCAGAGGCTGTAGCCGTGTTCGTAGCTGAGGAGCACTCCCTCCACCAGGTGGCCATCGGAGAGGCGATAGAGCATCTTTTTCGTTTCGTCCTTTTGGGAGTCGAAGCTGGCTTCAATCTCAAGGGGGGCCTCATAGGGGAGTTTTTCCCAGAGACTTCCGGGGAGATTGCTGGCCTCCTCTGGCCTCTTGTGCTGTCTGTGAATCATTTCAAAGAGCTGGGTGCCCCGAAAGGCGGGAAGACCCAGCTCCGCCACATATTCTCTCAATTCTCCCTCGGTGAGGGCCATCCAATTTTTGAGTGCTGCCGTCAAGGGCGCCTCCCCTCTCATGATTTGCGGACCAACTTTGCCATATAGAAGCCATCGGTGCCC
Organism: Tissierellia bacterium; assembly: GCA_030535395.1. Lineage (GTDB taxonomy): Bacteria > Bacillota > Clostridia > Tissierellales > Peptoniphilaceae > JAUNLK01. The sequence continues at coordinate 111,377 of JAUNLK010000001.1, forward strand.
TCCCGATGGGGGAAGTAGCGCCGCTCCTCTGCCAGGGTGAAGTCTTCGTGCTCCTCCAGGAAGCTCTGGACCACATCTTCATTTTCCCTGCGGGTTACCGTACATGTACTATACACAATCTCCCCCTGCTCCTTCAGGTGTTTTACTGAAGCATTTAGGAGATTTAGCTGAATTTTAGACAATTGGCTGGCATCCTGGGGGCTGGTGTGATATTTGATCTCTGGCTTTTTCCTTAGCAGCCCCAGGCCCGAACAGGGGGCGTCCACCAGTATGTGATCGAATTTCTCCCCGAAGAGGGAGAACTCCTCCCCCTTGCTCCGGGAGGTGCGAATATTTTGAAGACCCAGGCGCTTTTTGTTTTCCTTGACCTGTTTGAGACGCTCCGAGCTGATGTCATTGGCCACCACCGACTGGTGGCTGGTGGCGAGAGCCATGGCTTTGCCCCCGGGGGCGGCGCAGAGGTCCAGGGCCTTGGCCTTGGGATCGGGGGTGAAGAGCTCGGGGACCAACTGGGAGGCCTCGTCCTGAACGTAGAAATAGCCATCGGTGAAGAAGCGGGTCTCGAAGATCCCCCGGGGATTTTTCACTGTGAGGCCCTGGGGGGCGTGTTCCGTCTTTTCCGTGGCGTATCCCGCCCGCTGAAGGGCGGCGGCCAGCTGCTCCCGGTCCCTCTTGGTGGAGCGAATTTGGAAGGGGGCCCGCTGGGTGCTGGCCTTCAAAAATTCCTCCCAGTCCTCGGGGAGGTCCTCCTTGAGCACTTCCAGCCACTCCAGGGGCATGGAGTAGCGGAGGTGGGGCTCTTCAATCTCAAATGCCTTGGGATCTCTGAGGATGCTCCTTAAAATGCCATTGACCAGGGAGCCCGCGGGATAGCCGTGGATTTTTTTGGCCAGATTCACCGACTCATTGACCACGGCAAAATTGGGCACCCGGTCCAAAAAGTGAATCTGATAGAGGGCCGTCTCCAAGAGGAGGCGGAGGTCCGGGTCCACGGGTTTCTTGCCCGGCTCCTCCCGGATGAATTTGTCCAGGACGGCCGACAGATAGAGGTGGTGCTGGAGGGTGCCAAAGACGATCTCTTGCAAGAGGCCCAGGTCCTCCTCCTTGTAGCGGCGGCGGTCCACTTCCTGAATAAAGTCCTTGGCAAAGCCCCCCGCCAGGGTCTTGGAGACAATCTCCAGGGCTAGTTGTCGTACGGGTTTTAACATTAATTTCTCCTTCGACCAGATAGATTCAACAGGTGCAGCAGGGTTCCCAGGGAGGAGACCAGGGCAGCCACATAGGTGAGGGCCGCCGCTCCCAGTACCTTGTGGACCCCCTCCATCTCACTGTCGGTGAGATAGTCCCGGGAGAGGACGCTCTTGGCCCGCCGTGTGGCATTGAGCTCCACGGGGAGGGTGATGAGCTGGAAGAGGAAAGTAAAGGCAAAGAGGAGGATCCCCAGATCAATGAGGGAGGATCGGAAAAACATGCCGATAAATACCAGCATAAAGGCAAATCTGGAACCGATATTTGCCATGGGCACAATGGCATTTCGTATGCGGAGGGGGGCGTAGGCCTGGGCGTGTTGCATGGCGTGTCCCACCTCGTGGGCGGCGATGCCCAGGGCCGCTATGGAGTCGGCATCGTGGACTCCATTGCTCAGGCGGAGGGTGTGGCTCCTGGGATCGTAGTGATCGGTGAGGGTGCCCTGAATCCGCTCAATCTGCACATCGTAGATCCCCCCTCTGTGGAGCATGTCCAGGGCAAGTTGTGCCCCGGTGATCCCCCGGCGATTGGCGATTTTGCTGTAGGTTCCGTAGGCTGCCCGGATCTTTGCCTGGGCATACATCCCCAGGAGGAGTCCCGGGAGTACATAGATCCAGTAGGAAGAGTAAAAATTGTAAATCACAGTGGCCTCCTAATCTCTCAGTCCCGCCAAGAGGGCCCTGGTCTCCATTCGCTTCTTTCCGGGCTTTTTCAAGGAGAGGATTTCAATGCTCCCCTCCTTTGCCCCCAACCAGAGCTGTTTTTTGCTCCGGCGAATCTCACCCGGGGCCAATTTTTCCGAGGAGAGGGCCCCCTCGTAGATGGTGTACTCCTCCCCCCAGAGGGAGAGCTTGGCCCCGGGCTCCGGAGAGAGACCTCGAATGGCCCTCAAAAGTTCCACAGCCGTCATGGTATTGGGATCCAGTAGCTGGTCCTCCTTGGTGATTTTTTGCGCATAGGTGGCCCCGTCGTGGTCCTGGGGCTTAAATTCCATCTCGCCGCCTGCCTCAAGGAAGTCCGAGAGGGCCTCAGCCCCCAATTGAGCCAGGACCTCAGTGAGGGCACCGGTGTCCATATCTCCAATTTCCGTGGACTTCACCAGGGCCACGGGGCCCGCATCCAAGCCCGCGGTGATCTCCATGAGGCTCACCCCCGTCTCCACTTCCCCCTCCATAATGGAGCGTTGAATGGGGGCCGCTCCCCGGTACTTGGGGAGGATGGAGGCGTGGAGATTGATGATGGTCTTCTGGGGCAGATCGATGAGGGCCTGGCTCAAAATTTGCCCATAGGCCACCACAATGAAAAGATCCGCCGAGAGAGCCTCCAATTGGGCCAAAAACTCGGGATCATTGACCTTGGCGGGCTGGGCCACGGGAAGGCCCAGTTCCAGAGCCCTCTCCTTGACGGGGGTGGGACTCAGTTTCCTGCCCCTGCCCCGCTGGCGGTCCTCCTGGGTCACCACCAGGAGAACTTCGGACGACTCATGGGCGGTCTCCAGAGCTGGAATGGCAAAGTCCGGCGTGCCAAAAAATACAGTCTTGAGTTTTCCCTTTGCCATGATTACTCCCCCTTTTCCTCCCCGTCCTCCGGCACTTCCCTGGCGTACTGGGCCCTGAGGAAGGCCTCCGTCTCATCGGGATCGGTGGTGGTGGCCACTTCCGTGTAGAGTATGCCATTGAGGTGGTCCATCTCGTGCTGGATGATTCGAGCCACCAAGTCCTCCGCCTCCAGGGTCTGGGGATTGCCCTCCTGATCCTGATAGGAGACGGTGATTTTCTTGTAGCGCTCCACAATGCCGTTTTTGTCGGGAACGGAGAGGCAGCCTTCGATTCCGGGCTCCCAGCCCTCGTGGCTTTCAATGACGGGATTGATGAGGACCTTCTTGGTGCCCTCATAGTCGTCCATGACCAAGAGGCGCTTTAGGATGCCGATTTGCACGGCGGCCAGTCCCACCCCGTCGGCCTCATACATGGTCTCAAACATATCCTCTATGAGTTGATTTAAGGATTCATCGAATTTTTCTACGGTTCTGGATTTTTTACTTAAAATGGGATCTCCATCAATTCTAATGGTACGAATGGCCATGAGCCCTCCTCACTGTTTTAAATCTATAAATAGCTTGGTCTTATTTTCCCTAAACTCTTGGTAATAGTATCTTAATACCCGCTGGAGGTCTTTGCGTAACGATTCATAATCCCGGTGGGAACACTTGATGCGAATCCGGGTGATGAATTCATTTTTGATTCGGGGCATCTCTATGGGCGGGGAGATCTCCATTTCCAAGTGGCGCTTCTGCCTCATGGTGTAGAGGGTCTTCTCCCAGTTTCTCGCCACCCGCATCCCCTCCTCATAGTCCCGGGAGTGGACGGAGAGGGTGATGAGGCGCATAAAGGGGGGGTACTGATACTTCCTCCGCTCCTCCAGTTCCATCTCATAGAATCCCAGATAGTTCTCCTTTTGGGCGAAGCCTATGCTGTAATTGTCGGGATTGTAGGTCTGGAGGATGACTCTCCCCTCCTTGGCCCCCCGCCCCGCCCGGCCGGCCACCTGGGTGAGAAGCTGGAAGGTCTTCTCCTGGGCCCTGAAGTCCGACACATAGAGGCTGAGGTCGGCGGCGATGATGCCCACAAAGGTGATATTGGGAAAGTCGAAGCCCTTGGTCACCATTTGGGTGCCAATGAGTATGTCGATTTCCCCCGCCTGCATCCGCTGATACATCCTCTGGAAGGCGTCCTTTTGGGTCATGGTGTCCCGGTCCATGCGAAAGACCCTGGCCTCCGGCAGGTGGATGGAGCACCACTCCTCCACCTGCTCCGTGCCAATGCCAAATTCCTTGAGATAGCTGCTGCCGCACTGGGGACAGACCTTGGGCCTCTCCTTGGTGGCGCCACAGTAGTGGCAGTGGAGGCGGTGGTCCTTCATGTGATAGGTCATGGAGATGTCACAGTTCTCGCAGGTGATGACATGGCCACAGGAGCGGCAGGAGACAAAGTGACTGTATCCCCGGCGGTTGAGAAAGAGGAGGGCCTGTTCCCTCCGCTCCAAGGTGGCCTTGAGCTCTTTAGCCATGTCCCTGGAGACAATGGAGGTATTTCCCGCCACCAGCTCCATTCTCATATCCACCAGCTGAATCCCCGCAGGCCGAGCATTGGGGTTGGCCCTGTGGGGCAGTTTGTGAAGCTCCATTTCCCTCTGAGCCCTAAAGTAGGTGCTCACTGAGGGAGTGGCAGAGCCAAAGAGGACCTTGGCCCCCTCAATCTCTCCCCGAAGCTCTGCCACCTCGTGGACATCGTAGCGGAGGCCCTCCTGATAGTCGTAGCTGTCCTCCTGCTCCTCATCCACCACAATGAGGCCCAAGTCCTTCACCGGAGCGAAGATGGCACTCCTGGGCCCGATGGCAATTTTGATCTTCCCCTGTCTCATGAGGCTCCAGCTGTGGGCCCGCTGAGCCGCCGTGACCCCCGAGTGAATGAGGGCGATGTCCTCCCCGAAGCGGAGGCGAAATCGCTCTTCAATTTGGGGGGTGAGGCCAATTTCAGGCACCAAGATGATGACACTTTTGCCCTGGGCCAAAAATTCCTGGGCCAAGTGGAGGTAGATCTCGGTCTTCCCGCTCCCCGTGACCCCGTGGAGGAGGTGGAGCCTGCGGGGGCTCTCAAGGATCCCCTCCAGGACCATTTTCTGATCCCCATTGAGCTGTGGGGGCTCCTGTTTCTCCAGCTCCTCCTCCCAGGGGATGAGGGCCTTTTTTTTGATGAGGCCATCCACCGGGGAGCTACTGACCTCAAGGGCCCGCCGAAGCTCCGCAGCTGTCAAGGGTCCGTGGTCCACGGCGAACTGGTACACCTCCTCCTGAAGGGGGGTCCGGGGCTCTTCCGATGCCACAGCCACCCACTTGGTCTGAACCCTGGGCTTGGGGGGCGCCTCCATGTAAAAGCTCCTTTTCACGAGCCCCTCCTCCTCCATTTGGTGGAAGAGGAGAAGCTCCTCCCCCTCCAGGGAGGCGGTGGCAATGGGCCCGCCCCCCGAAAAGAGGGCGTTTTTCCTCTCCTCATCCAGGCCCTCAAGGGGCTCATAGACCTCCACCGCCTTGGAGAGGACCATGGGGGGGAGGATGGTCTGGAAAGTCTGGGCAAAGGTGGTGAGAAAGTGCTCCCGCATTTTAATGCCCAGTAGGAGCTGCTGTCTTTCCAAAATGGGGCTGCCGTCAAACACCTTGAGAATGGGCTTGATGCCCTCCATGGCCTCCCCCTGGGAAATCTTGAGGACCAGTGCCACCACCCGCTTGTTCCCCCGGCCAAAGGGCACCAGGACCCGCATGCCCACAGTGAGGCCCTTGAGGGAGGGGGGGATTTCATAACTGTAGAGTTGATCCGTTTGGGGCACCGAGTGCTGCAAAATCACATGGGCTAAATTCAAGATTTCCTCCATTTAAAAAAGCTAGATTGCTCTAGCTTCGCAGGGCCTGGACTCGATCTAAGATCTCCATGGCCAGTTCACTTTTTGTCATCATGGGCAGGGAGACCACTTCCCCTCCCCTGTAGAAAATTTTTACGATATTGGTATCGCTGCGGAAGCCCGCGTGCTCCTGGGTGATATTGTTGGCCACAATGAAGTCCAGGTTTTTCTCCTCCAGTTTTCCCTGGGCGTAGGTCTCCAGCTCATGGCTCTCGGCGGCAAAGCCCACGTGGATCCGCTCCCCCTTCAACTGGCCAAAGTGCTTGGCAATGTCGGGATTGGTGGCCAGTTCCAGGACCATCTCCTTGGTTTCCCGCTTCTTCACCTTTTTATCGGAGAAATTGGCGGGCCTGAAGTCACTGGGGGCCGCTGCCTTAATGAGGATGTCCGTCTCCTTGTGGACGGAGGCCACGGCATCGAACATCTCCTGGGTGGAGGTGACGGGGTGGACCAGGATTCCCCAGGGGTAGTCCAGATCCGTGGGGCCGGTGATGAGATGCACCTTGGCCCCCCGGTTTCTCGCAATTTTGGCCAGGGCATAGCCCATTTTCCCGGAGCTGTGATTGGTGAGATAGCGCACGGGGTCCAGGGCCTCCTGAGTGGGACCGGCGGTGACGGTGACGGTCCTCCCCGCCAGGGTCTTTTCCGTGAGAATGGCGTCCAAGTGGTCCAGCATGTCCACGGGCTCCATCATCTTCCCATCCCCCACGTCCTGACAGGCCAGAAGCCCCGAGGTGGGCTCCAAAAAGTGGAAGCCTGGCCAGGTCTTCAGGGCATTGATGTTCTCCTGAGTGGCGGGATTTTGAAGCATCTTGGTGTTCATGGCCGGTGCAATGGCCACCGGGGACACCCGGGCACTGAGGACGGTGGTGAGGAGATTGTCGGCAATGCCGTGGCGAATTTTGGCAATGGTATTGGCCGTTGCAGGGGCAATGAGTATGAGATCGGCCCACTTGGCCAGGCTGATGTGCTCCACATCCATATTCATCAGCTGATTGAACATTTCCACGTGGACTACATTCTCGGACATGGTTTGGAAGGTGATGGGGGCCACAAATTCCGTTGCCGCCTCGGTCATCACCACTTTGACCTGGGCCCCCGCCTTTTTCAGGCGACTGATGAGGTCCAGAACTTTATAGATGGCAATGCCTCCACTGACACCGATGAGTATTTTCTTTCCTGCAATCATGGGGCCTCCTTGATGCTAATCCTCGTAGTCTTGGGAATCTTCCAAGAGGGACTCTCGTTCCAAAAGCTCCGCCGCTTTTCTGGCCTGTTCCTCCTGATACTCCTCACGGGTGGCAAAATTCAGGGCGCCCCCCTCCACTTCCTCCAGGGCAATGGACACGGGGCGCTCCTTCTTGGTGTCCACCAGGGGGTCGTCCCCGGCGACAATTTCCCTGGCCCGCTCCGACACCAACATGGCCAGGGCGTAGCGGCTGTTGGTGATTTTTTGGATCTCATCAAAGGACAATATATTCACTAAATTTCCCCTTTCTCTACGAGGCTCTTTTTAATATCGCTCTTCCGCTTCACCCTCAGGCGCTCGGCGGCGATGATGTGTTCAATATCCTCCACGGCTTGTTCCAGCTTGTCGTTGACCACAAAGTAGTCGTACTCCCCTACAAAGTCCAGTTCCTTGAAGGCATTGGTAAAGCGGGTCTCGATGTCCTCGGGGGTCTCCGTGCCCCTGCCGATGATGCGCTGCTTCAGTTCCGCCATGGTGGGGGGCAGGAGGAAGATGAACACGGCCTCCTTGTACTTGTTCTTCACTTGAAGGGCCCCCTGAACGTCAATCTCCAAAAGGACGATCTCCCCCTTTTCGATTTGCTGAAAGACGAATTCCTTGGGGGTGCCATAGTAGTTGGTGTGAACAAAGGCGTGCTCCAACAACTGGTCCTGGGCCACCATCTCCTCAAATTCTTCCTTGGTCTTGAAGAAGTAGTTTTCACCGTCCACTTCACCGACTCTCGGCGGGCGGGTGGTCACCGAAGTGGAGTACTGGATCTCCTGATTCTGTTCCATTAAAGCTGCGCTCACTGTTCCCTTTCCGCTTCCCGACGGTCCGGATAGTACCAACAAAAATCCCTTTGCCACAGTTCCACCTTTTCTACCCAATTAAAGTCTGTATCAATCTTCTCGCCCGTGGGATTCCACGGAGTATCACCGGATTTTTCCCTATTATATCATGGAATCCCAAGTCCGTTTGAGCTGGTCCCAACGAAAGTACAGGGCCCTGGGGGCCCTGTGAGGATATAATTTCCGTATTTGTGTTATTATACATGACAGGTTAGTTTGTGAAAAGTGGGAGGAGATAAATACCATGAGTTACGACGGCACCATGACCCGGGCGGTGGTCTGGGAACTAGAGCAAATGTTTCAAGGGGGCAAGGTGGGCAAGATCTATCAGCCCTCCCCCGATGAGCTTTTGATCCACCTCCGCCGAGGGGAGCATCGGGGGGCCCTATTGATTTCCGCCTCGGGAAACAAGGCCTCCATGTACCTCACCACGGAAAAGAGGGAAATGCCCAAGACCCCCTCTCCCCTCACCATGCTCTTTCGAAAGCACTTGGAGTCCTCCACCATCCTTTCAGTGGAGCAGGTGGAGATGGACCGGGTCATCCACTGGACTTTTGAGACGGTGGACGAGCTCTTTGACAGGGTGAAGCGCCACCTCTATGTGGAGCTCATGGGGCGCCACTCCAATGTCATCCTCACCAATGACGAGGGCATCATCCTGGATGCCCTGAAGCGGGTGGGGCCCGCCATGAGCCGGGTCCGCCAGGTCCTCCCCGGGATGAAATACACCCTGGAGGGGATCATCACCAAGGAAAACCCCCTCACGGTGACGGAGGAGGAGTTTTTGGAGCACTTGGACCAGTCGGGCGCCGTCTCCACCAAGAATTTTCTCATTCAAAACTACATGGGCCTGAGCCCCGTCAGTGCCCGGGAAATCTCCTTTCGAAGTGGCATCGATGAGAAAATGCCCATCACCTCCATTGAGGCTCAAAATCTCTGGCGGGGATTTCAGAATTTCATGGAGGAGCTTAGAGCCCACCGCTACCGTCCCCAGTCCTTGAAAGACGGGGAGAAGATCGTGGCCTTTGCCGCCTATCCCCTCACGGTGTATCCCGAGGAGGGCAAGAGCTACTACGACAGGATCAATGAGCTCTTGGATGCCACCTATCACCAGCAGGAGCACAGGGACGTCCTCCGGCAAACGGGGCGGGACCTCATGAAGAATTTGGAGACCCACTTGGAGCGGGCCAGAAAAAAACAGCAGAAGCTCTCCCTGGAGCTGAGAGAGTCCAAGGACAGGGACCGCTTCAAGGTCTATGCCGATGTCCTCTCCGCCAATAGCTACCGGGTCTCTCGAGGGGATGCCGAGGCGGTGTTGGAGAATTTCTACCAGGACATGGAGCCCATCACCATTCCCCTGGACATTCGCAAGGACGCCATTCAAAATGCGGCCCACTACTACAAGAAATACAGCAAATTAAAAAATGCCCAGGAGCTCATTGGCCAGCAGATGGAGGAAAATCGGGTCAATATTCAGTACTTGGAGTCCCTCCTCTATGCCATTGACTCCGCCGACACCATTGAGGAGATTCGGGAGCTCAAGGGGGAATTTCGGGAGAACTTCCTCAAGAAGCGAAACCCCCAAAAGGGCAAGAAACACCGGGAGACCCGCGGCCCCATTGTCATAGAATTCGACGACGAGCACACCATTCGCATTGGCAGAAACAACCGCCAAAACGAGCAGCTCACCCTGAAGGAGGCCCGGAAAAACGACCTGTGGTTCCACGTGAAGTCCGGGGCGGGCAGCCACGTCCTCCTCTCCTACAGGGACCGGCCCTCAGAGGAGGCCATGATTTTCGCCGCCCAGTGCGCCGCCTATTTCAGCGCCATGAAAAACAGCGCCAATGTGGAAGTGGACTACACCTTCAGGCGCTACATCAAGAGGCACCCGGCCAATAAGCCCGGCCTGGTCCTCTACACCGACTTTAAGACCGTGGCAGTGACCCCCAAGAGGGAGGTCATTGAAAAACACCTGAATCAACAGTGAATGCAAAAAGAGCTTGGATTTCTCCAAGCTCCTTTTTTATTCTTCGATGTATCCCAAATTTTTTAGTACCAATTTGTAGCCATCGGCGCCGTAGTTCAAGGCCCGATTGATCCTACTGATGGTGGCAGTGGAGGCCTTGGTCTCGGCCTCAATTTCGTGATAGGTCTTGTTTTGAATGAGGAGCTTCACCACATAGAGTCGCTGGGAAATGGCCTGGATCTCCTTCACTGTGCAGATGTCCTCAAAGAAGCGATAGCAGTCCTCCTGGTCCTTCAAGGTGAGTATGGCCTCAAAGAGAGCATCGGTCTGTTCGCTTTTCAGTTTTGAATCATACATTCAGTTCCTCCTAAAACAGTCCAGTTATCGCTCCTTCACTATCTATATCCATGTGATTGGCCGCCGGCACCTTGGGCAGTCCCGGCATGGTCATAATCTCTCCAGTTTTCACCACCACAAAGCCCGCGCCATTGGAGAGATAGAGCTCTCTCACGTGGAGGGTGTGGTCTTCAGGGGCACCCAGGAGGGTGGGATCGTCGGAAAAGGACATCTGGGTCTTGGCCACACAGACGGGGAATTCGTGGCCGTGGTCCTTGACAATGGTCTCCAGCTGCTTGGCAGCTTGAGGGCTCCACTCCACATCTTTGGCGTGGTAGATCTCTTGGGCGAGGCACTGGATCTTCTCCTCAATGCTGTCCTCAAGTGGGTAGATGGGGGCAAAGTTTCCGGGCTCTTCGCAGAGTTCCACCACCATTTCCGCCAGCTCCAGGGCCCCCTCTCCCCCCTTGGCCCAAACTTCCGAGAGGGCAATGGGTACGCCCAGGGAGTCACAGAGCGCTCTCAAGGTGCTCAGCTCCGCCTCGGTGTCCGTGGGGAAGCGGTTGATGGCCACGCAGACGGGAACGCCGTATTTTCTCATGTTCTCCACATGTCGCTCCAGGTTTTTAAAGCCGTCCTTGAGGGCCTGGATGTTCTCCTCTCCCAGATCCTCCTTCTTTTGATAGCCATTGTACTTCAGGGCCCGCACCGTGGCCACCACGACAATGCAGTCGGGGGCAAAGCCGCCGGCTCGAGTGGCAATGTCCAGGAATTTCTCGGCCCCTAGGTCCGCACCGAAGCCCGCCTCAGTGACAGCGTAGTCCGAGAGGTGGAGGGCCGCCCGGGTGGCGATGATGGAGTTACAGCCGTGGGCAATATTGGCGAAGGGCCCCCCGTGGATGATGGCGGGGGTGTTTTCCGTGGTTTGAACCAAGTTGGGGAGAATGGCATCCTTGAGGAGCATGGCCACTGCCCCCTCCACCCCCAGGTCCCGGACGTAGACGGGCTCTTTTTGGGTGTTGAGGCCCACTTGAATCCGGGCCACCCGCTCCTTTAAGTCGGCGGCATCCTCAGAGAGGCAGAGGATGGCCATAATTTCCGATGCCACGGTGATGTCAAAGCCGTCTGAGCGCATGACCCCATTGACCTTGCTACCCATGCCCACCACAACTTCCCTGAGGGCCCGGTCGTTCATGTCCAAAACCCGCTTGAAGGTAATGGACTTGGGGTCTATGGAGAGATCATTGCCCTGGTGGAGATGATTGTCCACGGCGGCACTGATTAAGTTGTTGGCGCTGGTGATGGCGTGGAAGTCCCCGGTGAAGTGGAGATTGATGTCCTCCATGGGGAGCACCTGGGCGTAGCCTCCCCCGGCGGCGCCCCCCTTGATGCCAAAGACGGGGCCCAGACTGGGCTCCCTCAGGGTGGCAATGGCGGAGTGGCCCAGCCGCTCCAGGCCCATGGAGAGGCCAATATTGGTGGTGGTCTTCCCCTCTCCTGCGGGGGTGGGATTGATGGCGGTCACCAGGACCAGTTTTCCCCGCTCCTTTTCCTCCGCCCGGTCCAGGGCCTCCTTGGTGATCTTGGCCATTTTGTGACCATAGGGAATGAGGTCCTCATAGGACAGGCCTATGGACTCGCCGATCTCTTGAATGGGCTTGAGTTCTATTTCTCTTGCGATTTCTACATCTGTCTTCATAGTTTTTCCCTCACAGCTTCTTCCAATTGCTCGTTCATTCCCCGAACATCCTCAGCGAGGCCCCTCTTGAAGTCCTTGAGTTTTTGAGCCAGAGCTTCATCCCCAGTGGCCAAAATTTGGGTGGCCAAAATTGCCGCATTTTTGCCACCATTCACTGCCACGGTGGCCACGGGAACCCCGGAGGGCATTTGAACTGTGGACAGCAGGGAGTCCATGCCCCCACCAAAGGAGGACTTGGCGGGAATGCCAATGACGGGCTTGGTGGTGTGTCCGGCAATGACCCCGGCCAAGTGGGCCGCCTTTCCGGCAATGCCAATGAACACCTGGACCCCCGCCTCCTCCATCTCATCGATGTACGCCAGGGCCCCCTCCAGACTCCTGTGGGCACTGAAAACCTTCATGTCCCAGGCCACACCAAAGGCCTCCAATTGACGCGCTACTTCCAGTCCTATTTCGTGGTCGCTAAAGCTTCCCATAATAATCGCTACTTGCACAGGCACCTCCTTAGTACTATACAACAAAAGTGTAGCAACGAGGTAATTTGCTGTCAAGGTAACTCAGGAAAACAATAAAAAATCGCCTCCCAAAGAGGCGACTCTTATACTCAGTAATTTCCAATATAGTTGGGACTCTCCCGAGTGATGGTGATATTGTGAGGGTGATTTTCTTGAAGGGTGGCAGGGGTGATGACCATGTATTCGGAATTTTCCTTGAGTTCCAAAATATTTTTGGCCCCCACATAGCCCATACCGCTCTTGAGACCCCCCAGGAGTTGATAGATGACCTCCCCGGTCTTGCCCTTGTAGGGCACCCGGCCCTCCACGCCCTCGGGGACGTACTTTTTGGTGCCGGACTGGAAGTAGCGGTCACTGGAGCCGGAGCTCATGGCCCCCAGGCTCCCCATGCCCCGGTAGCTCTTGAAGCGGCGACCCTCCACGAAGATCTCCTCTCCGGGACTCTCCTCGGTTCCCGCCAGGAGGGAACCCATCATCACCACATCGGCCCCTGCGGCAATGGCCTTGGTGATGTCCCCGGAGTACTTGATCCCCCCGTCACCGATAATGGGCACGCCCTTCTCGGCGCCGGCCTTGGCACAGTTCATAATGGCGGTAATTTGGGGCACCCCGATACCGGTGACCACCCGAGTGGTACAGATGGAACCGGGCCCGATCCCCACCTTTACGGCATCGGCGCCGGCCTCAATGAGGTCCTTGGTCCCCAGATAGGTGGCCACATTCCCGGCAATGAGTTCGATGTCCCGGTAGGCGGTCTTGAGTTCTTTGATGGTTTTGAGGACATTTTTGGACTGGCCGTGGGCGGTGTCAATGACAAAGACGTCCACCTTGGCGGCCCTCAGGGCCTCCACCCGCTCCATGACGTCCCGGGTGACCCCAATGGCGGCCCCTGCCAGGAGTCTGCCATTGGCATCCTTGGCTGCCTGGGGATACTGGATGGACTTTTTAATGTCCTTGGTGGTGATGAGCCCCTTGAGATAATTGTTCTCGTCCACCAGGGGGAGCTTCTCAATCTTGTGCTCCTTCATGAGCTGGAGGGCCTTTTCCATGGAAATTCCCTCATAGCCGGTGATGAGATTCTCACTGGTCATGACATCTTCAATTTTAATGCTCTGATCGTCCTCAAAGCGGATGTCCCGATTGGTGATGATCCCCTCCAAAATGCCATCGTCGGTGACAATGGGCACCCCACTGATGTGGTAGTGGCGCATGAGATCCGTGGCATCCTTAATGGGATGGTCCTTGGAGAGGGAGAAGGGATCGGTGATGACCCCGTGCTCCGAGCGCTTCACCCGGTCCACTTCCTTGGCCTGGAGTTCTATGGGCATATTCTTGTGAATAATGCCAATGCCCCCCTCCCTGGCCATGGCAATGGCCATTTGGGATTCGGTGACGGTGTCCATGCCGGCACTCATCATGGGGATGTTCAGCTTCACATTTCTAGTGAGATGGGTGGTCAGATCCACCTCATTGGGCAAAACCTCGGAATAACCGGGCATGAGCAAAATATCGTCAAAAGTCAGGCCATCTCCAGCTAATTTCATATCAAACACCACTCCTCTCTCTCCCCTGTGGGAAGATCACGGTTTCCCAAGGGAAAACTCCATACCATATTGAAAATTGATTTTCCTATCCTAACACAAAGCTCCGGGAGACTCAAGGAGTCCCTGGGTCAATTTTATTGGGCTCCACCGACTCCACAGTGACCCCAGAGGGGGCGTGGACCTCAATGGTGCCGTCGCCCTTGAGCATAATCTGAAGATCTTGGTTGTTGAGGCTCTCCAAAACCCCCGTCTCCCCGGTCAATTTCAGTTGCAGCCGCTGGGGCATCTGCCTGGGAATTTCCTCCAGCTCTCCCCCATTTTCCCCAAGGACCCGATCCACTGGGAGGCTGTGGTTTTTGGTGACGATTCTCTGGGGTTCGTAGCGGACGATGAAAGTCTCCTGATTGTTCACCATTCGAGTCCCCTCGGGGAGGACCAGGGTGGCAGTGGCTCCCAGATTTTCCACCAGCTCCTGGGTGTTAATGGGCTGAGTCTCAATGGATTTTACCCCGTCTATATTTCCCCCGTCCCCGGTGATGATGACGGAACTGGGATTTACAGTGATGCGATTGGTCTGGAGATCCTCCCGATTGGGATCATCCAAGACCACCTCAATGGGCACGGTCTTGGTCTTGTACACGGCCACTTGGACCTCCGCCGTGCCGGGCTCAATGACCACATTGTTCACGGGCTTGAGGTCGCTGTCCAGGGCCTGGATGGGGGCATTGACAATACTGGTGACGGTCTTCTCTCCAATATTCACATTGGCCACCACCACCGAGACGCTGTCAATGATCTGCTCGGGCCCCTTGAGGGTGACCTCCTCGGTATTCACCTGTATCTCCCCGAGGATGTGGCCATCGGGGAGATTGCCAAAGGTCCTGGCCTCCACGGCAAAGGGCTTGCTCACCACAGCTTCCACTTCCAGGGTGAGGGACTTGGGGGCGTAGTCCTTCACCGTTCCGTCGCCACTGGTGAGGCCCACGTGGATGGAGGCCGCCTGAACGCCCCCCTGTATCCCCTGGAGGTCCACAATGGCCCTGAGATCATCAGTGGAGATGGCATTGAGGGCTTTTCTGTGGCCCTCCACGGTCACCTCGATGGGATCCAAGGTCCCCGTCATGAGCTGAAGATTCTGATCCCTGAGATAGGACATATTTTTAAATTCCACGGGGACATTGGTGAAAGTCCGGGTGATGGTGGGATCCACTTCATTGATGACATATCCCCAGAGGAAAAAGGCCGTCAAAAGGCAGACGACTTTCACGATGGTGTTTTTATACTTTTTCATAGGGTTTCCTTCTTTTCCTTACCGTGTCGAAAAAACCAGGGGCCACCGTCCTCGGGCAAGTAGATGCTATTGAGGATTTCCTCCAAAGTGGAGAGGTCCAGGT
This sequence comes from Tissierellia bacterium, assembly GCA_030535395.1. GTDB lineage: Bacteria > Bacillota > Clostridia > Tissierellales > Peptoniphilaceae > JAUNLK01. The sequence goes on from JAUNLK010000001.1 coordinate 126,616, forward strand.
GGCGGTCCAATTTGCCATTTTCCGCAATGGAAATGGAGCCCGTCTCCTCGCTCACCACAATGGACAGACAGTCGCTCCGTTCGCTGACCCCAATGGCCGCCCGGTGACGGGTCCCCAGTTCCTTACTGAGGCTTCGATTGTCCGTGAGGGGCAGGAAGGAGGCGGCGGAGAGGATGGTGCTCCTGCGAATGATCACCGCCCCATCGTGGAGGGGGGTGTTGGGAATGAAGATATTGATCAAAAGCCCCGAGGAGACATTGCCATCGATGCTGGTCCCCGTGTCCACAATTTCAGAGAGGCCCGTCTTCCGCTCAATGACAATGAGGGCGCCGATCTTTTGCCGGGAGAGGCTCCCCACGGCATTGACAATTTCCGAGACGGTCTTCTTCTCCTCGGAGGACTCCACCAAGAGGCCACTGGAGAGGCTGCTGCTCCTGCCAATGAACTCCAGGCCCCTTCGGAGCTCCGGCTGAAATACGATGATCACGGCCAAAAATCCGAAAGTCATGATGCCATTGAGGATGTAGTTCAGGGTGTACATCTGCAGCCACTCGCTGAGCCGGGTGAGGATGATGAGGACCACAATCCCCTTGCTCAGCTGCTCCGCCCGGGTCCCTCGGATGATGGTGTAGATCCAGTAAAAGAGAAGTGCAACTAGGAGGATGTCGATGATGTCCTGGATTCGCATAGTTGCCAGTAGATTTCGAATTGAATTCAAGATTCCTCCCCTTCCAATAGTTGACTGATGAGTGTCGTCACAATGAGACCCAGGCCCACGGCAATGAGGACATCCCCCCCACTCATGAGGACGGGAGGACGAAAGGGCCCGTTGTAGTAGATGATGTCCCCCAAAAACGGGAGGACGGCTGCGTCCAGGGACCGGTGGGTGAGGACCTTTCCCCCTGAGATGAGGGCCGCCCCCTGAGGGTCAAAGGCCGAAAGCTTTCCCAGGTCCACGGGCATGGCCTTATTTAAGAATACCACAAGACCATTGGCGAGAAATCCCAGGGCCATGAAAAATTTTCCCGGGTGAAATTTCCCCCAGAAAAGACCCTGGCCCATGACCAAGAGGCTCAGACTGTGGAGATAGGGCCAGAGATCGTGGGGCACGGGCACCCACAGGAGGAACAGAAACAGCCCTGCGCCACCGAGGGACCACCACGGCACGGACAGGGCCACATGGGCATAAAATTGCCTATGAAAGAGGCGCAATAAGATGCCACATATTGCGCCCACTAGTATTCCTTCAAGAATCATATTCTTCCATTTTCCAAATGTACAAAAAATGCGCTCTGGGAGCGCATCTTTTTTTACTCTTCTACCTCGGGAGCTGCCTCTTCGGCGGCTTCGGGAGCTTCAGCTTCTTCAACTGCTGCTTCCTCCACAGGGGCCTCTTCTGCCACTTCGGCTTGGGCCTCTTCCACTTCGGAAGCTGCTTCGGCTTCATTGGCCTCTTTTTCCATTTGGGAGAAATTGATCAGATCGCCAATGGACATGGAGAAGCTCTCTTCTTCCTGCTCCACTTGGGGCTCTACCCGGCGTTCACGGCGGGGACGATTTTCCCGACGAGGACGGTTCTGGTTCTCTTCCTTGGGAGAACGCATGGACAGGGAGATCTTCTTGTCTTCATCGTTGATATCGGTGACCCGAACTTCGATTTCTTGACCCATTTCCAAAAGATCGGAGGGCTTTTCCACGTGTTCATTGGAGATTTGGGAAACGTGGAGGAGTCCATCCACACCGGATTCCAGGCGCACGAAGGCACCGAAGTCCAGGAGATTTACAATGGTACCCTTGACTACATCGCCAACGGATACAGTCTCACTGAAAATATCCCAGGGTTTTTGGGTGGTTTGCTTCAGGCCCAGGGCAATGCGATTGCGCTCTTCGTCCACTTTCAGGACTTGGACCTTCACTTCTTGGCCGGGGCTCACTACATCGCTGGGGTGCTTTACGCGGTTCCAGCTGAGTTCGGAGATGTGAATGAGGCCATCCACTCCGCCAATATCGACAAAGGCGCCGAAATTGGTGAGACGCTGAACGGTACCTTCAATGATGTCCCCTTCATTGATCTTGCCGTATACCTCTTTGCGCTTCTCTTCGATCTCTTGAGCTTCCACATTTTTACGGGAAAGGACAAATTTGCGGCGAGATTTGTCGAAGTCGATGATCTTGCAACGAAGTTCCTGACCCACGTATTTGTTCAGGTCCCGCTGGAAGCGAACCGAAGCGTGGGAAGCGGGGATGAAGCCACTGAGGCCATCCACTTCACAGGTGAGGCCACCCTTGACCACATTGGTCACTACGGCGGTGACAATCTCTTCGTTGTTGAACTTTTCTTCCATCTCGTCCCAAATCTTCATGTTTGCCACACGCTTGTAGGACAGGACAACATTGCCGTCGCCATCATCCATTTTCATGACATACACTTGAATTTGATCTCCCGGGGCAAACAGGTCCCCCGGCTTTACGTCCGGATCATTGGACAACTCATCCCTGGAAATAATGCCATCTGCACGGTATCCGATGTTCACCATTACCTCGTTATCCGTTGCGTAGATGACTTCACCTTCAACAATTTCACCCCGGCGAACCCGAGTAAAAGAGTTTTCGATGGCTTCCATCATTTCGTTGTTCATTTCATCCTTGTTCATGTTATCCATACTACTAACAGCCTCCTTGATTACCGAATCAGGTGTGGACGCACCTGCGGTAATGCCAACTTTCTTAAAATTTTTTAATGGACGTAGATCGAGATCATTTATGGTTTCAATGTGGTACACATGATTGCAATACTTCCGAGCTATGTTTGCAAGCTTAGTTGTATTCGAACTATTGATTCCACCGAGTACGAGCATAACATCCACTGTTTTCGCCAACGCACGACAAGCATCCTGACGGTCCTTTGTGGCTCTACATATCGTATTATACATGAAAATATTCCCGTTGAAAACATCTTTTAATTGTGCTTTCACTTCCTCAAAGAGAGAAATGGGATTGGTGGTCTGACTGACAACGGTAATGCTGTCGCTGTCGGTGAGTTTTTCCACCAGGGGGGGAATATCCTCCTTGTTTTCAATGACATGGGCCCGGCCCTTTCCGTAGCTGACAATGCCCCGGACCTCTGGGTGGTCGGGATTGCCCAAAACCAGGACTTCGTGGCCCTTATCGGCGGCATCTTCAACGATGCCGTAGATTTTGGAGACAAAGGGGCAGGTGGTGTCCACCACTTTCTCATTTTGGGCCATGAGCTGTTCCTTTTGCTCCTTGGGGATGCCGTGGCTCCTGGTGATGACGGTGCGGCCCCGGGGCAGGGCATCGGCGGGGAGAAATTCCACTCCCTTGTCCTTGAGCTCACCATTGACCACGGGATTGTGAACCAATTCCCCCAAAAGCACCGCTTGATCCTCCCCCTCAGCCACTTCCATGGCCTTGTTCACCGAGGAGCGCACGCCGCCGCAAAAACCCAGTACATCACTGATGATGATTTCCATCTTCCCTCTCTTTCTCCAATTCCTTGTTCTCTAATTTATCTGTGGAAATTGCCGCCCCTGGTTCCAGATCTGGGTGACCCTCGGGGTACACTTGGCTGTAAATTTCCCTCATGATTTCCCTCATGAGCTCTTGGGCCTCATCTCCCGTCACCTTTTTTTCAAAGGTGATGGGGCTGTGGAAGATGACCTCCATTTTGGAAAAAATCCGGTAGGGCCCCCGAATGGACACGGGATAGACCGGCAGGTGGAGCCGGGAGGCCAGAGTCAGGGTCTGGGGCTTGGCCCGATCCAGATCCACGCCCTTCATCCGGGTGCCCTCGGGGAAGATCCCCACAATTTTTCCCCCTCTGGCCACCTTCATAATGGCCTTGAGGCTCTTCACATCCCCCGAATCCCTGCGGATGGGGATGGCCCCCAGGCGGCGGATGAATCCCCCAAAGAGGGGGATGTGGAAGAGCTCCTCCTTGGCCACCCAGTGGATCTGCCGGGGCAGGACCAGGGAGACCAGCACGGGGTCCAGGAAATTGGCATGATTGGCCACAATCATGGCGGCCTCCCCCTCTGGGATTTGGGGGACCTCCCCGGGCCTCAGTCCGTAGAGGACTCGGGCAATGGGCCTCAATACGGCAAAGAGGACCCTATAGAGCATGGCTCGCGTCCTCCGTGAGATACTCCCGGGGAATGTGGCCCTTGATTTCCCCCACAATTTCCGCCACGGACTTTCGGGAGGCGTCCACCACAATGCTCTCTTCCGAGGGCCTCAGTGGGGCCACGGCGCGGTTTTTGTCCCGCAGATCCCGCTGGTGGATGTCCTCCAGTACTTCGGCCAATGTGGGATTTTCCCCCCGCTCCTTGAGCTCCTCATATCTCCGCTCCCCTCGGACCTCCTCACTGGCTGTGAGGAAGATCTTCACTTGGGCATCGGGAAGCACCACTGTGGCAATATCCCTCCCCTCCATGACGGTGTGCCTCTTTTGGGCCAGTTGCCGCTGAAGGTCCAACAGGTGCTGGCGAATGAGGGGGGAGGCGGCAATTTTCGAGGTCTGTTGGGAGATGGCCTCGGTGCGAATCTCAGAGCCCAGGGCCCGTCCATTGAGATAGACCTGTCCCCCGTGGAAGTCGATGGTGTAGTCTTCCGCCACTTGAAGGATCTCTTTTGGATCCTCCACGCCCTCCCTTTGGGCGATATAGGCCAGGGTCCGGTAGAGGGCCCCGGTGTCCACATACTCCATGTTCATGGCCTGGGCCAGGGCCCGGGCCACGGTGCTCTTACCGGCTCCCGACGGTCCATCGATGGCTATTTTTAATGTATTCATACCAGTCTCTCCTCCATACTCTTCCCCGCCAGGGCCCCTGTGGAAAAGGCGATTTGCAAATTGTATCCTCCGGTTTCTCCATCGAGATCCAGGACCTCCCCGGCAAAATAGAGCTGGGGCGCTCTCCTGGATGCCATGGTGGAGGGATTCACGTCCTTGACGTGGACGCCCCCCGAGGTGACAATCCCCGTCTCCCTCTCAAAGAGCCCCTGGTACTCCAGGGGGAAATTTTTCATCACCTCAATGAGCCGCCTCCGCTGGGCCTTGGTCATCTGGTGGAGCTTTTGGTGCTGCTCCAGCCCCGCCAGTTCCAGGATGGGGGCCACCAGGCTCCCCGGCTCCATGAGGGAGATGAGATAGCCGTTCTCCCGATTGGGGGCCCTTTGGATCTCCCGGAGGATGCGCTCCTCCAGTTGCCCCTCACTGAGGGCGGGCTTCAGGTCCAGAGAGAGCCTCACCTCCCTCCGGTTGATATAGCTGGAGAGGGTGAGGGCCGTGGGCCCCGAGATGCCGTAGTGGGTGAAGAGGAGCTCCCCAAAGACTTCCTTCTTCCACTTGGACTTTTTGTCCCTGGCCTTGAGGAGGATGTTTTTCAGACTGAGACCCATGAGCTCCTCTCGGGCCACGTGGTGGCATCTGAGGCCCACCAGGGCGGGGACGGGGGCCACCAGCCTGTGACCCGTTTCTTCCGCGAAGGCATAGCCGTCCCCGGTGGATCCCGTGGCGGGATAGGTGAAGCCCCCGGTGGCAATGCAGCAGAGGTCAAAGGCCTCGGCTCCCTGGGAGGTCCTCACGGTCTTCTCCGCAAGATCCACTTCCTGGACTTTGGTGTTCAGGCGAATCTCCACCCCATTTTTTCTCAGGGCCCTCTCCAGGGCCCGGATGATGTCCGAGGACTTGTCCGACTGGGGAAAGACCCTATTTCCCCGCTCCGTCTTCAGGGGGACCCCCCACTTTTCAAAGAGGGCCATGAGATCGTCCTTGGAGAGAAAGTCGTAGGCGGAGTAGAGAAAGCGGGAATTGTGAACGATGTGCTCGAAGATCTCCTCCCGGTCCGAATCATTGCAGAGATTGCAGCGGCCCTTGCCGGTGATGAAGAGTTTCTTCCCCAATTTCTCATTTTTTTCCAGGAGGGTCACCTGAGCCTTGCCGGAGCGAGATGCAAAATAGGCGGCCATCATCCCCGCCGGACCTCCCCCAATAATCACTATTTTCATAGGCCCTCCACTTTCTTCTACCTTTCACGAACTGCAAATTACTTCTTCTGGATCACATAGAGCTTGGGGGGCGTGTGCCGCTGATTGGGATAGGAGAGGGAGAGGACGGTGCATTCCCCCTGATCCAGTCCCCCCACAAACTCATCCACCATGGCCTCCTCCTCCCCTGCCCCGGGGTGGCCCCGGTAGACGCAGACGGTGAGAATCCCTCCCCGGTTGAGGAGCCCGAGGCCCGCCTCAAGGCCCGCCACTGTGGTCTCGCCCCTGGTGATGATCTTTTTATTGGAACCGGGAAGATAGCCCAGATTAAAGACCACCAGATCCACGCCCTGGGGAACATAGCGGGCCATTTCCCCGTGGGAGTCCAAGATAAGATTCACATTATTAAGGCCCGCCTCCTCCAGCCGCCTCTGGGTGGCCTTGAGGGCCTCCCTTTGAATGTCGAAGCCATAGACATACTTCATCTTCCGGGCCAGGGCCAAAGTGTCGTGGCCATTGCCCACTGTGGCATCCACAGCGATGCCGTGGGGATGACACACCAGGGACCAAAACTTCGGGGCCAGCTGCACCGCCGAACTGGGGAGCTTCATGGGGCCTTCTTCAAAAGGGCCACTTCCTTTTTGGAGAGGGGCCGCACCTGACCCTTCCCCAGGCCCTTGAGCTCAATGGGGCCAAAGGCCACCCGCTCCAGTTCCAAGACGGGCTTTTCCAAGCTCTCCATCATTCGCCTCAGCTGACGATTGCGCCCCTCGTAGATCTTGGCCTCCAGGCGGGTCTTCTCCCCCCGGTACTCCAGAATTTTAAATTCCGCCGGGGCCGTGGGCCCGTCGTCCAAATGGATTCCAGCGCTGAGGGCCTGGACCTCCTCCTCCGTCACCCTGCCCTGGACGGTGAGTCGATAGGTCTTGGGCACATGGGTGGAGGGGTGGAGGAGCTTTTGGGTGAGATCCCCATCGTCGGTGAGGAGGATCAGCCCCGAGGAGTCCCGGTCCAATCGCCCCACGGGATAGAGCCGGGGGTATTTTTTTTGATCGATGAAGTCCATGACCGTCTTGCGATTTCGCTCGTCCTTCACTGTGGAGATGACATTTCTGGGCTTGTTGAGGAGGAGATAGGTGTTCCGCTCCTTCAGGCGAATCCGCTTGCCGTCCACGGTGATTTTGTCGGTAATGAGGACCTGGCGGCCCATTTCCGATACCACTTCCCCGTTGACCTTCACCCTTCCTGCGGCGATGATCTCCTCCGATGCCCTGCGACTGGCCACGCCAGCGTGGGCTAAATAGACTTGTAGTCTCACGACTCCTCCATTTCCAACTGCTCTTCCGGCGGCTCAATTTTGGGCAATTGCTCCAAATTTTTCAAACCGAATTTCTTCAAAAATCCACTGGTGGTCCCGTAAATCTTGGGCCTCCCCGGGGCCTCCCGCTCCCCCAAGACCTGAATGAGTCCCGCATCCAGGAGGCTCTTGACAATCCGGTCCGCCCGGACCCCTCGCACCTGCTCTATTTCCGCCTTTACCACGGGCTGGCGATAGGCGATGATGGCCAGAGTTTCCAGGGCGGCATTGCTCAACCGCTTCTCCTCCCGGCGGTGGGCATAGGCCTCAATGGCGGCGTAGGCCTCGGGCTTGGTGGAGAACTGATAGCTGTCGTCAAACTCCACCAGGCGAATGCCCCGCTCCCCACTGGCAAGTTCTGCCGTAAGCTGGGAGAGGGCCTCCCGCACCTCCTCCTGGGAACAGGAGAGGGCCTCTGAAATTTCAGAGACCGTGACAGGCTCCGCCCAGGAAAAGAGGAAGGCCTCTACTTTTGCTTTTGTGGACAGTGAACTCATGCACTCCTCCGGGTCAGGCGAATGTCGGAAAACAGGTGGTCCTGCTCCGCCTCCAATCGCTGTTGTTTCATTTCTTCCAGGACAATGAGAAATAGGGTGAGAATCTCGTCATTGGATGTGGACGAGGCCAAGAGCTCGGAGAAGAGGACGCTTCGCCGCTGGCCAAAGACCAGCCGCATCTTCTCCATGCCCTGGGCGAAAGTGAAGGGATTTTGGGGAATTCGCCCCAGCTCCTCCCTTGCCGCCTCGTGGAGGGCGTGGCGCTTCATAATTCTTACGAAGGCGTCCCGAAGGCTCTCGGCCTCAATGTCCTTGAGCTGCTCCAAGGGGGAGGGGGGACTGTAGTCCTCCTGGAGGCGATAGACCGCCTTTTCCTCCTCCTCTCCCCGCTCTTTGAGGATGCCCACGGCCTCCTTCACCATCTGATAGATCAAAAGGGCATCCACCAGTTCCTTCCGGGGATCCTCCTCTTCCTCCCTCTCCAGGGTGGGGGGCTTGGGGAGGAGCATCCGGCTCTTAATGGCCAAGAGATAACTGGCAAAGTAAATGAAGTCGCTGAGGCTCTCCATGGAGGGGTCCAGGGCCCCATTGAGATAGCCGAGATAGTCCTCCACTATGGTGTGAATCTCGATATTGTAGATGTCCATCTCCCGCTTGCGAATGAGCTCCAAAAGAAGGTCCATGGGACCCTCAAAGGAGGCCACATGGGCCATAAAACTCAAAGGAGCACCCCCGACCAAAAAGTGGAGATCCCAGTGAGGACCACTGAGATAATGGGCCCAATGATCTGGGAGAGAATGCCCGTGACCACCAGACCCACCAAAATGAAATAGCTGTAGCGCTCATAGCGGAAGATCTCCTCCTGAACTTCCCAGGGGAAGAAGGAGGCCAGGACCTTGGAGCCGTCCAAGGGGGGAATGGGGAGGAGATTGAACACCATGAGCATCACATTGTACCACAGGAGATTCACAAAAAAGGGCTGCAGCATCCAGCCTCTGGAGGAGGCCATGAGATAGAGGGGATAGCTGAAAAAGGCCAGGAGAAAATTCACCGTCACCCCCGCCATGGAGACGCAGAACATTCCCAGGCGCCGGTGGCGAAAACTCTCGGGGCGAATGGGGACGGCCTTGGCCCAGCCAAAGCGAAAGACAATCATAAAGAGGAGCCCCACCGGATCAATGTGGCGGAGGGGATTGAGGCTGAGTCTCCCGTCTCTGGCTGCAGTTCGGTCTCCAAAGGCATAGCTCACGGCCCCGTGGGCCACTTCGTGGAGAATAATGGAGATCAAAAGGGCGGGAATGGACCACATAAGATCAGCGAGATTGTTCATGGATGACTCCGTGAATCATGGGGGCAGCTTCCACGGCTGCGCCGGAAATCTCCACCAATTGCTGATACTCTCCCACTGCGGTATTCAGAGCTTGGGGATCATCGCCATAGAGGACGGCCAGGGCCTCTCCCTCTGCCACGGCATCCCCCACCCGCTTCAAGATGTGAATCCCCGCTCCCAGATTGAGCTCATCGTCCAAGGTCTTGCGGCCGGCCCCCAGGTCCCGGGCAATATTGCCCACGGCCTCTGCGGGGATCTTGGCCACATGGCCCCCTTTGAGGGCGGGTACTTCCACGGAGTGGGCGGCCTGAGGCAGAAGGCTGTAGTCCTCCACCACCTGGGGACTTCCCCCCTGGAAGGCCACAAATTCTTGGAATTTTTTTAGGGCGGCCCCAGAGGCCACCACCTCATGAATCCGACGTTCAATGGTCCCTTCATCCTCCCCGGTCTTACCCTTTACCAGCAGGGTGGCCAGGGTCTTCACCACTTGAAAGAGGGCGGTGTCGGTATTGCCCTTGAGGGCCTCAATGGCCTCGATGATCTCCAGACTATTGCCAATGCGACTGCCCAGGGGCTGTTCCATGGAGGAGATGAGGGCGTAGGTGTCCCTGCCAAAGGAGCTGCCAATGGCCACCAGAGTTCTGGCCAGCTCCTCTCCCTGGGCCACATCCTTCATAAAGGCCCCGTCCCCCACCTTCACATCCAACACCAGGGCGTCATTGTGAATGGCCAGCTTCTTGCTCATAATGCTGGAGGCAATGAGGGGGATGGAGTCCACCGTCTCCGTGGTGTCCCTGAGGGCGTACATCTTCTTGTCGGCGGGGGTGATGTCGGCGGTCTGCCCCACCACCACCATGCCAATGGCATTGGTCCCCTCAATGATCTCCTCCACAGTGAGGTCCACGGAGAGGCCGGGAATGGATTCCAATTTGTCCAGGGTGCCCCCGGTGTGGCCCAGGCCCCGGCCGCTCATCTTGGCCAGTTTCAGCCCCATGGCGGCCAGTATGGGCCCCAGGACCAGGGTGGTGGAGTCCCCCACCCCACCGGTGGAGTGCTTGTCCACCTTGTAGCCGGAGATTCCCTCCAGGGTCACTTCCTCCCCGGAGTGAATCATGGCCCGGGTGAGGGCCAGAGTCTCCTCCTCATTCATCCCCTGAAAGTAGATGGCCATGAGGAGGGCGGACATTTGATAGTCGGGGATCTCTCCTAGGGTGTATCCCATGACCACAGAGGAGATCTCCTCCTCAGTGAGGGCCTGGCCGTGTTTTTTGCGATTGATCATGTGTAGGACGTTCATAGAGCTCCTTATCCTTACAGCTGTGTAATGGTGCGTTTCAAAAGTTGGGTGAAGTCCTCCTTCACGCGAGCGGAGGTCTCCATGACCTCCTGGTGGTTCAGGGGCTGATCACTGATTCCAGCGGCCAAATTGGTGATGCAGGAGATCCCCAAAATGGGCACCGAGCGGTGATGGGCCACAATGGCCTCGGGAACGGTGCTCATGCCCACGGCGTGGGCCCCCAAAATTTTGGCCATGCGAACTTCCGCCGGAGTCTCGTAGCTGGGGCCAGTGAGGTACATATAGACCCCCTCCTGCAGCTTCAAGGAGAGCTCCCGGGCGGCGGCTCTCGCGTGGTCCATAAAGGCCACATCGTAGGTGTGGGTCATATCGGGAAAGCGGGGGCCCTTCTCGTCATTTTTTCCCAGGAGGGGATTGATCCCCGAAAAATTAATGTGATCGGTGATGAGCATCAGGTCCCCCGGCTGGAAGCCGTCCCCCACCCCGCCGGCGGCATTGGTGAGGATGAGGCCCTCTATGCCCATATCGCAGAGGACTTTAATGGGGTGGACCACCTGGTCCATGGGATAGCCCTCGTAGAAGTGGATTCTCCCCTTCATGCAGAGGAGCTTCTTCTCCCCCAAGCTGCCGTAGATGAGACTGCCACTGTGGCCCTCCACTGTGGAGACGGGAAAGCCCGGAATATCGGCATAGGGGATTTCCATGGCCCCCTCCAGCTCCTGGGCGAAGTCCCCCAGGCCGCTGCCCAAAACCAGTCCCAAATGGGGGGCCTCAATGCCCCTGCTCCTGAGATATGCGACGCTCTCCATTACCTTATTTGTCATGACGGCGGCCCTCCTGTGCTAAAGTCAGTATTCCTACAATGGTCTTGGCATCCACAATTTCTCCCAATTGGATGAGTTTCAGCGCCTCCTCCAGGGAGTAGCGATAGACCTCCACTTCCTCATCGTCGTCTAGATTTTGCTCCGTGGAGGTGAGATCCTCCGCCAGGAAGAGGTGGATTTTTTCCGTGGAAAAACCCGGGGAGGTGTAGCACTCCAGGAGAAAATTCACTTTCCCCGGCCGCTGCCCCGTCTCCTCTTCCAGCTCCCGGGCGGCGGCGTCCATGGGCATCTCATCGTGCTCCACCAGTCCCGCCGGCAGCTCCAGCATCTCCTTGCCCACGGCCACCCGAAATTGCTTGACAAAAAAAATCTTCCCCTGGGGGTCCAGGGCGAGGACCGCCACGCCCCCCTCGTGCTCCACAATTTCCCGCTTGGCATAGCGCTGATTGTTGAGCTCCACTGTGTCGCAGCGGAGGGAAACAATCTTCCCGTCATAAATTCTCTCAGATCCAATGGTTCTCTCTTCTCCCGCCATGGGTCCTCCTCACTTCTCTTCCATCATCTGTCTGGCCGTTTCCATGGAGGATGCCGTGGCCTCTCCACTGATGATCATGGCCAGGGCCTCCACCCTTTCCTCTCGGTCCAGAGGTTTCACGAAGGAGCGGGTTCTCCCCTCCTCCTGGTCCTTTTGAATTTGATACTGCACGTCCCCCCGAGCGATGACCTGGGGCAGGTGGCTCACCACCAAGAGCTGGTGATTTTGGGCCATATCTGCCATTTTTCTGGCCACCACTCGGGCGGTTCTGCCACTCATTCCCGTGTCGATCTCATCGAATATCATGAGATCCACATCCTCATAGTCCGCCATAATGCTCTGTATCCCCAGCTGTATTCTGGAGATCTCCCCGCCGGAGGCGATTTCATTGAGGGGCTTTAAGCCCTCTCCAATATTGGTTTGAATGTAAAAGTGCACACTGTCACGCCCGTAGCGGGAGAGGGGGGCCTCCTCCAGGCGAATGTCCAGCTGTGCCCCTGAAATGTCCAGCTCCTCCAGTATGGCAGAAAGTTTTTCCTGAAAGCTCCCGGCGGCGGCCAACCTCCGCATGTGGAGCCTGTCGGAAATGACCTGGGCCTCTTCTAAAATTTTTTCTCTCCTCCTTCGAAGCTCCCCTTCCAGTTCCTCGAAGTCCGTGAGTTTCTGCCTCTTCTCCCTGGCCCGGTCCAAAAATTCCCCAATGCCCTCCAGGGTGGGGGCGTATTTTCGCTTGGCCCGGTTCATGGCGTCCAGCCGCTGCTGGATTTCCATGAGGGTCCTGGGGTCCTCATCCAGAGATTCCAGTTGGTCCCTGAGTTGGGCGGCCTGCTCCCGAATTTCATAGGAGTAGGCCTCCAGTTCGCTGTACATCTGACTGTATGCCTCGTCAAATTCACTGAGTTTCAGGACCATGGAGAGGAGCTGGTCGTACTGAAAGAGGAGGCCCCCGTCCTCGTAGAGGAGCCCCCTGGAGGCCTGGAGGAGCTCCCGAATCTCCCGGGTGTGATTGAGGGAGCGGAAGCGCTCTTCCAAGATCTCGTCCTCATTGGGGCTAAAGTTCAGCTCCTCCAACTCCGCAATTTGATAGTCCAGTAGCTCCCCCTCCCGGGCCCTCTGCTCGGGATCGGTGGTGAGGCCGGTGAGCTCCTCCTCCACGGCCCTCAGGCCCTCCAGGGTCTTTTCCAAGAGCTCCCGGTCCTCCCGCTGGGGCCCACCCGCCAGAGTGTCCAGAATTTTCCTCTGATACTCTGGGCTCAAGAGATACTGATTCTCCCCCTGATAGGAGGCCCGGGCCAGTCGCTGGGCCACCCTCTGGAGAAAACTGATGGTGACGGAGCGGCCGTTGATTTGGACAATCCCCGGGCGGTCGTAGAAGATCATCCGCTCTATGGTCACCGTCTCCTCTATGGGGAGATTCCGCTCCTTTAAAATCTTTTCCAGGCGGGGGTCCATGGAGAAAATTCCCTGAATATAGGCGGACTCCTCGCCCTGGCGTATCATGGACTTTTGGGCCCGGTCCCCCAACAAGAGGCCCAGGGCATCCATGAGAATGGACTTCCCTGCGCCGGTCTCTCCAGTGAGGACATTGAAGCCCCGGGTGAAATCAATGGAGGACTGCTGTATGATGGCGAAGTTTTCTATATTCAGTCGGTACAACATTTAGTCGAACTCCTCCCTGGCCTTTCCAAGGGCATCCTCAATGGCGCCCTCCAGCTCCACTCCCCCCTGGGGGGCGTCCTTTTCCAATAGTGCCACAAATTCCGTATTTCCATGGGTCCCCTGAATGGGGGAAACGGTGAGGCCCCTCAAGTGGAGGCCCTGTTCCCGGGCAAAGTTCAGTACTGAGTTGAGGACCTCCCGGTGGACCTTGGGGTCCCGGACGATGCCCCCCTTCCCCACCAGTTCCCTTCCGGCCTCAAATTGGGGCTTGATGAGGACCCCCATGAGTCCCTGGGATTTTAGCATTTCCCGGGCCACGGGGAGGACCAATTTCAGAGAAATAAAGGACACATCGATGGAGATGAAGTCCACGGGCGCTTCCAGGGTCTCGGGGTCGAAGTGGCGGATATTCATCCGCTCCATGACCACCACCCTTGGGTCCTGGCGGAGGCGATAGTCCAGCTGATTGTAGCCCACATCAATGGCGTAGACCTGCTTGGCCCCGTGCTGGAGCATGCAGTCGGTAAATCCCCCAGTGGAGGCCCCAATGTCGGCGCAGACGGCATCGGAGAGGTCCAAATTGTAGCCTTCTATGAGGGCCTCCAGTTTGAAGCCCCCCCGGGAGACATAGCGGAGGCTCCGGCTCTTCACCGAAAGCTCGGCGTCCTCGGGAAGCTCCTGACCGGCCTTTTGAATCCGCTCATCCCCCACAAAGGCCTCCCCCGCCAGGATCATGGCCTTGGCCTTTTCCCGGGAGGGGGCCAGGCCCCTCTGAGTGAGGAGGAGATCCGCCCGAATGCCCATCAGTGATCCCTCCTGAGAATTTTTTCAATGAGGGCCCGGGTCCCGGGAAATTCCCCCAAATTCGCAAGTTCCTCCAGGGTCTTTTCCGTGTAGCGGGTGGCCTCGTCCCTGAGTCGCTGTAGCTCCAACTCGTCGTCCCCCTCGTAGTCCAGGCCGTCGTCCTGATACTGATAGCTGATGCCCAAATTCATCCCCAGATCGAAAAACTTTTGGGCGGTCTCTTCAGAGCCCGTGGCCAGGGCCGCTGCCATGGCAAGGGGGGCCGCCACCAGCATCCCCGTCTTTTTGGAAAAGAGCTCCACCTCACCTCCCAGGCCCTCGATGTCCAGTACCTGACCGTCCACCATGCCCTCAATGCCAGCGGCCCGGTAGAGGTGGCGGGCAGCGAGAAGTCCCCGTGCCCCCCAGTCCACAATGCCTTTAAGGGCCAGTTCCATGCTGAAGCTCAAAAGGCCATCCCCTGCCAGAATGGCCACAGCTTCCCCGAAGACCTTGTGATTGCTGGGCTTTCCCCGGCGCTCATCGTCGTCGTCCATGGCGGGGAGATCGTCGTGGATGAGGGAGTAAGTGTGAATGGATTCCAGGGCGGCTGCAAAGTAAAAGGGATCTGCCTGTACTTTCGTGCCCATGGCTTCAAAATCACTGAGGAGGGTGTAGAGGAGGAGGGGGCGAACCCGCTTTCCCCCGGAGGAGAGGGTGTAGGCCATGGCCTCCTTCAATCTCTCCGATGCAGCGGTCTCCTCCAGTGCCCCCAGTAGCCGCTGATCAAAATTCTCAGGCATCCCGCCAAGTACCATCGATGGCCTCCTTTTCCTCTGAGAGCATGGTGATCCTCTGCTCAAATCCCTGTAGTTCCTCCGTGAGCTCCCGGTAGAGAGCCACGCCCTTTTCATAGGTCTCAATCATCTCTTCAATGGTGAGATCCCCCGTGTTCATGGCATCCAAAAGTTTTTGGAGGGCCTCACTCTTCTCTCGGTAGTTCACCCTGTACTCCTTTCCCCCTATGTACAATTTCATCCACGGTGGTGGCCACGGTGCCATCCACATAGCGAATGTGAAGTCGGTCCCCGACTCTGAGATTGCGGACGCTGTGGACCCGCTGGCCCCGCTGGTCGGTGGTGAGGGGCCGGTAGCGAATGGTCTTGGTGGTGGCCATGGTGGACTTTCTCCGCTCCCAGTCCTCCATGATGGCCCGGAGGGCCCCCTGGGCCTGGCCCTCCATGAGATTCACCTGGTCCAGGAGCTTCTCAAGGGAGGAGGACCACTCCCGCTTCAGAACCTTGAGATTCAGCTGTTTGGACTCCTGCCTCAGGGCCAAGATCTCTCCCCTTAAATTTCCCTCCACCGACTCTTTGAGGAGATCTCCCAGGCGGCTCAAAGCCTCCCTCTTCTCCACTATGGCCTGGGGGGAGACCATGTGCTCCAGCCGGTCCTTCACTCTGGCCATTCTCTCCAGCTCCCCCTGGAGGCCAGAAGTCAAAATCCCCTCCATGGCCCTCAGTTTTTCCCCTTCCTCCTGGAGCCACTGGCTGCGGAGGGGCACCAGGAGCTCCGCCCCGTGGGAGGGGGTGGCGGCCCTCAGGTCTGAGGCATAGTCCACCAGGGTGGTGTCCACCTCGTGGCCCACCGCCGTGACAATGGGGTGTTTCATGGAGGCCACGGTGCGCACCAGATCCACATCATTGAAGGCAAAGAGATCCTCAATGCTGCCGCCCCCTCGGGTGAGGACAATGAGGTCCACCTCCATTTCATCCAGGAGTTTCAGAGCCTCCACCATCTGCTGGGGGGCGCTGTCCCCCTGGACGGTGCTGGGGGCCACAATGATTTCAATGGCGGGATTCCTCCGCCGACTCACCTCCACAAAGTCCACCAGGGCCGCCCCCGTGGGGCTGGTGACCAGGCCGATGGTGGCGGGGTTTTTGGGGATCTCCTTCTTTCGTTCAACGGCAAACAGACCTTCCTGTTGCAGAAGGTCTCTTCTCTTTAGAAAAAGCTCGTGGAGGGCCCCCACCCCCTCCAGCTCCATGGAGTCAATGATCAGCTGCAGACGCCCTTGGGCCCGGTAGATCTGAACGGAACCATGGATCTGAACGCTCATCCCCGCCTTGGGGGTAAAGGACAGCTCCCTCCTTTGGCGCTGAAAGAGGACACAGGAGATCTGCGCCCCGGCATCCTTCACCGTCATATAGCTGTGGCCCTGGGAGGAGGTGGTCACCTGGCTGATTTCCCCTGCCACATCCACACTCTGGAGGAGGAAGTCGGAGTCCACTACCTTGGCCAGATAGGCCACCAGCTCGGAGACACTAATGGGCTTCATTCTGCTCCCCTCGAACCACAGTGCCCAAGATGCCATTGATGATGCGGGGGGAGTCGGAACTGCCGTAGATCTTGGCCAGCTCCACCGCTTCATTGATGCTCACCCTCTGGGGCACATCCTCCATGAAATTGAGCTCATAGAGGGAAATCCTCAGTATGGTGAGGTCCACCAGGGGGAGTCGGTCCACGGTCCAGCCCCTGAGATACTGGCTCAGCAGCTGGTCCAATTGGGGCAGCGCCGCTACAATTCTGGGAATGTGCTTTCTGATATAGCTCTTTTCGTACTCGTCGAAGGCGGGGGAATGATAGTTTTTAAAATTGGAGAGGAGCTCCTCCACTCCCTCATCCCCCTCAGGGGAGAGGGCCAGGGAGCCCTCTTCCTCCGCCGAGGACTCAAATTCCAGGCCCTCCTCTGTTTCCCCGGGGGCCTCCTCCTCCGGAGTCTCGGACAAATCCTCAATGAACTTTTCAAGGGACTTTCCGCCCCGGAGTCCATAGAGGCCCTTCATCACCTGAGCCTCCCCCTCCTCCCGGTTCTGACTCAGGAAATTTTCCAGAACCTCCTGGGAAAATTCGTCGGAGTGGGTCATGGCGAAGAGGGCCTGCATCATACCAATTCTAGCAATTTTTCTACTCAAGGAAGTTCCTCACTTCACCCTAAGGGCGGATTCTTCTTTGGTACTGATGCCATTGACATGCACATTCACCGACTCGATTTCCAAATCCGTCATATTGTGAATGCTCTCTAAAATCTTCTCCTGGACGGTCTGGGCCACGTCCACAATATTTTTTCCATATTCCACAACGATGGCAATGTCCACGGAGTTGGTAAGCTCACCTGAGGTCACTTTGGTCTTACTGCTTCGGGCATTTAAGATCTCCCTCATGCTCTCCTTCCGAGAGGCAAAAATACTGGTGACGCCGTCCACCCTCATGGCCGTTTCCTGGGCAATGCGGGTCAAGACATCTTCCGAAATTTTAACACTGGGATCTCCCGATGGGTCTGTAAAATATTTTTCCACGTTTCCCTCCTATCCTGGTATTATACCATAGCCTGTGGGAAAATCCCCCGAAGGGTCCCATCAAAAAAAGGTGACCCTCAGGTCACCTTCCCTAAAAAGCTTATTCTGCGTCCTCGTCGTCGTCCACGGCTTCAAAGTCCTCATCGGAGAAATCGTCGTAAACGACCAGTTCGTCCAAATCCAAATCATCGTAGTCGTCGTATTCGAAGTCGCTCTCTTCGTACACGAAGTCTTCCAGTTCGCCGAGGTCCTCTTCAATGATGTCCACATAGGATTCCAAATCCTGCATGCGCTCATCCACAGTTTCCACCAATTCAGAGACCACATCCACCAACTCAATGAGGACTTGGCCCTCCTTGGATGTTTCATCGATGCCGAATCCGTCAACGAGCCCCTCAAGATAGGCAACGCGCTTGAATAGATTTTTCATTGGTAACCTCCTGTTTACACTCTGGACATGTACTCTCCGGTACGGGTGTCAATGCGAATGACATCCCCAAGGTTTACAAACAACGGGACCAGTAGGCTGAAGCCAGTTTCTACCGTGGCGGGCTTGGTTGCTCCGGAGGTGGTGTCCCCCTTGAGGCCCGGCTCCGTCTCGGTAACTTCCAGTTCTACGAAATTGGCAGGTGACACATTGAAGGGTTTTCCCTGATAGATATTGACCGTGGCAGTATCATTCTCTCTCATGAAGTTCAATGCATCCTCTACATAGCTCTTCTCAATGGGAAGCTGCTCGTAGGTGGTATTGTCCATGAAATAGTACAATTCTCCATCGCTGTAGAGATACTGCATGTCTCGAGTTTCGATGACGGCTTCCTCATATTTTTCTGAAGGGTTGAAGGTCGTGTCCTTAATCCCACCGTTGATCACGGATCGAACTTTGGCACGGACGAAGGCCGCCCCTTTTCCCGGCTTAACGTGTTGAAAGTCTACCACTTGATACACGTCGCCATCCATGACGAATGTTACACCTTTTCTAAAATCACCTGCTGATATCATAGCTTCCTCCTCATTCAGTCTACGTCCGTATTATATCAAATGCCTCATGGCCTAACAAGATTTAGGGATACATTTTGCTCACCCATTGGACGCTGGGCTGTAAAATGGGCTCCAAATTGGCAATAAAGACATTGAGAACATTGTCCGGCTGAAAACTCACCCTCAAGGGAGCTCCCTCCGCCTCCCCGATACAGAGGCCATTGACCTGGAGGGTCCCCTCCCCCTGAAGCTCCTGGGCCCAGAGGAGGCCCTGGATCATCAGCCGCCCCTCCACTTTTAGGGGTGCCGTGGCGCGGAGGGCATTGGGGAGTTTTCCACTGCCCAGAATTTTGCCCGGAGCATTGAACTCCATGTACTGGACCGAGGGAATGAAGATCCGCTCCTCCTGAACTGGACTGGCCTCAGGAGGAGTTTCCCCCGCTTCCGGCGCCCCCTGGGGATCTTCCCCCTCCACCGGCGCCTGTTCGGGATCCTCCCCCTCCACCGGTGCCCCCTGGGGCTCAGTTTCGTAGCGGAGAATCATCCAGTAGCCACTCACTTCCAGACTAAAGGGCCGGTCGATCCTCAGCACCTCCCTCTCCCGGACATTGGGCACGTATTCATTGAGGGTGGACCACAGCTCAGCCTCCTCCACCTCTCGGGGGCTCAAGATTCCGTCCCTCTGATTGAGGACCCCCGGGAAGAACTCCCCCTTTAAGATGCTCATGGCGGTGATCTTCTTGTGGGTCACCTCCCCCTTGAGGAGAAAGTGGGGGAACTTCCCCGCCTCCCTTTGAATGTGGAGGGTGAGCCTCCCCTTCCCCTCCCCGGTGTAGGGGAGCTCCACCTCCCCCTGGGACTGAATCCTCCGGGCCAGGAGGGCGGGGTCCAGATCCAAGTACCCCCGGTAGACGGCAGTCTCCGCAAGATAGCCCCCCTGGAGGCCGTCCAGTCCATTGGCGTAGAGTTTCGTCCGCTGCTCCACCAATGCCAGTATCCAGAGGAGAAAGAGGGAGACCACCAAAAAGGCAAAGAGGGCCATGAGCATAATGGAGCCTTTTTTCCTGGTGCTTCCGCTGTCACTTCTCGCCATGATTCAACTTCCCCCTCAGGCCGTCCACGTGGACCAGCTCCCCCTCCGGGAGGGTCCAGCTGGTCTCCAGGAGATTTCCCCGCTGGACCATGGTCACGGCCTCCACCTCATCCAAGACCAAATTGGAGCCCACGGCGCTCCCCCGCCAACTGGGGGGCAGCTTAAGTAGCTTCTGCCGCTGGGCCTTTCGGAGGAGACTCCCCTTGGAGAGCTCATAGCGGACGAACACATAGGACTTGCTCTCCTGTTCCAAGTGACAGAAGACATAGCCGCCGCCATCCTCAAAGATCCACTGGGCCCGGGCAATCTCATCCCTCAAGGACTGGACGGCGTAGGCGCGGTCGCTCTCTCGGGAGAGATTTTCCGCCAGCTCCGTGGTCCCCACGATGCTGCTCTGGACCACCTGGGCCATGAGGCCCACCAAAACCGCCACCATGGCCAGCACTACAATGAGCTCAAGGAGTGTAAAACCCCTCCTTCGGCCTCGTACCATAGAGCAACTCCTCTCCTGTAATCTTGTCTTTGAGGATCACTTCTTCCAAATCGCCCCCATCTCGCACTTCCACTTCCACATGGGGGGATGGGTATTCTTCCCCTGCAATGGCCGCCTCCATGGCGGACTGGATGTCCATGAGTCGGGCCTGATTTTCCTGAATATTTTTGGTGTGGAGGCCGGCGGTGGCCAGGGAGGGCAAGAGCAGGGCCACCAGTATGGAGAGGACCATGAGGGCCACCAGGACCTCCATGAGGTGAAAGCCCCCTCTTTTTTTGCCGTGGATTTTTCTAGGATTCATCATTCCTCCAGAGTCGGGATCTGCCATTGACCGGGGAGACGGAGAGGGACCAATTCTCTCCACGGAGCTTAAAGTGGAGGGTTCCCGCATTGGCCGGGCGCCCCGAGGGATTGAAGCTCAGGGGGCTGCCCACCTGGGCCATTTCCTCCCCCACAAAGGTGAGATCCTTGGGAAATTCCCCCTGGGCGATGATCTCTCCCCCATCGGTGATCACCTCATAGCCCCCCTGGCTGCAGACGAGGCGGGTGCCCTCTCGATTGCCAATGGCGTAGAGCCTCATGGTGCCCACGGCGTGCTGGACCTCCTCCAGGCTCCTCTGGGCCTCCACTTTGGAGAGGACGCCGAAATTGGACAGGGCCAATGTAGACAAAATGGCTACAATCCCCAGGACGCACAAGAGCTCCAATAGGGTGTAGCCATTCTTTTTTTGTCTTAGCGACAACATATTATTTTTCCTCGCGGGAGAGAATTTGGAAATTGCGGAAGGTCAGGCGCTCCTCCTCCACTTTGGGGTGGGCAAAGGCATAGCGATACTCGGTGAGCCGCTGTTTGCCGTCCATCTTTTCCAGGGGGAAGAAGAAGCGAGTGTAGCCGTCCCCCAAATCTTCCTTGCGGTCCATGGGGACGGTAGTGGTATTGCCCTCCTCATCGGAGAGGATGATGGTGAGCTCGCCGTCGGTGACCCGCTCGTTGATGAGGTCGATGCTGGTCTCGTAGGCATTTTTGGGCAGGTACAAATTCCCCGTGGTCATGGTGAGAATTTGCCCCACGGGTTTTTCCCCCTCCTGGAGGGTCAGCTGGGGCTTTTCCCCCGCTGGCTCCTCTACTTTGAGGGGCTCCTCTTGAGTTTTAGCATCCTCTTCCTCTGCCTCTGTGACAGCTGCCTCCTCGATTCTCTCCTCTGCCTTTGGCCTTTCCTCCTCAAGTTCCCCCTCCCCTTGAGGGATATGTTCGCCCTCCTGGGAGCCGAGCTCCGTGGGGGGCGTTTCGGTTTCGGGAAGCTCCTCCTCCTTCTCGAAGGCCTCAGTGGTAAAGGCGACCGTCAGAGTCTCCTGGGAAATGGGCGTTCCCTGGAGGATTTCCTCAGTGAGTATGGTCACTGGACTCTCGTCCAAAAACTGAATTTGGAGGAGGACATCCCGGACCGAATACTGGGTCAGGGGCGGTGCCGTGTACTGGGGCATGGGCTTGTCCGCCGGAGTAATGGAGGTGGAGACCGATGGCCCAACGGGCTTGGGCTTCACTGTGGGCTTGGGTTTCACCGTGGGCTTGGGTTTTACCACGGGCTTGGTGGAGGGCCGCACCGTGGGTTTGGGCTTCACTGTGGGCCGCGGCACCGGTGTGGTGGAGGGCCGGGGGGTGGCCACGGTGCTGGGGGCCTTGGCCGGGGGCGCTATGGGCGCTATGGGACTGGGGCTGGGGGCAACGGGGGTGGCAGTGGTGGGGGGCACGGGGGCGGAGTCTTCAAAGCCCTCCACATTGGAGCCCCCCAGGGCATAGTTCTTATCCGAAAGGCTGCCGTCCACCACCCGGTAGGGAATCTTCATTCTGAGGGTGGCGGTTTCCTCCCCATTGAGTTCCTTGACATAGTTTACGGAGTCCACTTTCATCCCCAGGCCCGTCCGCTCACTGTCGGAGAGAAAGTCCGACAGGCCCATGGGATCGCCGCTGTACTCCACCACCATATTCAAGGTGCCCTCGTCTCCCACTGTGGGCACCACTTCCTCATTGACCAAAGTGGCCTCGGGGTGGGAAGCGAAGAAATTCAGAAGGGCCCCCTCCACGTCCCCCTCATCCACCAGGGAGGAGGGCTTGGTCAGGGCCTCTTGGGCATAGACCTTTTGGGAGTCCAGGGCCCGGAGGAGTTCTCCCCTGGCCTCCAGGGGGGCCCGGACAAAGGAATAGTAGCCCAGGGCACCAAAAGAAGCCAGTACCAATCCACCTAAAAGTACGGACTCTCTCACGGTGAGGCGGCCCTCCCTCATGCGGTCCAGGAGGCCCTCCTCATCCTGATCCAATAGGATGTTTTTTTCTGGGATTTGATCCCCATTTAAGAATTTCATCTACTCACCTCTGTCCTATGGTACCAAAATCACAGGGCCTTGTCATGATCTACTGTAAAATTCCAAAAATTTCACAGACAAGTTCAGACATACTCCGGAAAGTCCTCCACCAGGATGCCGTGGACCCACTGGGCCAGGAGCTGGTGGCCCTCCTCATTGAGGTGAAGGCCGTCCATATAGTAGCGGTCCTGGGAGGAAAAGAGCTCCTGGGGATCGTAGCCCGGAGTGAGGCTGCGAAACTCCCGAAGTCGATTCTCAAAGGAGATATAGGCCGCAATATAGGAGAGCTCCTCCTCCCCTACCATGGAGGGAAGGGTGGGGAGAATCATCAGGCTCCTCCCCCCTCTGGCCTCCACTTCCCCCAGGATCTCTTGGGTCCTGGCCCGGATCCCCTCCAGGGGCATGGGCCCCAGGCAGTCGTTGAGGCCAAAGTGAAGGAGGACCAAGTCCCCCTCCCGGGGGGGATGGCGGAGGATCTGAGCCCAGGTCTCCTCCGCCGTGGCTCCATTTTCCCCCCGGCTCATAATGACTTGAGGGAGCTTTTCCTCCAGGAGGGCGAGGAAATTCTTCCCCACGGGGACGCCGTAGCCGGTGAGGTAGCTGTCCCCGTAGGCGAGAATTCTCTTACTGGAGTTCATAGCTCTTGGCTTCGATCTCTGCATTCATTTGAGCGATGAAGCTCTCGGCGCTCATGGGATCCAGTTCCTCCCCGCTCCGCTTGCGCACGGAGATGGTCCCGCTGTTTTCTTCCTTCTCCCCTACCACGATCATATAGTTGATCTGGCGAACTTGGGCGTCCCGAATCTTCTTGCCGATTTTTTCGCTCCGCTCATCCATGGAGACCCTGAGGCCCTGAGCTTCAAATTCCTTTTGCACCTTCTTGGCGTAGTCGTGGTATTTTTCACTAATGGGGAGGATGATGCCCTGAACGGGGGCAAGCCACAGGGGGAATTTCCCGGCAAAGTGCTCGATGAGTATCCCCATAAAGCGCTCTATGGAACCCAGAAGGGCCCGGTGAATCATTACAGGCTGCTGCTTGCTGCCGTCCTCTGCCGTGTACTCCAGGCCGAAGCGGTCGGGCATTTGGAAGTCCAGCTGAATGGTGCCGCACTGCCAGGTCCTGCCAATGGCATCCTCCAAGTGATAGTCAATTTTGGGGCCGTAGAAGGCGCCGTCCCCCTCGTTGATCTCGTAGGCCAGGCCCTTTTCATCCAAGGCGTTTTTCAGGGCATTGGTGGCCACTTCCCACTGCTCTGCACTGCCCATGCTGTCCTCGGGCTGAGTGGACAGCTCCACCTTGTACTGGAAGCCAAAGGTGGTGTAGAGGTCGTCTGCCAGGTCGATGATTTTCCGAATCTCCTCTTGAATTTGGGAGGGGAGGCAGAAGACGTGGGCATCGTCCTGGGTGAAAGTCCGCACCCGGAAGAGGCCGTGGAGGGCGCCGGAGAGCTCGTGGCGGTGAACCTGGCCAAATTCCATCAATTTAATGGGCAGGTCCCGATAGGAGTGCATATCCGACTGATACACCAAAATGGAGCCGGGGCAGTTCATGGGCTTGATGGCATAGTCGCCGTCGTCGATTTTGGTGAAGTACATATTTTCCTGATAGTGGTCCCAGTGGCCGCTCTGATGCCAGAGGGCCTCGTTGAGAATCATTGGGGTTTTGATCTCCCGATAGCCCCGCTCCAATTGGAGATTTCTCCAGTAGGACTCCAGCTCATTTCTCAGAATCATCCCATTGCCGTGGAAGAAGGGGAAGCCGGGGCCCTCCTCGTGGAAGCTGAAGAGATCCAGATCCCGGCCGATTTTCCGGTGGTCCCTCCGCTTGGCCTCCTCCAGGCGAGTGAGGTACTCGTCCAGTTCCTTCTTCTTGGGGAAGGTGATGCCGTAGATACGGGTGAGCATTTTGTTCTTCTCGTCCCCGCGCCAGTAGGCTCCCGCCACGGAGAGGAGTTTGATGGCCTTGATTTGCTTCACATCCTCCAGGTGGGGTCCCCGGCAGAGGTCGGTAAATTCTCCCAAGTGATAGAGGCTGATCTGTTCATCCTCTGGAAGATCCTCAATGAGCTCCAGCTTGTAGGGCTCGTTCTTCTCCTTGAAGAGCTCCAGGGCGGCCTCCCGAGAGAGGATTTCCTTGGTGAACTTGGGACCCTCCTTGACGATGGCCTTCATTTCCTTTTCAATGGCCTCCAAATCGTCGGTCCCCAATTGCTCCTCCAGATCCACATCGTAGTAGAAGCCATTGTCAATGGAGGGGCCAATGGAGAACTTGGCCTCGGGATAGAGGCGCTGAATGGCATAGGCCATTAAGTGGGCGGAGGAGTGCCAGAAGATTTCCATGGCCCGGGGGTGGTCCATTTTCAGCACTTCCAGTGCTCCGTCCTCATTGATGGTGGTGTGCTTGTCCACCAATTTGTCATTGAAGAGGGCCCCCACACTGGCCCGCTCCAGGCCCTCAGAGATATCGGCGATGATTTCCTTCATTTTTTTAGCTTCGCTGTACTCCCGAGTTGCTCCATCGGGATAGGTAATGGTAAACATGTCTTCCTCCTCTAAAAAAAGTACCCACCGTCCAAAAGGACGATGGGTACGTGGTTCCACCTTTTTTTATTCTTTGAGAATGTATCGTATGTCTTACGCCGCCCATTATGGCGGATGTCCGGGATGGTATTCAGCAGGTTGGGAGCTTTCACCGTCCTCCCTCGCTAATGGTCTGCCTAATCGTTCCCATCAATCACTCTATATTATATCCAATTGATCCAATTCTGGCAACGCCGGAGGACGAAGAATTACAGCAGATAGGGGTCGTCCTCGGGGTCGATGAAGAGGGTGGGATCGTAGTCGGTTTTGATCTCTTCCCATTCCACCTTGGACATGTCCTGGGAGGGAACGTCCAGTTCGGGGTGGGCGTTGTTGGCGCGGTTCAGGGCCTCTTCACTGTCCTTCACCGGGAGGTCCAGGTCCACATCGTTGATGTCGATGCCCAGGGCCTCGGCCACGGCCTTACCGTAGGAGGGATCGGCCATATAGGTGTTGTAAATGTGGCGATGCTTGATTTGCAGGGTGGCATCCCCCATATTTCTGGCGGTATTGGCCGCAGTGACCCGCTGCTGATCTTCGGTCATGGCATTCCACAACAGACCCACCTGGGTGTAGTAGTCGTGGTCGTCGGCCCGGTGGTCGTAGCGGAAGATATCGCCGGCGGGCTCCACGGGCATATCGTGCTCCTTGGCCACGGTCCAGTTGCCATAGCTATTGGGCTGGTAGTGGTTTTCGTTGCCCATATTGCCGTCCACTCTCATTTGACCGTCCCTGTGGAAGAGGTGGAAGTCCTTGATTCCCCTGGGCTGGTTTACGGGAATGAGCATGTGGTTGACCCCCAGACGGTAGCGCTGGGCGTCGCCGTAGGGGAAGAGGCGCCCCTGGAGCATCCGGTCGGGGGAGAAGCCAATGCCGGGGACCACGTGGGCGGGGTTGAAGGCAGCCTGCTCCACATCGGCGAAGTAGTTTTCGGGATTGCGGTTGAGCTCGAACTCGCCCACTTCAATGAGGGGGAAGTCCTTCTTCAGCCACATTTTGGTGAGGTCGAAGGGATTGTTCTCCATGGCATTGGCCTGCTCTTCGGTCATGAGCTGAACATACATCTTCCACTTGGGGAATTTGCCCTGTTTAATGGCATTGAACAGATCCCGCTGATTGCTCTCCCGGTCGTTGGCAATGACCTCTGCCGCCTCTTGGTCGGTGAGGTTCATGATTCCCTGCTGGGAGCGGAAGTGGAATTTCACCCAGGTCCGCTCGTTCTTCTCATTGTAGAAGGAGAAGGCGTGGGAGGAGAAGCCGTGCATGTAGCGGTAGGAGGAGGGGATTCCCCGGTCGCTCATGATGATGGTCACTTGAAGGAGGGCCTCAGGCAGGGAGGTCCAGAAGTCCCAGTTGTTGTTGGCACTTCTCAAGTTGGTCTCGGGGTCCCTCTTGACGGCCCGGTTGAGCTCCACGAAGAAATTGGGGTCCCGGAAGAAGAAGACGGGGGTGTTGTTCCCCACCATGTCCCAGTTGCCCTCTTCGGTGTAGAATTTCAGAGCAAAGCCTCGGATGTCCCGCTCGGCATCGGCGGCGCCCCGCTCACCGGCAACGGTGGAGAAGCGGGCAAACATCTCGGTCTTCTTTCCCACTTCGGAGAAGATCTTGGCCTTGGTGTATTTGGTAATGTCATTGGTGACGGTGAAGGTACCGAAGGCACCGGATCCCTTGGCGTGCATTCTCCGCTCGGGGATGACTTCCCGGTTGAAGTGAGCGAATTTTTCCAAGTGCCAGGTGTCCTGGTGGGCCATGGGTCCCCGGACTCCGGCGGTCATGGCGGAGTGATTATTACTTACAGGAGCTCCGTGCTCATGAATGATACCGGTAAAGGAGCCGGCATTGGCGTTTCTGCTGGGTTCGGGGGCAATCCCGTTCTTATCCATGGGGTTACCCATTTTGTTTTTGTTTTCCATGTTCACTTCCTCGCTTTTGATGATTAATGACAGTTCATATCTTTTCTGAAACACCTGTCCGATTCATGACTCAAATTACATGGGACAGTTGCTGATACTAATATACCCCAGAAAAGAAAAAACTATCTCACCCCAAAAGTCGGGAAATGCTCTCCTCCACGGAGAGGCGCTCCTCCTGGCCCGTGGTCATATTTCTCAGGGTGACGGAGCCCTCCTTCACCTCGTCCTCTCCCAGGACCGCCACATAGGGGAGTCCCAAATCGTCGGCGTATTTGAACTTTTTGCCCACTTTCCCCTTGTCGGCGTAGAAGATGGCCCGGACCCCGTGGTCCCGATAGGCCTTTAAGAGTTTCAGGCCCTCCTGACGAACGGCGTCAAAGGCGACGATGAGGACATCGGCGGGGGCCGAGGAGTAGTCCTTTAAGAGTCCCCCCTCGTTGAGCTGATAGTAGAGGCGACTGAGGCCAATGGAGACCCCCACCCCGGGGAGGGACTGCTTGGTGTAGTGCTCCGCCAAGTTTTCGTAGCGGCCCCCGCTGCAGACGCTGCCAATTTTGGGATAGTCGTCCAGGAAGGTCTCGTAGACGGTGCCGGTGTAGTAGTCCAGGCCCCGGGCAATGGACAGATCCACTTGAATGTGCCCTTCATCCTTGAGGAGCATCTCAGCGACGGCCACCACTGTCTTCAGCTCCTCCAGGCCCGTTTGAAATGCCTCGTGGTCCAGGGAGAGGGCCTCCAGTGCCTCAAAAATCTCCCCATTGGTGCCCGAAATATTCTTAAATTCGGTAATGGACTGAATCTGCTCTTTGGAAAGACCCAGCTCCGCCAGTTCCCCCTCCAGTACCTCCCAGGCCACCTTGTCCTGCTTGTCCACAATGCGGAGGACATTTTGGGGCTCTTCAATGCCAATGGCCTGGTAGAAGCCATTGAGGATCTTCCGGTTGTTGATGTGTATGGTGAAGGCATCGAAGCCCAGGTCCATAAAGGTGCCCTCGATAATGGAGGGAATCTCCCCGTCGTGGAAGAGGTCCAGGGAGCCATTGCCTATGATGTCGATGTCACACTGATAGAACTCCCTGAAGCGGCCCTTCTGCTGCCGCTCCCCCCGGTACACCTTGCCAATGTGATAGCGGCGGAAGGGGAAGGAGAGGTGGCTGTAGTGCTCGGCCACATAGCGGGCCAGGGGCACGGTGAGGTCGAATCGCATGGCGAGGTCGGTCTTGCCCTTGGTGAAGCGGTAGATCTGCTTTTCCGTGTCCCCGCCCCCCTTGGCCAGGAGGACCTCCTCCCGCTCCAGGACCGGGGTGTCGATGGCGAGAAAGCCCTTGTCCCGATAGTTCTTCTCAATAATAGCCTTCATTTGATCCAGGACCCGCTGATCCTGGGGGAGCAGTTCCATAAATCCCGGAAGGGTGGATGGTTTCACAATCTGTGCCATGGGCACCTCCTATTTTCTGTGGCATTCTATCTTTCATTATTGCCCTGAAGGGCGAACATTGCAATGGATGCGGCTACATTGGCATTGAGGGAGTCCACCACTGGGTTCATGGCAATGGTGTAGCGTTCATCTGCCAGGGCTCTGGCCTCCTCGCTCACGCCCCGGGCTTCATTCCCCACAATGAGTATGAGCCCTCCCTCAACTGGGGGCAGCTCCCCCCTCCCCTGGATGTCCAGGGCCAGGAGAAAATCCCCCCGCGCTCTGAGGCCCTCCAAGCTGTCCTCCCGCCCCCTGTAAATGGGGAGGCGAAAGGCGGAGGCCATGGAGGAGCGGAGGACTTTCCCCGAGGTGACATCCACGGTGCCGGGCCCCAGAATGAGGCCGTCCATGGAGAAGGCCTCGGCCGATCGAATCATGCCCCCGAGATTTCCCGGGTCCTGGATGCCGTCGGTGTAGAGATAGCGGCCCCCCTCTGGCAGCTCCTCCAGGGGCCGGAGGAAAGAGGGGACCACCGCCACCATTCCCTGGCTGTGCTCGGACTCTGCCAGGGCCTGTAGGACCTCTCCTGTGACGGTGGTCCACTCCTCTGCAAAGGCGGCCGCCTCCTCCAGTCGGTCCTCCCTTACAAAGAGCTCCAGGACCGACGGGCCGATAACGGGCCAGAGCTCCTGTAAAACCACTGGACCCTCCAGGAGGAGGCGGCCCGTCTTCTCCCGGTACTTCTTTTGACGCAGTTTTCGAACTTCCTTAATGCGAGGATTCTGTGTGGACGAAATGACATTTGAGCCCTGAGCCATGGTTCCTCCTCTATAAAAAAACCCATAGATACACCGTACCTATGGGTTCAAATTATTCTCCCTTGGCAATTTTTGCCAGTGCTGCAAAGCCTTCGGGATCGTGGATGGCCATTTCGGACAACATTTTGCGGTTGATTTCGATATTGGCCTTCTTGAGTCCGTCGATGAAGCGGCTGTAGCTCAGTCCGTTCATGCGAGCAGCTGCGTTGATCCGGGCAATCCAGAGTTTGCGGAAGTCCCGCTTTCTTTGCTTTCTACCTGCAAAGGAATAGCTCATGGACTTCATGACGGCCTGATTGGCCATTCTGAAGAGTTTGGACTTCGCTCCGAAGTAGCCCTTGGCTTGCTTTAGAATCTTTTTATGATGTTTTTTGGCGTTAATACCTCTTTTTACTCGAGCCATAGTATCCTCCTAGGGAATCATCTTGTCAATCCGACGCATATCGGCAGCGGAGACCAGGGAACCTTTTCTCAGATTGCGCGTACGCTTGGGACTCTTTTTCCCGGTGATGTGGCTTTTGTACGCCTTGAAACGTCTGAGCTTTCCGGTACCGGTTCTCGTAAACCGCTTAGCAGATCCGCGATGGGTTTTCATCTTTCCCATAGTATCCTCCTTATTTTTCCGGCTTGGGGGCCAGGAACATGGTCATGTTCCGACCTTCCATTTTGGGTTTTTTGTCTACTTCACCGTAATCCTCGACCATTTCCACGAATTCATCCAGCACACGACGGCCGATTTCCGTGTGGCCCATTTCCCGGCCGCGGAAGCGAACGGAGACCTTGATACGGTTGCCATCATTTAAAAATTCAATCGCCTTTTTGGCTTTAGTGTTCAAATCATGTTCTTCAATATTTGGGGTGAACCGGAGTTCCTTGACGGCGATGGTCTTTTGTTTCTTCTTGGATTCCTTCTCCTTCTTCATCATATCGTAGCGATATTTTCCGTAGTCCAGAATCCGCGCCACCGGCGGCTTGGCGCCAGGGGCCACATTAACGAGGTCCAATTTTGCCTCCTCGGCAATATCCAACGCTCGTTCAATGGGCACTATGCCCAGTTGCTCTCCCATATGATCAATCAAGCGCACTTCTTTGGCACGAATTTGATCATTGATTTGAAGTTCCTTGATAATGACACCTCCACAGGCAAAAAAATATACGGACCCAAAGGGTCCGCAGCATGCTAACATTCAGTGCAATGAACCTTAAAACGCGAGTCGTAAGGCGAGAAGCGGACTTCTACTTGTTGTTCTTGAACTAGTATAGGGGATAATCTGCCCCTTGTCAAGGCCTATGCCCGGGGATTTTCTGCAATTTGCTCCCGAATATTGGCCAGGGCGTGGGCGTACTCCTCTTTAAACTCCAGATTCTTCCGCTGACGGGTCAGTTCAAAGAGGCCCATGGGGGAAAAGCCGTAGACGGTGGTCTGGAGGCCGTCGTCGCCAAAGGCATCCTCCATGAGGGCCACGATTTTGGACTCATCGCTGGCACTCATGCCGTGGATGAAGTCGATGGCGATCATCCCCCCGAGATTTCTCAGCTGAATCATGCGGATGATCTCCCGGGCCGCCTCCAAATTGATCTCCAGGCGCTGATCGTTGTAGGACTTCTTCCCCTTGACATTGGGGGTGTTGATGTCGATGGCCAAGAGGGCCTCGGTCTGGTCCAGGACGATGCTCCCGCCCCCCTCCAGGTAGATGACCCGGGAGAAGAGGTGGTCGAACTGCTTCCGGTACTCCGCCTGGCTCCTTATGGAAAAACTGGGGTCGTAGACCATGTCAAATTGATCCTTGTAGCGATTGTAGATCTTCTGATCATTGGTGCGAATGGGAAGGTGATTGTACTTTTCGAAGAAGCTCTTCCCCCACTCCTTTTCCAAGAGGAGCTTGGGCACCGGCAAAAAGTTCAGCTCCTTTTGGAGGCGCTTGTCCTGGCGGAGGAGATAGTTGAGCTCGGCATTGAGCTGGCGGTCCGAGGCCTCGGTGGCATCGGTGCGGACGATGAGGCCCTTTTTGGTGGTCTGGGACTCCACCCACTTTTTGATCCGGTTTTTGTCCTTGCGATTGGTGATTTTGTTGGACACCCGAATGCCCCTGCTCTTGGGCAGGAGAATGAGATACTCCCCGGAGAGGGAGTAGTCCATGGTGAGGACGGGATTTTTGGTCCCCATGGCGGCCTTTTTCAGCTCCACCAAAATCACATCCCCCTGCTTAAAGGGCTGTCCCCGGTAGTACTTCTTGGGGAGATAGCCATTCTCCCCATTTTGAAAGCGGACAAAGGAGCAGTCCAGCTGCTTCATCACCCGGTCCACCCGGCCCCGGTAGATATTCCCCACGGTGGACTGTTTGCCGAAGAGATTGATGTCCATGAGTTTGCCGTCCTGGATGAGTCCCGAGAGATAGGGGGCCTCTCCGTCGATAAAGGCAAAGTCCGGTTGACTAACTGATCTGTTTCTCGTTCTCATCGAGACTCCTCACTCTCCGAATTTGCACTCCGTCCACATCCTCCTGGGGAAAGACCCCCTGGAGGAAGCGGTCCGGACGAAGATTGCCCTCATTGCCGGCTCCCAGAAGGGCCCGGAGGATGAAGTCCTCCCCCTCCTCCAGTTCCAGCTTGTGTATGAGGGGGCGAATGTCCTCATCCACCCAGATTTTTTTCCGGCCCTGTTTCTTCTTTCGGGGCACCATGATCTCATCCGCCGCCTCTGCCCTTTCAATGGAGGCCTTGAGGGCCTCGGCATTGGGATAGAGGCTCCGAGGGAAGAGAAAGCGGTACTCCGTGGTTTTAATGGCGCCAAAGAGGGACTCCTTCCCCACTTTTTCCTCCACGCTGAGGATGCGAATCCCCGGGGGAAGGGCGCTGTTGAGCTCTGCTGCAATGGTGGAGATGTCGGTGCCATCCTCCACTTCCATCTCCATCCACTCCCCCTCACTCTCCATGCCCACGGAGAGGGGCTGGGTGATGGAGAGCTTCATATGGGGATTGAAGCCCTCGGACCAGAGGATGGGAATCCCTGCCCGCTGTACGGCCCGGTGAAAGAGCCTCAAGCTGTCCAGGTGGGAGATAAACTTCACCATGCCCTCTTTGGAAAATTTAACCTTGAGCTTCATGAAATTCCCTCCACATGGAACAATTTTCTATGCCGCAGCCATTGCAGCCCAGTCGGCAGTCCTTGGTGGTCTCAGCCGCCAGTGATTTTTGGTATTCCCTCCACAGATAGTTCTTGGAGACCCCTATGTCCATCATGTCCCAGGGGAGGAGCTCCTCAAAGGGGCGCTCCCGATTGGCGTAGAAGTCGCCGTCCAGGCCCTCTTCTCGAAGGGCCTCCTCCCACTTGGCCATGGAGAAGTACTCGCTCCAGCCATCGAAGGTCTGGCCCTTTCGCCAGGCCCTCTCAATGACCTCTGCCACCCGCCGGTCCCCCCGGGCGAGGATGGCCTCCATCCGGGAGACCTCCGGCTCGTGATAGGCGAATTTCACCTTGGGGTCCCGGAAGGCGTCCTTGAGGGCCCGGGCCTTTTCCGTAAATTCCTCCACCGAATCCTGGGCCACCCACTGGAAGGGGGTGAAGGCCTTGGGGACAAAGCAGGAGGCGGAGGCCGTCAGGTGGAAATTCCCCTTGATCTCCTCCTTGGGGCGATTGAAAAACTCCGCCTTCACCTTCTGGGCCAGTTTGTGAATGCCCATGACATCCTCCATGGTCTCCCCGGGCAGGCCAATCATAAAGTAGAGTTTCATCCGGCTGTAGCCCTCTTTAAAGACCCCTCGGGCCACATTGAGAAGGTCCTCCTCGGTGACATTCTTATTGATGACATCCCTCATTCTCTGGCTCCCCGCCTCGGGGGCAAAGGTGAGGCCGCTCTTTCTCACCCGCTGAATGTCCTTTAGGATGTCCAGCATAAAGGTGTCCAGGCGGAGGGAGGGGAGGGAGATGCTCACATTGTCCTTCTCGTAGCGGCCCACCAGCTCATCCACCAAGGGCCTCAGGTCCCGGTAGTCGCAGGAGGAGAGGCTGCTCAGGGAGACCTCGGAGTAGCCAGTCTCCCTGACCATGTGGTCGATTTGATCCACAATGTCGGCCACCTTCCGCTCCCTGACGGGGCGGTACATCATCCCCGCCTGGCAGAAGCGGCAGCCCTGGGTGCAGCCCCGGAAGAGCTCCGTGGCCACTCGGTCGTGGACCGTCTCCAAATAGGGCACAATGAGCTTACTGTGGCTGAAGTAGTCCCCCATGTCCTCCACCCGGACCCGCTTGATTTTTTCCCGGGCCCCTTCCACTTTGGGGCGGAAGGACTTCAAGGTGCCGTCGTCATTGTAGCTCACCTCATAGAAGGAGGGCACATAGATGCCGTCCAGCTTGGCGGCCTCCAGGAGGATCTCTCCCTTGGAGCGGCCCTCCTTCTTGCCCCTGCTAATGAGGTCCATGAGTTTCAGATTGACCTCCTCCCCCTCCCCAATGATGAAGAGGTCCACAAAGGGGGCCATGGGCTCGGGGGTGGTGGCGCAGGGTCCCCCCGCCACGATGATGGGGTCCGACTCCCCTCGGTTTTCGCTGCGGACCTCCAGGCCCGCCAGGTCCAACATATTGAGGACATTGGTGTAGCTCATCTCATACTGGAGGGTGAAGCCAATGACGTCGAAGGCCTTGGCCTCGGTCTTGCTCTCCAGTCCGTAGAGGGCAATCCCCTTCTCCCTCATCTGGGCCTCCATATCGGGCCAGGGGGCGAAGGCCCGCTCCAGGAGGTACTCCGGCCGCTCATTGGTGAGATAGTATAAAATTTGCAGTCCCAAGTGGCTCATGCCCACTTCGTAGACATCGGGGAAGCAAAAGAGAAAGGAGAGGTCCACGGCGCTGTGATCTTTGGCCACGGTATTCCACTCCCCCCCAATGTAGCGAGCGGGTTTTTCCACTTTTTTCAAACACTGCTCTAAGTGATCAATTGATATCAAAGGTCATCCCTTTCATCTATAGTCCAGAGGCTCCCTGAGGGGAGCCTGAATTCTTTTCATTAGTATGCCACGGTGGTTTCCACTGGCAGGGTGGAGGGCTCCACCTTCTTGTTGAAGCCCAGGTACTCGGCAAAAATTTCCTGCATCATGGGGGAGGCATTGGTGCCGCTGCCCCCCTGAAAGAGGACGATGGCCACGGCAATTTCGGGATTATCGGCGGGGGCATAGCCCACCTGCCAGGCGAAGGAGTCGAAGGTCTCCCCGGTGTAGGGATTCTGACCACTCCGCTCGGCGGTCCCCGTCTTCAGGGCCACATCCACGGGAAAATCGGCGTAGAGCTTGCCGATGATGCTGTTCTTTGCCACCATCTCCATTCCCTCTTGGATGGGATCGTAGTAGGCATCGGGCAGGTCCAGGGGGTGGTCCACCACTTTTTTCTGATAGGAACCATTGTTTTTTCCCGTCACCGATTTCACCAGGTGGAGATCGTAGAGGTGGCCCCGATTGGCCAAAGTCATGGTGTAGCGGGCCAGCTGGATGGGGGTGTAGGCATTTTCCCCCTGGCCTATGAGGATGTTCATGGTGTCGGCCATTTTCCAGCGGGCCTGATCCAGATAGGTGTATTTAATGAGGTCCACAATGGGCACCCGGTCGTTGGGGGCCTTGGCATCGGGGTTCATGCCCATCTTTTCCATCTTTTTGTAGAGCTCAGGACGACTGAGGGGCTCCTCCCCCACCAGGGCCACCAGAGTCTCCTTCATGGCCTCCCGCTCCTCCACTGTGGCCTCCGGCGGCACATAGTGGTCCATATTGGCCTCCAGGTGCCGGGAAAGGAGGGCCTTCATGGTCTGGGTCTTGGCCTGGGGATCGGGTCGAATGCCCCGGCTCTCCTGGGGAATATTGATCTCGATATTGGTCTTTTCCCCCAGACCAAAGGCCTGGGCCATGGCGTCGATGTCCTTGGGGCCCACGGTGACTCCCATGGAGGTGCCAGTCTTTTGATCTTCCCCCAGACCCAGGGAGTAAAAGTAGTAGTTGTTGGAATCGCGAATGGCCGTGGCCAGATTTTCCGGCCCCTGGAGTTCTCGCTTCTGATTCCACAGCCAGTTGCCAAAGACCTGGCCCCCCACGGTGACAAAGCCCCCGTCCTGAATGGTGAGATTGGGGTCCAGGCCCAGTTTCTCCGCCGCCAGTCCCGAGATCATCTTAAAAATGGACCCCGGCTGAATGGCCGATTGAAGGGCGATATTGTAGAGGGGTCTGGCCGCCAAGGGATTGTCCTCCTCCTTAGTTTGGAGGAGGGCCCAGTCCGCCGGGCGAATCCCCTTGCTGAAGAGATTGGGATCGTAGGCGGGGTAGGAGCTCATGGCCAGGATGTCGCCATTGCGCACATCCAAGACCACTGCCGCCCCACTGGTGGCCTCCCTGTAGGGCCGGCCCTTTTCGCTACTGGTGAGATAGGGCATGGAGCCCCAGGGGCCGTAGTACATGCCGCCCCCTCGGATCTCCGCCAGTCCCCGCTCCATGGACTCCTCCACTTGTTTTTGGAGGCCGCTGTCCAGGGTGAGGAGGACATCATTCCCCTGCTGGGGGGCAATCTCCTCGATGATATTGGTGGTGTTGCCGGTGCTGTCCACCTGGACCCTGCGGGTGCCCAAAGTGCCCCGCAGCTGTAGCTCAAAGCGCTCCTCGATGCCGGTCTTTCCAATGAGGGCATTGCGATCGTAGCCCAGTTCCTTGATATAGCGCTGAATTTCCTGCTCCTGGGCGATGCTCCCAATATAGCCCAAGGCGTGGGCGGCCCTTTGGCCATAGGGATAGGAGCGAATGGGCTCCACGGAGACCTGGATGCCCCGGGCCGACGCCAAATTTTCCTCGATTTTGGCCACGGTTTCATTTTCAATTTCGTAGGCGTAGTTCACGGGGATGTAGGCATAGGAGCCCTGCTCCTTTACCGCCTCGTAGATGGAGAGGATGTTCTCCTGCTCGTAGATGGAGAGATCCCCCTGGAGTTCATAGGCGGCGACAAATTCCTCCCACAGTTTTTTGGAACCCTCCTGGGGCTTGAGGCGCACCCGCTGGAAGAGGTCCTGGGCATTTTTTATTTGGGTGTACTGATAGCCCTGGGCCACGGAGATGGAGGCATTGACCCCCGCCTCAATGAGGGCCATCTGGGCCAGGGAGGCATTGTCCTCTCGGGAGAGGAGGGAGGCGAGAAAATCCTCGTCCTCATAGGCCTTCAAAATTTCATCGGTGACATCCCGCTTGTCCAGGAGAATCCTCCCCTTCAGATGGCGGTAGTCCCCGGGGCCCTTTTTTTCCTGATAGTGGGCCAAGAGTTCTGCCACAAAATCCTCATCCTCCAGGAGATTGGGGAGGGCGTAGGCCTGTACCAGGTGGATGAAATCTTCCTTGGCCGAGCTCTCCCAGGTGATCTTGGAGTGAAGGGGGAGCAGCTGGGCCTTTTTGGCAATGTACTGATCGAAATAGTCATTGCCGTGGGTCCTGAGGCCCACCCCCCGGACCCGGGCCCTGGCCCCCACGGTGTCATAGGCGAGTTTTCTCGCAACGGGATGGCCCAAAAGGACCCTCAGGGCGCTGTCCTCCCCCTGAAGATAGGCCACCATGGCCGCCATGGGCGTCGCCTCCTTTTCCAGACCCAGGTCCCTCAAAAAGGACTCGTGGCCCGCCCCGTAGATGAGGGCGCCACTCTGGAGGTCAAAGGGGAGGTCATCGCTGATGTTTTTCAAAAGATTGGGGAGGACCTCATAGGAGAAGTGGTCCCCATAGGGCTTTTCATAGGCGGAAGTGAGGAAGCCCTCCAGGGCCGCCGGCTCCTTCAACAGTTCCACCACAATGTCCTCGGGGCTCTCCTCCCGGCTGTAGTCTTTGATATCCCCATAGACGAAGACATTGAGATTCAGGGGAAAGACATCCATGGGCTCCGCCCCGTCCTCCTCCAAAAAGCGGGACAGAATTAAAAAGTTTTGGTTTTTCTCCTCCAATTTTTGCCCGTCCAGCTCGTCCTTTAAAAGCTGCACGGTAAATACCGGCCGGTTCCCTGCCAAAATGAGGCCATTTCGGTCTCGAATGGCCCCCCTCTTGGCGGTGAGGGCGATCTCCTTTACCCGGCGCTGATCCGCCAAGTTCCGGTACTTCCCACCGTCCACAATGGTGAATCGAAAGAGCTGGAGCAATAGCAGGAGGAATAGAATCAGGACAATGCCGCCAAAAATGTGCCCTCTGCTCCGCTGATTCAAGCGTTCAAACCAACGGTTCAAATTCGTGCTCCTTTCTCAGTTCTTCCAGGCCCTTGTAGCGCCTTTTGGGGAGGTGGCTGCTCCCCAGATAGCTGTAGAGGCCCGTGGCCAGGATTCTCCTCAGGAGAATGCCCCCGTCCATGAGGGCCGCCTGCCCATTGAAAAAGAGGAGGGCAAAGCCCATGACAATGGTGCTGATGCCATAGCCCAGAGCCGCCGTGAAGAGGGCCTCCAGGGGAGAGCCGTCCCCCAGCCACTGCTCCGTCCACTCCACCCACAGGAAAAATAAAAGGAAGAGGAGGAGATAGACCCCGCCGCCACTGCCTATGGTGCCGTCGAAGATCATTCCCCCGTAGAGGGTGTAGAGGAAGCGGTGGCTCCTCTTGTTGAGGAGGATCACCCCCACGGGGACCAGGGCCCCCTGGAGGAATCCGGGAAGCCCGCCGTAGAGGACGCTCAGCTGTAAAAAAGGCGCCATCAAAAGTGCCAA
The DNA here is from genome assembly GCA_030535395.1 of Tissierellia bacterium. GTDB lineage: Bacteria > Bacillota > Clostridia > Tissierellales > Peptoniphilaceae > JAUNLK01. The sequence goes on from JAUNLK010000001.1 coordinate 164,619, forward strand.
TACCAGTAGTACTCTCTTGCCCCTCTTCATTGATCATCCCCCTCCTGGACTGGATTATTTTGGGGCCCCTCATTCCCCTGGGCCCCTGCCTCGGGAAGCTCCTGTTCTTCTTGAGCTGCAGTCTCCCCCTGGGCCTCCGCCGGGAGCTCCTCCGGCCTCATCTCCCCCTCTCCCTCCAGAATGCGGGGGGCCTCCGTGATTACGTGGACCTCATAGAGCTTTTTAAAATCCACCGCCGGAGTCACCACTAAGTTCTTAACCAGGGTGGTCTCGTCATTGACCACCTTTTGGACTTTCCCAATGTAGATCCCCGGGGCGTAGAGGTCCCCCAGCCCCGAGGTGATGAGATCGTCATCGGGGACCAAGTCGGCATAGAGATCGTAGGCATAGCCGTGGACCTGGTGGTCCCTGCCCTGGACAATGCCCCCGTCCAGGGTGCGAATGCTCCGAAAGCTCACGGCATTGTTCTCATCGATGATGGTGCGGACCTTGGAGGTAAAGGGCCCGGCCTCCTCCACATAGCCCACCAGGCCCTCGGGGGCCGCGCCCCCCTCATAGGAGAGGGCCACCACCACGGTGTCCCCCTGGGAGATGCCGTCCCGGGTCCCCACATCGATGCCAATGCGGTCGAAGAAGAAGCCCTCGTTCTTTTGGATGACCCGAGCGGGGACCGTCTTCCACTTCTTCTGCTTCAGGCGATAGGCATTGGTGAGCTGGGGAGACCTGGAGATGATGTCCTTGAGATTCTGATTCTCCAAAGCCAGGGCCCGATTCTCCTCCTCCAGGCGGTAGTAGTCCCTGGCCAGGGTGCCCAAATTGGGAATTTCAGAGATGGAGCCCCCCATTCTGGCGAGGATGCCGGAAAAGCTCCGCTGTATGGGGCTGGTGGCCGTGAGGAGGATGCCGTCCAGGGTGCCATAGATGGCTCTGCCCGGCGAGGTGAAGCCCAAAAAGAGGATCCCCAGGACGATGACGGCGCTAATGAACCAGTTGCGCCGAATTCCCTTGAGGCGGTTCATAGAAGTCGCCCCTGTTCCAAATAGCTGTAGTATCTCTCAGGGCCGTCCCCAATGATGATGTGGTCATTGACGGGGATGTTTAAGATTCTCCCCGCCTCCACCAGCCGCCGGGTGAGGCCGTCGTCCTCCCGAGAGGGGGCCACCACCCCCGTGGGGTGATTGTGATAGAGGAGAATGGAGTGGCACTTCCTGGCCACCACCCCGGCAAAGACCTCCCGGGGGGAGAGGAGGGTGGCATCCACCATGCCCCGGGAGATGGTCTCCTCCAGGAGGACGTGCTTCTTGGTGTCCAGGCCCACCACGCGAAATTCCTCCACATCCAAGGGACTCATCTCATCGAAGTAGTAGTCCGCCGCCTTTTTGGGGCTGTCCAGCTTCTGGGACCTCCGCTCCGCTTTGCCCATGCGCTTGTGGATTTCTGTGATGGCCAAAAGCCGGGCGGCCTTGGAATCGCCGATTCCCAAAAGACTGGTGTAGTCGTGGAAGTTCGCCCTCTTGAGGCTCCCCAGACCCTCATAGCCGTATTTTCCCTGGAGATTGTAGAGGAGCTCCCCGGCAAGCTCCACCACCGTCTGCCCCGGTCGGCCCGTTCTGAGAAAGATGGCCAAGAGCTCCTCGTCCCCAAGAGCCTCGGCCCCCAGGCGGAGGAGTCGCTCCTCGGGGAGGGACTCCCTGGGAAGCTCCTTCAAAGTCTGGGTCCTAAGAGGGGCGCCCTTGCCCCCGGCCCTGCCCTCCCTCCAGCGGGCAAGAAGCTCATCCACCTTCACGACGGGAAGGCCCACCACCGTGTCCCGATCCCCCTCCACGGAGGCGCCGAAGAGCTCCTCCACATCCTGAATCCCATAGGCGCCGGCCTTGTCCTGATAGGTGTTCTCCGCCAGATACATGGAAATCACCCCATCGGAGAGCGCCGAAAAAGACACCCGGGCCACATCGTAGTCCGTCTCCGTCCTCTTTCCGTCGGTGAGGGTGTAGCCGGTGTAGACCTCGTGGCTCCTGCCACTGAGGGAGCGGAGCATCTGCCGGGCCTCCTCCAGGCTCCCGGGCTTTTCCAAGAGGACCCCGTCCCGGACCACCACGGTGTCGGCGGCGAAGATCAGCCCCTCCCCCGCCTCTTCCGCAACGCTCCGGGCCTTTAAGTAGCTCAAGTTCATCACATAGCTCTCGGGGTCCCGGTAGCGAATGGCGGACTCGTCCAATTGGGGCTTGAGGCCCACCACCTCAAAGGAACCGTGGAGCTTCTGAATCAGCGCCTTTCTCCTGGGCGAGGTGGACGCTAAAAAAATCTTGTACATAAATCACCTCACGATGTGTAACGACAGCAGGTGCCTGGATAGAATATTGGCCGTGTGGCCCACAAAAATCCCGGTGAAAATCCCCAAGAGGAGGAGGGCCGGGAGATAGTTGATGAGCCCCACATTGTGCACCATGAACATGGCAGTGGCCACCTGGCCCACATTGTGAAAGGCCGAGCCCAATAGGCTGATCCCAATGAGGGAGACTCTGGGCAGCCGCTCAAAGGCCAGGGCCATGACCACCGAGGAGAGGAGGGCCCCGGCGAAGCTGTAGAAAAAGCTGGTGACGGCCCCCGTCACCAACATGAGCACCAGGGACTTGGTGAGTGCCACAGCAATGGCATCCCGCCGGCCAAAGACCACCATGGTGGTGACAATGACCACATTGGAAAGGCCCAGGCGGGCCCCGGGCATGGCAATGGGCAGGGGCATCATATTTTCAATAAAACCGATCCCCGTGGCAATGGCAATGAGGAGCCCCAAAAAAATCTGCTTTCTCAGGGCATTGTGGGAAGAGCTGATATTCATCGCAGCATCAAATCCGTATCCGGGGAGGACTCCTCCGCCTTCACTTCCACAATGACCCGCTGGGGCAGGCAGACGATCATCTCGCCCGGCAGGTGTACCGGGGCCGTGTGTACGCAGATCTGATCCCTGCAGTCCGATGCCAGCATGTGTACCCCATCCTCCTCAAAGGCCACCACATTGGCCCCGCCAATGCCCTCAATGTGTCGCTCCCCCGCCTCCAGACGCTCCTCCCAGGGGATCCGCTCAATCTCTTTGCCATCCACTTGGATGGAAATATATTTAGCTTGGCTGTCCTCCCCCATGGCCAGGAAAGTGGCGGCCCAAATGCCCAGGGCCAGGGCCACAATGGCCAGTGCAATGAGGTAGTCACCCAATAGAAATTTCAAATGTTTTCTTTGATTCATCCTTCACTCCAGTCCCGTTTATTATACCACAGGAAAAAACGGGAGACCCTGGCCCCTGGGCAACAAAAAAGCAGACCCAAAAGGGCCTGCTTCTTACAGACAGAACTACTTCGCTTCTTCAGCCTTTTTGGCCGCTTCAGCTTGCGCCTTCTTGGCGGCGGCAGCCTCTGCCTGTTTTGCTTTTTGACGCTCACGGAGTTTTTCCACCCGCTCGGGATACTCGGTGAAAATAGCATTGGTGGGGCACTTGGCCGCACAAATGCCGCAGTTGATGCACTTGTCGTAGTCGATGCGAGCCAGATTGTCCGTCACGTGGATGGCATCCTTGGGACAGTTGCGCTCACAGAGGCCACAGGCAATACATCCAATGCTGCAGTTGACCCGAACCACTTTTCCGGGATCGTGACTGGAGCACTTGACTTCGGTCTTCTGATCGTAGGGCATCAGGCCGATGATGTTCTTGGGGCAAATCTCAATACATTTTTTACAGGCCACGCATTTTTCCTTGTCCACAATGGCGACCCCATTGACCACGTGAATGGCGTCAAACTCACACACATTCACGCAGCTGCCCCCGCCGAGACAGCCGGCGGAACAGCTCTTGTTGCCCTGGGCAAAGTCGTTCATCAGGCGACAGTCCACAAATCCGTGGTACTCGTATTTATTTTCAGCCTTGTCACAGTCCCCTTGGCAGCGCACCACGGCCACCTCACGGACCATATTGCCGGCATTGACGCCCATAATGGCGGAGACTTCCTCGGCCACTTCCTGGCCCCCAATGGCGCAACCATTGGTGGGGGCATCTCCGGCGGCTACGGCATTGGCCAGACCTTCACACCCGGGAAAACCACAGGCACCACAGTTGGCGCCGGGGAGGGCATCCAGGATTCGAACCACCCGCTCGTCCATTTTTACCGCAAATACTTGACTGGCTATGGCGAGGGCCACACCGAAGATGAGTCCGATGACGCCCAGCATCAAGACGGCACTCAATACATTATTCATGTACGCCTCCTATACTAAGCCTTGGAAACCGGAGAAGGCAATGGCCATCAAACCGGCGCTGACCAGGGCAATGGGTACACCTTGCATGGGCTTGGGCACGGGGATCAGCTCCAGGCGTTCCCGGAGGGAACTCAGGAGGATCAGCGCCAGGGCAAAGCCCACGGAGGCACCAAAGCCACTGAAGATGGTTTCAATTAAGTTGTATTCGTTTTGGATGTTCAGCACCGTCACACCCAGTACCATACAGTTGGTGGTAATGAGGGGCAGGAAGACACCCATGGCGGAATAGAGGGCCGGAGAGGATTTTTTTATGAACATTTCTACAAACTGTACCAGAGAGGCAATGACCAGAATAAAGGCAATGGTCTGTAGATACTCCAGTCCCAGGGGAACCAAGAGGAAAGTTTGCAACAGCCAAGTAATGGCCGATGCAATGACCACAACGAAAGTTACGGCCACGCCCATCCCGGCGGCGGTTTCCGTTTTAGAGGAGACCCCCAGGAAGGGGCAGATCCCCAAGAACTGTGCAAAGATGTAGTTGTTTACCAGTATGGTGGAAACAAGTATGGTAAGTATGCTTTCCATTAGGACCTCCCGCTTCTACGACTCATGAGTTCGCGGTAACCGGCAATCAAAAGCCCCAAGAGGACGAAGGCCCCTGCGGGAGATGTGAGAAAGCCAAAACCGGGATAAGATTCGGGGAAAATATTGAAGCCCATGAGGGTGCCAAAACCAAAGAGCTCACGGATGATGCCCATGCTCACGGCAGCCAGGGTGTAGCCCAGGCCGGTTCCGAGACCGGAGACCATGGAGGGGATGAGCTTATTGGTGTAGGCAAAACCTTCAGCCGAACCGAGAATACAGCAGTTCACCACGATGAGGGGAAGGAAGATCCCCAGGGCATTGTAAACTACGGGAGAATAGGCCTGAAGGAACATCTGAACCATGGTTACAAAGGTTGCAATGACCACGATGAACACGGGAATACGAATTTCCTTGGGAATCACATGGCGGAGCAAGGACACCACGGTGTTGGACATGATGAGCACGAATGTTACGGCTGCCCCCATGGCAATGGAGTTGGTCAGGGAGGTGGTCACCGCAAGAATGGAACACAATCCAATGAGTTGCATGAAGATTGGATTGTTTTTGAAGATACTGCTAAAAAATACTTTACTTAGACTCATACGAACCCCCTAGCCCTGCAAAATCTCATCATAGGCCGGTAGCAGCATGTTGAGGCTATCTAGAATTCCGGCGGTGGAAACCGTGGCACCGGAGATGAGCGGTACGTCGTTCTCTCCAGGGGCACCGACGGCTCCGTTGACCTGACCATCGGCAAAACTCTTGTTTTGGAACAATTCGTAGTATGCGGGCTCTTCAATTTGCGCCCCGATACCGGGAGTTTCTGCGTGTTGAATATTGCGGAAACCTGCAATGGTCTTGTCCACCCTGAGGGCAATGGCATTGCTCATGCCGCCGCCATAGCCATTGGCCGTAAAGGTGATACCGTGACCCACGACTTCGCCACCCTTGGTGACGACAAATATATCGGTGATATTGGGATACTTCTCAATGATGGCCATCTTCACAGCCTCATCCATGGGCTCGATGGCATCGGCCTCGTCCCCGAAGATTTCCGTGAAGGCGCCAGTGGTTTTTTGGAACTCCATTTCAGCGATAATGGGTGCGGTTTGCCCGTTGATGAGGGCCAAAACCAGCCCTGCAACTGCGGAAAATATAAGTAAAACAGCGCCTAGGCGAATGTAGTTTTTCATTTATTTTCCCTCCCCATAAGCTTTTTCAACGGTGAATTTGTCAATCAAGGGGCTGGCTACATTCATCAGAAGGATGGAATAGCTCACACCCTCTGCCATGGAGCCCTTGAGACGAATCACAGCCGTCAGTAGACCACAGCCAATGGCGAAGATGATCTTGCCCTTGCTGGTCATGGGAGTAGAGGAATAGTCCGTGGCCATGAAGATGGCACCCAGCATCAGTCCGCCACCAAAGATTTGATAGGGCAAAAGACTGGTGTCCACGCCCAAAATCAGGAAGAAGACTGCAGCGGTGGCAATGTAGATGACGGGCACTTTCCAGTCAATGACTCTGCGAACCAATAAGTAGATAAATCCAATGAGAAGCAGCACGGCACTGGTTTCCCCAATGACCCCTGCAATGTCCCCGGTGATCATCCGCTCCACGGAGGGAAGGGCGCCCAGGCTGGAACCCTCTTTCATAATGCCCAGGGGCGTAGCCACACTGGCACCATCGGGATTGACATAGGCGGTCATGAGGCTGGGCCAAGCGGCCATACACATGGCACGAGCGGCCAGGGCGGGGTTGACGAAGTTGCCCCCGATGCCACCAAAGAGCTGCTTTACGATGATAATGGCGAATACGCCCCCCACAATAATTAAGTACCAGGGCGCCGTTGCCGGGAGGTTCATTGCGAAGAGAATCCCGGTGACCACCGCGGAAAGATCGCGGATTTGAATTTCCCTGCCGGTGGCCTTTTGGAAGATGTACTCCGATGCCACACAGGAAAGAATACTGAGAACATAAATAATGGCTGCTTTTGCTCCAAAATAATAGATGGAACCGATGACAGCTGGCAACAGGGCAATAATGACATCCAGCATGATGCGCTGAACGGTGTCATTGCTGCGAATGTGTGGTGCCATTTGTACAAACGGATCTCGAGACAAAGCAGTTGTCGTTTTGTTGCTGTTGTCCATAGTCCCCCCTACTTCCTCTTATTTGCCATGACTTCTCTCTTGGCCAGTTTCACAGAACTTGCCAAGGGACGCTTGGCCGGACATACAAAGGAACAGATGCCGCACTCCATACATTGATCGGCCTTGAAGGTGGTGCAAACATCGATGCGTCCCCGCTCAATGGCTGCGTTAATCCGAGTTGGATTGATATTTGCCGGGCAGTGATCGATGCAGCGATCACATTGAATACAGGGAGAGCTGGTGGCTTTGGTGTCGATCTCTTCCTCGGTCAGGGCCAGAATGCCCGAAGTGGTCTTGGTGATGGGGGCATTGGTGTCGAAGACGCTCTTACCGGTCATGGGACCGCCGCAGACGATGTCCACCACCCCGTCTTTGACGCCACAGAAGTCCAGAATGTCCTGAACCCGGGTGCCCACGGGAACCAAGAGGTTTTTGGGATTTTGAATGCCGCTCCCGGAGACGGTGAGTACCCGCTCAATGGAGGGCATGCCGGTCTTCACCAGATCGTAGAAGGCCACGGCCGTTTGGATATTGGTGAGGAAGACCCCTACATTGTTGGTAACGCCCCCTGGGGGAACGATTCTGCCCACAACGGCTTCCGATTGACGCTTACTGTCCCCTTGGGGGTACTTGGTCTTCATAACGGAAACCTTGAGCTTGGGATTCATATTTTGTATGTACTCTTGAGAAACTTGGACGGCATCGGGCTTGTTCTCCTCGATGGCGATATAGGCCTCGTCCGTATTGTAGAGCTTGGCAAAGAGATCCAAGGAACCGATGACCGAAGTGGCCTCCTCCACCATCATCCTGTGGTCACAGGTGAGGAAGGGCTCACACTCCGCCCCATTGAGGACCACCACATCCAGTGGGGGCTGATCGTTCTTTAACTTTGCGTGTAGGGGGAAGCCTGCACCACCCATCCCCACGATTCCTGCGGCCTTCACATGGCCCATGAGTTCATCAATGCTCATGGTCTCATAGTTTGCCAAGGGTTGAATGGATGGATCCAACTCATCGGTTCCATCGTTTTCAATCTCAATGATGTCGGTATAGCGACCATCGGCCGCAAAGTCCTTCACAATGCTCTTCACGGTTCCCGCCACACTACTGTGAATTGCGGCGGAGATGAAGGCATCGGAACTGCCTATCACCTGACCCTTGAGTACTCGATCACCAACAGCTACTTGCGGCTTACAGGGGGCCCCAATGTGTTGGCTCATGGGAATACGCACGAGTTGCGGTGCCGGCAGTTTTTCAATGGGCGCCTTTTCGGTGGCTTCCTTGTATTCATTCATATGAACACCGCCAACCTTAAAGGTTACGTTACCATTAGCCATAAATCACCTCTGCATTCTGTCACAACGATCCTCTGGGAAGTCCAAGTTATGTCTAAGATTCCCTCTCGTTGTTTAATTATCGTATATGGTTATACTAACATTACCCTTAGAAAAATACCACAGGATCAAAAAAAGATGGGCCCAGAAATTGGAGTTTTTTTACGGGCCCCACTCCCCCGCCCAGCTTGAAAAATTCAGTGTTTCCACAGCTCTCAGGGCCCCCTCCCTTTCACAACTGCCTAAAACTCGGCCGTGGCGGGACCCCGAGGGCGTATCGTTTCTTTCATATCATAGTGGCTTCTTTTCTCCACAAAATACACTCATGGATTCGTTACAAAAAAGGGCAAAAAAAGAAGGTGGAAATGAAATTCCACCTTCTTTTTAATGTCTCCCTCTCCCCTACGGGAAAAGGATGGAGATGAACTGACTGGACAGTACCACCATGATCAATGCTATGGGATAAGTTGCGGCATAGGAGGCCCCCACGGCATCGGAATTGGAGACGGAGACCAGGGCACCCAGAGCGGGTGTGGAGGTCATGCCCCCGGTAATGGAGCCCAGGGTATCCAGTAGGCCCAGTTTGAAGACTTTCCGGGCTACAAAGTAGCCGATGATCATGGGGATCAGGGTCACCAGTACGCCCATGAAGAAGAGGACAATGCCGTTTTCCATGAGGACTTGGATGAGTCCTTGACCCGCTTGGGTTCCGGTCCCCATGAGGAAGAGGATGAGCCCCAGTTCCCGAATGGCTTCCAGAGTTTTCTTATCTACGGAGAGATCCACGGGGCCAATGTGACCCAGATTGCCAATGACCAGACCCATGATCAAGGGGCCGCCGGAGTTACCCAGGCTGAAGACCCCGCCCCCGGGCAGGGGCACTTTGATCTGTCCCAGGAGAATCCCCAGAACGATGGCAACGGCAAAGGCGAAGTAGCCAAATCCGTCGAAGCGGAAGCTGGCCTTGTTGCCCTCCATGGCTTTGGCCTTCAGGCGGTCAGCGGAGAGAGCTTCCAGTTCTCTAATTTCCTTTTCAATGTCGGCACCGGCGATCTTGGGGAGAATTTCCACAAAGAGCACCACCCCAATGACCCCAAAGGGATAGGCGATACCGTAGCCAATACTGGCCAGTTCGTCCCCAGTGGCCTCCAGAGCTGCAGCGAGCCCCGGTGTGGAGGTGAGGGAGCCGGTCATAATGCCAAGGCCCAGTGGGGTGCTGACCCCGAGGACGGTCTTGGAGATGACCATGGTGGCGGCCCCCAAAAGGATGATGATGATCCCCAGGAGAATGTAGGCCGTAGCCTTGTGCTTAAAGTTGTCCACGAAGACGGGCCCAGCAATGACCCCCACCGCGGCAACAAATAGAATCAGTCCGATGTCTTTGATGACACCAGGTACCAAGAGTCCGAAGTGACCAAAGACCAGGGCTACAATGAGGACCCCGGAGGAGCCCAAAGAGAGCCCCGAGACCTTCACACGCCCGAGGGCGTAGCCCAGAACGATGATTAAGAAGATAATCATCATTTCTGTCATTTTAAACATATTCTAATACCCCCTTGCTATCGGGAATTATTGGAACAAGGTCAGCAGAACTCCTGCAGCCACGGCGGAACCAATAACACCGGATACATTTGGACCCATTGCGTTCATGAGGAGGAAGTTTCCGGGATCGTAGCTTTGACCAACCACATTGGATACGCGGGCGGCCATGGGCACGGCGGAAACTCCGGCAGAACCGATCAGTGGGTTAATTTTATTTCCTTCACTCAGGAAGAGGTTCATGAATTTAGCCAAGAGTACACCGGTCCCCGTACCTACGGAGAAGGCCACAATGCCGAGACCCATGATCTTCAAGGTGCCGGCAGTGAGGAAGACTTCCGCAGAAGCAGAGGCCCCCACCCCGAGACCCAGGAGTATGGTCAGGATGTTCATGAATTCATTTTGAGCAGTTTTGGACAGTCGCTGGGTGACGCCCGACTCTTGAAGCAAGTTCCCGAACATGAGCATCCCAATGAGGGGTGCAGCGGAGGGAAGGGTCAGGGAGACCACCAGAGTGACCACTACGGGGAAGATGATCTTCTCAGTCTTGGACACAGGCCTCATTTGAGGCATGCGGATGAGACGCTCTTTTTCCGTAGTCAGCGCCCGCATAATGGGCGGTTGAATGATGGGCACCAGGGCCATATAGGAGTAAGCGGCCACGGCGATGGGTCCCAGCAGGTGTGGGGCCAGTTTACTGGACAGATAGATGGATGTGGGTCCATCGGCGCCGCCGATGATCCCTATGGAGCCTGCCTCTGCGCCGTTAAAGCCCAGGAGAATGGCGCCCACAAAGGTGAGGAAGATCCCCAGTTGTGCAGCGGCCCCCAAAAGGAGGGACTTGGGATTGGCAATGAGGGGACCAAAGTCGGTCATGGCCCCTACCCCCATGAAGATGAGGGGCGGAATGATCCCCTGCTCGTCCAGCAGGAAGAAGTATCCCAACAGTCCCCCTGGGGATGCCAAGTGGTTGATGTAGTGGATGGAATTGGTTGCCGGATCGGTGGCAATAATTTCCATAGTGTTAATTTGATCGGCCATCATCCCCGCCAGGGGCAGGTTGGTGAGTAGCATACCGAAACCTATGGGAAGGAGGAGTAATGGCTCGAAGTCTTTTTTAATCGCAAGGTACAGGAGAATACATGCTGCAATGATCATGACGATTTGGCGCCATGTAATTGCAGAAAAGCCTGACGTTGCGGCAAAGCCTGTAATTACCTCAAGCATGGTTGTGTCCTTTCGTATCCTCTTAGCCTACCGTTACCAGGCCATCTCCTGTGTTTACGCTGGAGCCCTTGCTTACGTGTACCGCTTGAACGGTGCCGTCTTGGGGAGATTTAATTTCATTTTCCATCTTCATGGCTTCAAGGATGAGGAGCACGTCCCCACGCTTTACAGTGTCGCCCTCTTTTACTTTTACATCATTGATGGTACCGGGCATGGGTGCGGTGACGGCACCGGCGCCGGCGGGAGCAGCTGCCTTGGGTGCTGCGGGTTTAGCGGCAGCTCTGGGAGCGGCGGGAGCAGCCTTGGGGGCCACGGGAGCAGCGGGGGCTGCGGCCACAGAGCCAGTGCCCACTTCCTCTACTTCTACCTCATAGGTAGTACCGTTGACGGTAATGTTGAATTTTTTAGACATGGTTTCCTCCATTTAATGCTTATTTGTATTCGTAGGCACTGGCCTGGGACCAAGCGGGACGGCTTTGGTCCAGTCTTTGGATGCGAGTTACTACTAAATTGGAAGTGGACGTTCCCAGGACCGAGGCCACGGCGGCGGAAATTACCGCCACCAATTGGCCGTCATCCTCTGCTTCCTCCTGGGGCGCATCTACAATGGCTGCCGCAGGGGCCTGCTCCACTTTTTGGGCGGGTTTTTTGGTGTTGAGGGCTGCCCCCATGATGCGTATGGCAAAGATCAGTACGATGAGTACCAAAAATACGATGATCATGGACAGCAGGGTTACAATGAGTCCGCCCACCAACTTTTCACTGAGAGTCAGTGCTGAGGGATCTTTCAGAGCTTCAATGAGTTGTACGGGATTCATAGATACCTCCTACTTATAGAGGCACATTGCCGTGCTTTTTCTGGGGCAGGGATTCCCGCTTGGAAAGGAGCATATCCAGGGCATCGGCAATGCGAATGCGGGTGTCCTGAGGCTCGATGACATCGTCTACATAGCCACGCTCTGCAGCCTTATAGGGGGTTGCAAATTCGTGTTTGTACTCGGCGATTTTCTCCTGCCGGGTTTGCTCGGGATTATCGGAAGCCTGAATGGCCTTTTTGAATACGATATTGGCGGCCCCGTCGGGTCCCATAACGGCGATTTCAGCATTGGGCCAAGCCATGACAATGTCGGCCCCCAGTTCCTTGGAGCACATGGCGAGATACGATCCACCATAGGCCTTCCGAAGGATGACCGTCACCTTGGGCACGGTGGCTTCACTGTAGGCGTAGAGCATCTTGGCTCCGTGGCGGATGATGCCGCCGTACTCCTGGGTGGTGCCGGGGAGGAAGCCCGGTACGTCCACGAGGTTCACCAGGGGAATATTGAAGGCATCGCAGGTGCGGATGAAGCGACTGGATTTATCGGAGGCGTTGATGTCCAGTGTGCCCGCCATAAATGCCGGCTGATTGGCGATGATGCCCACACTCTGTCCGTTGATCCGGGCAAAGCAGGTGACGATGTTCTTGGCGTATTCTGCCAGGTATTCGTAGTAGAAGCCATCGTCCACCAGAGCTTCAATGATTTCCTTCATGTCGTAGGGTTTGTTGGGATTGTCGGGCATGAAGTCGTTGAGGTGAGCGAGTTTGGTGTTGATATTGAGGGCTTCCTCGTAAACGGGAGCCAGTTCCCGGTTGTTGGAGGGAAGGAAGCTCAAAAGCAGTTTAATTTGGTCGATACAGTCCTTGTCGTCGCTTGCCATAAATTGGCTCACACCGGAAACGGAGTTGTGGGTGTAGGCGCCGCCCAGGGCTTCAGAGGTCACTTCTTCCCCGGTGACGGATTTAATGACCGCAGGACCGGTGATGAACATTTGAGAGCTCTGATCCACCATGTAGACAAAGTCGGTGAGGGCGGGAGAGTAGACGGCACCACCGGCGCAGGGGCCCATGATGGCGGAGATTTGTGGAATCACGGCACTGGCCATGACGTTTTGATAGAAGATTCTTCCGTAGCCGGAGAGGGCATCCACTGCCTCTTGAATCCGGGCACCACCGGAGTCGTTCATGCCCACAATGGGTGCGCCCATTTTCAAGGCCAGTTCTTGAACTTTAACGATTTTTGCAGCGTGCATTTCCCCCAGGGAGCCACCGGTAACGGTGAAGTCCTGGGCATAGGCATAGACCAGACGTCCGTTGACCTTACCGTAGCCGGTGAGTACACCGTCGGTGAGGGGACGATTTTTTTCTTGGCCAAAGTTGTAGCATCTGTGGCGAACAAAGGCGTCCAGTTCCACAAAGCTACCCTCGTCAAAGAGGTATTCCATACGTTCACGGGCGGTCATCTTTCCCTTGGCGTGTTGCTTTTCAATGCGCTTGGCACCGCCACCTTGTTGGATCTCTTCCCGTAGAGAACGCAGACGTTCTAATTGTTCTGACATATTGTCCTCCTACTTCCTCTGGTTTATTCGGCTTTTTGGCAGAGCTCCACCAGGATGCCATTGGTTGCCTTGGGGTGCAGGAAGGCGATGTTGTTGCCGCCGGCACCGCGACGGGGTTTTTCATCGATGAGACGAATGCCCCGCTCTTTCAAGTCGGCCAGGGCTGCTTCCAAATTGTCCACCCTCAAAGCCACGTGTTGGATGCCCCCGCGGCCGCCGTTTTTGTCAATGTATTTTGCAATGGGTCCATCGGGAGCGGTGGATTCCAAAAATTCCAGCTCAGAATCTCCCAAGGGATAGAAGGCTGTGGTCACTTTTTGATCAGCTACGGTTTCCTTACCGTGGGATTCAATGCCCAGGACATCTTCAAAGAGCTCTTGAACGCTGTCCAATTCTGGAACGGCAATACCAATGTGATCGATACCAGTTACCTTAAACATATTTCCTCCTCTATTGTTCATCCCTCACGATGGTGCTGTAAATGGACTCCCCAATGGTGTAGGGGTCCGAGCCGCCGTGAACGGATGCTCTGATTTTTTCCTCGTACTTCTCTATTTCTTCGTCCACCAGATCCCTCAGGTCAGTCATGACATACTGTTCCACTTGGATCCTCTCTCGGTGGAAGCGCCGCTGTTCTTTTTTACCGGAGCGCTCCAGATAGTCCTGATGCTTGAAGATATTGTCCACAAGCTCTTCGATGCCCTCGCCTTCACTGGCGATGGCCATGGACACCGGAGGTCTGAATTCCCAGTTTTTGTTGAAGTCCAGCATCATTTCAATTTCGATGCGGGTCTTTCTCGCACGGTCGTTGTCGGCCTTGTTGACTACAAAGACGTCGCCAATTTCCATGATGCCCGCCTTAATGGCCTGGATGTCGTCTCCCAGTCCGGGCACCATGACCATAACTACGGTATCGGCGGTGTTCACAATGTCGATCTCCGACTGGCCCACCCCCACGGTTTCAATGAGGATGTACTCACAGCCATAGGCGTCCAGCACCTTGATCCCCGCTTGGGTGGCCTTGGAGATCCCCCCCAGAGATCCCCGAGTACCCATGGAGCGAATGAAGACGCCAGGGTCCAAGTTGAGATCGCTCATGCGAATCCGGTCCCCGAGGATGGCTCCTCGGGTAAAGGGACTCGTGGGGTCGATGGCAATGATGCCAACTTTTTTGTCTTTCTTTCGCAGTGACTTGGCCACTTTGTCCACCAGGGTGGACTTCCCAGCTCCGGGGGGTCCCGTAAAGCCGAGGACCACGGCGCTGCCGGTGTGGGGCTGGAGGTTCTTCAGTAGCTCGATGTAACCTTCTCGCTCGTCTTCCACCAGAGAGATGGCCCTCGCGCAGGCCACCTCATCCCCTTGGATGACTCTCTCCCACAGTTCCATTTGCCACCTCCCCTTCTAGAGATTTATTTTTCCTTGACGTTTTCTTTGATGAATGCGATGACATCTTCCAGGTTGGTCCCGGGAGTGAATACTTCCTCGATCCCAGCGTCCTTGAGGCCTGGGATGTCATCGGCGGGAATGACCCCACCTGCAAAGACCAACAGCTCGTCGTAGATGTTCTTTTCCTTGAGCTGCTCCACAATGGCGGGGAGCAGATAGTTGTGGGCACCGGAGAGGATGCTCATGCCTACGGCATCCACGTCCTCTTGAACGGCAGTTGCTACGATTTGTTCAGGTGTTTGACGAAGTCCGGTGTAGATGACTTCCATACCAGCGTCTCTCAGTGCACGGGCAATGACTTTTGCACCGCGGTCGTGTCCATCCAGTCCCGGTTTTGCTACTAATACTCTAATTTGACGATCCATAATATCCCCCTAATTCTCTTTACAGCTGAACGGTCTGCTTGTATTCGCCGAATACATTTCTCATGCGGTCACAGATTTCCTGCAGGGTTGCATAGGCGTGAACGGCATCGAGAATGTAGGGCATGAGATTGTCATCCGTAGCAGCGGCTTTTTCCAAGGCGTCCAAAGTTTCAGCAACTTTGTCGTTGTCCCGTTTTTCTTTGAGTTCTTTGATCTTCTTGACTTGGTTTTCCCCAACGGAGGGATCCACCTTGAGGAGTCCTTCGGGAGCAGCTTCTTCCACGGTGAACTTGTTCACGCCAACGACGATTTCGCCACCGTCGTCCACGGCCTTTTGGTATTTGTAGGCGGATTCCAGGATTTCCTGTTGGATGAAGCCCTTGTCGATGGCTGCGGGTGCGCCTCCCAGTTCGTCGATCTTGTTGATGAGGGCTTCGGCTTCCTTCTCAATTTGAAGGGTCAAAGATTCTACGAAGTAGCTTCCTGCCATGGGATCTACCGTGTCAGTTACGCCAGATTCAAAGGCAACGATTTGTTGGGTACGAAGAGCGGTACGAACGGATACTTCCGTGGGCAGTGCCAGAGCTTCGTCCTTGGAGTTGGTGTGTAGGGATTGGGTTCCGCCCAGTACGGCGGCCATGGTTTGGATGGCAACCCGTACCACGTTGTTTTCCACCTGTTGGGCAGTGAGGGTGGAGCCTGCGGTCTGGGTGTGGAATTTGAGGCGCTGAGCCTTCAGGGACTTGGAGCCAAAGCGCTCTTTCATGATCCGAGCCCAGAGTTTCCGAGCGGCACGGTATTTTGCAATTTCCTCGAAGAAGTTGTTGTGTGCGTTGAAGAAGAAGGAGAGGCGGGGGCCAAAGGCATCCACGTCCAGGCCAGCTTTGACGGCGGCCTCTACATAGGCAATCCCGTCGGCCAGGGTGAAGGCCACTTCTTGAACGGCGGTGGAACCAGCTTCACGAATGTGGTAGCCGGAGATGGAGATGGTGTTCCACTTGGGTACTTCTTGGGTGCAGTATTCAAAGATGTCGGTAATGAGACGCATGGAGGGTCCTACGGGGAAAATGTAGGTTCCGCGAGCGGCATACTCTTTCAAAATGTCGTTTTGGATGGTACCGCGGAGTTTTTCCTTGGAGACCCCTTGCTTTTCAGCAACGGCAATGTACATGGCCAGAAGCACCGATGCGGGCGCGTTGATGGTCATGGAAGTGGACACCTTGTCCAGGGGAATCTCATTGAAGAGGATTTCCATGTCGGCCAGGGAGTCAATGGCCACCCCCACCTTACCCACTTCACCTTGGGCGATGGGTGCATCGGAGTCGTAACCCATTTGGGTGGGCAGGTCGAAGGCCACGGACAGACCGGAGCCGCCACTTTCCAGGAGGTATTTGTAGCGCTTGTTGGATTCTTCAGCGGTGGCAAATCCAGCGTACATCCGCATGGTCCAGGGTCTGGAGCGGTACATGGTGTTTTGAGCCCCGCGGGTGAAGGGATATTCACTGGGATAGCCCAAGTCTTCCATGTAGTCGAAGCCAGCTTCTTCCAGATCTACTGGAGTGTAGAGGCGTTTGATTTCAATTTCAGAAGAGGTTTGGAATTTTTCCTTTCTCTCGGGGAATTTTTCCAAGCCCTTGGCCACTTTGGCGTCAAATTCTTCCGATGCGCTTCTGATGGCATCAATTTTATCTTTTTCAAACATAATTCATCCCCCTATGGATTTCGTTGGTTCTCAGTTTTCTGTGCTTTCCGGCATCATGCTGCCCGTTGCGGCCAGGCGGCTGTGCCAGCTCAAGGCTTCATCTAACAGATGAGGAATGTGTCCGCCCTTTTCCTTGGCCCGGTTGAGATAGTCTCTCAGAGCCTCGCGGTAGTCGGGGTGGGCGCAGTTTTCAATGATTGCTTCCGCCCGCTCGATGGGATCCAGGCCTCGAAGGTCGGCGACCCCCTGCTCGGTGACAATCACCATGACATCGTGTTCGGTGTGGTCGTGGTGGCTGACCATGGGTACGATGGAAGAAATCTTGCCGTCCTTGGCAGTGGATGCAGTGGTAAAGATGGAGATGTAACCATTGCGGGCAAAGTCACCGCTGCCACCAATACCATTCATCAGTTTGGTCCCGGAGATGTGGGTGGAGTTTACATTGCCGTAGATGTCCGCTTCAATGGCGGTATTCATGGCGATGACACCCAGACGACGGGCAATTCCGGGGTTGTTGGAAATTTCCTGAGGTCTCAGGATGATCTTGTCCTTGTACTTGGGAATGTCCTCGGCAAGCTTGGCGGCCTTGTCGGGTCCCAGGGTGATGCTGGTGCCGGAGGCGAAGTCCACTTTTCCAGCGTCGATGAGGTCAAATACGGAGTCCTGAAGGACTTCGGAGTACACCGTCAGGTGTTCAAATTTGGAATCGGCCAGACCCCCCAGTACGGCGTTGGCCACGCTGCCAACCCCCGATTGCAAGGGCAGGAGATTTTCCGGCAGACGACCGGCTTCCACTTCCCCTTCCAAAAAGCCGATGAGGTTTTGGGCCATTTTCCGGCTGATGTCATCGATGGCGGCCACGGGACGGGTGCGGTCGGGCACATCGGATTCCACTACGGCGATGATCTTGTCAGGGTCGCAGGGAATATAAGTAGTTCCAATTCGGTCGTCCGTCTTCATCAGGGGAATCTCCCTGCGGTGGGGCACCTTGGGCACATCGTAAATGTCGTGAACCCCCTCCAGCTCTGGCGGCTGAATGGTGTTGACCTCTACGATGACCTTGTCGGCCACTTCCACAAAGACATTGCTATTGCCCACGGAGGTGGTGGGAATGATATTCCCCTCTTCCGTAATGGCCAGAGCTTCCACTACTGCATAGTGGATGGGACCATAGAAGCCCGCCTTAAATTGTTGGGACGAGTGGGACAGATGGGCATCGGCATAGTGGATTTTTCCCGAATTGATTTGTTTTCTGATACTTGCGTTGGTGTGGTAGGGGAATCTGCGGGCAACGGCACCGCTCCCTGCCAGTACTTCGTCGATCTCCGGGCCAACGGAGGCACCGGTCATGACAGTCAGGGACAAGTCTTCACCGGACTCCTGACGCTTTGCCAGAGCCACGGGAAGCACTTTGGGGTATCCGGCCGGGGTGAAGCCACTCATTCCCACGGTACTACCGGCATCAATGAGTTTCGCGGCCTCCTCGGCGGACATCACTTTGTCCTCAAGAGCTTTGCAACGCATTCTCTCCTTGTTCATTAAAACCCCCTAATCTACTCTTCTCCGATCTCTTGAGCGCTATTGAGCTGCTGCAATTTTTCGTAGCAAATGTTGATGGCAGACACAATGGCTTTTTTGGCAGCGCCAAAGTATACACTCTCGAATTCGCTGATGAGCTTCTCAGGTTCCAGTAAACTGTGACCCACAATGTGCTCAGATACGAACTCGACGGCAACTTTCGTAGCCAGGGAGCACTCCGCTTTCTCTATGATTCCGGTATCGCGATCCAATACAATTGCTAAAATTAACACACCATACAAATCGTATGCCGTAGTCCCTTTGGGCAGTTTTGCATAGGCTGAAATGAAAATAGAATTGTTGTTCACGAGTACCTCCATAAAAAATGTTTTCCCACTGGGTAAAAAATTTACACAAAAAAAGGAAACCGCATGCAGGACATGACGCCCCTTTTATGGAGTGCTGCCACTGGCGTTTCCGATCGACTTCCCCGAACTGCAATTTGGCGATTGCTGAGAGAAATCAGGCTGGCCAATATTTCATTGTGACTACAGATTACCACAAACTTTAAGCTATGTCAAAAGAAGATCCAAAAAAAATTGGAAAATTTTAACGCCCCCTTTACCAAGACTTCCTGATGTTAAAAAAGAGTAATTTCACGAAGTTTATTTCACAATACTACCCCTTTTCAGTCGATTTCCCAGGGGCGAAAAAAGGGGCTAAAAAACGGGAAATCGTTTTTAAATCATAGTTTTCTTTATAAAATATCAAACATTCTCAATCTTTTCCAAAAAAATTTCACCTTAATCAAAATTGTTTTGATGTATACACTTTATCTTTTAAGCTCCATACAAAATACCAAGGTACAATGGAAAATTCCCTCCAAAACTCTCCCCCGCCGAAAAAAATACGGAGCAAAATTTCTGGTGGGAGATCTTCCGCCGAAAATATGCACGGGAGAAATTTCCGCCGAGGAAGCTCCGCCCCCTGAGGAACTATGGAATCAAAATTCCGAGGAGATGTTTTTGTGCAGAGAGTAAATGATGGAAGCTTTCATCGGTACACCGTAAAGCCCAAAACTTCATCAAATAATTGCCGTGGACTTCCGCCCTCCTATCCTGCTTCCTGGCCCTCCATTTGTAAGGCGAAAAAGGCAGCAGAATTTTTCTAGCAAAAATCTACTGTGGGACCCAGACCCCCGGGCAGAAATTCAGTATCAAAAAAATCCGTGAGAGGATATTTCCAAATCCCCGAGCGGAGATCCAGAATCAAAAAATCCGTGGTGGGACCCAGACGCTTTGGCAGAAATTCAGTATCAAAAAATCCGCTGAGGGATCCGGACCCCCAGCGGATATAATGGATGTAAAAAAATACGATGGCAGCCTGAATCCAAAGATTCAACACTGTCATCGTATTTCCCTTTGATCCCCCACTTCCCAAGGGAAGTGTGGATCACACTGGTGCGGAGAAAGGGACTTGAACCCTCACGTACTTGCATACACATGCCCCTCAAACATGCCTGTCTGCCGATTCCAGCATCTCCGCCTATTCTCCGACGCGCAAATCCGGGATGCCCTTGAGTTTGTGATACACATTGGGGCGCAGGTCACCGGTGAGTTTGGAAGAACGGACGATGGTTTCATTGAGAAAGAAAAGGGGAACCATGGGTGCATCTTCCAAAAATTG
Source organism: Tissierellia bacterium (assembly GCA_030535395.1). Classification (GTDB taxonomy): domain Bacteria; phylum Bacillota; class Clostridia; order Tissierellales; family Peptoniphilaceae; genus JAUNLK01. Next base: position 184,801 of record JAUNLK010000001.1, read on the forward strand.
CTCTCGGATTAGTTGTATGAGCTCACGCTGCTGCTTTTTATCGGTGGTCAGGGACAGCTCGGCGCACCACTGATCCACTTGATCGTTTTGGTAGCCGGACATATTGAGGCTCCCCACGCCCTGGCTGGATAGTACCGCAGCCAAGTCCACATGGTCGGAAAAACTCATGCCCACCAGTGCCACCTGGAATGGATCCGGGAGGGTCTCCCCCTCACTCTTGTTGAAGGGCTCCCCCTGGGCCTCTATACCCATGGCCTGGAGATCGTCCAATAAAAAACTGCTCTGTCTGCTTCTGAGATCATTGCCCGCATCGTAGCGAATCCTGAGGCGCAGGGGACTGCCGTCGGGCAGTTCCAAATAGCCGTCGCCATCCACATCACGAAAACCAGCTTTTCTCAAAAGCTCACGTGAAGCATCTACACTTGAGTATACGTCATTATTAGCAGTTTGTAAAGTATTTATTTCCGGATTGAGGAAAAAATTTACAGGCACTCCCTGAGAGAGGTACAAACTGTCCAATATTCTGCGACGATTGACGCCCTGACTAATGGCCTGGCGCAGGGCCCGGTGGCCCCCCACTGTGGGATCGGCCAGATTGAAGACCATCACTTCCAAGCGATTGGTGGGATAGCTGTCCAGCTGGGAGTTCTCGTCCGCCCGGTAGCGGTCCCAAGTGTAGTCCTCCGAGAAGAACAGATCCACCGAAGAGGAATCGTAGGCCTCTCGTATGGAGTCAGCGTCGGCGTATATCTTACCATAAATTTCCTCCGCGTAGGCCACATCGGAGAAATAATTTGGATTTTTTTTCAGCACGATCTCCCGATTGGGGGTGTAGGACACAAATTGATAGGGCCCCGTGCCCAGGGGGCGGAAGTCCTCGGCCTGAATCATCTCCTCCTGGCTGAGGAGGTGGGCGGGCAGTATGGGAAAGGTGAGGATGGAGAGGGCCCCGGCATAGGGCCGCTGAAATTCGAAGTCCACATTTCGCTCGTCGAAGACCTTGGCCTCTGCGAAGGTCTCGGGATCAAAGGGATTGGAGAGGCCCACGCTGTGGCGGAGCTTGTTCATCATGGGGCTGTCTGCCGGAAGCTTCTTCATGGCATTGAAGGTTTCGGCCACATCCTTTGCCGTGAGGGGGGCACCGTCCTGGAAGTAGACTTCCTCCTTGAGGGTCACGGTGAGGCGCTTGCCGTCCTCGGAGCGCTCCACGTGCTCTGCCAGTTGGGGCTTCAGGCTCCCGTCGTTTTCGTGGGTGTAGAGGGAGTTGTAGATGAGCTGGGAAAACTGATGGTAGTCCTCATTGGTGGTGAGGAGGGGGTTTAAGGTGTCGAAATTGGTCAGGGGCACGGTGATGGCGCCCCCACTGGCGGGGGGCTGCACCACCACGGGCACCTCCGCCTCCCCCCTCCCCCCACAGGCGGTGATGAGGACGAGGGCAGAGAGGGCCACGGCCCCCAATTTCAGAGTTCTACTTGGAAATTTTTTCCAGAGCGCGGTCCACTTGTTCAAATAATTCCTCCTCTGTGCCGTCATTGTTCAGAACCACATGGGCCCTTGCCACCTTCTCCTCCTGGGACATCTGTCCCTCAATCTTGGCCCGGGCAAAGTCCTCGTCGATGCCGTCCCGTGCCATGAGCCGCTGAAGCTGCACCTCCGGGGAGGTGGCCACCACCCAGATGTCGTCCATGGGAAAGTTCAGCTCCTCCTCCACTTCAAAGTAGAGGGGAATGTCGTAGAAGACCACCGTCCCCTCCCTGGGGCGGCGGATCTCATCGTAGATTCGGGGGTGGAGGATGGCATTGAGCTCCCTTCGCCTTTCAGGATCGGCGAAGACCAGCTGGGCCAGGGCCTCCCGGTTGAAGCCCCCCTCCACCACATACTCCGGCCCAAAAGTTTGGGCCACCTCCGAGAGGACCGCAGGGTCTTTGGAGAGGTCCCGGGCAATCTCATCGGCATCCACTAGAGTCATGCCCCGATCTTTCAGGTAGCTGCTCACCTTGCTCTTTCCCGTGGCAATGCTCCCCGTAATGAGGATTCTCCGAGCTCTATTTGGATTCATACCAGCTGGCCCCCTCTCCCACGTCCACCTTCAGGGGCACGCTGAGTTCCATCACTTCCTCCATGGTCTCCCGGAGGAGCTTGAGCATCTGATCCTTCTCCTCCACTGCCGCCTCAATCATGAGTTCGTCGTGGATTTGGAGAATGAGGCGAGACTTGTAGCCCCCCTCCTTGAGCTTCTTATAGACGGCCACCATGGCCTTTTTGATGATGTCGGCAGCGGAGCCCTGAATGGGGGTGTTGAGGGCCACCCGCTCCCCAAAGGAGCGAATGCTGAAGTTCTTGGCGTTGAGCTCGGGGATGTAGCGGCGGCGGTGGAAGAGGGTCTCCACATAGCCGTCCTCCTTGCCCTTAGCCACAATGTCCTTCATAAATTGCCGCACCCCCGGGAAGTGGTCCAAGTACTGATCGATATAGTGCTTGGCCTCCTTCCTGGGGATATTGAGGTTTTGGCTCAGACCGTAGTCGCTGATGCCGTAGACAATGCCAAAGTTCACCGCCTTGGCCTGGCTCCTCATGAGGGGCGTCACCTCCTCCGGGGCCACCTTGAAGACTTGGGAGGCCGTGGTGCGGTGAATGTCCTCCCCCTTTTGGAAGGCCTCGTTCATCACCTCATCCCCGGAGATGTGGGCCAGGACCCTCAGCTCAATTTGGGAGTAGTCGCCGTCCACAAAGATGTGGCCCTCGGTGGCGGGGAAGGCCTTTCGAATGGCCCGGCCCAGCTCCGTCTTAATGGGGATGTTCTGGAGATTGGGCTCCGTGGAGGAGATCCTCCCGGTGGCGGCAATGGTCTGCTGGAAGGTGGAGTGGACCCTGCCGTCCTCCTCAATGTACTCCATGAGTCCATCGATATAAGTGCTCTTGAGCTTGGAGAGCTGACGGTACTCCAAAATCTTTTCAATGATGGGGTCCTCCTCCACCAGTTTTTCCAGGACGTCCACACTGGTGGAGTAGCCGGTCTTGGTCTTTTTAATGGGGGTGAGGCCCATTTCATCGAAGAGGATCTCCCCCAGCTGCTTGGGAGAGGCAATGTTGAATTCCCTTCCTGCCAATTGGTGGATGTCCCGGGTGAGGACCTCCAGGGCCTGGCCCACTTCCCTGCCCTGCTCCTCTAAAACATCCCTGTCCACGGCCATGCCCACCCGCTGCATATCGCAGAGGACTTCCATGAGGGGCATCTCAATGTCCCGGAAGAGGGACCACATCTCCGTGGCTTTGAGCTGCTCCTCCTGTTTCTCCGCGAGCTTCAGGCCGTAGCGGTGGATGAAGGTGGCGTACTGAAGGAGCCCCTCCTCATTTTCCCCCACAGATTTGGCCGTTTTGCCCCTGCCAAAGAGCTCGTCCCAAGTGGGCATCTGCACATTGCCCATGAGATTGATGAGATAATCGGCGCTGTAATTGCTCCGGGACGGATCTATGAGATAGGCCGCCACTGCCGTATCAAAGGTGAAGCCCCGGAGTTTGTAGCCCTTCTGGAGGCCGTAGATGATCAGGTGCTTTTCTTCAAAAGTCACCAGCTCCCGCTCATCCTCCAAGAGTTCCCGGAGGGCGTCCATTTCTTCAAAGCCCAGTTTTGCCACGCCCCCGTGGGTGCCGTCGGAGAGGAGGAGGTACTGGCTGCCGTCATAATCGTGGGCCTCATCATCGGAGAAGACCTTGGCCAGAATCCGCTCCCCCTCCAGGGAGGCCACCAGGGCCTCCAGGTCCATGAGCTCCAGGGTCTCCGCAAGCACCTCCCCCTCCTTCTCCTCGTCGGGGAGGCGCTGGAGGAGGGTGTTGAACTCATACTCCCGGTAGAACTGCCGCAGCTCTTCCAAATTGTACTCCCGCCGCTCCATGTCCTCCAGAGTGAGGGAGAGGGGCACATTGCGGATGATGGTCCCCAACTTTCTGGAGAGGAAAGCCTGGGCCTTGAACTCCGTGAGATTCTCCACCCGCTTCTTCCCCGACACCTGATCCAAGTGCTGGTAGATATTTTCCAGAGTTTCAAATTCGTGGAGGAGCTTGAGGCCCGTCTTCTCCCCAATCCCCGGCACACCGGGAATATTGTCGCTGCTGTCCCCCATGAGGCCCTTGAGGTCGATCATCTGCTCAGGGCTCAGGTCGTACTCGTCCCTCAGCCTCTCTACATCGTAGACCTCCAAATTGGTGATCCCCTTTTTGGTGAGGAGGACCTTGGTCTTTTCGCTGATGAGCTGGAAGTAGTCCTTGTCCCCGGTGAGGAGATAGGTTTCGAAGCCCTCCTCCTCGGCCATGGCGGCCACCGTCCCCGCCAGGTCGTCGGCCTCGTATTTGCCGTCGTCCACAATGGCCACATTCATGAGCTTTAAAATCTCCATGAGCACCGGCCACTGCTGCTCAAATTCCGTGGGCATCTTCTCCCGGGTGCCCTTGTAGTCCTCATAGAGCTGGTGGCGGAAGGTCTGGCCCTTCCGGTCAAAGCAGATGAGGCTGTGGGTGGGTTCCACTTCCCGGATGGCATTTTCCATCATGGAAATGAAGCCATAGACCGCATTGGTGTAGTGACCGGCCTTGGTCTTCAACAGGGGCAAGGCGTAGAAGGCCCGAAAAAACAAGCTACTGCCATCCATTACCAAAAGTCGTTTCATCTCTTCTACATCCTCCTAAATCTGTTTCCATTTCTTGGGAATTCTCCCTGGGGAGGCTATCGCCTTCTTAAATAAATAGTGTATCATAGGGATGAGGTGACTAATGAGAAAAATCATTCCCATACTTAACGATTGGACCTTTATTCGAGAATCGGAACCGAGAATCGTCCAACTCCCCCACCAATGGAATGAGGGGGCCGACGAAGCCTATTTCGGTACTTGCACCTATATGAAACAGTTTACCCACCCGGGAGGAAAGAAAGTCTATTTGGAAGTCCTGGGGGCCATAAATAAGTGTACTGTCTTTGTTAACGGCAACTACGTGGGGGACCACGCCGGTGGGATGAACGCTTTCCGGCTGGACATCACCGCCTATCTAAAAACCAACAACGAACTCACCATCGACGTGGACAATACCCCCGATCCCGACGTCTTTCCCAACGAAAAAAGTCAGCTCCTCCACGGGGGCCTCTACGGGGGCGTGCAAATGATTTCCGTGGGCGACACCCACTTTTCCATGGACATGGGAGGCAGCGACGGGCTGTTCATCTACACCAACGAACTCACCCGAAAAACCGCCGAGCTCATGCTCCGGGCCTATATCACCAATCCCCAGCCCGGCCAGTACTTGAACATCGATCTCTACGATGCCCCGGCCAAAATCATCGCCCATATCAAACTCCCCGTTCAGGAGCACCTCCGCTTCCCCCTCTACATCCCCTATCCCCACCTGTGGCAGGGCCCCAAGGACCCCTTCCTCTACAAGGTCAAGGCCCAAATCCTGGACCACGACATGGTGGTGGATGAGCTGGTGATCCACTACGGCATCCGCCTCTTCTCCGTCTCCACCGACCAGGGCTTCTATCTCAATCACGAGCCCTTCCCCATGCGGGGCATCCACAAGCACTCCTCGGACATCCCCTTTGGCTCCGCCACCAGTGAGGACCTCCACAGCGAGCTCTTCCTCTTAAAGGGCATGGGGGCCAATGCCCTCCACTTCCACCACGCCCAAAATCTCCAATTCTCCTACAATGTGGCCGACCAAATGGGCTTCTTCCTCTGGCCGGGATTTCGGGTCACCAAAAAGGAGAGCGAGGAGTTCCTCTACAATCTCAGAATGCAAATGAGGGAGCTCATCCTCCAAAACTTCAACCACCCCTCCATCATCTTCTGGGGCCTGGGCCACGAGGAGGAGCCGGGCTGCGATGCCATGTACCTCAGCCTCAACAATCTCTGCCACCACCTGGACCCCACCCGCCTCACCATGATCACCCGGGGACTGGATAGCTCCGAGGTGGAATCCGTAAGCGACCTTTTGAGCCTGGATCTGGACGCCCAGGAGAGCGCCAAACTCAGCGAGCAGTGGCTGGAGCGAGAGGAGCTCCACCCCCTCACCCTCACCGGCATCCACTTCTCCGAGGACAATTTCCTGGAGGACTACCGCTCCATCAGTAAGCTCGACAAGACCGCGGGCATCATGAGCCTCTTCTTCAACGAGCGCAATCAGTCGGAGCCCCCCTCCCTCTTCGATGGGGTCTTCACCCGAGATATGAAAAAGCGGAAAAACCTCTACTACATCATCAAATCCCTCTGGTCCGACGAGCCCTTCCTGGAAATCCTGGACAGCGACATCACCGACGAAGACACCCGCACCATCTTCGTGGCCACCAACCAAGTCCACATCAACCTCTGGGAGGGCGAACGGCGACTGGGCAAGAAAAACGGCCCCGGCATCGTCACCTTCCCCCTCCCCAAAGGCATCTCCAATGTGTGGGTCTCCAGCGGCGAACTCCGCCAATCCACCGTCTACCTGGACCAAGACTAAAACCACCCCCCAGGGTGGTTTTTTCATGGACAAAACAGCCCCAAAACCCAAAAACACCCCCAAGAGCTGGATTTCCGGGTCCGGCTCTTGGGGGCGTTTCATTTTCTAAAAATATGGATTCAATGAAAAAATCTTTCCAGAAGATAGCTCAGGTTTCAGTTGCTTTTGTCCGTTTTTTGCCTGGATTTGTGCCTTTGGCTTTCTCCTATGATTTTATTCTTGCCCTCTCATTTGTTTTTGGATCATCTCTCTTTGCAATTCTAGTTCCGGTGCCAGGTATTTCTCGGCGATTTTCTCCTCTCCCATCTCTCTGAGTTTTTGGTAGCCGTCGTAGAGGGGGTCTTCTCCTTCAATGATACAGTCGCTGTTGATGTTGTGAAAGACTTCCATCACTGCCCGTTGGTTTTCGGGGTGGGCCAACTCTTCCAAGGCCTCCATCATTTTTCGGTCCCAGTACATTCCTTGCCATTCCATGGGTTCCTCCTTTTCACTGACCCTCTGATCCGGATCCATAAAATGTTTTTCCCTGAACTTATGATATCACTTTTTCAGGTCGGAGCTGTCCGGGAAAACGCCCTTGGGAGGAGCTCAGGGAAGTTTTTGTAGGGCCCGGGCGGCCACCCTCCACCTCCTCTCGGGGCGAGAGTGACAGCATTTGGGCGGCTCCCCCACGTAAAAAACCAGTGGTCTCCCACTGGTCTTTCTATTCTCCCAGGGCCACGACTTTGGCCTCGTAGCCCATGCTTTCGATGGTGTTGCGGTCTTTTTGGGCGGTGATGCCCGCTGTGGTGAGGAGGTCGCCGGTGATGGTGGCATTGGCCCCGCTCTGGAAGGCGCTGATGCCCCCCTCTTCCATGAGGGCCCGGCCCCCGGCCAGTCGCAGGAAGACATAGCCCAGGATAAAGCGATAGACGGCAAAAGTGCGGTTGATCTCCTCCATTCCCAGGGGAATCTGGTCCCCCAGGGGGGTCCCCTCAATGGGGTTCAGGACATTGAGATTGACGCTCTTCACCCCAAGTTCCTTCAGGGAAAAGGCCATGTCGATCCGGTCCTCGATACTCTCTCCCAGGCCAATGATCCCCCCGGAGCAGATCTCGAGCCCCGCCCTCTGGGCCGCGACAATGGTGTCCACCTTGTCCTGGAAAGTGTGGGTGCTTACAATCTCAGGGAAGAAGCCCTCGGAGGTCTCCAAATTGTTGTGGATTCTGGTGACTCCCGCTTCCCTGAGCTTTACAAAGTCCTCGTAGTCCAAGAGGCCATTGGAAACGCACAGCTCCAGGTCCACTTCCTCTTTCACCCGCTTCACAATCTCGCAGACCTGGTCCACTTCGGCCCTACTGAGCCGCCGGCCCACGGTGACCAGGGAGTAGCGGAGAATCCCCTGCTCCTTGATTCGCCTGGCCCCTTCAATGACGGTGTCCACATCCACCAGTGGGTGGCAGTTGGTCTGGGCGTCATGGTGGCCCGACTGGGCGCAAAATTTGCAGTCCTCGGAGCAGTTTCCCCCCTTGGCATCGATAATGGAGCAGAGGTCAAAGGCGTTGCCGTGAAAGTGCTCCCGAATTTCGTGGGCGGCTGCCGTGAGCTCCTCAAAGTCGCTGTGGAAGAGCTCCAGGGCCTCCTCCCTGGTGACGCTTCCCCCGGAGAGGACCTTTTCCTTCATTTGCTGTACAAAATTTTCCATGATTTCCCCCTTTTGCTAGAGTATATCACGGAGATAACAATCTTTTCAATTGTAAACTACTCCCTCAAAAAAATTCCCCTGGATCTTCCAGGGGAATGGGCAGCTTGAGGAATCATCCGCCGGGGCCTCAGCCGCCGCTGATCTGGCCCTTTATCAGTCGTTGATTCTGTAGTACTCGTATTTTCTGTAGTGGTGGTAGATTTCCGGGGATTCCGTGTCCCCCTCCGTCCTGTGATAGGCATCCTTGCCATCGTAGATGAAGTGCCTGGAGATCACGGGGAGTTTCTTCCGCAGTTCTGAATTGTAGCCAAAGAATGGATCCCCCTGGGTGTAGCCCAAGAGGTCCAGGACGGTGCTGGCCAGATAATTGGATGAGATGACGGCCCCGTGGTTGAGCTCGGTGTTTTCCCTCTGGAGATAGGCCCTCCCCGACTCATTGGCCAGGACCATAAAGGGGGTGGAATAGTACTCGATCTCCCCTTCCAGATCCTCCCAACTGAGCTCCTTTTTGATCTCCTCGTAGGCACTGGGCTCACTCCCCAGGGAGGGGAGGTGGTCCCCATAGAAGACCAGCACAATGGGTTCTCTCTTGGACATCATCATCTCATAGACCCTCCCCAGCATCCGGTCGATGTCCTTCACCCCCATAAAGTAGGAGCCAAACATATTGGCGGCATCGTGGGAGAGCTTGTATTTGCTGTGATAGGGATAGGACTCCTGATACTTGTCGTAGGTGTAGGGCCCGTGATTTTGAATGTCCACGGCGTAATCAAATAGGGGGGCTTCGCTCTTTTCAAGGTCCGCCTCAAATCTTTCTATGAGAAGATCGGTAAACTGTTTTTCCGACACATACTCCCCCCTGATCTCGGGGTTTTCTATGTCCTCCAGGAAGTACATCTCCTGAAAGCCCATCTTGCCGTACACTTCGTTTCGCCGGTAAAACCACTCATAGCCCGGGTGAAAGGCCCGGGTCTGGTATCCAATGTCGTCTAAAAATCTGGGTAAGCTGTCGATCTCCCTCTTAATGGCATTAAAGGATTCATAGCCATTAATGGAGACATCGGTGGTGAGGGTCCCCGTCAAAACGTCAAATTCAGTGTCCCCAGTGCCCCCGCCAAAGGAGGGGGTCACAATTCTCCCACTGAGGATGGACGTCCCCTGGAGCCTCTTAAAATTTTCGTTGGGATCGAAGCCCGGTTCAAATGAAAAGGCACTGTTTTGCGACAGATCCGTAAAGGCCTCGCCCATAATCCAGATGATATTGGGCTTTTCCCGGTTCCTCAAAGTGGCCAGCTCCTGGGAACGGTCCTCTTCGTCGTATTTTTGGATCTCTTCCCGGTCGTAGTCCTGGGGCGCCTTTACAAATACATCCTTGATCCGATACAAAAAGGTGTAGTTGAATCCCTTGGAATTAAAGTGGCTCAGTATATTGTAGGGATTTCCCGCCACGGGCAGGGAGTAGTACAGGCGGTCTTGAACGTACACGGAGCCAAAGAGAAGGGCCGCCGCCATGAGGGCAGCCAGGACCATCCACAGCCTCTGGCGGAATTTGATCTTGGGCTTTTTGAGGAATTTGGCGGCCAGCACGGTGAAAAGCAGGCCCCCTCCCAGGATGATCAGGGCGTATCGGTCTGGATAATAGGACTGCTTGAGCATATTCGCCCCCTCCAGGCCCAGTTTGAAGTCGCTAAAGACAAAGGGAGCATTGCGATACATGACTTTCGTCCGGTGAATGACAAACAGCCCCATGTAAAACACGGCATTTACAATAATTGCGGGGCGAATCCGCCCCAACAGCCCCTCCAGGAGGACGGAGAAAATGAAAATGGGGGCGAAGTTCAGTGCAAAGACCAGGGGAAATCTTCCCAGTTTCAAAGTGGACAGAGGTCCCCCGGGGGTCAGGGCAAACATGACCAGGGTGATGAAAGCCGAAATCAGCCCATGAATCAACAAATCCCCAAGATGAACATTTCGGAGATTTTTGTTTTTACACTCGTCACTCATTGGATCACCCCCCCTGAATCAAAATCGCCCCCATAAAAATGGTGTGTACCCCAAAAACTGGACATGAGATTTAGTTACTGACAAGTGGA